>JANNEQ010000147.1:0-4780 GCA_031378885.1 Flavobacteriales bacterium
GCCTGGTATTGTGGATTTCATGAACAACCAGTCCAATATCGACGATCTTATTGCCGATGAAATCTGCGGCGAATTGACCTGTAACTTTGGAGGTGGCTATTTTGATCCATCTGAACCAGATCATTCTACAAGTGGTTTAACAGATTGCTATCTTCAAAACCTAAACTGGAACACCGATCTTTCTGATGATGTGGATTACAATAATGACAACCTAATCAATGTACACGATGATATATTTTACATAAGTCATTTCTGCAGACCACCTTCTGCCACCAATCCTTTACTCGCGGAAATTACCTACAATAAAATAGATGGCTCTATGTCTGGTCCTGATGAACGACCCGCTGCACATTGGACCAAACCGGATATTTATAATATCAATGGCGATTGGATATTACCGTCATTCACCCTTGAACCCGGTCTTTATTGGATAGGAATCCGATATGAAGGCGAACCCTTCGTACATTTCTTCCGCGAGGTTAAGCAAACAATGGTAAATTCATCATTACAGGCCAATCAACTTAATGCCACTGTATTTGAAGTTCCTATAAAAGGAAATACCTTTAGCATACACTTACAGGCCGCGACAAATCTAGAGTTTGGTTATGAACTTATTGATGGGCAAGGGCAAACATTGTACACCAGCCGGTTCAAACTAAAGCAAGGTTATGATGCTATTGTGGCCATCGATCCACAATTAAGCCTACCCAATGGTCTTCTTGTGCATAGGTTTGTATTTGCCGATGGTTCTGCCAAAACCATTACGACCATAAAAAACTAGATTAATCCAAAAATTCTGACCATTTTTGGAAATATAAAATGGTCAGAATTCATTTTCTATTAATTTTAGCATAACAATTTAGTTTTAGCACAGTTATTCCCTAAAAGAATTAAACTCCATTTGACCAATGAAAAACATTGTACTCCTTTCTGTTATTTTAGTATTCCATTTTACATTCTATGCCCAACAAGAAATTGTTTGGGCCACCTACTTTGGTGGTAACGACGATGAGTCTGAATTTAAAATTCTGAATCTCGAAAACGGGTCTTCAGTAATTGCAGGAAACACATTATCCGGAGGCCTTGCCACTGTTGGCGCTTATCAAACTGAGATTGGGGGTTCTTTCGATGGAGTTGTGGCTTTACTTGATCCGTACGGACATGTATCCTGGTGTACTTACTTTGGAGCCAATGACTATGACTACCTCATGGATGCGGCTATTTCGCCACAGGGAAATATCTGCATAGTCGGACTAACTGGATCAATGAATGGAATAGCCAACAATGGATTTCAAATGGAGTATGGAGGAGCTGTAGATTGTTTCGTAGCGGAGTTCTCATCCAGTGGCAGCTTATTGTGGAGTAGCTATTTTGGTGGAAATTCTGGCGATGTTTGCCAGACTATTGCATTTGACAACCAGGGCGACATGTACATCGCTGGAAAAACAAGTTCTAACGATTTAGCCTTCGGTTCAGTTCAAATGACACAACATTCTGCGGGCGAAAATGATGATTGTTTTCTCATGAAAATTGAGGATAGCATACCCACGTGGTGTACTTATTACGGCGGAACAGAAGAGGATATTATTTTGGAGATAAGCTGTTCTGGAACAGAAAAAATAAATGTCACAGGAAGCACCAAATCTCAATCCGGAATTGCCAGTGCCAATAGCTTTCAGTCGGCCCTGCAAACAGATGAATCACCTTTTCTGGCACAATTTAACAATCAAGGTATGTTAATTTGGGGTACTTACTGGGGACAGAATACTGACATTATTGAAGATTCTAAAACAGATACTCAAGGGAATATTTATCTGACAGGCTATTCAACTTCGGGTTCCACATTGTCCACAAGCGGAGCTTTTCAGGAAAATCTTATTGGAGAGGGAGATGCTTTTCTGGCAAAATTCAATGAAAATGGTTTGCCGGAATGGTGTACTTTCTATGGAGGCGATGGTCAAACAGTTGATAGGGCAAGATGTCTTCTGGTTGAAGAAAGTTCCATTTACATGGGAGGATCTACTTCGTCCACTAATGGCATTAGCACAGCGGGGACACTAAACGTCTCCGCACCAGACAACGGTACTTCTCTCGACGGTTTTGTAACAAAATTTGATAGTGATGGTAACCGGATATGGGGAACCTATATAGGAGCAAACGGCGGTGATCGCCTTTATTCACTTAGTAAGAATAACAGCAGACTTTACATGTCATTCTATACTTCTTCTATCAATTGGGACACAACCGACGGACTACAGGAAAATTCTGGTGGTGGCTTTTTCGATTGTGTGGTAGTGTGCATGGACGAAGCTGTTTCCGCGCCCGCACTCACAACCAATCCATTCAACATTTACCCTAACCCGGCAGGAGAAACATTGCGTCTAACATTGCCGTCGACATATAGTGTTTCAGGAATTGAAATACTCGATACCAAAATGCAAATCTCTCATTCAATTCCTGTAAAATTCGCTCAGAGTAACATGGAAATACCTATTTCAAATTTGAGTTCAGGAGTATATTTTTTGCGGTTGATCTCCGACAATAAATACTATAATAGTATCTCATTTATCAAATTGTAATATTTATATTTTGAACACGATTTATGAAAAATATTTCTATTGCAGCATTAGAATTTTTAAAATCAATTACAATTTACCCCGGCAACAAATTCGGCTGATAAACAATTTCAGGACTTCCTTTACCTGTTTCCTGCCAGATGACAGGAATGTCAAGAAACGCGCGTTTCACAATCACTACCTCGGGATGTTCGGGATGTCTCAGGGTGAGATAAACTTCGATATAAATATCGTCCATCTGAATTTCAGATGAAATATCGAGTTCGAAAAAATCTTCCGTAATTCGCTCAGAAACCATGGTCACACCGGGCAGTGGATCCATGTCAATAGCACTTACTCCTTCGGGATCCAACTGATAACCTTGCAAATCCAATTTGATTTTTGCATGTGAAGTGCGTATGGATTTATTGAGAAATAATGTATCGGCTGCCACAGGCTCACCGGTTTCATGGGCTACTGCATCGCCAATAATATCAATACCCGGGCGAACAGGAATTGCCTTTACTCTACCTCCCGATGGCGAAGTTAGTTTCCTGATCTGAAAATTTCCGCGATCGGAAATCAACATCTCCCCGTTCATTGTGGCCAGATCAAACGGTCGGTTGAAAGAAGCAGAATCCGCTTTCGAGTTGAGCTCTCCTCGTTGTCCGGTGCCAGCTATAGGAATTAATTTCCCTTCGGCTATTTCCATTATTCTGTTTTGAAATGGAACTGATGCAATCAGATTTTTTTTCCATTGATATACCGAAGTTACTTTTTCTGCCGATGTAGCGGGCCTGAAAATCTCTTTCGTGACGCCCTTGGTATCTACTTCTATTACGCTGCCATCATTCATTACTACATAAAGCAATTTTCCTGAAGCGGATAAATTAAGTGGTCTGACGTCACGGCGATTCTCTCCTACTCTTTCGGGTAAATCGCAAAATGCTTTGGCGTAGCCTCTTTCTAAATCAAATTCGTACAACCGGTTTTGCAATGCCGAAGCGAGTATAATTCTCTTTCCGAATAGCTCTACATCCACAGGAAGCCCGAAAGATCCGCGAACGCCTTTGATCGTATCCGCTTTATTCGCATTGAATGTTCCATTTCCGAGTACATTATAGACAGTTTGGGCAGAGAAATCGGCTAACCTTATTTTATGGTTGTAGGTATCTGCAATAAGCATTTTGCCTCCGCCAATAAATGTCATCCCGTGTATCTGATCAAATCTTGAATTGTTCAATTGATCGTCTTTGAATCCACTTGCACCACTACCTATTATATATTGTGTGGTTCCGCTGCCATCCATCACCACAATTCTATTGTGAGAGGGTTCTGCGACTGCAATAAATCCGCTGTCTGCATTTATTGCCAGATAGCCCGGATTTTCTATCAAAGGATCGGCCCACCAGTTTTGTTCTACAGATGGTTTGGCTACGTACTTGCTGCATAAGCCCATAAAATCTTTGTCTTCCGATAATTCATCCAATCTTTTCATTACTTCGTTGAAGCCTTTGGCTCCGCTTGCACTCAGGGCTTGTTTGCTGTTTCTTTCGTACAATATAAAGTATGGCAGCGGAGATTCCTGTGCACCGGAAATGGTCATCAGTTGGTCGGTAACACCCACTGGGTGATTGATTTTATTTTCCTGAATATATTGAAGAACCTCCTGACGCGATAAAGGTGCATCGGAATTTCCGGGGATAATTTGAACCATCTGCACTTCTGCCATTCTCAATGTTTTCGATTGAAGTTGGGCAATCCAATATTCACATTCTACACAACCGGGGTCTGTAACCACCACAACGGCAATCTTTTCGGTAAGTTGATTCATGGCTACGGGATAGTCCGTATTGAACCAGACCGTTTTTTTCGAAAATGAATCACCATCAATCCATTGAGCGCATGAGCGATTACTGTAGATAAAGAGTACAATAGCAAAAAAGAAAAATTTTTGATACATGAATTCTGATTAACGAATTATAAATTAAATTCTGTACAATGTGTAAATTTAAAATAGTCTCATCCGACGGCTCTTTTCTTTCAAAGCTGCAGATCTGTTGACCAATATAATCAATACACAGGACAATCGAGTAGGAAGTAAAGATAGCTTTATTACGGAACAAAGTTATCTCTACTGTCCTCTCACACCACCGTGCGTACCGGTCTGGTACACGGCGGTTTGTTAGAATAATTTGAGTTGGGCTACAACATTGTTGTGATAC
>JANNEQ010000191.1:0-7554 GCA_031378885.1 Flavobacteriales bacterium
CTATAAACATGCGATCCATCCTGGATCGTTTACCCCATTGATTACACGCATCTCCTGATCCAGAATGGATCAAACGTTTGTAGCACATTCTGTTTGCAATGATCAAACGACCCGGATAGGGTCGAATGTTATTTTATAAAAAGACCTTAACTTAATGACATTGCCCTCCGGGACTGTTGTCAGACCGCCGCGCTTTTTCTACCAAAAGGTCGTCCCTCCGGGACTTTTTCTTATGTGTCATTAACTCGAATCACAAAGCCCCAGCGGGGCGGCCCTTTGGTAGAAATGATTCCGGCGCTATCCCCAAAGCCCCAGCGGGGCGACATTTTGGCATCCAATTACAAACTACCAAAAGGTCGTCCCTCCGGGACTTTTGTGACCGCCGTGCTTTTTAGATTCAACTGTTTAAACGGTTGGCAGAGCGTCCGAAAAGATGACCCGGAGAATTTTTCGGGGCAAAAAGATGACGCGCGCCATTTTTCGGGAATTTTTTCAGTCCGATTTCGATTCAGGAGGTAATTTCCGAGAATTTTTTTCAGTGGAGCAGAATTTTGTTTACACTTTTCTTGTTTACAAACATTTGTAAACAAGAAAAGTGTAAACTAAAAAATGAGTTTTGAATTCAAAAAAGTAAAATCCGCTGGCCGCTTAAAAAGATTATGGAATTCCAGAGCTGCGAGCAAAACTCGATTTGTCTCAGGGAGAAATAGGAGAATTATTTTTTACCGATTCAGTATCTGTTTTAGTCCAATCTGCGCCCGACGAAATGAAAATTGCTCAGGAAGCCAGCATCCGGGCATTATCTTATCTGAATTTTGTGATCCACCACAGCCAAACCCTGGCCGGTTCCGACCTCGTCTGGGTCAGAAAGCAAATTAAGCTTAAGACCCAAAGGCTCGAAAAGTGCGGATTGGAAGCACAGCATACCTTATTAATAGGTACAGCAAGATTAAGGGCGGAGTTGGCGGAGAATGTGAGGGTTGTTGGGGATGGAGTTTAATCAGGTGTGGTGCTTACTGAAACTTGGGGTCGAAACCGGACAAATCAAATAACGGCGAGAATAAGTCGATGAAACGGGGAAATGTTTCGATGGTTTTTTGGGGAGGGATTTTTTGGGGGGGTTGAGGCCGTGTCATCACCATTCGGTGAGGCCGTGTCATCACCAGTCGGTGAGGAAGTGTCATCACCATTCGGTGATGAGGTTTTTTGTGGGTGAAGATGGGGGCTGTATATTTGGTGGCGGTGAAAAGTGTTGATGCGTAGAAATACGTAATTTTTGGTCAAATTACCAGAATTACAAATTTTAGGGCTTTATTCGTGGATGAAATTGGGGTTTTGGGAAGTGCGCATTTTGTATTGTGAGGAGGAGCCTTAATACAAAACACGCACTTCGCATTTTGTATTATTTGGCAATAAAAATGGACTAATTTTTTCACGCCTTTGGAAGTAAAATACTAAAAAAACAAGGTGATTTCAACAGAATGAATGAATACAAACATGCGTAAAGCAGAACTGGGATATATTTGAATTCAAATGTATGAACATACGTATATTTATGAGTTATGCGTCATGCTTGGGCGACAGTTCTAATTTGCAATCGCGCGCTAAAAATGACCAACTAAAACGGGGAAGCTGAAAACCGAATAGAGTAAGCAAAGATTAAAATCAATATAAATGAAAAATGTACTTTTTGTTTCATTGAGAGCGTTCATTGCTTTCAACATTCTATTCGCGATTCCGACCTCATTGCATGCGCAGTATCTTGAATTGGTGCACGATATAAATCCAGGGCCGAATGGTTCAGATCAATCAATGTTTCTGTACGCTGATAATGAAACTGCTGTAATCGGTGATGACTGGCTCTACTTTATGGCGAATGACGGAGTAAATGGGGATGAAATTTGGCGAACGAACGGAACAATCACTAACATGGTGACTGATATCTCACCAGGACCTGAAAGCGCAAGTATAGGTCATTTGACAGCGGTTGGAACTGACCTCTATTTCTGGTCATCGAGTATTCAAGGTAATAGTATTTGGAAATATGATGGGAATCTTTTATCTGAAATAGACTTGGCTGGCGGTAATGAAATAGTTCATAAAATGCTTTCTGTCAGTTCAACTTTATTTATTTACGCGGAACTAGGACTAGGAGGAAACGAAAATGTATTATTTAAATTTGATGGGGGTATTGCGAACGAAATATACACAGGCTCGATTGGGAATCTTTGCACGCATGATGGTGAAGTTTTCTTTACCCACATTGATGAAGAAACTGACGAACCCGGATTGTACAAGTTCAACGGCTCAGAATGCGTACTCGTTCAATCCATCGCAGTTGGAACCGAGTCAACCGTTTGCGCCTATGACCCTAAACCAATTTCCGCAGGCCCAAACTTGTATTTCAAACTGAATGATGGCAACAACGGATGTGAAATTTGGAAATACGATGGTATTTCACTCTCAATCATTACCGATTTTCAAACAGGCGATATAGGATATACCGTAATTCCTCTAATGGCAGTTGGTGAGAATCTTGTTTTTTACGCCTATACCAACGAGACAGGATGGGAATTGTACTATTACGATGGTGTTAATGCGAATCCTGAACCTGAAGATATCAACCCAGGACCATCTTCTGGTTTTGGCGGTGGTTTTACGCTTTGGAATAATGAATATTACTTTCTCGCTCAACCAACGGACGATAGTGCTGAATTGTGGAAGTGGAGCGCAAATGGTTCTGAACCAATTTTAATTGACTCACAACCTGTGCTTGCACAGCCTGAATTCGCTTTTGGTGACAAGCTAATTCTAATAGGATACATCGATGAGGTAATAGGCGGAGAGCTATATGCTTATGATGGTAATGATATATCGTTGCTACACGATATTGTGGATGAAGGTAATTTAGAAGGGTATGAACAGTTTGTTAAATTTCAGAATAGACTTTACTTCTTTGCGGATGACGTAACACATGGTCAAGAATTGTGGCGTTCAACCATCGAATGTGTTACAAATGTAATTAATGCTTACGATGACCTTGAAAGCCTACCCAACATTTATCCCAATCCAACAGGCAATTATTTTCAAATTAATTTTACCAAGTCAACGAATATAAATTCTGTAAGGGTTTACAACTTGCTTGGTGAAATGATATCGTACTCAGGTAACGATGTTGCAGAACGAGTAACCATAGACCTTCACAATCATGCCCAAGGAAGCTATTTTGTGATAGTCGAGGCCAACGAAAACCTATATCGGTACAAGGTCATAAAGGAATGAGTAATCCAATTCGAGATGTTGTTTAGAAATGAGACTGATTTCAAAAACGGCAAATACTCTATAAGAAAGATTAGCACGAACGCATAACCGCACCTTGGCGCAAGTCTTTTTTGCTCTTCGTCCTTCTAGCTAGCCGAAGTTTTCAAACTCAAACCAAGTCCTTTTAAATAACTGCAGGAAAGAGCAAAAAAGCCCAGCGCCAAGCCGCCACACGTTATGAGAAACTGTAGCGCGAGCTGCACAAAATAAACGGAGGGCACAAATGCGAAAATTGAAGCACGTGCATCAAGCACGGGAGCCAGACAGAACTGAAATATACGGTTGACTTTGCGTGAGCAATTCAGCCAAATTACCTAACTATAATCAACATACATTTACAGTTGCGAAAAGAAAACTTGCCTTCGGGCTTTTCGCAGAAAAAATCTCCCGATGGTCAAAAACAAAAATGAATACAATCAACAACTTACGAGAGAAAGTGCTATACGCTAAAAGAGGAAATGCGCTTACATTATTTTATAAGAGCATGTCCGTTCTCCTTGTGATGCTGAGCATTGGCACTCATACAAAAGCACAGGACAGTTATTGCTTTACAATGGGTTCACCATGTGTTTATAACCAAAACGAAACGGTTAAATTCATTCCTGACCAGTATTCTCCTGAACTAACAATCAATCTCAATTTTCACTTTTATCATCAAGATGGTGGAGACGGGAATGGTGACATTTTCAATCCGATGAATTTTGCGGCAACATGGGACGGTATAACAGTTGGTCAAATGGCTGATGGGAATTTAGACGGAATCAATGAGTCTGTTAACGCATTTACCTTTGCAGATGCCATAGTATGGCGAATGAACAATCGGCTTGAGAACAATCCACAAATGAATTTACCTATTGGGAACACAACTCCGAACCTTCCTTATGACTTCAAATTCAGAGTAAACCATGTTGAATTTCACGTTTGGAATCCAAGTCAATCTGTTGGAACATTTCCTGCATCAAGTGGAGATGGAATAAATATTTACTTTTTTGATAACGATGAAGATGTTGTGTTAGGCCCAATTAGCTTCGACCTTGAATGTGGAAACGTTACCGTACCCGATTTTCCAATCGGTTGGGACTTTACTGATGATGGAATTGAGAATCCCGGCAGCTATGGCCAACATGGGTATTCGTCATACGGTGTTGACTGGGTGGTTATCCGCGAATCTTGGGTTCTCTTCAGTCATTATGCTGATGACTGGTGTGATTATCAAAGTGCGTATGGCAACCACATTTGGTCTTGTTCAAGGCAGATACTGCACGAGGTAGGTCATGCATTTTGCTTACCACATACTGTTCTCTATGGCGGTGGAAGTATTTGCTACAATTGCGAAGATTATTGTGACGATACACCCACAGGCCAAGAAATGTTTGATGCCAACGGAGTTCATCCGGGAGTATGCGGTGTGGCTTGCGCAGAAGACCCATCGATATGCACCAATAATTTAATGGATTACTGCGAGGCTTCTGTTGCATTAACACCCAAGCAATTGGGCAGGTGGTATTACAGCCTATACGTTGACCATCTTCACACTGTATACAACGACTACTGTGCCCATGATGGTTCAACCACCACCATTTTTGGTGGCGCAACTCCTACGTGGGAAGGAATCCGAATTTGCAAGGGTGACATCACGGTGGAAGCAGGTGCCACTCTCACATTAAAAGGCCGATTGTGGATGCCCGAACATGGCAAAATCATTGTGAAACCCGGAGGTAAGTTCTACATCAATGGAGGTTGCATAGGCACACTTTGTCCCGGTCTATGGGAAGGTATTGAAGTGTGGGGTAACAATCTGCTTTCGCAGAACACTACAAACCAAGGTTTGGTACAGTTGACAAACAACGCATTGATTGAAGAAGCACGAACTGGTATTCGGACAATCAAGAATACCGGGCCAACACATTATTCAAATTTGGATTGGTCGAAAACAGGTGGAATAATTCGTGCAACGAATTCCAATTTTAAAAACAATTTGAAGGCGATTGAATTCATGTCATACCACAACAAGAATTCGCAAAACGTGCAAATCAACAATGTATCCTACTTCTATAATTGTTTGTTTGAGACCAATGAAATTTCACATTTCGAAGGTCAATCCACAACGGTTGGAATTACGATGTGGGACGTGATTGGAATAAGAATATATGGAAGTACTTTCGATTACTTAGTGCCTGTTGAAACAGTGGATGAACGTGGCAACGGAATTGTGGCTGCAATGTCCACCTTCCGCATCAGAGACTTGGGCACGGACAGAAACCTATTCCAAAACTTGAATCGTGCAGTGAATGCAAGCGGCCCGATGAAAGGGTTCTTTCCATACATAGACCATGCTCAGTTTATCAACAATCGTGGTGGTGTTTTATTTACAGGATTTGCATCAAGCAAAATAACTCGTAGCGATTTCAATTGGCTAGAAGTAACTAACCCGGGCAATATCCCTACTTATGGTCTTTACTTGCAAGAGTGCCAAGGCTACACAATAGAAGAAAACCATTTTGATGCCGCAGGTGGAATTGAAACGTTTGGTGTAGCCATCAACAACAGTGGCGACCACATTACACAGATTTACAAAAACTACTTTACCAACCTGCATGCGGCAAGCATGGTGTACAATGACAACCGCAAAGAGGAGGTTGGTGCTGACACGGGCTTGCAATGGTTATGCAATGAATATGGAACATCTAATGGAAACAACAGTAACAGCTACCACATAGGTTTGTGGGGCGAAGAGGTTTTTGGAATTCCTAGTTCGCAAGGTTTCTACCAAGGCACCAACCCGAGCATAAGTGCTGGTAACAAGTTTTTTGAAGACTGCACGCCAGACCCAGAAGATGAAAACGAATATCCGAATGAACGTGAGTTAAAACTCATGGAGCAAATGGACGGCAGCTATTATGATTATGTACATGATGCCCCCATTGTATTCCGTCCAGACTGTCGAACTCCAGGCATTGGCCTTGTTTATACTGGTGTAAATCTATCAAACGCCTGTCCATCTCACATTGGAGGCGTTGGCCAAACACCAGGTGGTATTGTTGTGGGCATTCAATCGGCACACACAATCGAACAACAACTCAAAGCCACCTATGATGGATATGCAAACAACGGCACTGGTCCACAACTCAAGAGTATTATTCAGGACGCATCAAAAACCAGTATTGAGGTAAGAAATGCTTTGATGGATGCAGCACCGAAAGTAACCGATGATATTCTTCTGCTGACACTAAAACGTCAACCAGCATTACAAGGCTGGCACATGGCACAAGCCATGCTCGCCAATTCTCCGCTTCGCGCAGGTGTAATGACCGAATTGGCCAAGACCGATTATTATCCATTTTACAAAGCACTAGTGCAAGCGGGCCAAACAGGAGGCCTGTCTACAAGACAGATTATGGAAATGGACTATGCTCATTACCTCACCGCACAACACCGTGATTTGGATGAACTTTTGCAACTTCAATTTGATTTGGAAGAAGAAGAAGAAAACTGGACTGTAGTCGAACAGCAACTTTTGTCTCTTGATTATTTGCTTTCCGACAAAGACAAAGCGTTAATGGAAGTTGCAAAAGGTGATTTCATTGCGGCACAAAATGCGCTAGGCACTTGCAAAACGGAAGAGGCCGATTATTGCGATGTCATTTCTAGTACACTTGAAACACAGACAAACGGAATGAGCAGTGAAGGACTGCCAACAAATGTGGCTGCTGACTTACAAGCTGTTTCGGCTATTCCCGACCACAAGATGAAAGGCACGGCCCAACAACTGCTGGCGTTTTGGAATGTAGGAACCTTTTCCGAGTTGTTGGAATTACCTGAAGGCCCCGGTCTTCGTGCTGCAAGGATTCCGGCTTTGGAGGAAGTTGAAATCAAAATGCTTGGTGTCAATCCGAACCCTGCCAATGGCACCATCTACATCAACTATCTGCTGCCCGATGGTTGGGAAGAAGCAAGTATTACTTTGTATGATAATACAGGAAAAATAGTTGCCCAGTTCAATGCATCTCAATTCAATGGCATTATTGAAATGAATGGCAATGCTTTGCCTGCCGGACTGTACACAGTAGAGTTGATTGCCGATAAAATGAAAATCGGTACAACCAAATTGACTGTAATTCATTGACACTAACTGAAAGGTGGGTGTACCAGAGGGGAAATAACAGAAGTATAATCTTAAATAAATATAAAAAACAAATTGTTATTAAATGATGTTTTTAGCGTCTATGTTAA
>JANNEQ010000219.1:0-28361 GCA_031378885.1 Flavobacteriales bacterium
AGCCATATCCATCTGGCCAAACCCTGCCCACGATTTTATGAATGTAAAGTTCAATGAGGTCAGCAAAGAAAAAATCGAATACCGAATTACCTCACTGGTGGGTCAGTTGGTACAAAGTGGTACTATTGATTTGGGAATGACGGAGTATTTTATTCCATTCGAAAATCTCAGCACTGGCCATTTTATGGTTCATTTCATAGGCGCGAAAGGCAATTATTTATATTCTACACCACTCATTATCGAATAATGAAAGTTAGTACCGCAATATTATTTTTATTGGGAATGTCCTTTTTAGGACATTCCCAATATACCCATTGGAACAATGCCTACGATCTGGAGGATGAAACCGCATTGTTTTTCCCTCAGAAGTTATTTGTTCGTGATTCGGTTATTTATTCTTTTGGAGCTCATGGATCTCCCTATGGGGTTTTCGCAAGAAAAACAAATCTATCAGGGCAAATTATTTCAACTCATTTGTACGATTTGAATTATCCTTTTTATGCTGGCCACCTAGGCCCAAATGCCGAAACGCTCATCGAATTGGCAGATGGCTCTATGGTGTTGTTCGAAAGTCCGCTTAATATTTGTGAAAGTATTTATCCATCCTTGGTCAGGTTTGATAATAATCTTGACACAATTTGGCATAGAAAATACCCGGTAACAAATTCGCTAGACTGCCTTTCACAAAAGGAATTGGGCCTTTATGGCGCCTGTCCACTACCTGATACTACTTTCATTGCGGTGGGTGTTGCAAAGTACATTAACTTGGGTAGTATTGATAGTTCTGCCATTGCCTATATTCACTTTGATGGCAATGGTAATATGCTGAACTATCTGGAAACACAAATGAGCTATGCAGACGGACCACAATTGTATAGTCTTTTGGGTACCAGGTATGAGGAAGAAGAGAATACTCTACTCTCTTGGGGTCAGGCCCGCCCGCCCATTCCTGGAATGCCCTTTTGGACAAATGGTCAGGCTTTGGTAATCAAAACAGATTTGGAGGGCAATATTATTGACTCATTGCATTTCGGTTCGGCCAATTTCAATGAAGATATGCCGACCTTAGAAGTTCTCGACGATCACAGGGCCGTGCTATTTTACAATTACATATTGAGTGAGGCCATCTTCCCTGACAATGGGTATTATGTAGAACCAAGAGTAGTGTTGATCAATACAGATAATATGTCTGTTATCTGGGAGCAGACCTACACTTTGCCATTATATGAGAATATTGGCATGGCGGGAGCTGGCGCTGCATATAATGATGCAGTGGTAACAGCCGATAAAAAGTTTGTTTCACTATTCACCTCATCAACCAGTGGTTTCGATTTTCATGTCAATATTATGAAAGTAGATTCACTTGGGGTTTTGGAATGGATAAACTCCTATTTCCCACCCTTATCTGTAGCGGTTTTTGATTTATATTCTATTGCTGAAACACCAGATGGTGGTTATGTCGCTACCGGGGTTACGCAGCCATTGGAAACAGAACAAAAACAATGGATGCTAAAAATAGACGCCTGTGGCTACGAAGAACCCAATGGTTGCCCTCCGGTAGTTTCTATCAATGAGAGTGAAAAAATCGAAATGCAAATCTGGCCCAATCCTTTTCATACTTCTTTAAAGGCTATTCTACCCGTAAATGCTGAATGGATAATTATTACAGACGGCACAGGCAGGAGGGTTAGAGAAGAAAGAATCTATTATCCGCACCAGCAATGGAATTTGTCCGATCTGGAAAATGGGGTTTATATACTGAATGTGGTGCTGGAAGATGGAAGAGTGGTGGCAAGGAGGGTGGTGAAGCAATGATGTGGTTGGGTAATTTTTTAATCGAGGCCATATCCATCTGGCCCAACCCTGACCATGATTTTTTGAATGTAAAATTCAATGAGGTAAGCAAAGAAAAAATCGAATACCGTATTACTTCACTCGTTGGTCAATTGGTACAAAGTGGCAATATTGATTTAGGAATGACAGAATATTTTATTCCATTTGAAAATTTGAGCACTGGTCATTTTGTGGTTCATTTTGTAGGCGAAAAAGGCGACTACTTATATTCTACACCACTCATTATTGAATGATGAAATTCAGTATAACAATACTATTATTATTGGGAATGTCCTTTTTAGGACATTCCCAATACTTGTATTGGAATAATGCTTATGATTTGGGCGTTGAGAGTCATAATTATTTACCCCAAAAAATAATTTTACGCGATACTATACTCTTAAGCTTCGGTAGTTTCTCATTCCCTCCAAGTATTTTTGCGAGGGCAATAAATATGAATGGAGAAATTACGCAATCGGAATATTATGCGCCTGGATATGGATTTTATGCGGGACACGCAGGTTATCCGGCTGAGTCCGTATTAGAATTGGCAGATAAAAATATAATTGTATTCGAATCGCCAATAAGCCCATGCGGAAAAGTATATCCTTCTATAACCAAAATTGATGCGAACTTAGACACCTTGTGGCATAGAAAATACGAGTCTTTGATTGATAATAACAACGACTGCCCCAATGCCAAAGAATTATTAATATATGGTATTTGCCCATTGCCAGATACATCATTTATGTCAGTGGGGGTAATGCGTTTCGACAATTCATATATTCAAGTGGCCAAAGCCATTGTATATATTCATTTTGATAGAGATGGGAATATATTGAATTACAACGAAACACAAATGACTTTGAGTGATGAGCCTCCCTTATATTTTCTCAGTGGCACAAGATATTTGGAGCAAGAAAACGCACTTCTCTCATGGGGTGAGTCTCGCCCATTGTTTCCAGGTGAGCTTTATTTATACCAGTCTCAGATTTTGGTATTAAAAACGGATATGCAAGGTAACATTATTGATTCATTGCACTTTGGAAGTTCGCAATTGAATGAGTTTGAAGGCTCAGTAGAGTTAGTGGGTAATGACAAAGTTATCTTATTTTATCAATATTCTACAGGAGAATCTACCTTCCCAGAAGCAGGCGTTTATACCGAGCCACATGTGGCATTAATTGACCTTACGGATATGTCGGTTGAATGGGAGCATGTTTATGCTGGACTACCAATATATGAAAATCAGGTAATGAACTCAGTAAGTTATAAGGATGCTTTGGTTACAATGGATGGGAAATTTGTTAGCATAGTTCAATCTGTTCATACAGGAGAGATAGGGTATCAAGGCGTAATGAAAGTCGATCAACAAGGCAACCTGGAATGGCTAAATTTTTATGATCCAGATGTGGGAGGCTTAGAGGCCCTTCTTTCTATTGTGGAAACACCCGATGGTGGCTATGTAGCCACTGGCATAACTTACCCCTCAGAAACCGAACAAAAACAATGGGCCATAAAAATAGACGCCTGTGGCTACGAAGAACCTAATGGCTGCCCTCCGGTAGTTTCTATCAATGAGAACGAAAAAATCGAAATTCAAATCTGGCCCAATCCTTTTCATTCTTCCTTAAAAGCTATTCTACCTGTAAATGCTGAATGGATAATTATAACAGACGGCACAGGAAGAAGAGTGAAACAAGAGAGAGTCTATTATCCTCACCAGCAATGGAATTTGTCCGATCTGGAAAATGGAGTTTATATACTCAATGTGGTGTTGGAAGATGGAAGAGTGGTGGCAAGGAGGGTGGTGAAGCAATGATGGGCTTGGGTAATTTTTTAAGCGAGGCCATATCCATCTGTCCCAACCCCGCCCACAATTTTATGAATGTAAAATTCAGCGAGGTAAGCAAAGAAAATGGCTGATCACCGACCAGCCATTTTCGAAAAAATCAGAATGTTTTAGAATATTATAATCCGCTTACATATTTTTTCTTCGGATATTTTACGTTGAATCTTATTTGTTTTTTGATGGTCTCACCAGGCGCAAGTGTAACTTTCCATGTGAGTTTTCCAGTGGTTTCATCTATGGTAGCCCCACTCAATTCTTCGCGCTCCACTTCTACTTCTTCATTTTGAGAAATAGGTATCTGGTCTTCTATTACCAGATTTACAGCCACCTTTTTGTTGTTCTGCACCGTAATTTCGTACGCTTTCGAAGTTTGCTGTTTGTTGCCGAAGAAACTTGTCTTACAATAATCTTTTATCTGATCGCGCTTGATGTTGATGGCTTTGTCGCGGCCAAGAGAAAGATTCAGTGTATCGTTGGCCAGCGCAGGATCTATAAATCCTTTGCCTACAAAAGTACCGTTGAAGTATATGTTACTTTCACCGGGAAGAAGAGAGTACTGAGACCAGTCGGTGAGTTGTGCGCGAAGAAAAGCATCGTTGTCGAGCTTGGGAATACTCACATAAGCATATTCAGATTTGAGGCTTTGTTTCTGCATCACCACATCATATTGCTGATTGTCGCTAGGGATGTCATAAGGTATGCTGATTTTAAATTCTGTATTCACGGTATTATTCTGAATGGTGGTGTAGTTCGCGGCTGTATATGATTTTTCATCATCCATTTCACCTTTGAAATATGCACCTTCTGCCGCGGCCGGAGCTGCCGCAGCGTCATAGGCAACTGCTGGTTTTCTCTGCCGGCTTTCTATTTTGTCATACACAATGGGCTGATAGATATTGAGGTACCAGGGGTAAAGACTGGGCACTTGTCCGCCGATATTGGGGTTGCCGGTTGAAATAGTTAGATTCACTCTTTCCCAGTCATTGCCTGTGCTTTGGAAGACTTTTGCTCTGTACGCAAATTCGATTGGCGAATTGATGTCTTCCGCGCGCAAATCATAAACGGGATACCAACCTGCACTTTGTGCCAGGTAAGAGATTTTGATGGGTGCATTGCCGGTTTTGTTGGCAATTACATTCACATAAATTTCACTCGGATTGGTTCCTTTGCGCGCGTTGATGCTGTTCAAACGGTTTTGAAGTCTGTTGATATTGTCAGTCGCTTCTTTTTCCTGCTCGCTCAGCTCAAGTTGCTTCAGTCTGATTTCTTTTAATCTGCTTCTGAACAAATCGGCCATTTCTACAAGGTCTTCCGGCACCAACACCGCATTTTGTCCTTTGATGTTGTTGTTGGATCTGATCAGGTTGATTTCATCATTGTACACATCGCGCATGGCGCCGATTTCTTTCTGGCGAAATTGCAAATCTTCTATGCTGTCCATAATTCCTTTGATAGTAGGATTGGAACTCTGGTCGATGAGGTAGTTTACTTCGTAGCGCACAGAAAGAATCGTATACGCACTTGTACCTTCTACCTGAACTGAGTTAGGGTCCAGGTACAAAGTAAGATCAGTAAGTTTAAAAGAATTTTCACCTTCTTTGAGTGAAATACTACCGCTATGGGTAACCTGTGCACCGCTCATAAAAACAGTTACATCAGTTATTTTGGCGTCAATGGATTTTGCTGCGACTTGTGCTGACAGATCAAACACAAATAAAGCAGCGATAAAACTCAGAACTAACTTGGTCATTTCAATGGATTAATATTGTGGGGTAAAATTACAGTAATCATGATGTCAATCATTATGCCTTTCTGTACAGTCGGTTAAAAGTTGGGTTCAGGCCTTCTTCTTTTCTTTGAACTCTCCATGCTCAATCCATATCTGTCGGTCGCAATATTTCGCCACCATTTCAAGGTCATGAGAGGAAAGTACGATGGTGATTTTTTTTTGGTCAACGATTTTTTTGAGCAAAAGAAATATTTCTTCTTTAGACACAAAATCGAGGAAGGCCGTAGGCTCGTCCATTACGATAACATTCGTTTTTTGCGCAATGGCCCTGGCGATGTATGCGCGCTGTAGTTCGCCATCACTCAATTGCGACAAGGGTTTTGCCATCAGACTTTCCAATTGCAGCAGTTGCACTATTTCTTTAACCTGATTTTCTTTTTCTTCTTTGGTAATGGCTTTGGAAGAAGAATTCACGCCCATTTCTATTAATTCAAATACAGAAATTCCATTCAATTGTGGCCTGTTGGTGAGCACCACAGCGATATGCTGCGCTCTGGCCGACAAAGAAATTTCTGAAAGATTTTTTTTATCAATAAGCACATTACCCGAAAGAATAGGATTCAGTCCGCAAATGGATTTGAGCAATGTGGATTTACCTGTGCCATTCCGGCCTATCACTGCTACAATTTCTCCTTTGAAAAAATCAAAACTAAAAGGCGCATTGATGGCCTTCTTGTGATAACCCACTACCAATTCTGATAATTGCATGGATATTTCGCTCATAGACTGGCAATAGATTTGGAACCTCTCAGCACAATCCAGATAACAATGGGGGCTCCCATGGCGCATGTAATGGTGTTGAGCGGCAATTGGGTTAGTCTGCAAATGAGGTCACAAAAAAGTGCCGCTATTGCACCGCCTATTGTGATGAACGGTAAGAGCCTATGGTGGTTCGATGTTTTTTTCCATGATCTGATGACATGCGGCACTGCAAGCCCTATAAATGCTACCGGGCCACAAAATGCAGTGACCGATCCGGCTAAAATACCCGTGATGACGATGATGATGGTTCTGGTTTTCCTGACATGGATACCCATGCTCAGGGCATATTCGTCGCCCAAGAGAAGCAGATTGAGCCGGGGCAGAATGGCCAGGACAATGGACAGTGCAGCCACCAATGCAATGAGCAGAATTACAATCTCTTTCCAGCCTGTGTCAGCAAAAGAGCCCAGTCCCCAAAGGATGTAGTTTCTAAGCGAATCGGAGTTGGATTTAAATTCCAGCCCGCTCACAATGGCACTGGCCAGAAATCCACACATAATACCGAAGATTAAGAGCGCTGTATTGTCTGTAAGTCGTTCTGATACCACCACGAGGAGCAGCAAAACCAAAATGGCTCCCAGCATTGCGGCCAGGGCAATGGTAAACGGCCCCGGAATTCCGAATGACAAGACGCCTGAGCCTAAAACGAGCATGGCCACACCCAGAGAAGCTCCTGAGCTGATACCCAAAACATCCGGACCGGCAAGGGGATTTCTGAACAGTGTTTGAAGCAGCCATCCTGCTATTGCGAGGCCTGTTCCGCCAATAATGGCAGTAAAACCGCGGGTTATTCGCGTTTCCAGAATGAGGGAAGTTCCGTTAGCCGGGTTATTGGGGTGAAAAAGGCAATCCACGATTTCATTCAAAGGAATTTTTACCGGCCCAAGAAGTAGCTCTGCAATAAAGAGTGCGCCAAGGACCACTGAAAGGCCAATAATGGAGGGTATTGCAGATTTTTTTTTCACAATGGAATTCAGTGTGCAAACATGGCGATGAATACCCAAAGAAAGGAAGATGATTTTGAATGAAATCCACGAAGTTGACGTGAAGTTTTCGCTCGAGATCTCATATTTTATTCAGAATCAACCTCAGATTGCGGATGCAAATCCCGAAATATTAGTGAAAATATACGGCAAAGGTGCGTTGCAACTGGATTTTCGGTTGCGCTGATAATCGGTGATTTTTTTTTACCAACGGCAGAGCGAAAAGGCAAGTCCGTTACGACTTTTGCCCGCCATTTAACGGAATATGAAAATTGACAAGAATACAGCGATCGGACTAGTCCTCATGGGACTGATGATGTTCGGTTTTTTGTGGTATAACATGAAGGTCGGCGAGGCCCAAAGAAAGGCACAGCAGGCAAAGGCCGACAGCCTTGCATTGGTAGAAGCAGCCGCTCCCAAACCTGCCATTGTACCTGAAATGACCCAGGCCGCAGTGCAGCCAGCTATGCGCGACACCATGTCTGTTGCTCAGCATAGCCAGATCAATCAGGATAAATTTGGAATTCTTTCTGCGGCTGCACAAGGCAGTGCGCAGGATGTGGTTCTTTCCAATAGCAAAATCAGGGTTACCCTGAATACCAAAGGTGGTATGGTGAAAAATGTAGAACTCACCGATGGGCAGAAGCGTTATGCATCAGATGAAAATATTAAGTTGTGGATAGACTCTTTGTCCAGAACTAAAATTCAATTCAATTTATCGGGTAAGGGAAGTCTGGGAAGTGATTATTTCTTTTTCTCACCCAGCGCTTCGCAAGTAGACGCCTCGCAATCTGCCGGTCAATTGGTGATGAAAATGCCCTCTACAGATCCTGCAAAGTACATTGAGTTTGTCTATAGTCTGGCACCTGACAGCTATAAAGTAGACTTCAAAATTAATGTAGTTGGATTGGGCGACGAGTTAGAGCTTGCCTCCAAACCAATCAACCTTGAATGGTATGCGGTGGGTTACGCCAATGAAAAAGGAATCAGCGCAGAAAGATCCAAGAGTTCTGTATTCTACAGGGAAATGGAAGAAGACCGCGACTACCTGAGCGAGAGCGGCGACAAAAATGAAGTGCTGGAAAAGAAACTGAACTGGATGGCCTTTAAGCAGGATTATTTTTCGGCCATAGTTATATCAAAAGATGGTTTTAAAGAAGGAGCTCAGGTGGCGGTAATGGTTCCGCAAGACTCCCTTTCCAACAAATCGTTTTTTGCGAATCTCGGCGTTCAGATGCCCGCCGGAAGCAATTCTTCTGTTGATCTTTCTTATTACTTCGGCCCTAACGATTATAAGGAACTGCGCAGTCTGGAAGTAGAGCAATTGGATAAGGTGATCGACTATGGCTGGGGAATTATTGGCTGGGTAAATAAGTATTGTGTAAGACCTTTGTTTTGGTTTTTCTCTTCTTGGATCGGAAGTTTTGGTTTGATTATTTTGATTGTCACAATCATTATCAAGACTATTCTGTTTCCGGTTACATGGAAGAATTTCCTGAGCAGTGCCAAGATGCGCGTGCTCAAACCTGAGATTGACGAAATCAACAAGAAATTTGAGGGAAAAGCCGATGCAGCTCTTGAGAAACAGCAGGCAACAATGGCCCTTTATCGCCAGACCGGCGTAAATCCATTTGCCGGTTGTATACCAGTGCTTTTCCAGATGCCAATATTGTATGCCATGTTTCGATTCTTTCCGGCGGAGATAGTTTTGCGTGGAAAGAGTTTTTTATGGGCTGATGACCTGGCTGCTTATGACTCTATTTTTTCCTGGACACAACAGATTCCTGTTTTGAGTAGCATTTATGGAAATCACGTCAGTGGATTTACTATTCTGATGTGTATCTCCACTTTCGTATATTCGAAAATGAGTATGCAGAATACACCTGCACCAACTCAGCCTGGTATGCCGGATATGAAGTTGATGATGAATTTGTTTACCTTCATGATGTTGTTCTTCTTCAACAACCAGCCTTCCGGATTGAGTATCTATTATTTTTCGGCCAACATGATTTCTATCGGTCAGATGTGGGCCATCAAGAAATACTTTATCGATGAAGACGCCATCAGAGCCAAGATAGATTCCAACAAGAAAAAGGTAAAAACCAAGAGTGGCTTTATGCAGCGCCTGGAAGAGGCCCAGAAATTGCAGAAGCAAAAACTGGCTCAGCAAACCAAAAAGAAATAAATCAAATTGAGATTCAGACTTACATATCTCATTGCATTTGTTGTTGTATCCATTCAGGCGATGACATTAATTTCTTGTGCGGGCAAAAGAAAAGCACAAGAGGTAATGGCAGAAACACCCAAAGTTGAAGTTGCTGTTGCGCCTGTAGATTCCGTAAAGAAAACCGAAGACATTCTTACCTTGTACTACGAAAGAACACCTTGCTTTGGAATGTGTCCTATTTTTAAACTCGAAGTATTTCAAAGTGGAAAGGCCAGGTTTGAAGGAAAGAATTACACAGAATTAATTGGCATTTATTCTTCGCAATTTACCCTGCAGGAAATGGATAAGATCAACGCCGTTGCCAATAGGATAGGCTTCTTTCAATTTCAAGAAAAATATGATAATCCTGCAATACAAGATTTCCCGACTATAACGGTGGCATTGTACAAAGAAGAAAAGTTGAAGTATGTGGTAAACAAATACAAGGGCCCGAAAGAATTAAACGAATTGTACACTCTACTGGATAAGATCATTGATGAGAAGCAGTGGACATTGATAAAGAAATAAGTAATAAATAGTTTTATATTCAATACTAATTCAAGTAAAAGTAAAATGAAAAAGTTAATCAGAATTCTGTTAGTAGTGTTGGCACTCGCGCCTACCTTGTTGCATGCCCATGAGGGAATGTGGTTGGTAAGCCTGCTCAACAAAGTGAAGGAAGCCGAAATGAAAGGGTTGGGATTGAACCTGACGGCCCAGGAAATTTACGACATCAACAATGCCTCTTTGAAAGATGCGATTGTACGATTGAATGGTGGACAGTGCACCGGAGAAGTAGTAAGCGACAAAGGTTTGATCTTTACCAATCACCACTGTAGTTATGATGCCATCCAATCATTGTCAACTGTACAAAACGACATGTTGACCAATGGTTTTTGTGCAAAATCACTGAGCGAAGAACTTCCGATTCCGGGGTTCGAAATTTCTTTTCTGGTGAGAATTGAGGATGTAACCAAGGCCGTTCTTGCAGGAGTAACAGACGACATGACCGAAGCCCAGCGCAAGGAAATGGTAGCCAAGAACAGCAAGGAACTTTCGAATAAAGCGCAGGAAGGAAATAAATATGAAATCGAAGTGAAGTCATTTTTTTACGACAATGAATATTATTTATTTGTGTACAACACCTTCACAGATATTCGTTTGGTGGGTAATCCTCCGGAGAGTGTAGGTAAATATGGTGGAGACACAGACAACTGGATGTGGCCAAGACATACAGGAGATTTCAGCATGTTGCGCATCTATGCCGACAAGAGTAACAACGCAGCAGATTATAGCGCAGAGAATGTTCCTTATAAGCCTAAACACTTCCTTCCTGTTACTTTGGATGGAGTAAAAGATGGCGATTTCTCTATGATCATGGGTTACCCCGGAACTACAGACAGATTTTTATCTTCTTGGGGAGTAAAGCAAGCATTGGAACTTTCCAATCCTTCTACAATCGAGATCAGAGATTTGAAATTGAAAACCCAGAAGTCGCACATGGATGCAGATCCAAAAGTTCGTCTTCAGTATGCAGCCAAGTATGCGAGCACTGCCAATTACTGGAAGTACTTTATTGGTCAGGACAAAGGACTTCTTCGCCTTGATGTAATGGGCAAAAAGCAGGCACAGGAAGCCGAATTCACTAAATGGGTGAACAAAGGCGACGATGCAAGAAAGAAGAAATACGGCGATGCGTTAAATCAAATCAAAGATTATTATGTAGCTACTGATGCCAATGCAAAAGCCAATGTATATTGTCTTGAAGCAGGTTTGATCGGAGCTGACATTACCCTTTTTGCGTTCCGTTTCAACAGAACCTGCGAGGCCGCAATGAAAGAAACAGATCCGGCAAAACAGAAGCAAATTCTGACCAACTTCAAAGCAATGGCTGAAGAATTCTACAAAGATTTCGATGCTTCTACAGACCGCGATGTTTTTGCCAATCTTTCTGAATTGTACAAGAAAAATATTGCAGAAGCACAGCGCCCTACCTGGATGATGACTGTAGATAAGAAGTTCAAAGGAAATATGAAAGCTTTTACAGATAAAATGTATGCATCCACCATTTTGACTGACAAAGGAAAGTTGTATTCTTTTATTGAATCAGCAAGCACAAAGTCAATCCAGAAATTGTTGGATAAGGATATGGCCATTATGGTAGCCAAGAGCACTTACGAAGTGTACAAGGCTTCTTTCAACAACCCTGCACAGGAAAAATTTGATGTGGGTTACAGAAAGTTAGTAGCCGGTCTTCGCGAAATGAATTCAGATAAGACCTATGCTCCTGATGCGAACAGCACCATGCGTTTGACTTATGGTGTAGTGGGAGATTATTATCCAGCCGACGGTGTACATTACGATTACTACACTACCTCAAAAGGAATTTTGGAAAAAAGAGACGACAGCAATCCTGAATTTGTGGTTCCGGAAAAGCTCGCAGAATTATTGAAGAAAAAAGATTTCGGACGTTATGCCAACGACAAAGGTGAATTGGTAACATGTTTTATTGGTAACACTGATATCACAGGTGGTAATTCAGGAAGTCCGGTAATAGATGGCGATGGCAACCTGATCGGGATTGCTTTCGATGGCAACTGGGAAGCGATGAGTGGTGATATTGCATTCGAGCCTGAATTGCAGCGCACCATTGCTGTGGACATTCGTTATGTACTCTTCACGATCGACAAATTGATGGGAGGTAAAAACATCATCGACGAGTTGAAATTTGAAAAGCGCAAGCCAAAATTTGTTCCTGCTCCGACACCAGTTCCAGCGCCGCCTGTAGAAGAAGTTGTTCCTGCGGGCACAGGTACCAAACCAGGCACCGGAGTGAAGGCTCCTACAAAGGAAGAATTAGAAAAGAAAGCCGCTGAGGAGAAAAAGAAGAAAGAAACTGAGATGGCTAAGATGAAGGAAGAAGCAAAGAAGAAAGGAGAAGAAGCCAAGAAAAAGGCAGAACAGGAAGCCAAAAAGAAGACAGAAGAGTTGAAGAAAAATGTACAGGAAGGAAAGAAAACTCCTGCACCAGCTCCAAAACCAGCTTCAGGCGGAGAGAAAAAATAAGTATTTGTTTGATGAATATTGAAAAAAGGGTCGCGAAAGTGACCTTTTTTTATTTGGGCGTTATCCAGATGCATTACATTTGAATACGATAGTATACCGATTTGGTATCTGTTTTACTATTGTCAAGCGCAGCGCAGATTGCAACAAACAGCTACTCTCCCGGTATTTACCACTGTATGATTTCATCTGCGGCATGGACTATATTAAAATGAACATTGGTATTATATGATTACACCATCCTCATCCTTTAGTAAAGGCTTCCGGATATCCGGTCTGCTGTTTATTGCTGTTTTATTGTTGTCCCAATCCTGCAATATTGTGGCCATGGTAGACCGCAAGCAGCGCAAAAAGTTTGAGCGCAATGAAATTCACTCTGCGACATTCAGGACAACAGGGAAGGAGCACCATCTTTTTCACACGCAGAATGGAAAAGAGCCTGTGGTATTGTTGCATGGATATGGCGCCAGTGGTATAGGTCAATATTTTAAAACCGCATTGGCACTTAAAGATGAATATGAAATTATTCTTCCGGATTTGCTGCACAATGGAATGAGTAAATCAACCAACGATGATTATTCTATCAATGCGCAGGTAGATCATTTGGCCTTGATGCTCGATTCCATTCAGGTTAACCGCCCCATTACATTAATAGGAAATTCTTATGGTGGAATAGTGGCTGCATATTTTGCAGAGAAATATCCTGACCGCGTGAAGCAATTGGTAATTTATGACTCACCCATCAATTTTTACACATTGGCTTATGCAGATAGTTTATCAAAAAGTTTGGGTGTTCCTTCTATCTACAATGTACTTTCTCCTACTAATATTCACGAGAACAAAGTATCACTCGATCTGGTGTTTTATGACCAACCCTACATTCCGCGTTTTCTTCGACGCCAAATGGTGAAATATGGTTCACTTCCCGTTCGCGGTGAGCAGACCAAGTTGCTCGATTATTTATTGGCAAGAGAAAAGGAAATGAACGATCATTTTTTTCAGTGGAAAATGCCCGTTTATGTTATTTGGGGAGATCATGATGTGCTGATTCCCATGTCGACTGCAAGGGCCATAGTGAAAAGGTATAATATACCTGAAAGCCGGTTTAGAATTTTCCGAAATGCTGCCCATGCTGTGAATGTAGAACATGCGGATGAGTTCATTGCTTTTATTCGGGAGATAATGGAGAATTGACCTGAGTCAATAAAAATTACATTGTTGTCCGATTAAAAATATCTCAAAGGAAAATTATATTTACGGAGAGATAATATGGACCGAGCCTACGGCTCTTTGTTCTCATTCCCGATTTCATTTCAACGGGTTGAAACCCGTTGCTACAACATGGGCCGAGCCTACGGCTCTGTTAATTCCTTCTGGCTCTATCCAGTCAACACTTTTCAAAATGCCATAGGCACGGTCCATATTGCAGTGCCTGACTAAAGTCTGAGGTAAAAGTGCGTGGATAATCCCAGTGCCATGGGCACGGTGCATATTGTAGCGCCGGACTTTAGTCCTGTGTGTGGATGATCCGAGTGCCATAGGTATTAAACTTTTTTAGTCAGACAACAATGAAAAATTATTAAAAAAGTCAGGAGTATTTTCCTTAGGTTAGCGCCTCACTTTTATACACTATACCTTTATAATTATGGACATTAAAATTACACTTTGCGCCGCCCTGATCCCATTGGTTGTGGGCTTTATCTGGTACAATCCAAAAGTTTTGGGAAATGCGTGGATGAGATCTACTGGTTTAACGGAAGACAAACTCAAAGGAGGCAATATGCCTTTGATATTTGGTCTCTGTTATGTATTTGCTTTTATGCTTGCTTTGTTTATGCCGGTTTTGGTTATTCACCAAACGCATGTGTTTTCATTGTTGATGAATGAGCCTGGATTCGAAGATAAAAGTTCTGAAATCAGGATATTTCTTGATTCAATGATGACCAAGTACGGACAAAATTTCCGTTCGTTTAAGCACGGTGCTTTGCACGGAACTATTACAGGTTTATTTGTTGCCCTTCCCATTGTCGGAACCATAGCTCTTTTTGAGAGAAGAGGTTTTAAATATGTAGCCATACACGTTGGATACTGGATCCTTACTTTAGCCTTGATGGGCGGAGTGGTTTGCCAGTTCACAAAGCTTGGCTAAAGAATAACAGACAAATTCAAAATTAAAAAGCCCGACAGGAATGCCGGGCTTTTTAGTTCTGAAGAATATCATTGTTGTCCAACTAATTTTTCATTCATTTCATAAACTGTAAAAAATACCGGGTCAAAATTATTGATTTTACTGACTCCGCCAGAAGTCGAACATTACGATAAAACTTCATATTCAATCTATTACGGGACATTTTTATTCAACCCTTTCAGGGTTGGTAATCATAGACTTGACATCATTTGACCCCCGGTTTCGATCCGTTGGATCTTCACCGGGGGCTATTCAATGTTCGATCCTTTCAGGATCATGATTCAATTTTATTGAAATTTTAGTCGGACAACAATGATATATTATACCAATGTTCATTTTAATTTAGTCCATGCAGTAGATGAAATCATACAGTGGTAAATACCGAGAGAGTAGCTGTTTAGTACAATCAAGCGCAGCGCAGATTGGACTAAAACAGATACCAAATCGGTATTATATCTTATGCGGTAGTCAAATTCATATTGTCCAATACATTCATTACTTCTTTCACTGCTTTGGCAGAAGTGTGGAGAAGATTCATTTCAGCATCGTTCAATTGAAGTTCGATAATTTTTTCGATACCATTTTTGCCAAGTTTCACAGGAACACCCAGATAAATATCCTTCAGGCCGTACTCACCATTGAGCCAGGTGCAGCAAGGATAGATTCTTTTCTGGTCGCGCACAATGGCTTCTACCATTTGTGCAGCAGCTGCACCTGGTGCATACCAGGCTGAAGTACCCAATAAGTTCACAATTTCGCCACCACCTGTTTTTGCTCTGTCTACAATCGCATTCAATTTTTCAGCAGAAATCAATTCTGTAACAGGAATTCCTGCCACAGTAGTATAGCGGGGAAGAGGAACCATGGTGTCACCATGTCCGCCCATCAACACAGCTTGAATGTCTTTTGGAGAACAATTCAATTCTTCCGCCAGGAAGGCGCGGTAGCGTGCTGTGTCCAGAATACCAGCCATACCAAATACGCGGCTGCTGTCTACTTTGGCTGTGAGGTATGCACAATAGGTCATCACATCCAAAGGATTGCTCACCACAATGATTTTGGCATTTGGCGAATACTGGATTACATTTTCAGTTACCGTTTTTACGATGCCCGCATTGGTAGCGATCAAATCATCGCGACTCATTCCGGGTTTTCTGGGCAGTCCGCTGGTAATGACAACCACTTCAGAGTCGGCTGTTTTGCTGTAATCATCGGTAGATCCAATGGTGCGGGTGTCATAGAGATTTACCGGCGAAGTTTGCCAGATATCCAGTGCTTTTCCTTCAGCAAATCCAGGCTTGATATCCACAAGCACCACTTCATTCGCTATTTCACGATGAGCCAATACATCAGCACAGGTGGCTCCCACATTACCTGCACCTACAACGGTTACTTTCATTTGACGGGTTAAATTATTTTTGTTTGTTTTATCCTTGAGCCTTGCGGACTTTGTCAATCTGCACAGCGGGCAAATGTATACGACAATTTTAAGCTGGCAAGTTACGTTCACCCCAGGTAATTTGTTTTTTTCCAATTTTGGGTCTAAAAGATTGACAATTTTAAATTCCAGGCTATACCAGGCCATCGTTGTCTGCGAATTGCTCCGGTGCACTTTTATGAGAAATGCCTTTGAATAAGTCAATCGTTGAAACCTTGCTCGCGAATTGGACATTCTGAGAGAAGGCACCATATTTGCCAACCGCGTGAAGGAATTTTGACAACCAAACATTTTTTTAGGACAATGAAACCATTTAGAACTCTGCTTGTATTGATTTTCTGCACTCTTGCCATGGTGGCCATGTCTCAGCCCACTCCAAAACCAGGTACTGTTTTACCTGCCGGGGAAAGAGGTAAGGACTACAATCAGCTCACTCCAACCAAAAAGAAAGACGGCATCTGGTATAAATTCCATCAGGGAGGCAAAGTACTTTATTACAAAGGCCAATTCAAAAGCGGTGTTCCATTTGGCAAGTTTGAATTTTATTATGAGAACGGCAGCCTGATGTCCATAGTAGATCATGTAAAAGACACTACGGTTAATATAGTTGCTTCGTATCATCCGGATGGCAAAACCCTCATGAGCGAGGGAGAATTCGATGGTGTGATGAAAGGAAAAAAATGGGTGAGAGAAAAAGAAGGCCTTTGGAAATTCTGGGATGCCTCGGGAGTATTGAGAGCAGAAGAATTTTACACCGATAGTCTGCTCAACGGTAATTGTAAATATTTTTATTCAAACGGTAAGATTCTTAAAATAGAAAACTACAAGATGGGCGTTAGAAATGGTGCCTTTACTGAATATTTTGAAAGTGGTAAAAAGCGCATTGAGGGCAGTTACCTTGCAGATGAATTGGATGGCCCCTATAAGTCGTGGCACGAAACGGGTATGGTGGAAATGGAAGGCAGATACATCAAAGGATTATGCGATGGCGCCTGGTATTTCAGCAATAAAGATGGTTTGCCCGAAATAAGTATTCTTTATAACAAGGGAAAAGAGGTCAAGCGTAAATATGAGAATGGCACATTCAAAGATTACTACGACGACAACATTCCGAAGAATGAGTACACTTACGAAGATGGAAAGCTCAATGGTCCCTTTACCGAGTGGTACGACAAGGGGCAATACGTAGTGGTGGAACTTTCACAACAGGATAAGGACAATATGATTGCCCAGAAGCAACAACTTCAAGGCACTCAGGTAAAGGTGCAGGGTGATTATCTCGATGGTAAACTGGAAGGTGAGATAATTTACTACAAGGAGAACGGCTTAATAGAGAAAACAGAAATATGGTCTGCCGGAAATCTGGTGAGCACCAAAAATGGCAGATAAAGAAGCCTGGTTGGCGAAGTTGCCCGCTTCTTTCCTCATCTTCAAATTTCTAACTATTTCTTTTTCAGCGGAAATATTTCCCAGTCGGGAAGCATTTTTTAAAAATTATCAAATTGTTAATTATCTTTGTCGTAAAGGCTTTTACCGGCCAGCGACAAATTGCTTTGAAAACTCTTCTATACATAACGGTGCTTGGTATGCTCGTCTTGTCATGCAAGAAGGAGCAGGATTTGTCGGACATTGATCTGGGTTACGACTACTTTCCCATTAAAGTGGGGGCTTTTATAGAGTACAAAGTAGATTCGACCTATTATGGCATCACAGAGGAAGTATACAGCTATTATGTAAGAGAGGTAATTACCGAGGAATTTCTGGACAATACCGGTCAGAATGTCTACAGAGTAGAAAGATCGCTCAAGCACTTTAGTTCTCAGCCCTGGATTTTGATGGATGCCTGGACACAGAAAAGAACCAGCACGGTGGGTGAAAGAGTGGAGGAGAACATTCGTTATGTGAAGATGGAATTTCCTGTGGTGGAAGGCGAAACATGGAAAGGCAATGTTTACAACACGCTCGGCGATTGGGATTATAAATATGTGAACGTAGATAAACCTGCTGATTTGGGGTTGCTTGAATTTGAAAATACCGTGACGGTGCAGCAGCACAATGTGAGCAACCTGGTAGAACAGCAGGATTTTAAGGAAATATATGCCAAAGGAGTCGGGCTGGTCTATAGGAAGAAAAAATCTATACTCATTCAAAGCGGCAACCAGCAAGGTTACGAAGTTGTGTACCGCGTTAATTTATATGGCTCGGATTAATATCTGTCTTCCAATTTATACCAATGTTCATTTTAATTTAGTCCATGCCGTAGATGAAATCATACAGTGGTAAATACCGAAAGAGTAGCTGTTAAGTACAATCAAGCGCAGCGCAGATTGGACTAAAACAGATACCAAATCGGTAGCATTCTTAGCTGTGGTAATTCTTTGCCATCATTAAGGTAGGGGAAATTAACCAGTGCTTTTATTCTTACATTTGGTGAAACATCAGGTTTATCCGGAATAATCCATTCACACATCCAATGAATTTCAGTTTATGATCAGAAGAGCGCTTACCTCACATTTAATTGCTGCACTCTTGTTTTCTTCAGCATTCCTAATCACAAGTATTGTTTACGCTCAAACTGCACCGGGTAAATACTGGATAAAATTTACCGACAAAAACAATTCGCCTTATTCTTTGTCGCAGCCATTGGAATTTTTGTCGCAAAAAACCATTGATCGCCGAATAAGAAATGGAGTAGCTCTCGACAGCACAGATCTGCCGGTAAATCAGAATTACATTGATGCCGTATTGAATTCGGGGCCATGCTGGTTGCACCACAAAAGCAAGTGGTTCAATTCCATTACCATTTTTTTAGTAGATTCAACTCTTATCAATACCATTACCGATCTTCCTTTTGTGGCTGAGGTGCGCAGTGCGGTGCAATGGAGCGACGATACAGTAGAAATGGAAGTATTGCGCGGCGCCAGATCCAGAGCCAATGAAGATGAATTGTTTGAGTGGAATGGAAAATTGACAGATACCAGTGGGGTCTACGGCACATCATTCGATCAGATCGGCATGATGAATGGGCAGGTATTACACGAGCTTGGCTTTACCGGCAAAGGAGTGGATATAGCCGTTTTGGACGCGGGCTGGAATATGGCAGACAAACTTCCGGCATTCGATAAAATCAGAAATGAGGGCCGTATTATGATGACCCGCGACTATGTTTTTCAAATTGAGGATCCCGTTTATAGCTTATCCAATCACGGCATGTATGTGTTGAGTACCATGGGAGGAATTATTCCAGATTCGCTTTATGGCACTGCTCCCGATGCGAATTTTTATTTGTTTCGCACAGAAGATCCTGGATCAGAATATCTGGTGGAAGAAGACAATTGGGTTGCCGCCGCAGAGTTTTGCGACAGCCTGGGAATTGATTTAATAAATTCAAGTTTGGGATATTCGCAATTCGATGATTCCACTATGAACCATACTTATGCCGACATGAATGGCCACACCACAAGAGTGTCTATTGCGGCAGATATGGCAGCCAGAAAGGGTATTCTTGTAGTGAATAGTGCGGGCAATTCAGGGGCATCAGCCTGGCGTTATATTACGGCGCCAAGTGATGGCGATAACGTGTTGTGTGTAGGCGCTGTCGGGGCGAACAGATTGCGTGCACCCTTTTCAAGTTTCGGCCCCTCGAGTGATGGTGATGTGAAACCCAATGTATGCGCCATGGGATTGTGGGCCGTGGTGGCCTCTCCGGATTCTACTATTTTGATAGGGAATGGAACATCATTTTCATCGCCGATTCTTGCAGGTCTGGCGGCATGCCTCATTCAGGCATTTCCGGAAAAGTCGAATATGGAAATTTTTCATGCCATTGAAAAGAGTGCGGATTTGTACAACACACCAAACGATAGTTTGGGTTATGGTATTCCGGATTTTTGGAAAGCTTTTCAATTGCTTCAGCAAGACAATCTGATGCAGGAAGGCGGGCTTCATGCAAGTCTTTTCCCCAATCCATGCAATAGCTACCTTAATCTTGTAGTGCAGGATTTGGATGTGTGCAAAGTTGATTACGACATTTTCGATTCCTCCGGCCACCTGGTTTATTCCAATTCCGGATTTGTTCAGGCAGATACGCATGGGGTGTTGCAATTGAATGAGGCATTGGTTAATCTCGCCAATGGCCAGTACATGATCAGGTTGAATGGCAGTAGTGGCCAGTCGGTATTGTCTTTTGTGGTGAATAAAGATTGATCCCTGGTGATGAGTTTTTGCAATTATATTTGCTTTAGCTCAATCAATACCTAAAGGCACCAAAAATGAATCGTCTTTTGATCTTCAGTTTCATTTTAATTTTTAATTCATGGAGTAAATCATCATTTGCTCAACAGATTGAATTAGATACGAAAGAAGTTATTTCTAAATGGGAATTGAGGGCATTGTATTTCAACTTTAATTTTGGTCCACAGTTTTCTGATCAACATATTTATTCCAATCTCGGAATGAAGTTTTATTACGGTCACGGTTGGGGATTGTCGTTGGGATTTTCCGGCTATACTACAAGAAGAGAAGATGCGCCCCTAAATTACAAGTGGCCGCTATTAAGTTTTCGGAGAAGTCCACCTGGCGATATTACGGAGACTTATGGGATCAGGATTATGAGAGAGTTCCAAACTTCTGAGGAAATAATCAAATTTGGTTTTGAAGCTGGTGCAGAGCATGTGGTAACAAGGGATGCAAAATTTGTCAGGAAGGATCCGTGCTCAGCCAGATCGACAGGCAGGAACTATGATGTAATCAGGCATGCACGTTATGGCCTGGGTGGCGTATTTGTGGCGAAATTAGAATTTCGGCTTGGTAAGAATGTGGGATTTGATGCTGAATTATTTACCCATTTGAATAAATACCATTCTACAGCCGGGTTGTCTTTTGGTATTTGCATTGGAATGGTGGGTAAGTAAAGCGAGATGGATTACCTTTCAGTCCGAATTTAATTGATACCATCAAATGAGAAATCTTTGCATCGCGATTCTGATCCTCACTTCTTCACCATTGATTGCGCAATATGCTATCGGTCATGTAGCCACTGATTTTATCGACGCATCACGTCAGAATAGAGTAGTGGGTTGCGAAATTTATTATCCGGCAGACGCAGCAGGAGAGGAGGTGGCCGCGGCAAGTGGTCAATTTCCTTTGATTGTATTCGGACATGGTTTTGTAATGGCGCCTGGAGATTATTCGGCTTTGGTAGAGCATATTGTACCCCAGGGATATGTGATGGCGCTTCTTTCCACAGAGACATCTTTTTCACCAAGCCATACAGAATACGGACTGGATTTTTCTTTTGTTCTGCAGCAATTTATTTTGGAGAATAACAACGATGCCTCCCTTTTTTACAATCACATAAGCGACCAACAGGCTTTCATGGGCCACAGTATGGGCGGAGGTGCTTCATGGCTAGCGGCTTCTGCCGATGCAGAAGTGGATTGTGTAATTGGCATGGCCCCGGCGGAGACCACTCCATCTGCCATCGATGCGGCATTATCTGTTGATGTGCCGGTGATGGTGCTTTCAGGCACTTCAGACAATGTTACTCCACCGGCAGAACACCATATTCCTATTTACGACAATTCGCAATCCGCATGTAAGGTGCGCGTCAATATCATCGAAGGTTCGCATTGTGGTTTTGCCGACAGTGGGAGCCTTTGCGATTTTGGCGAACTGGGTTTTAGTGGAATGAGCAGGCCAGATCAGCAGAACATTGCTTATCCACTCATTTCTCAATGGCTCGATTGGACATTAAGAGGCAATGCTGCAGCACTGCAGAATGTACTCAATAGTACATTGGCCTCTACCGAAATTATTTCCGATTGTATCGTATCTGTCTCTGAAAATGATGAGCTGATAACACAAGTCTTTCCCAATCCCGTGAGCGACAGGTTATCGATAGTATTGCCCGCCTCTTTCAACTTGTCTTTTTACACCGTAATATGCACCAATGCAATTGGCCAGGTTGTTTTTTCTCTGCAAAATGAGCAAAAGGCTGATAAGGCTCTGGATATTATTGTGGCGGATTGGCCTGAAGGATTTTACTATGTCTCCATTCAGAATGGTTCAAACAGGTTATACAACAAAGTGCTGGTAAAGAAAAAATAATGGTGTGGAAAGCATTGATTTTATTGCTAAATGATGTCTTTAATTGTTTTTTCGAAAAATAAATTGTGGCGTTTATGAAAATGTGATTATATATTTGCAAAACCAAAAGAGAAATTCATGTTTCAGTTAAAAAATATGTGTATGTGTTGTCGAATGTCTTCCGGAAAACGGAGGGAGTTACATTTTTGTTGAATCGATCACACCACAACAAAATATTGAAACCCTCCACCATGGAGGGTTTTTTCATTTAAAATAAAAAAAAATACCGCATAAAAATGACCAGTTTTATTCAACATAATACCACCGCCGCTCTTCACATGTCTATGATGATGTGCTGCTGTATGTGCTGTATGCGCGTACCGGAGGGCGTTATGTTGTATAGCGATTGGTGATAAGTGTCAATCTGCAAGGATCAAATACAACAAACAAGGCCCTCTGAATTTTCAGGGGGCTTTTTTGTTGCGCCACATTTCATACCAATGTTCATTTTAATTTAGTCCATACCGTAGATGAAATCATACAGTGGTAAATACCGGGAGAGTAGCTGTTTAGTACAATCAAGCGCAGCGCAGATTGGACTAAAACAGATACCAAATCGGTATCAATTGTAATTCCAAATAATCAAAATAAATAAATCAAAATGTCAAATCAATCATTCAAATTCGAAACCCTGCAATTGCACGCAGGTCAGACAGCCGACCCAACCACAGGTAGCCGTGCTGTACCCATTTATCAAACCACGAGCTACGTCTTCAATGATTCAGCCCACGCAGCCAATCTTTTTGGATTGAGGGAGTTCGGAAATATCTACACCCGGATCATGAATCCCACTTCTGATGTATTTGAAAAAAGAATAGCTGCACTGGAAGGTGGTGTAGCAGCGCTGGCTGTGAGCAGCGGACAAGCGGCTCAGTTCATTGCACTCAACAACATATTGCAGGCAGGCGATAACTTTGTTACTACCTCATTTCTTTATGGTGGAACATTCAACCAATTTAAAGTAGCCTTCAAAAGACTTGGAGTAGAAGTAAGATTTGCTGATGGTGACAAAACTGCATCCTTCGAAAAACTCATTGACGAAAAAACCAAAGCAATTTATCTGGAAACCATTGGAAATCCGGGTTTCAATATTCCGGATTTTGAGTCAATAGCTGCATTGGCCAAAAAGTATGATTTGCCTCTTGTGGTAGACAATACTTTCGGTGCGGCAGGTTATCTTTTCAGACCAATAGATTATGGTGCAAACGTAGTAGTAGAGAGTGCCACCAAATGGATTGGCGGACATGGAACCACAGTAGGAGGAGTTGTAGTAGATGCCGGAAATTACAATTGGGGCAATGGAAAATTTCCTCAGTTTACTGAACCGAGTGAAGGTTATCACGGATTGAAATTCTGGGAAGTGTTTGGAGAAAACAATCCACTGGGACTTCCCAATATTGCCTTCGCCATTCGTGCAAGGGTAGAAGGACTCCGCGATTGGGGTCCGGCTCAATCACCCTTTAATTCATTTTTGTTGCTTCAGGGATTGGAAACGTTGTCATTGAGGGTTCAGCGCACAGTGGAGAATGCACTGGAACTTGCTAATTGGCTGGAATCTCTGGACGAGGTTGAGTATGTAAACTATCCTGGTTTAAGTTCATCCCCTTATCACACTTTGGCCAAAAAATACCTGCGCAATGGATTCGGAGGAGTACTTTCATTTAAGCTGAAAGCAGGCAAGGAAGCGGCCGATGTATTGGTGAACTCACTCGAACTGATTTCGCATTTGGCGAATGTGGGAGATTCAAAGACATTGATTATTCAGCCTGCATCTACCACCCACGAGCAGCTTTCTGAGACTGAAAAACTTTCCACTGGTGTTGAACCTGGTTTGCTCAGACTCTCTGTTGGTATCGAACACATCGACGACATCAAAGCGGATTTACTTCAGGCTTTAGAGGCTGCAAGCCTTGTAAAAAATACCATTACTGAAGATGAAAAAATACTTGTATAACCACCCCTTTCATCTGGAATCGGGCGAAGTACTTTCCGGAATAGAAATCGCCTACCATACGTATGGCGATTTCGTTTCCGGAGAAACCAGGGTGATTTGGGTTTGTCATGCACTTACTGCCAACAGCGATGTAATGGATTGGTGGAAGGGCCTGTTCGGAGATGAGGCATTGTTCAATCCTGCGGAGTACTTTATTGTTTGTGCCAATGTACTTGGCGGTTGTTATGGTACTACGGGTCCGTTGAATAAGAATGTTCAGGCGGGCGGGCCTTATTATCACGACTTTCCTTTGATTACAATAAGGGATATTTCAAATGCGCATGACCTGTTGCGGCGACATCTGGGCATTGAAAACATTCATATAGGAATCGGAGGTTCATTGGGTGGGCAACAAATACTTGAATGGTCAATCGCACAGCCCGATTTGATAGAAAACCTTATTTTAATTGCCACGAATGCACAGCATTCACCCTGGGGAATTGCTTTTAATGAAGCTCAACGACTTGCCATTGAAGCAGACCAAAGTTGGCAGGAAAGGAATGAATCCGCTGGTTTGAAAGGACTGAAAGCGGCGCGTGCTACGGCTTTATTGAGTTATAGAAACAATGCTGCATACAATTCAACTCAGCGTGAAGACCACAACAATTCAACCGACAACTTTAAAGCATCTGCGTACCAGCAATACCAGGGAGATAAGTTGGTGCACCGATTCAATGCCTTTACCTATTGGACCTTATCAAAAGCCATGGACAGCCATAACATAGGTCGCGGAAGAGGTCAGTTGGCGCATGTGCTCGAAGCCTTGAAGAGTAGAACACTCGTAGTAGGAATCGAGAGCGATATTTTGTTTCCACCGGATGAACAACTCTATCTGGCTACACATATTCCCGATTCGGAATTGCAGATTATCGACTCCACTTATGGGCATGATGGTTTTTTAGTGGAAACAGAAAAATTGAGTCAGGTGATTTCAACATTTTTACTCAAACAAAATCATGACAGGACTCTTGAAATTCAAGTTACAGCAACAATAAAACAGAAGCAATGGGCAGAGGAAAATTAAGTATTGGATTATTTGGATTTGGGGTGGTAGGTCAGGGACTATACCAACTCCTGCAAGGCGTGAATTATGAGGATGCTTTCATCAGCAAAGTGGCGGTGAAAGACAAGTCCAAACCGCGAAGTATACCACCGGCACTTATCACTTTTGATCCGGATGAAATTCTGGAAGATGAATCGGTTGATCTTATTGTAGAGGCCATTGACAATGCGGATGAAGCATACAGGTTGGTATGTAGTGCAATGCAAAAAGGCAAGCCGGTTGTGACGGCCAACAAAAAGATGCTTGCGGTTTACTTTCAGGAATTGCTTGAGCTGCAATTGAACACAGGAACCATACTTTTGTACGAAGCCGCAGTGTGTGGCGCTATTCCGGTTGTTCGAACATTGGACAATTCATTTGCATTTGAAACCATTCAAAGTATCAGAGGTATTTTTAATGGCACAAGCAATTACATCTTATCTAAAATATTCAAAGAGCGATTGGACTACACTCTTGCATTAAAGCAAGCGCAGGATTTGGGCTTTGCGGAATCTGATCCTACCAGTGATGTAGGTGGATACGATGCAAAATACAAAGCGATTATTCTGGCTAAACATGCTTTCGGAATTGTTTATCATACCAATGAAGTTCCGAATATTGGTATTGATCATTTGGAAGCAGAAGATATTGCTTTTGCCCGTTCGAAAGGATGGAAGATAAAGTTGGTTCCTACACTCATCAATTCGCAGAATAAAGTAGTTGCATTTGTTTTTCCCACTTTTGTTAAGCCGGAGGATAAGCTTTTCGATATTGAGGAAGAATTGAATGCTGTAGTGCTGGAGGCGGCTTATTCCGGAGTTCATTCTTTCACAGGCAAAGGAGCAGGAGCTTTTCCAACGGCTTTCTCTGTTTTGAATGATATTCGTTCGGCAATAGCCTCTCAGTCTTATCTCTATCAAAAGGATTTTTCGGATTTTGAAAAGGCTGATTTGAATGATGTAAAAATTGAAATTTATCTAAGGTTTAAAGAACCACAGGTGAAGAGAGCGTTGGCTTTTGAATCTATACGTGAAGGATTTATGACCGAGAATGATGAAGTAATTATTGGTGTAACTACATTAAAAAGATTATTGGATTGTCGGGCCATTATCGTTGCCGATAAAAGTGTGGTAATTGGCACTGGAAAAGTGGAGATTACCAGTAAAAAAATGCAAAGCAGCAAATTAATTTCAGTGGAGGCCTGACAAGCTTATTGAGAATAACCAGGTGTATTGTAAGTATATTGGGTGTGCTATGGCTCGTTTATGTTCTGGATTTTTTTGCGGGTAGAATCTTTATTGAGTTTTATTCCATCATCAGCGAAGGATCAGAAATACTGTGTCGTCCAATGCTGTTATAACATTTAATCACAACTCAATGGCAAAAGGACTTCTCTTCGCAGCACTACTTCTGTTTAGTGTATCAGGCATTGCACAAACGAATCCTGCAATCACTTCCTGGTTGCAAAACACCACCGTTACAGGAACCTATTATATAGAGGGTAATTCCACAGCCCAGCCCAATAATATTTTGGTCAATTGTCAATTGATCGAGTATTCAACGGACTATGTTTATGTGCATACGAAGGGCATTCCTGCTTATCCAACCGGACCTTTCTTAGATGGCAATCCTTCAGTGGCTTCTGATCAGGACGCTATTTTTAAAATGCCGTTGAATCCGGTTCAAAATACAGGGAATGCTATTTCTACCAACGGAGGTAACATTGGCATTTTCATCAATGGTGTAGCCTTGTTTGATTATCGCGATGGAGTGGCATGGAATGCGAATACCAATGCCTTGTGTGGCGGCCCAGGCAATCCGCCTTGTCCGGGTGGTATGGGTGCAACACAGGATTGGAACAGAGATGCCATTCCGGCGGAGATGTTTGGTTTTGACTGTTCCAAAGCACATCCTGCCATGGGCAATTATCATCACCATCAGAATCCATCTGCGTTTAAATTGGATTTGAATGTGCTTAATACAATATGTAATTTATATGATGCAGATGGATTGTATGCTATTGATGAAACGCAGCACTCTCCATTAATTGGTTTTGCATACGATGGTTTCCCGATTTATGGCGCTTATGGATATGCCAATACTGATGGCTCGGGTGGAATTGTAAGAATAAAGTCAGGTTATCAATTGAGAAATATTACAGAAAGGAATACAAACGCTGATGGTATGTCGGTATCAAATGGAGCGCCAATTAACGACACTTATCCTTTGGGTTATTTCAGAGAAGACTACGAATTTATTGAGCATCCGGGTCAGTTTGATTACCTCGACGAACACAACGGAAGATTTTGTATCACCCCTGAATATCCTGAAGGCATTTATTGCTATTTTGCCACTGTAGATGAGAATTGGAATTCAGCCTATCCCTATGTAGTTGGACCAACTTTCTATGGTGTAGCGGCCAACAGATCTGTGGATTCAGTGACAGAGGCAACAACAACTTATGTATCCACCGGCGTGTCAAATATCACGGCCGATGATATTAAGTTGAATATATTTCCAAACCCGTCCAATGATTTTATAGCCATTCAGGTAATGGGATTGAACAAGGGAAATCTGAATGTTGAATTGTATGATGCAAGCGGTAAACTTGTTCAGACATCAACTATTAAGGCAGGTGCGACCAATACTTACCTTGATGTAAGAACTGTTTATGCGGGAAATTATCTGGTTAAAATTTCAGGCAAGGGAGTGCTGAGCACTAAGCAAGTGGTCATATCAAAATAGAAATTTTTCTCATGGTGTGAAAGCTGCTGAACGATAAATTATGTTCGGCAGCTTTTTTTGTTTTTAACTGATCAGAGTAAATCAGGAAATGGCTGACCCAAAATTTGGGATCAACTGCAAAAGTTGAGGATTGACTGACTTTGATTTGAAGAATCGAACAAGCAGGCTTTTAGGTTATTAACCATTAGCGTCCGAAAAGCCTGAAAAGGGCATAGAGATTTGCTATGAACATATTGATTTCATTGATATTTTAAATGAAAATGAATTAGTAAGCCCCCTCTATTTTTCATGTTGTGTTGAAAACAATTTGTGTTTGAATG
>JANNEQ010000221.1:0-20489 GCA_031378885.1 Flavobacteriales bacterium
CATTCAAACACAAATTGTTTTCAACACAACATGAAAAATAGAGGGGGCTTACTAATTCATTTTCATTTAAAATATCAATGAAATCAATATGTTCATAGCAAATCTCTATGCCCTTTTCAGGCTTTTCGGACGCTAATGGTACAAAACAATCAAACTCACTACATTTAAGCCTCACAAGAAGCATGCACCCAGCATATGAACGCCAGAATTGAATTCAATAATTATATCCTATCCCATGAGTTACGACCAATAACTTTTCGGCTTCAAGTTTATCTGGCCAAATTAAAATTGGGATTTGGTCAGTATTTGAATGGCCTATTTTCAAAATGGCTGAGAAAATCTTTGTTTTCAGTCTATGTCAAAATTTCAGGTTTGTTAGGCATTATTGATAAGGCCGATAGAGATCAGGCCATAAAAATCAAACCTGAACTTGAAGCACTGACTACATTTCTTATTAATTTAGAGGAATCGCTTATCGACATTCTCAACCCAGATGACGAGTGTTTAGTTTTATTGAATGACATTCTTAAGGCTCTTTTCAAACTAAACGCTGAGATTCACAAAAAAATATTTGAAAACGAGCCAATTCATTCGGAAACTGAAATCATTCAAAAAATTCAGGAAATCAATTCGGGATTTATTCAAAACTCACTGTCCAAATAACTATGCCTTCACTGGTAAGGGGTGAAATAATTGAAGTCGATTTTAAGTCCGCTGGCAAACACCCCGGAATTATATTGTCTTGTTCGCAATTCTATAAAATCGAAAATTCTTACCTGTGTGTGATGATGACAAACTCTAAAATAAGTGACTTGTTCAATTACCCGCTAAGAAAGGAAATGTACGAGGATTCTGACTTTTTTAAGGACGGCCAACAAGTTCGGATTCATCTCATTTCTTATTTCCAGGTGTCAGAACTAGGAATGGCCAAAGGGGCCAAATTGAAAAAGAGATTCGTAGATGAGATTGTTGACCGAATTGCCAGTATTACAATGGGCAATAGTTAAAACTCAAAAGTACAAGTTTCAACGAACAGTTTCACCCAACCAAACTTGTCCCCACCGAATGGTGCGGAACGGTGTGGGAGCGCCACTTATGCCTACCTCAATGGCGCTGGATTAGCTCAGCGTGGCCGGGCCTTGCAATCCTTGAAGCTGCCGAACACCTCTATGGGGTTGGCTTAGCGAATGTGTCCCAACGGAAGGGTGTGGGAGCGCCACTTAAGCCTACCTCCATGGCGCTGGCCCTCCATGGCGCTGGCTTAGAGAACGCACCCACGCCATATTTTCCCCAAAATCCGCACTTTCCTCCAAATTCTTTTGGCCCCAATACCTTAATGGAGGTATTTTAGCACCCTGAAACAATTTAGAATATTTCTAAATAATGAATGATTCCCCAGAACATTCAGGATGTTCAGAGGTTTAAACATAAAGAAATATGATTAAAGTAGCAGAAAGCGCCAAGCAGCAGGTAAGTCACCTGCTCCAATCCGAAAACCACCCCAACGGATCATTTGTCCGTGTTGGCGTTGAAGGCGGTGGATGTTCAGGATTGATGTACCAATTGACCTTCGATCATGAAATGAAAGAAGGCGATCAGGTTTTTGAAGACAATGGAGTAAAAGTAGTGGTCGATCGCAAAAGTTTTCTTTACCTCGTAGGCACAGAACTCGAATACACCGGCGGACTCAACGGCAAAGGATTTGTTTTCAAAAATCCAAATGCCTCCAGAACCTGCGGATGCGGCGAAAGCTTCAGCATCTAATACCAATGTTCATCTTAATCTAGTCCAAAGACTAATTAAAATGTTATAGTGGTATATACCGAATCGGTATAAACGAAAACACTTCTATCAAATCTCTCTCAAGAGCCAGATCAAAAAACAAGATAAAAATTTTATCTGATCTTTTTGATTAAGCATCATACATAATTAGTACTTCATAAAGTGGAACCGTTCCACACCGAAAGAAGATAATGGCATACGAAGGAGATGAATTACTGGATTCGCTTACATCGAAAGAGTACGAATTTGGATTTACGACAAACATAGCATCAGACAAAGCACCTGCTGGTTTGACTGAAGATACTATTCGTTTAATTTCTCATAAGAAAAACGAGCCTTCATGGCTACTCGAATGGCGTCTTGAAGCCTTTAGCATCTGGCAAAAAATGACAGAGCCTGAATGGGCGCATGTCACTTACAAAAAGCCGGACTACCAGGCCATTTCTTATTATTCAGCGCCGAAAGCCAAAGTAAAACTCAACAGCCTGGACGAATTGGATCCAGAGTTGAGAAAAACAATGGACAAGCTCGGCATCTCATTGGAAGAGCAAAAAAGACTCAGTGGCGTTGCAGTAGATTTTGTAATGGACTCTGTTTCCGTAGCCACTTCCTTCAAAGAAAAATTAGGAGAACTCGGCATTATATTTTGTTCCATCAGCGATGCCGTTCAGGAGCATCCTGAGTTGGTAAAGAAATACCTCGGTTCTATTGTTCCAAGAACAGACAACTTTTTCGCCGCACTCAATTCTGCTGTTTTCACCGATGGATCATTCTGCTATATTCCAAAAGGAGTGAAATGCCCAATGGAACTCAGCACCTATTTCAGAATCAACGAAGCTGGCACCGGACAATTCGAGCGTACTCTGCTCATTGCCGACGAAGGAAGTTATGTCAGCTACCTCGAAGGCTGCACAGCTCCTCAGCGCGATGAGAACCAACTTCACGCCGCTGTAGTAGAATTGATTGCGCTGGAAAATGCGGAAATCAAATACAGCACCGTACAGAATTGGTATCCCGGTGACAAAAACGGCAAGGGAGGAATCTTCAATTTTGTAACCAAGCGCGGTTTGTGCGATGGCTACAAATCGAAAATTTCGTGGACGCAGGTAGAAACAGGAAGCGCCATCACCTGGAAATATCCAAGTTGTATTCTAAAAGGCGATTACAGCGTTGGAGAATTTTATTCCGTAGCCGTGACCAACAATGTACAACAGGCAGACACCGGCACCAAAATGATTCACATTGGTAAGCATACAAAGAGTACGATTATTTCAAAAGGAATCAGTTCAGGCCACAGTCAGAATTCCTACAGAGGATTGGTTCAGATCAACAAATCAGCGGAAAATTCCCGAAATTTTTCGCAATGCGATTCATTGCTCATGACCGATACCAGCGGTGCACATACATTCCCGTATATTGAAGTAAAAAACAAAACTTCCAAAGTAGAACACGAAGCCACTACTTCTAAAATTGGCGAAGACCAGATTTTTTATTGTTTACAAAGAGGTTTGGATATGGAACAAGCCATATCACTTATTGTAAATGGATATGCCAAAGAAGTATTGAACCAATTGCCCATGGAATTTGCCGTGGAAGCACAGAAATTACTGGCCATTTCCTTAGAAGGAAGTGTAGGATAAATAATAACCAAAGGAAAAAGAGAAAGAAAAGATATTATGTTAATCATCGACAATATACACGCCCGCATCGAAGAAAAAGAAATTCTTCAGGGGCTTTCACTTACTGTTAAACCAGGAGAAGTGCACGCCATTATGGGCCCCAATGGTTCAGGTAAATCCACATTGGCAGCTGTTCTAGCCGGAAAATCAGATTACGAAGTAACCGAAGGGTCCATTCTTTTTAATGGAAAAGATTTACTCGACATGGCGCCTGAAGAACGCGCCAGAGAAGGCGTTTTTCTTGCCTTTCAATATCCGGTAGAAATTCCAGGAGTGAGCAATATGAATTTTCTGAAAGCAGCATTGACTGAAATCAGAAAACACCAGGGACTTGAGCCTTTGAGTGCAAAAGATTTTTTGAAAAAAGTAAGTGAAAAATCGAAGCTTGTAGAACTTGATGGACAACTCACCAACCGTTCAGTGAATGAAGGATTCAGCGGTGGAGAAAAGAAACGCAACGAAGTATTTCAGATGGCCATGCTCGAGCCTACTCTCGGCATTCTGGATGAAACAGATTCAGGACTCGACATTGACGCTTTGCGCATTGTAGCCAATGGCGTGAATGCCATGCGTTCACCCGAACGTTCATTTGTGGTGATTACACACTACCAGAGATTGCTCGACTTTATCGTTCCAGATTTTGTGCATGTATTGTATAAAGGAAGAATTGTAAAAAGTGGAACCAAAGAACTGGCCCTCGAATTAGAAGAGCGCGGTTACGATTGGATCAAAGACGAAGTAGAATCAGTAAAAGCCTGATGATGGAGACAAGTTTGAAAACCAATCCTGCCAAAGAAAACTTTCTGAATGCACTGGAAGGACATTCTTCTGCATTGACAAAGTTTGAGCCTCTGCTCGTAGCACAACATCAGGAAAGATTGTCAGAACTGGACTTTCCCACTTCGCGTGTGGAAGACTGGAAATATACCCGTACAGCGCGCATCAGCGCTGAGCAATGGAAGATTGAAAATCATTCGGGCAAAATTGATGTTGCTCCTTACCTCATTCCACAAACAGCAGCTACCACGTTGGTTTTTGTCAATGGATTCTGGAATGAATCACTTTCTACCATTAAAGAGCAAAAAGGAATCAGCATTACACGCGAAATTTCTGACCTCTCTGCATTCAGTCAGTTCAATGCCTGGCTGGAAACAGAGAATAAAAATATTTTTCAGACATTGCGCGTAAGCCATTGTACAGATACCCTTTTTATCAAAATAGAAAAAGGAGTTTGCGCCGTGCATCCCATTCATATCTTTCACTTTCAAAAAGGGGAGAACAATGTTTCGCTTCCGGCCATCTTTGTTTTAGCCGAAGAAAAAAGTGAACTGAATCTGATTGAGTCTTTTGTTGGAAATGACCAACATGCCGAAAAACACCTTTGCTGCCGGGCAATACACATTGATGTAAAGAAAAATGCAGCAGTGAATTTCGACAAAATACAACTGGAAAATGACCTTCATTTTTCTATTGTAGAAGAAAATATCCAGATGGAAGAACACGCGTTGTTCACCATCAATACCCTTACTGTAGATGGTGGTTGGATAAGAAACAACCTCAACATTACCATCAACGGAAAACATTGTGAAGCCAACCTTCACGGTTTTTATTTGCCCAGAAGAAAACAATTGGTAGACAACCACACCTTTGTGGACCACAGGGTTCCGGATTGCAACAGCAATGAATTGTACAAAGGAATTTTGAACGACCAAAGCACAGCTGTGTTCAACGGAAAAGTATTTGTGCGTCCCGATGCGCAAAAAACCAATGCCTACCAGAACAATTCCAACGTTCTATTGTCTGATGATGCACAGATGTTCACCAAGCCAGAACTTGAAATTTACGCTGACGACGTAAAATGTTCGCATGGCACAAGTACCGGGCAAATGGACGACGACGCTGTATTTTACCTCCGTGCCCGCGGACTTTCCGAAGACGGCGCGAAGAAGTTGCTTACATCTGCCTTTATAAATGATGTAATGGGCAAAGTAAAATCAGATGCCGTTCGTGAATATGTGGTAAACGAATTGCACCAGCGACAATTGCTGGTAGATTAATTCAACAAAAAATTTAAGAAGATGAACAGCACGATGGAAGAAGAAATAAGCAAAGTTCAAAGCGAGACCGACAAAATCCGCGATGAATTTCCTATTCTGCACCAGGAAGTGAATGGACATCCACTGGTGTACTTCGACAATGCGGCCACATCGCAAAAGCCGATGAAGGTGATTGAAGCCATCACTGAGTATTACACCGGCTACAATGCCAATATCCACCGCGGAGTGCATTATCTGGCCAATTTGGCCACAGACGCCTTTGAAAGCACCCGCAACAAAGTCACTGCATTTATCCATGCCCGTGAAAACCGCGAAATAATTTTTACCTCAGGCACGACAGATTCTATTAATCTCGTGGCACAAACCTGGGGCAGACAAAACATACATTCCGGCGACGAAATTCTGTTGTCGATGATGGACCACCACAGCAACATTGTTCCGTGGCAGATGATTGCCGAAGAAAAAGGAGCGGTGATCAAGGTAATTCCAGTCAATTCGATTGGCGAATGGGATTTGAGCGACATCAAAAATTTACTCACTTCCAAAACAAAGTTGGTGGCAGTAAATCATGTGTCCAATTCATTGGGGACTATCAATCCGGTAAAAGAATTGATACAACAAGCCCATGCACTTGGCGCGAAAGTTTTAGTAGATGGCGCGCAGGCTGTAGTTCACTTCCCTGTGGATGTACGGGATCTTGATTGCGATTTTTATTGCTTCTCTGCCCACAAACTCTATGGCCCTACCGGCACAGGAATTTTGTACGGAAAAAGCGAATTACTCGAATCCATGCCGCCTTATCGCGGTGGTGGAGAAATGATCAAGACCGTTTCCTTTTCTGGAACTACATACAATGAGATTCCACACAAATTCGAAGCCGGCACACCCAATATTGAAGGCGTAATTGCCCTCGGAGCCGCCATAGATTTTGCCATTGAACTCGGCTGGGAAAATGTAGCCCAACACGAAAATGAATTGCTGGAATATGCCACAGCAAAACTCGAGGCCATAGAAGATTTAAAGATTTACGGCACTTCCTCCAAAAAAGTAGCTGTGATTTCTTTTAATGTAGAAGGCATTCATCCTTATGACATTGGTACTTTGCTCGACAAACAAGGCATTGCATTGCGCACTGGTCACCACTGCACACAGCCCCTGTGGGATTTTTATGGTGTGCCCGGTTCGTTGCGCGCCTCTTTTGCCGTTTACAATTCCACAGAAGAAATAGATTTATTCATCCACGCTTTGCAAAAAGCATTAACCATGTTGCGCTAAAATGTCGGTGATGAACATTGCAGAAAGACAAGAAGAAATCATTGGAGAATTCGCCATGTTTCCCGATTGGATGCAGAAGTACGAGTACATCATCGAATTGGGAAAGGACTTGCCCCTCATTGATGAAAAGTACAAAACCGACGACAACCTCATCAAAGGCTGTCAATCGCGTGTTTGGCTTCATGCAGAAAAAACCGGTGAAGGATTGGTTCATTTCACTGCCGACAGCGACGCCATCATTACCAAAGGATTGGTGGCACTGGTAGTACGTGTATTGGATGAAAATACGCCACAGGAAATTGCCGCCGCTGACATGGGCTTTATACAAGCCATTGGATTACACGAGCACTTATCGCCCACACGAAGCAATGGATTGGCTTCGATGATCAAACAAATGAAGATGTACGGCCTTGCCTTTACATCTGCCCAAGGTGAAATGAATCCATAATTTCACCAAAAAAATTCTCACGACTTTGTGTAAAACAATTTCGGAGAAAAAGAAGACAGACAAATACCACTTCACAGCGATGATTCGTAAAACAAATACCTGATCATCGCACAGAAGAAAAAGAAAAATACAACAGTGGACAAACAAGCATTGCAAGAGAAAGTAATAGAGGTATTAAAAACCATTTACGACCCCGAAATTCCGGTAGACATCTACGAATTGGGGCTTGTTTACGGCATCGCAGTAAACGATGAAAATTTCATCACCATCTCGATGACCCTTACTTCGCCTTCTTGTCCCGTAGCCGAAACCCTTCCACCCGATGTAGAAAACAAAGTAGCCGGCATCAAAGAAACCACAGGCTGCAAAGTAGAAATTACCTGGGATCCACCCTGGGATAAAAGCATGATGAGTCAGGAGGCGATGTTGGAGCTTGGCTTTTTGTAGAGAATATGGATTGTAAGAAACCTGGCTGTGGCTGGGTTTTTTTATTCATTATTCGAGTAATAGCAAGTACAAAGAAGCCTGAAAGGCTTCAACACGGATAGCCCCCGGTAAAGCACCAACGGTGCGAAACCGGGGGTAAACATGATCCAGAAATTCATTCCCAACTCTGAAAGAGTTGAACAATTCAAACACAATATTCCATTTTCGGATAGATATTCGACTCCTTCAGAGTCGGGAATTTCGTGAACGCGCTTTTTTGCCTCCCCCAGTTTCGATCCTTCGGATCTCCAATGGGGGCTACTCAATGTTCGATCCTTTCAGGATCATGAGGCGCTGGAATAATATGTCGTTTCATCATCAGAGTCAGGAACAAATTCATTGCGCAACTCAAACCCCCATTTTCGATCCTTCGGATCTATACTGGGGGCTACTCAATGTTCGATCCTTTCAGGATCATGAGGCGTTGGAATAATATTTCGTTTCATCATCAGAGTCAGGAATAAACTCATCGCGCGACTCAAACCCCCAGTTTCGATCCTTCGGATCTCCAATGAGGGCTACTCAATGTTTGATCCTTTCAGGATCATGAGGCGCTGGCTTATTATACGTTTTTTTACATAAAAGCTCAAGAATTGTTGAATGAATCGATTGGGTCCGACTACCCAAAACGTCACAAAGAAGCCTGAAAGGCTTCAACATTGAATAGCCCCCGGTAAAGCACCGAAGGTGCGAAACCGGGGGTTCACCAACGACGAATTCTTTCACAACCCTGGGTTGAACAATTCAAACAAAACATTCAACTTTTTTCAGTTTACACAAATATTTGTAATTTGCATCAAATAAATTAAAATGCGAATCACCATCAACCAAACCGAAACTATCACCGTCATTGCTGCAGAATATCCAGGCGGTAATCCTTCCATAACGGTGAATAAAGGTGAAGTTTATTCCTTCTTCGTAGAGAAAGGACAACGCTGGACCGACTTTTACTTTATCGGATGCGGGCCCAAGGGTTTTTCTTTGCCCTATCGAAGAAAAGAATTGCATATACCCAATATCAATTACTTCTGCCTTTGTGGTTTGGTGCAGGGACATTCTGAAATTAAATTTCCGATTGGAGAATTCTTGTCAGATTATCCGATTCCGGAAAGTGGCGAGTTAAGATTTTTTGCCAATGATCATCCGGATTATTATTCGAATAACCGCGGCTCAATTGAAGTAAAAGTTACACGGGTAAGATAAAAATTCCCATTTCGAATACACACCAGGTGTGAATGGATAAAGCCATTTACTTATTCATATTACCAAAAATCCTCGACACGATTGCCTGAGGCACTTTCAGGTCGGCAGAGGTTTGTTCTTCTGTTGCATCAGGGTGTTCCATCAGGTAAGATGCTACTCCGATTGCAATGTCTGAGCTCCGTGGATCTTCAATAATGCGATTGAAACTTTCGGTCATTTGTGGATTCGCCTGCGATACCTGAACAACGCTTTCATTTGATGTAATAGCAGGCTCTGCCGCTTCTTTGGCCTCGCCGAACATTCCTTTTAAGAATCGAATGGCCTTGCGGTAATAACTGGCCGTTTCTACTTTGATTTTATTTTTCTCTTCTAATCTGCGCAAAATATCTTCAGAAGAAGTAATCAATGCAAGCGCCTTAGAATGTAATTTCGGATGCCTGCGACCTATTCTTGGAAGCAGTTCGGCAAGATTGGAATTGATCTCATACTCGTGGTCATCCACCGGGATGACTTTGTTGTCGTCGTACCAATCGAAAAAGGTGAAGGCTGCACTTTTGTTCATTCGCTCAATGGCAAAATCCAGTACGCTTGAACTCTGAATGAGCTTCGGATATTTCACTGCCGCATCACTGATCGACTCCATGCCAATGCGCAACATGGGCACACCAGATATAGAGCCCTTCACTTCATTGGGCTGATTGAGGTACATTTCTGCGAGAAGATTAATGGCTTGCAAATCGGGCGATTGAATATTGTTGTTGGCCGCGAGACTCTGCAATTGAGCTATCATGGCGCCAATCTGTGCATCAAAGGCATCTGAATCTCCATTCATGTAAGCATATATGCAGAGCAAAGCCAACATGGGCGATTCATACTCGTTGGAAGAAACGTATTCAATAATTTCATTGGTGATTGAATTATCGTTGTTCTGAATTTTATCTACCAAAATATCGCAATATTTATTGCGAACGTTATGTTCAGGTTCAAATTCTCTTTTCCTTGAAAGTATTGTGCGCAATGAGCTAAATAGCGGCCTGTCGCTGAGGGTCATAAAAACCTGTGTATGCCATCCGGCAAATACATAGACCGGAATAAGTTGAATACCAAGCATCGAAGCTACTTTGATAAAATAACCACCCTGCTTAAGACGGACATTAAATGCGACATAACCGTTGACCAAATCAACACTGGCATTTGAGCTTTCAATATCCATTAACGTTTCGGTTGTGTCCTTGAGCAAAGAGAAAGACTTTTCAAAGCCGCCCGGCCAATATTGTTTTGAGCTTTCGTATTTGTCCTTATTCGGAAAACGCAAAAACATGAACAATGAATTATCTTCACCCTGCTCATCCAGTGCGGTAGATTTCTGGCTAAATTCGAGCGCTGCGTCCAGGTAATATGCCTCTGTGCTGGCGTAAGTTTTATAATTGGTATCGGCGAAAGGAATGGCGCTGTAGATGAGTGGTAAAGGCAAGATGCGCACCTCCGGCCAATTGATTTCATTCTCTTTCGGCAACATGCGCAATGCAATAAACTCTTCGTCATTAAACAATCTTAGCATTTCATCCTGGAGAACACCATATAATTCCAGACGCACGGTATAGATGCCTTCATCGATATCAAATGTTTTGACCTGAGAAGCGTTAAATTCAGAAATTAAGATTCCGAATGGGTCGAAAATAGACACCTTCACTGCATGTCGGTATTCCGATCCGCTTCCTATAGTAAGTTTAATCTTTTTCATGATTAATAGGTTATGGGTAATTCCTGGTCCGTGGCTTCTATGCGAAAAAACTTTTCTGTATTGCGCTGGTTATCCTTTACAAGAGAATAAACGCCTACCGGCAGTGAAATATTACGTTTTTCAAATTCTCCTGTAATCTTATACGTCTCCATCAAAGCATTGCTGCTGTTCACCAGTTTAATTTCGCCGGTTTGGGTAAAGGTGAAAGTGACATTGCAATTGCGGTCAAAAGATGAAAACACAATTCTGGTGCATTCCGGGCCTGAGCAATCTCTTGAAAATTTAACTTCTATATCAGGAGTTGCCTGTCGGATTTCCTTTTCCTGCGCGCGCTTTGGCACTTCCATTTTCAAATAATTGGTGAGCGAATTATGGTCTACCAAACCCTGCGCATTACTGGCCTTCCCCTTTAGTCCCTCAATCAGTACTTCGGTAAATACACCTCTGTTTTGAGTAACTCCAGTTACCGGGTTTACAGTTGGTGCTTCATTCGACTTTTCGCCATAAGGAACAGCCAGAGCAACAAACATTGAATTTTTTCCAATCGCATCGCCAAGGCTTATATTGGGTGGACCAAAAAATCCCTTTGATGCGCGCAGAAAAGTAGTCCTGCAACAATCGGCTATAAAAACAATTTCCTGAAACAATCCGAGAAAACTCAGAAATGACACTCCGTCGGCCATCGACAAAGCGCGGTTGCTGTAAAATTTGGTCCAATTGGCCATACACAAATAATTTTCGCTGTCATCGTCAGGATTGGCCACTCCGTGACCTGCGAAATAAAAATAGAACCGGCCCTTTGGAGAACGGTCGCTTCTCAGCACTTCAATAAAACCAGCGAATTCATTTTCGAACTCTGCTTGTGTAGGAATGTGCTGATCGGACGGACTCAGCAAACTGAATAAATGTTCACTCTTCACATTACCGCCATTGGGGTCGCCCACCCAATCCATAAAAGCCTTAGCGTCGGCCACCGCTGCGGAGAGCGGTGCCAATCCATCATTGGCTTTCAGGTAGTTGTCAATGCCGATTACAATTGCAAAATTTTCCATCTAATTTTCAATTAGAAATTTAATACTCTCCTGCACCAATGGATCGTTGTCGATCTGGCTGTGGCCTGTACCACTATTCTTGCCTCCGTGAGAAGCATCAATTTCTGTAGGAGAGAAAACTACTTTTGAATTGGTGGAAGCTATAAAAAGTTCTTTTACCTTTAGAATTTCTTCAGCGTCCGATAAAACAAATTCATCGAGCCAGAAACGCTGCATGCCCAATATCATAGCATCGTTCTCTTCGCCTTCCAGCAAACCAGAGACAAAATAAAGAAGTGAGGCCGGATAAATGACTTTGATAAGCGTGTCGTGGATTTCGAGTTCGTCGCACAATGCAAACAACGTAATTCGTTTTGCAAATGAAGTATCACCCTCCATCATTTCATTGCACAAATCTATCCGCGCAGCAGGTGCAATCAAGATCATTTCTTTCACCAAATCTCTGCAATTCTTAACACGAATACTCTGATAAGCATGGAGCAAACTAATGCAGCCGGCGCTATGCCCAACAATATTCATTTCAAGTCCGGGCACTTCCTTTTTTAGTTCAATCATTTTATTCAAAAAATATCCGGCCACACCTTGCTCGTTCTTATTTGTAGCCGGGTCATCGTCCCTCCACATATTAGCAGCTTTGTCCTTCATCAAAGACCAGATTTCTGTGCCAATCTCACCGATGTAAAACTCCCTCAATATTTCTTCCACAGAAGTGGCATATATTTCATGGTCGCGGTGTTGGTAGAAACGTTTGATAATACGCCACACGATGGCTGCAATTTTTTTTATCACTGTGATTCCCGTCACAAGAGCCCGTGGAGTAGATTTACTGGCATCAAGATTCGCTTCTTCCATCACTATTTCATCGAATTCTGCGTCCATTGACAATTCGCGTTCAAGTTCAGCCTCAATTTCCTGGGTCACTTCAAATTCACCGCGCTCGTACTCGTTTCCAACACCCACAGATCGTGATTTAGCAGACACATTGTGGTCAAAATTCTCAAAAGGAAAATCCCTTTTCAACTGATCTTCCACCCATGCATCTGTAATAGAAGCTGCGCCACGCGACTGAACAACAGGAATGTAACGCTCTGCAAATTTTTTCAGCACCTTAACAAGAGCCTTTTGAAACAACTTTGATTTGTGGATGGTCTTAAGTCTTTCGATCAGAATCTCTTTGAATCCCGTTTCCCATACGAAACAAACCGGAAATGAATTGGCCTCTTCGAACAAAAGCGAATATTCTTTTGCCGCTTCTATTCCACTTTCGCGATTCACCAGACCTCCGTGAAAGTAAAGGCTGACGGAAGAAGAAGCAGAAGCCTTGATGTTTTTTATCAATTCATCAATTTGTTCTTTAGAAGTGTAATCAGGACCTGAACCAAATTGTCCAGACGGCCCCACAAATATGACGTGGTTATCCATTTTTAATTTCTAATAATTAGTAGTCAACAAAATACTTTGAACTAAATCAAAAACAGCCAACATATTGGCGTATTTCCATTGCTATTGTGGTCAGGAAAAATTGCTTTTTCCTGAGATCTTATTCTATTATTCCAAAACCGCAACGACAACAAATAAAATACAATAGTAGTAAAAATAAATGCGTAGAATTACTCAATTTTGGTAATACGGGATAAATACCCTTTTGACATACATTCTAATTGGCAAACCATAAGACCTCATCTGCCCATAAAATTCAGAACAATAACAAACCAATAATATTCGGGGAAAGTTTCATAAACCCACTCGAAACTGCTACATTAGACACCGATTTACCATTTTAAGAATCCGCCCCATGCAAAGAAGAACCTTCCTTGAGTCTACACTGTTGTTGAGTCTGTCCGCTGCCTTACGTCCACTGGATAGCTTTGGAAAGTTAACCAGCTCACTCCACCTGGCACAAAGCGGACAAATTAAAATGCTTCGTCCCGACTTTGGTATTTTCACAGACCCTGCAGGTGGTGGAACCATAGCGTTTCTTCTTTCGGCGGAGGGTATTGTAGTGGTTGATGCGCAATTCCGCGACCAGTCGCAATTCGTAATCGATGATTTGAAAAAGCGAAGTAATGCGCCATTCAAATATCTGATCAATACCCATCACCATGGTGATCACACCTCCGGCAATATTGCTTACAAGGGTCTGGTAGAACATATAGCAGCCCATGAAAATTCAAAACAATACCAGGAAATAAAAGCCAGACAATTCAAATCGGAAGACAAACAATTGTATCCCACAGAAACATACAAAGACAAATGGGAGACAAAAATCGGCAATGAAATTATCCAAATGGAATATTATGGCTGCGGCCATACCAGCGGAGATAGTGTGGTGCATTTTGTCAATAAGAATATAGTTCACATGGGCGATTTGGTTTTCAACGGATGGCATCCTTATGTTGATCGTTCGTCGGGGGCGAATATTCAAAACTGGATTCTCATTTTGCAAAAAGTGATTTCAAAATTTGACAAGGATACATTGTTCATCTTCGGACATGGCTCAGAAGCAATGGGCATTGAAGGAACCCTGGACAATATCAGAACCAAAAAATCTTATTTGGAAAGCGTATTAGAATTTGGCCAAAAAGAAATAAAGGCCGGCACCTCTAAGGAAGATTTTCTGAAGAAGAAATTTATTCCCGGATTCGAAAGTTGGGGCAGTGATGGAATTGAGAGACCGTTGACTGCTGTTTTTGAGGAGTTGAGTACGAAGTAGCGTATTGTATGTTTGAAGATGAGTATAGCACATCATTGGATTTTCTCTTGCGCAGGTATTGTGAAAAACCAGGTTTTTTTCACTCCATTTTTTCGTTTGGCCGATAAAAAAGAAGATAATTGTTCATTACTTTTTAGTTGGTTCTCCTATAATATTGACGGTCAAAAAACTAGAATTAACAATGGATTTTGTGAATGGTTTTCTCTTGACAAAAGGTAGGTGAAAGGCGTATTTTTGCGCCATTAAACGCTTCAGATTTTGACTCCTGCAAAATCCGACAAAGGTGAAAGAAGACTAAAAACTAAATTACAAAGTATCTCCCGGTAATCCCGGTCACCCGCAATTGTTTTATTTAATGGAAAAGTATAAAAACAAACCGATTATTGGTATTGTAATTCTTACTGCCCAATCTGAGCGTAAATCAAACATTTTTTCTTAAACAATTAAATTAAAAAACTAATGGCAAGTAAATATTCCATTACAAAGGACTTGTTCCGGTTTGCAACCTATCGCTCGCCGGAACATCTTGATCCAGGCACCCGATCACTTCGTTTCGTTACTCACCCCAACTTACAAGTGAGTTTGGCCAGTTCATGTCCGTATCCACAAGTGCCCGCCGCAAAAACCATTCCAGATCCTTACAGTGGTTATTTGAATCAATTTCCTAAAGTCAACAGCTTTGAAGAAATTCGTAAAATCAATACTCCTCTTTATGATTTAGGCAGCAGAATCATAAAGAAAAAAATGAGCATTCTGGACATTCATGAATTACAACTTGAAATGCGCTTGTTGGATTTAAAAGAAATTGTTCACATTTTCGATATTCTCTTCTATCAGGTTCTTACCGGAACAAATCCCCGGATACTCCAGGCTTGTAACCAAATGCTGATTGTAAATCACGTGGTGAAAAACAGTAAAGCACTATTGGGTGCTGAATTCAATAAATTTCAAGACATCAAAATTGAAATTCCTGACGAACTTATTCGTTGCTACAAATACTGGAATTTGGATAGATGCGGCGGAGAACTCAATGGTGTGCAGAACCTGGGTATCGCAGATTTCCGTCGTGTAGAGCAGGAAGTTTGTTGTTATGTTCCTGGTGAAGTATCTCATATTGAAAACATCATGGCACGTGAATACAAAGAACGCAGCACGCGCAATCTTGTACGTTCTGAATTCACTACTGAAAGCACCAGAGAAACTGAAATTGAAAGCCTGTCAGATGTTACCTCAACCAGCAGAAATGAGCTGAGTTCTGAAATTGCCACTGTTCTGGATCAGGAAAGATCAGCCAGTTATGGTGGTTCATTGGGAGTTTCCGGAAAGAAATTCGGAATCACCATTGACGCCAATGCTTATGCGGATTTCGCAAGTTCAAATTCATCTTCTTATTCCAATACTGCTGCCAAGACATATGCAGAAGAAGTAACGAACCGTGCTCTTGAGCGTATTGTTCAAAAGACCAGCGAAAAACGTACTTCGAAGATGATCAAAGAATTCGAAGAAAACAACAAACATGGTTTTGACAATCGCGCGGGTAACGAACATGTTACAGGAATTTATCGCTGGATAGATGTGATCTACAAGAACAGACTGGTAAATTATGGCAAACGCCTGATGATTGAGTTTATGGTTCCCGAACCAGCCGCCTTCATTAAGAGAGCCATGAAATATGTGCCTGTTTTGGAAAATGATCCGAACTCCAATCTTGAAGAGCCACAAGCTCCAAAGTCGTTGGAAGACATGGGTATCAATTCTTTCAAAGACATCAACCGTTCGAATTTTGCGACATTGGGTCAGGAATATGGCATTCAATTGAACGGGCCAAAAGAAGAATACAAAAATGTAAGTCAGGCATTTTCTCCGGTTCCACCGATCAAACACAATGGACCCGATTGGACTCAACAGTTCAGTATTTCGATCGATCCCGATTATCTTGCAGAATCAGTTTCCGGAAACTACAGTTTCAGATGGAAAGCCAGAACGGGTGAAAAAGCGCATTGGTATTACAACATAGGCGGCCTGACTGGCGGAAGAGGAAGCCTTCGCGGGGGTGAGCAAACTACCACAGGTGGAATCAGTGGAATGTTCAATCCGAAAATTGCGAATACTGTTCCTGTAACCTTCACGGGTGACAAATGTTACACTTATGGTGTACAGGTAACCATCGCTTGCAAATTAAGCGATGCAATTTTCGAGGCTTGGCAGACCGAGTCTTATACAATTCTTCAGGATGCTTATCAGAGTCTTCTTGATCAGTTCAATGAACAGCAGGAACAAGATGCAGCAGAAGCAGCGGCTTCAGAAGAGACCAAGCCAACTAACCCGGCGTTGAACAGAATCACTGAGCAACGTGAGTTGAAACGCGCTTGTATTGAAATGATATCAAAGCCATACTGCATTGTACAAGGCAAAAAAATGTACACCGATGAAGATGCTTGTAAAAAATACAGCGTTCCGAAAGTGGCACAAACCGCAGAATTTAAACAATACACATCAGAAGTAAAATTCTTTGAACAGGCGTTCGACTGGACCATCATGTCTTATTTATTCTACCCTTATTATTGGGCAGATAAATGCGATTGGGCAGATTTGATTCAATCGGATGATGCGGATTTAATTTATCAGGCATTTCTTCAATCAGGTATGGCACGCGTGGTAGTTCCGGTACGTCCTGAATTTACAGAAGCCGTAGCATATTATCTTGAGACAGGTAAAATCTGGCTGGGCAATGATCTTGTTCCCGGAACAAATAGCGACCTCTATCTTTCAATTGTCGAAGAGATGCAAACCGTCGAAGGCGCTGTAGAAGAAGAATGGTTGACAAGAGTTCCAACTACGCTGGCTATCATTCAGGGCAAATCAGCATTCCTTCAGGAAGAAGGTCTGCCATGCTGTAGCGATGTTGAAAATCCAGATACGACAACCAATGTAATTGGTTCATCGGCTTTGCTGGAGTTAATCAAGCCATAAGCTGTACAGTAATTATTTTTTTAAACTAAAAACTAAAAACAAATGACAGACGATCCATTTGATTTTGATTGGGGTTCTCTCTTCAATCAACTCAATGGTGGCGGCGGTCAGACATTCGGGTTGCCTGGTAATACAGGCAACCCTTATGTTACCGCTAGTCCACTTACAGAATTTCATTGGCTGAGCTTAAAGCGCAACAGCAATGAAATTGGGAAATTATTCTTTCCTTCGGCCAAAAAACAAACATCCAATCCTGCACCCAATGGAAAAATTACAATAGAAAAAGAACCCGGATGCAATTGCGATTTGACATCTTCAAACTTTAATGTTTACAGGGATTACAATGGCAATAACAAAATGGATGATGGCGAATTTCTATTTGATGTTCGGGTTTTCGTGTCTAAAGACGGTTTAAAAGTCGAACAAGCCTACAACGAGTGCGAGCCCAAACCCAGTGAAGTTCTTTTCTTTTTAGAAGACAACACGGGGGACTGGAGTACACAAAAGGCTTTCGCTAAATTTGGTACATTGGTTGATCGAAACGTACTCCTCACTCTTGACGAAGGCGGTCTTTTAAACTCAAAACTCTCAAGTGTACCTGGTTTTTCGAGAGACATGCTAAAAGAACTTATTGACAAGGGGGTTGTAACCATCGATATGTTCTCGGTCAGATCAATGATCACTGGCCTGATTTATTGTCTGAGTATTCCAAACATAGCAGGAAAAGTTATTGGAGAAGTATTGGATTTTGCCGGTCAGGTTATTCTTGATTATCTGGCGATTCCCGAACGATTTTGGGATACGGACAGTGAGGAGTACTTTTTGAAAAAAGAAAACATCACAAAATCATTAACCATCAGCCAGGAAACGATCCAAATTATTGAAAAAGGAATCAGGGAGTATGACACGAGCGGGTTTGTTGACACCGTAATGCTTGGCTTCGCAGATGATGCCAAGGCTAAAATAGCTGAAGTCGTTACTTCATTGATCAATAAATACAACCTTTACATAATAGACTTAATAGATAAAGTGTACGCCAAATTCGAAGGGCTCGTAATACAGGCGGATAGTATTTTTTTAATCTCCGAACGAATTGCATTTTATTGTGGTATTTGGAATGGCCTGGTGGACTTTGTAGGTGGTTTGTTGAAATTTGTGGGTATGTTGGTAAAAATTCCCTACGAGGTTACTTCGGACTCAGATAAAATACTGGAAATGTTCGACAATCTGACAGAAGCCATACACAACATTGACTTTGGAGAGATTTGGGACGCAATTGTGCAGGCTTATGAAAACATAAAACTCTATTTCAAAGAAAAGAACAGCGAAGACATTAACACCGATAAAGTAGCTTATGCGGCAGGATTCGGATTAGCCTTTATTGCTTCATTCTTTATTCCATTTACCCAAATAGCTAAATTGGGCAAGTTTGCTCAAGTTGGAAAGGCATTCATTCCTGCTAAGTATCTGGATGAGATAAGCAATACAATAAGCAAAGCCGGAAAAGTTGTTGGAGAAGCCACTAAATCTGCTTACGATGAGGGCATCAAACTATTGAATGAAATACTATCTTTGCTTCGTAAAGGCAAACAAGCCTTGACAGAGTTCTTTGAGAAGATATGGAAGTCGATAGCTGATTGGTTCTTGAAGAATAAAAAATTATTCAAAGGCTCATGGCTTGTAAAGGGAGGCAAATATACCGAATCAGCCTTTTTCTACAACAATGTCCGAATGGAGGCATTTATAACTGAACTTTCTCTTTTTGGACAAGAGAAATTTTATACGTGCGCATCCGCTAGCTTGAGAATGGTATTAGCAGATCGAAAAATTCTAATCGCCGAAGAAGAGCTCGCCATTCTATTTAAAACTACGGAAGATGGTGCAAATATGATGAAAACAGGAGAGGTACTTGAAGCGCTTGGGATTAGCAACAAGTTGAAATATTCAATGCACAGTAAACTAGAGATCCAAAACCTAGTCAAACTATTGAAAAAGGGAGACACAGCAATTGTATCCATACAAATCAAGGGACATACTCCTCACGCAATGCTAATTGAAAAGATTGAAAACACAATTGTTTACTTGCGAGATCCAATGCCTGGGCCATGGGGTTCTTCATACTCAATCGCCTTGGACGACTTCGCAGAATTTTATAGAGATAGGTGTATAATATTTAAAAAACAAACCAAATGACAGAATTACAGAGAATAACGTCAAATAATAATGGCGAAAAACCAAGCACGGGAGAATATACGATATTCACAATTGAGCAAATAGACAATCCTTACGAAATACTTGAAAACTGTAAAAAAATCGTTTCGGTACTATTAACTCACAAAGAATTAAAACCGGATAGTGAGAAATGGAAATCACTACTTCCTGATAGAGTTGTTAAGTTTATTAATCAACTAGACGATCTGGATTACGGAAATGATGAATATCTATTTTCAATTCCCTCTATAGTTTCTTCTTTCCAGAATTCAAAAATAAGAAAATGGGAGTGGTACAGTTCCAAACTGACTGAGTCCGGATTCGAAATCACATTTAATGGATGGTGCAGCTTCAAGAATTATTGGATGATACATTGCCAAATGGTCCCGTACTCTAAATTTCACATTGAAGAATTGGAATCCATGTTTCAGCCTAGAGTTTATAAAGACGTGATAACATACAAAGAGTTTACCCTGTAGTAAATGCAAGTTCAAAGGGCTATAATTTAAATAGAAATTATGGCCCTTTCTGTTATAATATCGCACAGCACAAGATTTCAACTTCTGTGAAATATTCAAAACAAAAATGTTTACATACACGTTCCTTGGGGTTCTTCATACTCCATTGCCATAGAAGACTTCTCAAGATTCTACAACAAAAGATGTGTAATATTTAAACGTTAATTAAAATGACAGAAATACAAAGATTATCCCAAAACACAAATGGGACACTATCCCTCTAAGTGTGTAAATAGAAAATCGGAGGTTTAATTTATTTTTAATCTATCCCCAAATATAATGGTAAACTGGCTAAGTATAATTCCCCAGTCTCTTATTGCCATTGTCCATTTTTTGGTAGCTTCGTTA
>JANNEQ010000035.1:0-88384 GCA_031378885.1 Flavobacteriales bacterium
AAGTCAAGATCGTACCTATAAACATGCGATCCATTACTGGATCGTTTATCGCATTGTTTACACGTATCTCCTGATCCAGAATGGATCAAACGTTTATAGCTCAATCGACATGCAATGATCCAACGACCCGGAAAGGGTCGAATGTTATTTTATAGAAAGCCTAAACTTAATGACATTGCCCGGCGGGGCGGCATTTTGGTAGAATGATTCAGGTGCTATCCCCAAAGCCCCAGCGGGGCGGCCCTTTTGGCATTCAATTACAAACTCATTTTTAGGGTTCATTATCAAGTAGGTAGACTTCGATACATGTGCGAACCATATAAGAAAGCTACTGAGTTGTATATTTGATAACTAATACTAAAACATTCGCCGATTTATGGGTTATTGGGCATTTTAAAAGGACTACATCAAACCAATGACAGAACAGAATATTATTGATACAGTAGTGGAGAAACTTAATAAATATCCTGACATTAAATCAGACCAAACCTAAAATTTTAAAAGTTCAAAAACGAATATATGGCCATCAAAAAATCTGAATTATACTCTTCACTTTGGGCAAGTTGCGATGAACTAAGAGGCGGAATGGACGCCAGCGAGTACAAGGATTATGTTCTGATCATGCTCTTTATAAAATACGTCAGCGATAAATACGCCGGCGTTCCTTATGCGCCTATCACGGTGCCCAAAGGCGCTGGTTTTAAGGACATGGTAGCGCTGAAAGGGACAGATAACATCGGCGATGACATCAACAAAAAGATAGTAGCGCCATTGGAACAAGCCAACAAAACTTTGGGTTCCATCAAAGTGGATTTTGACAATCCCGAAAAACTGGGGACGGGCGATGAAAAGGTAAAGCGCTTAACCAACTTGATTTCCATTTTCGAAAACCCAAACCTTGACTTCAGTAAAAACAAAGCCGAAGGCGATGATATATTAGGCGATGCCTACGAATACCTCATGCGCAACTTCGCCACAGAAAGCGGCAAGAGCAAAGGTCAGTTTTATACACCGGCTGAGGTGAGCCGCATCATGGCAAAGATCATTGGCATCAACAACAAAAGCACCAGCGCCAATACTACTATTTATGACCCGACCTGTGGTTCTGGTTCGCTGCTCTTGAAAGTGGCCGATGAGGCAGAACGCAAAATAACCATTTATGGTCAGGAAAAAGAAAGTGGCACTGCCGGTTTAGCGCGCATGAACATGGTCTTGCACGATTGCCCGACGGCCTTGATCAAGTGTACGGGCAACAGCACGCTTTCTGATCCGCAGTTTAAGGAAGAAAATGGTGGATTGAGGTTGTTTGATTTTATCGTAGCCAATCCTCCATTTTCATCTAAAAACTGGAGCAATGGTTTAAAAGTAGGTAGTGAAACAGAAGATGATTACGGCCGTTTTGCAGGCTTCGGTATTCCTCCGGAAAAAAATGGTGACTACGCCTTTCTCCTGCACATGATTCGTTCATTAAAAAGCAAAGGCAAAGCAGCAGTTATTTTACCACATGGTGTGTTGTTCCGCGGCGGTTCAGAAGCAGAGATTCGTAAGAACCTGATCAGAAAAGGCTATATCAAAGGCATCATTGGTTTGCCGGCCAACTTGTTTTACGGCACGGGCATTCCGGCCTGCTTGATTGTGATCGATAAAGAAAATGCCGATAGCCGAAAGGCCTTGTTTATGATTGATGCCAGCAAAGGTTTTACTAAAGATGGACCCAAGAACAGATTGCGAGATCAAGACATTCACAAAATTGTGGATGCGTTTAATAAGCAATTAGAAATACCCAAATACAGCCGTATTATTCCGCTGAGCGAGGTGGAAGAAAAAGAATACAACCTCAATATACCGCGCTACATCGACAGCCAGGAAGAAGAAGACCTGCAGGACATCTATGCCCACCTGAACGGTGGCATACCAGCGCATGATGTGGATGCCTTGAGTAATTATTGGGAGGTTTATCCGAACCTCCGCAATGTGTTATTTAAAAACAACAAGCGCAAAGGCTATTTTGACTTGAAAATTGAAAAAGAAAAAATCAAAACCACCATTTTTTCGCATCCTGAATTTGAAGGCTACAGCCAGCAAGTGAATAAAGTATTCACCCAATGGAAAAAGAAAACACTGCCCCAACTCAAGGGCATGAAAGAAGGTGTAAAACCCAAGAAGTTGATTCACGAAATTTCCGAAAATCTATTGGAGGCCTTTGGTAGTTTGCATTTGATAGATGCCTACGATGTATACCAGCATTTGATGACCTACTGGAGCGAAGTGATGCAGGACGATGTATATGTGATCAGCGATGATGGCTGGAAGGCAGGCAAAGAAGTTTATCGCATTAAAAAATCCACCAAACAAAAGGACGGCAAAACCAAGGAGAAAGAGGTCGAAGGTCTTGAAGGCATTGAAAGCAAATTCATACAACCGGCTTTGTTGATTGCCCGGTATTTTGAGGCCGATAAAAAGGCCATTGAAAAACTGGAGGCTGCCCGCGATGCCGCTACTGCCGACATGGAAGCCATGGAAGAAGAACATGGCGCCGATGAAGGCCTTATGGCTGAAGCCAAAAACGACAAGGATAAGATTACCACTTCCTCTGTAAAAGACAGACTGAAAAAGATAAAGCCTGCCCTGACCTTGTCGAAGGGGGCAAACAAAACAGATGCAGAAGAAATAAAACTACTGGAAGCTTATCTTAAGCACGGCGATACAGTAGTTGATCTGAACAAAAAAATAAAAGATGCACAAAAGGCCCTTGAACAAAAAGTATGGGACAAATACAAAACCCTGAGCGAGGACGATATTAAAGCCATTGTGGTAGAAGACAAATGGATTCGCCATCTGGAACACTCCGTGCAAAACGAAATGCAGCGCATCAGCCAGCGTTTAACACAGCGCATTAAAGAATTGGCAGATCGTTACGAAACGCCATCGCCTTTGCAATTAGAGGAAGTAAAGGCGCTGGAGAAAAAAGTAAATGCACATCTTTCTAAAATGGGATTTGTATGGAATTAGATAAACTGACTGCGAATCTTTATAAGGACGTCTGTAGTTTGGTGGAGGAGGCGAGAACTTTTGTAGCCACCACTGCCAATAAAACGATCACACTGCTTTATTGGAAAATTGGCGAACGCATCAACAATGAATTGCTGGATGGAGGTCGGGCAGCATACGGAAAACAGATTGTGTGGCAGCTTGCGACACAATTGCAGCAACAGTTTGGTAAAAGAGGTTTTCAGGAGCGTAACATTCGCAGAATGATGCAGTTTGCCGGGCTTTTTCCCGATATTCAAATTGTGTCGCAGGCTGCGACACAATTGAGCTGGTCGCATTTTATAGAACTTTTATCTTTGAACGACGCCTTAAAAAGAGAGTTTTACCTGACCGTTGCAATGAACGAATCGTGGGGTAGAGATACTTTACGAAATCAAATAGAAGGGATGCTTTATGAAAGAACTGTTATAAGCGGCAAACCTGATGAGGTCATTAAAAAGGAACTCCACAATATGCGCAGCGGCCATGAATTTTCCTCCGATCTTGTATTTAAAGACCCCTATTTTTTAGATTTTACAGGACTGAGTGGTGCTTATAGCGAAAAAAATCTCGAAGACAGCTTGCTCGCTTCCCTGGAGCCATTTATTATGGAGTTAGGTGTGGGTTTTACTTTTGTTGAACGCCAAAAAAGAATGATCATAGATGGAGAGGACTTTTATCTGGACCTGCTCTTTTATCACCGCAAATTAAAGAGGCTCATTGCTATAGAATTAAAATTAGGAAAATTCAAGGCGGCTTACAAAGGTCAGATGGAACTCTATCTCCGTTGGCTTGATAAATATGAAAAACAGTCGGGCGAGGAAACACCGCTTGGTTTAATTCTATGCGCAGAAGGCGGACACGAGCAGATAGAACTACTTCAACTTGAAAACTCAGGAATAAAAGTAGCCGAGTACTTTACTGAATTGCCAGATCTGCAATTGCTAAAGGATAAACTGCACAAAGAACTGGAACAGAAACGCCAACTTTTTAATAACAGAGAAAATAATGTATAAGATAAATAGAGCATTCAAATTGCACGCAAATATCCTATGCACTCATCTTTCTAAAATAGGATTTGTATGGAATTAAAGAAAGGGTATAAGCAAACGGAGGTGGGTTTTATCCCTTCGGATTGGTTATTAAAAGTATTAAAGGAAATTTGTTGGGTTAACCAAGGACTACAAATTGCAATTCAAAATCGCTTTAAAGATCCAACGGAAAAATCAAAAATATATATTACAATTCAATTTCTAAATGATGGTAAAGAAATAGAATATATTAATGAATATAGTCAATCTGTTTGTTGTGAAAAGAAAGATATATTAATGACAAGAACTGGAAATACTGGTATTGTTGTGCATGATGTAGAAGGTGTTTTTCATAATAATTTTTTTAAGATAAATTTTGATAAGAATCAAGTTGTTAGAGATTACCTAGTATACTACTTAAAAGATAAAAACACGCAGAAGATAATATTGAATAGAGCTGGCATTAGTACAATACCGGATCTGAACCATAATGATTTTTATTCAATCCCAATCCCTCTCCCACCCACCAAATCCGAACAAACCGCCATCGCCAACGCCCTCAGCGATGCCGATGCCTACATCTCCAGCCTCGAAAAACTCATAGAAAAAAAGCGCAATATCAAACAAGGTGCTATGCAGCAATTGCTAAAGCCGAAAAAGGGGTGGGAGATCAAGAGGTTGGGAGAGGTCTTAAAAGTTAAGCATGGAAAAAGTCAAAAAGGAGTTGAAGAAGTCAACGGTCAATATCCAATATTGGGGACAGGCGGACAAATGGGGGTTACAGATCATTTTCTTTACGATAAGCCTTCTGTTTTAATAGGTCGAAAAGGTACAATTGATAAACCACAGTTTATGGAAAGACCTTTTTGGACAGTAGATACTTTGTTTTACACTGAAGTATTCATCGGCTATAATGTAAAATATATTTATTATATTTTCAATTTGATTGATTGGTATTCATTCAACGAGGCATCTGGAGTTCCCAGTTTGAATGCAAAGACAATAGAAAAAATTGAAAAATTTTTCCCATCTCTTCTAGAACAAAATAAAATAGCACAGATACTGTCTGATATTGACAATGAAATCACCTCATTAGAAACCAAACTCACCAAAGCCAAACAAATCAAACAAGGCATGATGCAGGAATTATTAACGGGTAAAATCAGGTTGGTATGAAACAATACAAGCGCATCATGTTGGGTGCAAAAAGTGTCCATGCCGAGCTTTGTTACAGGGGAAGTTTTATAGGCGCCGATTTTGGCATTGACCAGGATCTAACCCAGCATTTACCAGACAATTGGCGCGATTTCAATCAGCAATTTATTCCGGTTTGGCTGACCAAAAACCCAAACAAGGGTAAAATATCTGCCGGCCTTGCTTGTGGTATGCTGTGGACCATCTGTAAAGGAATTTCAAAAGGAGATATCATTCTCTGCCCCGATGGTCAGGGTAAATATTATGTCGGAGAAATAGACTCCAATTATCATTACCACCCTGATGATATTCTGCCGCACCGCAGAACCGTAAAATGGTATCCCACCATCATCGACCGACAGGATATGAGCAATGAACTGAAAAACTCTTCAGGCTCAATTGGTACCATCAGCGACATTTCCAAATATGCAGATGAAATCGAATCCTTAATCGGTGGCAAAGGACCTCCCGTATTGGTTTCAACCGATTCAACCATCGAAGACCCTTCTGAATTTGCCTTGGAAAAGCATCTGGAAGATTTTCTGGTTCAAAACTGGAATCAAACTGAATTGGGTAGAAAATACGACATCTATTCAGAAGACGGCGAATTAGTGGGCCAGCAATATCCCAGTGATACAGGTCCTATTGATATTCTTGCCATCAGCAAAGACAAAAGCGAATTGCTGGTGGTTGAATTGAAAAAGGGAAGGGCGAGCGACAATGTAGCAGGCCAAATTCAACGGTACATGGGTTATGTTCAGGAAGAATTAGCAGAAGAAAATCAAAAAGTAAAAGGAGTAATCATCGCACTGGAAGACGACACCAGAATCAAAAGAGCTTTGGCCGTCGCTCCCAGTATTGAGTTTTACCGATACCAGATAAGCTTTAAACTATATAAGAATTAACATGAGTTCCATCGGCCAAATAGAGCGCCTCACCCAGAACCGCATTGTAAAATTATTTCAGGAGAAATTAAATTACCGCTACCTGGGCAATTGGGAAGACCGCAACAACAATAGCAATATTGAAGAAGCCGTGCTTGTACAATACCTCGCGAAAGCAGGCTATGCCAATGAACTGATCAAACGCGCGGTTTATCATTTGCAAACAGAAGCGCGTAACAATGACCGCAATTTATACGGCAACAACAAAGAAGTGTATAAGCTGCTCCGCTATGGCAAAGAAGTAAGCGCCAGTGCATCGGATCGCTACCAGCGCGTGCATTTCATCAATTGGGCCGAACCCGAAAAGAATGATTTCGACATAGCCGAAGAAGTCACCATTCTGGGCAACAAAGAAAAACGTCCTGATATAGTATTATACATCAACGGTATTGCAATTGGTATTTTAGAATTAAAAAGGAGTACTGTTTCTATCAGCGAAGGCATTCGTCAAAATATAGTCAACCAGCAAGTTGAATTTATTCAACCTTTCTTTTCTACCATTCAATTGGTAATGGCAGGAAATGACACCGAGGGTTTGCGATACGGATCCATTGGTACTCCCGAAAAGTATTTTTTGGGATGGAAAGAAGACATAACCGATAATTCTCTGCCACTATTAGACAAATACCTGATCAGAATTTGCAACAAAAAACGAATCCTTGAAATAATCCACGATTTTGTTTTGTTTGATGGCGGTACCAAAAAATTGCCGCGCTACCACCAGTATTTCGGAATTAAAGCCGCACAAGAACATGTTCGCAGGCGTGAAGGTGGTATTATCTGGCATACTCAAGGAAGTGGCAAGAGTATCACCATGGTCTTGCTGGCCAAATGGATTCTGGAAAACAATCCCAATGCCCGCGTGGTACTCTTAACCGATCGCACTGAATTGGACAAACAAATTGAGCGCGTCTTCAACGATGTGGGTGAGCCTTTGCAACGGACCTCCAGCGGCAAAGAGTTGATGCAACAATTGAGTCAGCCATTGCCCCGTTTGTTGTGCTCCCTCATCCATAAGTTCGGCAAAAAGGATGTGGAGAACTTCGACAAGTTCATCGAAGAAATGAAAAACAGTCCTTCACAAACCTTTGGTGAGTTGTTTGTCTTCGTAGACGAATGCCACCGCACACAAAGCGGCAGATTGCACAAGGTGATGAAAGCCATTTTGCAAAATGCAGTTTTCATTGGCTTCACCGGAACACCTTTATTAAAATCAGATAAGAAAACCAGCCTTGAGGTTTTTGGCAAGTACATCCACACCTACAAATTCAATGAAGCAGTAGAGGATGAGGTAGTATTGGATTTGGTTTATGAAGCCCGCGATATCGATCAGAGATTGGGTTCACCCGAAAAAGTGGACAGATGGTTTGAAGCTAAAACAAAAGGACTCAATGATTTTCAAAAATCAGAGCTGAAAAAGAAGTGGGGCACCATGCAGAAAGTGCTGAGCTCCAAATCGCGCATGAACCAGATTGTAGCCGATATACAATTGGATTTTTCAACCAAACAGCGCCTGAATTCATCTTCGGGCAATGCCATTTTAGTTGCAGGAAGTATTTACGAAGCCACAAAATATTTTGAGTTGTTTCAGCAAACAGAATTCAAAAACAAATGTGCCGTTATAACATCCTACAACCCTTCAACAAAAGATATAACCACCGAAGATACCGGAGAGAATACCGATACAGAAAAGGAATACATCTATAAAATCTATACCGATCTTTTAAAGGATGTAGCACCATCACCCAATAAATCGAAAACCGAAACATACGAAGACATTGCTAAAAGTCTTTTTGTAAAAGAACCGGCCAACATGCGTTTGCTGATTGTGGTAGATAAATTATTAACCGGATTCGATGCGCCCGCCTGTACCTATTTGTACATCGATAAGAGTATGCGCGACCATGGATTGTTTCAAGCCATTTGTCGTGTAAATCGTCTGGATGGAGAAGACAAAGATGCTGGTTATATCGTGGACTACAAAGACCTGTTTAAAAACCTTGTCAACGAATCGGGTACCGGAGCAGTGCAGGTTTATACTTCCGAATTGGACTACGATCAGTTCAAAAAAGAAGATTGTGATGTACTCATGCAGGACAGATTGACAAGGGGCAGAGAGCGATTGGAAAATGCCCTTGAAGAAATCAACTTATTATGCGAACCAGTATTGCCGCCCAAAAATGATCAGGAATACATTCGTTATTTCTGTGGAAACCCAGAAATACCCGAAGATTTAAAAGATACCGAAGTCAGAAGAACTGCTTTATACAAAGCCACCGTTAATTTAATTCGCGCTTATGCCAATATTGCACCCGAATTAGAGGAAGCTGGTTTTTCTAAAAAGGAAATTGACGGCATTCAAAAAACGGTAGATCAGTACGTCAAATTGAGAGAAGTAATCCGCATGGCCAGTGGCGAAACATTGGACATGAAGACCTACGAGGCCGATATGCGTCATTTGATTGACAATTATATTCAGGCCGAAGATTCGCGTGTGGTCTCAGTATTTGGCGATTTATCCCTTCTGGAAATCATCACCAAATCAGGCATTGCTGACGCGATCGCCAATTTGCCCGGTGGGATAAGAGGCAGCAAACAAGCCGTAGCAGAAACCATTGAAAACAACGTTCGGCAAAAAATCATCAAAGATCATTTGCTCGATCCTGCCTTCTTCAATGAAATGAGTGTATTGCTGGATGAGATCATCAGGCTTCGCCGGGAAAATGCGATTGAATATGAAGAATATCTAAGGCGTATCGCAGAATTGGCAGTCCGAGTAAACAATGGAACCACCGAAGCGACGCCCGATAGAATAAAAACACCAGGCCAGCGGGCATTGTATAATAATCTTGATCAGGATGAAGCTTTGGCATTGGCTGTTCATGATAATGTAATTGCTTACAAACCCGATTCGTGGAGAGGAAATGAGCCACGGGAAAATGTGATCAAGGCCAGGTTATTTGAAATATTTAAAGACGAAGAAACGGTAGAACGCATTTTTGCAATCATTGAAAAGCAGTCGGAGTATTGATGGAGCATATACAATTAGGAAATATAAGTATCGAAGTAGAGCAAAAGAACATCAGGAATTTGCATCTGAGTGTGTATCCACCCAAAGGGCGTGTGAGAATTGCAGCGCCATCAAAAATGAAATTGGATACCATCAGAATTTATGCGATTTCAAAATTGAGTTGGATAAAAAAGCAACAAACCAAAATCCTCAGTCAGAAGCGCGAAGCGCCAAGGGAATATTTGACAAAAGAAAGCCATTACTATTTTGGTAAACGTTATTTACTGAAGGTAATAGAATTGGATACCATGCCTGTGGTGAACCTTACACACAAAACCATTGAGTTGTACGTGCGTCCGGGTTCAGATACTGAAAAGCGCAAACAAATTCTGGAACACTGGTATCGCGAACAACTGCGCGAAGTTGTAGCCGATCTTGTTTCACACTGGGAGAAAAAGATGAAGGTTAAGGTAGAAGAATTTGGCATCAAAAAAATGAAAACCAAGTGGGGCACCTGCAACGAAGAGGCCCGCCGCATCTGGCTAAATTTTGAACTGGTCAAAAAACCACTGGAATGTATCGAATACATCGTAGTCCACGAAATGGTCCACCTCAAAGAACGCCATCACAACGACAAATTCATTTCCTACATGAATCATTTCCTCCCCGAATGGAAACAATTGAAAGCAGATCTGAATAAATTACCTGTAAGTCATATTGATTGGGGGTATTGAGGGTGGGGCTCTTATAGGTCTTTGTTTTTTTGGGCATTTGCAATTTAATGAATTTATTACTCATATTTGCATTCCGTCGTTAGAGAAAATTATCTATATCAGCGTTCCGTCGTGTCACCTATATAACCATTTTAAGTTGATAAAACAAAAAAGGAATTGAATGCGACACTGGAGTTGCGGGCATTTCTGCTTAGTTTTAACGCTTGTGAGAGCAAGGTGATAATTCGGTTTGGTACTGCAGTGATTTTTTAAACCTTGCCATGTTGGGCTCTAGGCAATTACATAATAAAATGAGTACACTGAGAATTTTGGTGGGAATAGCTTCATTAGTTGGATTTTCAACTCTTTGGTCTTATATCTTTTGGAAGCTATTTTGGTGGTACCAAACACTAAACACAAATTGGCAGATTATTGGAGCAATTCTGATAGCTGTAGCTGCAATATTATTGGGCCAGTTAATCAAGGGCATTAGCTATATCACATCCAAAATTGCTGGAAACGGTGAAGTTGCTGTGTTAGTAATATTCCCGGGAGCTTTAATGGCTTTGGATTTACTTGCTGCAGAGTCATTAAAACTAGGAGATGGAAGTTATTCAGCAATTGCATCTACACTATTGTGGTCTTTTGTAACAGCTATATTTATTAGGGGGTATTTTTCTGGTTCACTACTTTATAAACAAATTGAAAGACATAAAGCATCACAGAGTGCCTCAGATATCGGTAAAGCTATTGAAGAAAGTAAAAGACCTCCAGAAAATGGAGCGACCTTTCGATGAAAGAAAAACAACCGAAAGCATTTTTAGAGACCAAAAAGCGGGGCAGTAAAAACTTAAGTATTTATCACAGTTGATCAAGAATTTTTGTGTAATTTTGACTGCTTTATAAGCTGGACAATTCTTGGAAACTTTTCTTGTTTAGCCCCCGGTAGTGCCATGTAGTAATTAAACTTAATACTAAATGAGTAAATTAGACGATACAATTGTAGAGCTTCGAAAAAGCCCATTGTTTTTCCTTTTCCTTTCTTCCAGGGAGTTATTTCACTCCAATTTTTGGCTTTGGCTTTCAACCATTAATGAAGACGAGACAATCAAATTGTTTACGGATATAGAAATTGGTAATGAATTGACTTTTAAAAGGGAACACAGACAAAAATCAGGTGAATATAGTTCAACAGTGGACTTATATATTTCTGGTGTAAATTCACCAAAAATAGTGATAGAAAATAAGATCAAGGATTTCCCCACAATTGAACAACTTGAAGGCATCAAAAATTCATTTGGAAATACGGCAGCTGAATTCATAGTCACGACACTATTCTCGACTAAAGACCTTAAGTTCAATGGCTGGACTGCAAAAACATACCGTGATATTTCCGAAAAGATTGAACCGGAAAAATTTACTGAAGACAAATATCATCAATATTTAATAACCGATTATAAGGAGTTCACTTTAACACTTGCAGTATTGGCGGAGCAGTTGAGTATTACAGAGGAATATGATTTTGCCATTTCACTGAACAAAAAGCTTTATAATGATCTTAATAAAATTAAGCTTTGGGAAGGGTTTCAAAAAATGAGGGCAAGTCACTTGCTGCACCATTTCAAAAATTATAACAAGTATGAGGTTACAACCTTTTATAGGATAAATCATCAGAAAGTAACAATTGATTTCGTTGTCGCATTGAAGGAGGATTATAAAATTGGAATTCAGATTGAAGACAATAAATATAGAAGGTTTATCATCGGCCCAAAGCACGATGAATTCTCTGAAAATCTAAGAAAGAATAATGTGTTTTTCAATGAATCGTGGATAAGTCCTAAAAAAAAGCCAATGATGTCTTACAAACCCAATTTCAAGTATCAATATGTTGCAATTCTAAAGATGAAATTTGTAGATCTTTTCGAAAGAATTAATGATGACATATTGGCCATTAAGAATAATATTGATATTATAGAAAGTCATATTCCTTGAGTTCGATAGTATATTTCCATTTTCTTGATTTCGCAATTGATTTTTTATAGTTGTAAGGTTAATGGGCAGTATTTCAAATGACACCGCATTGTGTGGAATAAGGCCCCCCAAAAAAAGCCCAACGCTATCGCAATGGGCCCTCACTATTAAATACTATGTACTGCTATTAAAGCTCGCAGCCGCATACAGCGTCGCCCTCCTGGCCTGGATGTCGATAGTTTACTGCTGGTAATACGTGATGAGCACAGGAAACCCTTCGGCCCCGGCAACCAATAAGATCGTGATTCAATTCCATTGAAATTTTAGTCAGACAACAAGGATATCAAATGAATGATGAGAGATAACCCATCCGAATGGGTCGTGAATTAATACGTAAAGTCAATCACAAAGAAAATTCTGAAAGCTCCCCGGACTTTTTTGTGATCAGATCGTCATAATATGCAGCTTTGATCACGTTGTGATCAGATTGTCATAAAATGAATTTTTGATCACAATGTGATCAGCCCACCACAAAATGAAGTTTTGATCACAATAAGACTACTTTTTATTATTTTAGAATTATTGAGCAATAAATCGAAACTATGACAACATCTAAGAAGGAGGAATACAAATATTTCAGTTATACAGAAATGAGTATCTGTCGCAATTGGCGATTACGACTGTCTATTCTGGTCCAAAGTGTACCAGTCATTCCGGTGAAAGTGTACCAGTTATTCTTGATGGCTTTAGCGTATCAAGTCCTGTGAAAGTGTACCAGTGGGGCACTGACATTCCGGCATAATTGTACCAGCAGAAATAAAGTTGATCAGTTTGTTCCTGCGTCAACCCCTTTCCATTCTGATTATATTTGCGGAGAAGACATTCTGCCGCTAATTACAACTGCGTAGTGCCCTATAAATTTATACTTTAAAGATGAAATTCTGGTTTAGTAAAAAGAAGGAAATACCTTCCTGGTCACCCTTCGCTAAGGACAAAGACTTTTATTTCTTTATGGATCAAATTGCCCGGTTTTTTGAGCCTTACAATACACGAACGGATCTTGAGTCAGGACAGGTAGTAAAAGCAGATAGCTTATCGGGTATCGATGAAATATTTGTACTTTATAACGCTGCCGTACTTTGTGCAGATGCTGAACATCAAGAGTACGAAGAAATAATATCAAAAAAATTTAGTCCTCTCTTAAATGGGACTGCGTTTGATTCGAAGGAAGAAAGAATGCTGGCGGCCAGAATACTGCCTAAATACATTTTTGAGCAAATGAATTCCGAAAATTTCGTAGGTTTCGATGTTGCGGAAGGTTTGTTCTGCTACCTCGTTTATGATACTTCGCAAGGTGCCGTCAATGCTACCAAAGAAGAGTTGAGTCAATTGAACAAATCGGAGGCCGAATTAATGAAGCTGGGAAGGGCCAATGTTAGAAATAAATATCCTTTCATGATTGAGCCTTATTCCGGGAATATTTTTATCGTTGGTAGCGAATATTATTATGCACCCAATATTATGATTGAGTTGGGCGATTATCCCAACTTAATTGGCAAGTTTGGCTCCATTATAAGTCCGTCGAATGGCCATTTGGTTACTGTGGCTTTAATAGAAGATGATTCTATTTTCGATGAGTTACTTAAAGTTGCTCAGTTGGCTGACTTTGCCCGTGAGAATTTTGAAAATCGGGTTTCCCAGGACCTTTATTGGTATAAACCCAATGGAGAATTTTCTAAAATAAGCATCAACGCAGAAGATGGAATTATGGCATTGCCGGGAGAACTTGTTAATATGCTAAGGGAATTGGCGGAATAGAATGCGATGGATCGATGAACAATGGAAAGCGATTGCACGTGTTTAACTTGTAAATTTCTGTGATAGATCTCTATTGTGCTATCGGGCGCTTAATTCGGGTTGAGCCTTTTCTTAGTTCCTGATTTCATTGCAATGCGTGCATAGAATTTGAATCCTATTTCTAACAGAACAAGTGTAATAGAGTTCTGGAATAAACCAGTTCAAAGAAAATTCTGGCTATTATCTGCTTTGTGAAACTTCGGGAAATGGCCGCACTGCGCATGATTTCAATCTGCATCATCAAACCTGATCTTGACATAAGGCTTTAAGAAACTCGTTATTATTGTATTCTTGCCCATATGTTGCCACAGTATTAAGGATTGTTTTGTTGAATTTTTATGCAACTTGTTCGGTCCTATTCATGTCAGGTATTTGCAGTTCATTGCTTATCTATGGTATTAAAATTAATTAGAAGTTTAGTTATCAGTAGGGCAGGAGTAGTTGGACTCATTTGTTTTTTGCTGTTTTATAGTTCAAGATTGATTGGCCAATCTGTTTTAACCACCACCGGAACTGATTTCTGGTTAGGTTTCATGAACAATTATCTTCCCGGATCAGAACAAACCATGGCGGTTTTCATCAGTTCAGATCAGGCTGCCAGCGGAGTGGTAGAAATGCCCTTGCTGGGATGGTCTCAATCTTTCACAACAACTGTTGGTGTAACAACGGTTATCGGCTTGCCTCAAACGGCCAATAACAATGAGAGTGCTTTGGTTTCCAATCGCGGGATTCATATCACTTCCAATGTTCCGATCAGTGTTTATGCCTTGAATCATAAGGACAACAGCTCTGATGCAACACGAATACTTCCCAAGCCATTTTTAGATATCAGTTATCTTGTGCATGGATATGAGGGGCAGCAAAATATAATAGACACTTTGCGTTCTGAATTGCTGATCGTTGCCACAGAAGACGACACTGAACTGGAAATAAATCCTTCCTGCAACATGCTCGGAGGTCCCTTACAAGGCGTGCCTTTCACGATTCAGATGGATCAGGGGGAGACTTATCTTTTAAAAGCACTGGAAGTAGAAGATATTTCAGGCACTACAATTAATGGGACTGAAGCAAGTGGTGACTGTCGGCCTTTCGCAGTTTTCGGTGGATCAGAGTGTTCTTTTGTGCCTCAACTTTGTTCGCCTTGCGATAACCTCTTCGATCAAATGGTGCCAAGCTCCGTTTGGGGTACAGAGTATTTTCTGGGGACTTTTGATACGTGGGTTTCCAGTTATACTTATCGTGTAACTGCTATACAGAATGGTACTCAGATTTTTGTGGACGGTGCTCCGGCTTTTAATCTCAATGCAGGAGAATTTGAGGAAGTTAACAGCAACGAGGAACCGATTTATATCTCTTCGAATTTTCCTGTTGGCGTTATCCAATATATGGAGGGTGGAGGATGCACCATTTCAGGCGATCCTTCCATGATGACCGTTAATTCTGCCCAACAGACCCTTAATCAAATCACCTTCGCTACTATCCAATCACAATTCGTATCGGAGCACCATATTCAAATCATCGTATCTACGAATGCCAGTGATGTAGTTTTTTTAGATGGATTTGCTATTCCTGAAACATCATTCAATCCCTTTGCTGGAAATGCCGCGTTTTCGTTCGCAGATATCGAAATACCGGAAGGTAGTCATCAATTGCAATGTCAGCAAGGTGTTATAGCCAATGTTTATGGAATCGGTAATGCCGAAAGTTATCTTTATTCCACAGGCGCCAATGCTATGGAGGTCGAAGAGATTCCCAATGTGATATGCTCAGAAGATCAGGTAGTTTTGGAAACTGCGGAGAACTACACCAATATTTGGTGGTCTACTCTTGAGGATCCTGAAACTGAAATTTTCAATGGACAACCTTTTGTCATTAATCCACCCATTTCAAATCAAATCTATATCCTGCATGGCAACAACTTTCTTTCAGGATGTCCTGAAGAAGAGCAGTACTCTGTAGAATCTCCCGATCCACTTTCAGTAAATATTGATCAGAGTGTCATTGACCTTTGTCTTTTTGAAGAATTCACTCTTAGCTCTTCTGTTTCTCCTGTGGGTTCTTCTTATGTTTATCAATGGCTGGAGGCTGCTGCGTTTGTTTCAGGCAACGAAGAAAATGGAGTAATATCGCCCTGGGAAAGTGGTACTTATTATTTGGAGGTCACTACATTTTCAGGTTGCGGAAGTGGAAGGGATAGCGTACAGGTGAACGTGCTCAATGATGCCATTACATCAATTAATGCTACTGCTGATCCTCTGTCTTTATGCGCGGGGGAAACAGTTAATCTTGAAGCACAAACAGGCTTCAATGCCGGTATCGACTTTTTCAATTCAGTTAATCTCAATAACACCATTTGGGAAGATTTGAATGGTGGAGATTTTGGTGAGCTTTGTGCTTCCATAGGAGGTTCATCTCTATTTTTCGATGGAATCGGAAATCGTTCGATTGAGTCTGTCGATTTTGATATGTCCGACGGAGGATCTATACAATTTGAAATTCAGATCAGCAATGGCTCACAGGGTTGTGATGGGGCGGAACCCGGAGAAGATGTATTTCTGCAGTACTCTACAAATGGCGGTGCCAATTGGACCAATCTCCTTAATTTATTCGAAAATGCCTATCCGGAGTTTACAACGGTGGAAGTGATTCTTCCTCAAGCAGCTCAATCACCGGCAACGAGATTCCGATGGGTTCAACCTCAATTCTCAGGTATCAGTCAGGATATCTGGTGGCTGGACAATGTTGTGTTCAGCACATTTGAACAGAATCCTGATGGTTTCACTTGGAGTTCTTCTGCCGATATAGTCAACATCTTTTCAGCAACCACTACCAGTCAACCCATGGAAGATGCGTACTTCTTTGTTGAGACGTCTATCAACGGCTGTTCTTTTGTCGATTCTGTATTGGTTGAGGTGCAGCCTGCATTCGATTTGCAAATATCGAATGATACAAGTGTTTGTGGACCTTTTCCTGTTCCGCTGTCAGTCGTTGCATCCGTACCCGGTTTTTATTCTTATCAGTGGAATAATGCGCCACTCCTCAATTCATCAGAAGGCTCCAGTGTGACTGCGACTGCCACACAAGACACAGAATTTACCGTCACTGTTACAAGTCCTGACGGATGCACAAGCACTGCGAGCACCCTGGTTGATCTTGTCAGTTCAAATCCTCCATTCATTTCACCAATGACTACAACCGTTTGTTCGATTCCACATGCTCTGGAGGTAATTGTGGATGGGGATCCGGATGATTATATTTTTGAATGGACTGCCAATGATATTTTGGATAACACGAATTCTCAAACAGTCAATGCATCTCCACCTGGCGGCACATTCCATACTGTGGAGGTTTTGGTAACCAGTACGATTACCGGATGCACTTATACGGATACACAAAACCTCAGCGCTCAATTTGCCGTTTTCGATTTGCCCGGTGATACTGTTATTTGCGAATCTGAAGGATTTGTTATTGCGTATGAAGTCACCAATTCACTTTTTAATGCGATCAGCTGGAATAATGCCGATGTCTTGAGCAATGCCTTTACTCAATTTCCAACGATAACCGTACCTGGCTTCAATGGAGATTTAATTGTTACGATGTTCGTTCCCGGCAACGGAGGATGCAGTGTTTCAGACACCATCACGATCATTACCCAGAATTTGGAATACGAAGCTGCTGATGTTCTTTCTAAATGCATTGATGAATCTGTTCAGACGAGTATTACCGGCGATTTCAGTACCATCACCTGGACGCCTTCTCCGAATCTTGACGTCACAATTCCTTCACAGCCCACCTTCAGTAATTTCGAAACGGAAGTGTTTTATTTTACTCTGGATAATAACGGAGGTTGTGCATTATCTGATTCCATTCAGGTTATTGTAAATCTTCCCGAATCATTCGAAATAGGAGCGGAGGGGCCATTTTGTGAAGGAAACCCTATTGAGTTGGACAATCCATTAGAGGGCTTGACTTATATGTGGAATAATGGATCGAACACTGAAGATCTGGTTGCGTTTTCGGCAGGTACATACTGGGTTCAAGTGACAGATGGCGCAGGGTGTAGTGTTTTTGATGACATTGTAATTGAAACAATATCTACTAATCCTTTTGAAATTTTGGGCGATTCTACAGCTTGTGCCGGTGAGTTTGTTAGCCTGACTGCTGATATCATCAGCGACAATTATTTTTGGAGCAATGGCTCAACTGATCAGTCTGCTTCGTTCTCATTGGCTGGATCGCAAATTGTTTGGGCAGAAGTGGTTGATCTCAACAATTGCAGCTATCGGGATTCGATCGAAGTGGTTTTTGCAGATCCTATTTCTGTTGAAATTACTTCAGAAGGCGATATCTGCGGCGAAAATTCAACCAGCCTCGCTGCTATTGTCGAAAATGCTGTGGCCGAATGGTCCACCGGGGAAACAGCATCACAAATTACGGTGAGTGAACCTGGTACATATTCGATTTTCGTAACTGATCCCGACGGATGCACTGGAATTGATTCCCTCGAGGTAAATCAAATTATTTTCCCGGAACTTTCGCTGGACACTACATTTTGTGAAGGAAGCACAGTTCTGATCAATCCGGAAATCTCCAATGATTTTGTTTTGGAATGGTCAACAGGCGAAATCAATTCTCAAATTGAAATTGATACTCCGGGAAACTACATCCTCACTTTGAGTCAACTGAATTGTGAGGAAGTCATACCGTTTGAAGTATTGGAATCACCACGACCCACTTTGGAAATCATAACAGATGGTGAGTTTTGCAGCTCGGAATTAGGAGCGCAGGAGTTTCTGTTAACTGCAATTTCCGATGGAAACATTCAATGGGCGAATACAAATCTGACCGGGGAGATCCTGGCAATAACACAGTCCGGTACCTATACTGCAAATGCCGTAAGTGAGTTTGGTTGTTCGACTGAAGCTACAATGATTATTGAAGAAAATTGTCCGGAGCCAACTTTATACGCAGCGAATTCTTTCACTCCGAATGATGATGGAATTAATGATTATTGGCGAGTAGAATTTGATGGTGAATTTGATACCTTTTCACTCATTATTTTTGACAGGTATGGGCAAGTTGTATTCCGGACAAATAACAATCTGGAGTATTGGCCGGGTAATGTCAGAGGTGGTCAATACTACGCAAAGGATGGAGTTTACAACTATATGCTAAACTATACTTTCGATAAGGGCGAAGCTGGTATTTTGACTTATCAGATCAGAGGTCATATTACGCTGATTCGTTGATTGTTCCTCTTTAATCAGACAGCTAATGCAATTGGGCTTCATTTAAAACCTAATTCCAAATGACTTAAATGTTATTTACCCCAATCGAACTAGTTATGAGGTGCAAACCATTGGTGTTCGAAACCCTTGGAATGAGAAACCAAATCTGAGTTTATTGCTGTCCCATCTCAAAGAATGAGATCACAATGATTGGACTTACAATGTGAAAAAATGCCTATATTTCTGATATTACCAAATCTTTCACTCCACTTCGTTTCATGCGATATGACAAATTGTGGAAGCATTGTTGCGCTTGCTATTCTCTTTTGACTTCAACAGATTCCTCACTCCGCTCCGCTGCGTTTCGGAATGACAGGTCTGCAGGCGGAATAAGTGGTCCCAACCGAATGGTTGGGATACAATGCACAAAGGCCAATTAACGGTACTTTGGCCTTACTCTTTGTCACAAAAGCAAAAAGGACCTTTGGCCATTATGAGCACTCTTTCAGAGTGCTTTGCCAATCTGCATGCGGTGTTGTCATGTCGAATGCAGCGAAGCAGAATGAGAGATCTGGTGATGATCGAAGTAACGCGTTGTTAAATCCAATCAGATGCAGATTATATCCAGAAATAAAATTAAGAAAACCTATTTCTCTTGCCAGATCAACAGTGAGGCCAGTCTCTTTTAACTCTTGATTAACTTCGAAAGAGGCAGGTAATGGAGGATTAGAAAAAGTTTAGAACACAAATAGGTTCCACCTCCAACTGTTCAGTCAGGGCAAGCCAGGGCTAATAAAATTAATGTCCTCCAGTCATGGTCGATACACACCATTTGCTCTTTAATCCCCAATTTTTGCGGAGGATCCGTTTTATTTAATTTTCTTTCACAAGTCTCGCCTGCATCACCCTCTCTCCATCCTGCACCCTCACCACAAATACACCACTCGCAAGATCACTTAAATCCAGATTGATCCCGCCGATGGACGCCGGAATCAAGATGTCCTTTACCAATCGTCCGAACGAATCGAAGATTTGGATTTGAGTTTTGTTGCTCAATCTACCGGAAAATAAAATGCTAGTAATGTTGCCTGCAGGATTTGGGAAGAGCATCATTCCTGTTGTGTTCAATTCTTCTTCGTCAATGTGAATCGTCTCGCATGGAATGTAATACTCACCGGGAGAACCATAAAGGCATCCTGCAAACCAATTGAGTGCGCTGTTCAAGTTGGCCGAACTATCCAATAGCTCTAATGTGTAGCCTTGGCCAGCAGCTTCTGCAGGCCAGGGCTGTGCAGCTCCATAAACCATCGAGAAATAAAGTTTGTCTTCGGCATCGTAAAGTCTCATCATCTCGCCATCCTGATCAAAGCCAAAATCAAATCCTCCTACGCGGTTCTCTGCTGCGGGATGCTGTTGATCGAACAATTGTGTGTTGTTGCTCAGAACAATCATTTCTCCGCTTTCAAGGGTAGTTCCGTTGGGTATCACAAAAGAGTTATCGGTGTTGTCATCACGAAAAATCCAACCGGACAAATCCATGGGTTGATCACTGATGTTCCTTAATTCAATCCAGTCGCCTGCATCTGCATTGCTCGCCGACCAAAAATTAATTTCACTGAAGACGATTTGCTCTGTGCAGGGCTGATAGGCTTCACCAGGTGAACCAAACATACATCCCGCAAACCAATTCGAAGGATCGTCAATCGTTGACAAGGGATTGGAAAGTTCAAGTGTGCGACCACCTCCATCAGCTACTATTGGCCATGGGAGGCTATCCAGATAATTTACTGCAAGAAACAAATCCTGGTATTCGTTGTACAATTTAACAGCGCCACCCGATGGCAAAAGAGAAAAATAAAACGGACCGATAAAATTATCGACGTCCGGATATTGTTGTTCGAACGCGTCGATATCGCGAACTATGACAAGGTACTCGTCAGGCATTAATACGGTTCCTGCGGGCAACTCAAAACGCGGTTGATTGGTTTCGCTGGTAACACTCCATCCGGTAAGGTTAATAGGTACTTCGCCATAATTGTGCAGTTCGAACCAATCGGAAGAGTTCTGGGTTTCGTCAGAATTGTAATTGATCTCATTGATGGCAACAGTAGTGGGTTGCAGGCTTCCTGTGAAGTAAGCCGTAAATGAATCGGTTTCATCCACATTGAGTATCAAAACCGAATCGCCTTCAGGTGTAAGAATGATGTTCTCTGAAAGCCAATGGTCGAATGAATAGCCTGGATTGGCAATGGCAGTCATCGTCACCGGAACTCCGTCAAAGTAAATTCCGGTCCAGGGTAAATCTTCGGGAGTAATGGTATTTAACAGAATGCGCCCTGCGCCTGCCGGAGATACATTGATGGTTACATCCACCTGGCCATTGAGGTCAAAATTGTCCACCACATGATTTCTTACTTGCTCGCTGCGGCAGGTAAGTTCCGACTGAAAGATCAGGTGGTTGTTATTGAAATCGTTCAACGATTGAGGTACATTCCACGGATCGCCCCAGCGCTGGTATTCGTTGGCCATTTCAATCACTGTCTGATTGAAGAATTCATTGTCAATGGCCAATAGTCTGGAAGGAGAATAGGCCGTATTCATCACATCCGCATATCGATTGATGAAGTAGTTTTTATACGCTTCGTTTTCCAGCCCTCTGTTCCATATTGCCAGATAGGGATTACCGGTACCATGACCCAGCATGTAATCAATATGGTCGGTGGAACAGTCCGTCCATGAATTTGGCAATAACGACAATTCCATATCAATCAGGCAAAAACGCCATCTGTAGTTGGTCGCATCAGAGCGGTATATTTTAATGTTGTTCTGTGGCCAATCCACGTTGCCCATCCAGGTTTCGGCTATGATGTAATCAGTATAGTATTTCAGATCGAAATACTGATCGGTGAGTTCCCAATAATTCTCATCTTGAGTATCTATTTCCCAATAGGCATCGTAGGCGTCCCAATAATTTTGGACATCTCCTCTTACTGCGCGAAACTCAGAATTGTAGAAGGCACTGACTGAGAGTATTTCAACAGTGCTTTCGGTGGCGTTGTCTTCAATTTTGAATTTCTCTGTATTGAATTTTTCGCGCAGTTCGTACAATCCAAAATATTCGCCATTGATATAAACTGAAATGGGCCTCCAGCCGGAGTAATAGTTATTGGTTTCGCCGGCCATCATTTTTACCTGCGCAGCATCCTTGTAGGGAAATGTCAAAAACTGGTTGCTGCCGTTGCGCAGGTAGAAGTCGCTGTACACTCCGCGATCGGGAAGGGAGGGAATGATCTCATATTCTATCGGATCTTCTCCAAGTACCCCATCCGTCAGCTTAAGGCGAAAGGATCGCTGGGGCTGCGTTCTACTTCCTCCCCAACCTCCGTCTTGTATCATGCCGCATGATTGCGAGAATAGCAGTGGATGCGTGGGTATTGAGTCAAAGTATTCCATGTGTGCAGACTTCAGCCAATCGTTCAGGGGATTGTCAAAATTGCCATTGGGGCCATAGAGGTTATTCTCATCAGTAGTAACGGACAAAATCGGCGTTACATGATTCACGTTGAAGAAGTAGGTTGCCACCTTTGTTGGGCTGGGTATCCTATTAGACTCAAAGGCGCGCGCGCGCAAAACAGTGGACTGAAAAGCGCTGATGGTCTCTCCGGTGTAGAGCGTGCTCTCAATTGTTGGGTCAGAGCTGTCGAGAGTATAATATACTTGCGAATTGGGTCCATTGGGATTGCTGATGGTAACCGAAACAGGAGTGTTGTAAATTCCGGAGTTGAGGGAAAAGACAGGCTCCAACAAATAACCTACGGCGGGTTCAGAGTTGTTGTTGGTTGCGGCTGGAGTGGGAGTCTGAAACATGGTGTTTATGCCATTGCCATCAATGTAAGAGCCGAAACTGGTATTAACACTTTCCAGCGACAAGGTTATGTTGTCCACTTCCTGCTGATTGGGATCAAAAAGATACACTGATTCACCTGAGGCTGATAGGCTGAAATTCGTGTGATAATTAGAGCCCGATTGATTGAGGTATAGGTTGGAAAGCTCATCAGTGATGGTAGAGTTCATGTGTACCTCAATGAAGTCGTAAGTAACCTCATCTGTAGAAACCACCTCAAACCCAAGGGATTCTATCATGCCCGCTTCCAGACCTGCATCTATCAATTCTTCTGCGCGAATAAGCATTTGATGGCGTGCTCCCCAATACCAGTTGCCATAAGGTGCCGGATAGCATGTATTGCAATTTTCAACTGTACCATCACCAATGGTAATGCCGTTCAGTTGCATGTTGGTGCGCAAGTTGGATACTTCTCCCCCGGTCGATGTACAGGCCCAAGTACCGCCATCTGCAAAAGAAAATGTGGTGGATACAAAAGGAGTCTCCGTTAGGCTAAATACAGAGTTGCTTACATAGCCAGTCGAACTATATGAACAGGTATTGACCAGAATATTAGACACACCATCCCAATAAAATGGCTCAGAAAAATCATGTGTATTCCAACCGACGGTGGGCACAAAAGTGCCGGTGTTGGTAGCAAGTATAGCAGGAGGGAAGTAATACCTGTCCTTGCTACTGCAATAGACCAAAAAGAACTCACCTGGCTGCAATGTTACGTCAGGCAGAATCCATTGGTCTGGCACCGCAGGGTCATCAGTAAGGGTGTAGTTCAGCAGGCTCACCGCTTCCGTGCCGGCATTGTAGAGCTCCAGCCAGTCTTCGTATTCGCCATCCTCGTCAGCAATGGTCGAGTAGTTTTTGTTGCTTGCTTCGTTGATAACAATTTGCGCATGCGAAATGGCAATAAAGGCAAACAAAAGCACGGAGGATAAAATGTACTTGTTGATCATAGGGGCAATTATAAGAAGCGAATGGGATAAACAAATGCTCTTATGCCAAATATACTGACTTATTGCTGTTACTTTTGGAGTGCCTGATAAAGTATCAACATTTATTTTTCTGATTCGTGGCTGCAATCACAACCTATCCGGATTTTACCTATCATTGTTCTATGAAGAAAGTACTTTCCATCCTCACGCTGTTTTCTGCACTTTTTGCAGAAGCCGCACCCAATTTCGTCACCGAAAGAATACACATCAACCAGTTTGGATACCTGCCGGGCATTGATAAAATTGCGGTCATATCTGATCCTCAGATTGGCTATAATAGCACCGAATCTTATACTCCGGGCACATCTCTGCAGGTAAGGGACTGGACAACCGATGAAGTGGTTTTCGAAGCCAATATTGAAGTCTGGAACAACGGCGCAACACACGACCAAAGTGGCGATAGGATCTGGTGGTTCGATTTTTCTTCGCTTACTGCGGAAGGTGATTATTATATTTATGATCCGGCCAATGATGCAGGAAGCCATCGATTTGTTATCAACTCTTGCGTTTACTCGGATTTGCTCAAACAGGCTACGAGGGTGTTTTTCTACCAACGCTGTGGCATGGAGAAAAGCGCTCAATTTGCTGGCACGGCCTGGGCTGACGGGGCTTGTCATTTGGGCGATCACCAGGATACCCAGTGTTATCCTTACGACAATCCCAATGGCGAAATGCGCAACCTCAGTGGCGGTTGGCACGATGCCGGTGATTACAATAAATACGTAAATTTTTGTTTCGAACCGGTAATCGATTTGTGCGAGGCGCTTACCGATTATCCTGATGTATGGTCTGATAATTTCGGCATACCCGAAAGCCAAAATTCGGTCGGTGATTTGAAAGACGAATTGCGTTACGAGTTGGATTGGCTGCTCAAAATGCAGAATGCAGATGGGGGAGTGCTATGTATGGTTGGCGCGCCTGATTATACCACTGCCAGTCCTCCGTCTGATGATTTTGCTACAAGAGTTTATGGACCGGCTACTACAGGTGCCACACTGAGCGCCTGTGCGATGTGGGCACGTGCCTCTGCTCTTTATACAGCTCCATTTTCAACCACATTGCGCGATGCAGCAATCAATGCGTGGATTTGGGCCAATGAAAATCCGGATGTCATTTTTTATAACTCAGGATTAATTGTAAGTGGCGAACAACAAATTTCAGAATACGAAACTTTATCGCGAAAACTTATTGCCGCCGTCAACCTGTACAATGCAACAGGTGATATTCAATACCGGGATTTTGTAGATGCCAATTATCAGCAGGCCCATTTGATAGAGTGGGGTTATGCCTATCCATTTGAGCACACATTGCAAAATGCCCTGCTTTTTTACACAAGTATTGCCACGGCCACACCAGTGGTGGCTGATGATATCAAACAGATATACACCAATTCTGTGGTTACCGGTAACGAAGACAATCTGGTTGCTTTTACAGATCATGTGGATGCCTACCGTGCTTTTATGCGCGCTGAGAATTATACATGGGGAAGCAATACCACCAAATCGCGCCAGGGTATTTTATTTCAGAATATGCTGCAGTACAATATGGACCCTGCCAATCAACAGAACTATGAAGAAGCGGCTTTGGGTTTTGTACATTATTTCTGCGGCGTAAATCCCAATGGGACCTGTTATCTCACCAATATGGGTGATCATGGAAGCGAAAAATCCTGCAAGACAATTTATCATGGATGGTTCGGTGATGGAAGCGACCTGTGGGATGAAGTGGGTGTATCTCAATATGGCCCGCCGCCCGGATTTATTCAGGGTGGAGTTAATCCGACTTATTCGCTTGATGAATGTTGTCTCAGCGATTGCGGAAGTGCACAGAACAATGCCTTATGCGATTTGAACGCTGTATCGCCACCATTAAACCAACCCACTCAGAAGTCTTGGAAAGACTGGAATACCAGTTGGCCTCAGAATTCATGGACAGTAACAGAAATTGGAATTTATACCCAGGCGTCTTTTATCAGGATGTTGGCGCGTTATGTTTCAGAAGGTTGTATGACTGTCGGAGTAAGCGAAAAAACAGAGCCTCAGAATATGCTGGTTGTTTATCCCAATCCCGCGGAGGATATGCTGATGCTCAGGTACGAAGGGCAGCCCCGAAGCAATACAGAAGTATTGATAACAGATGCCAGCGGCAGGATTTTATACCAGGAAAAAAATGCATTTGGTGCCGATGGAAGAAAGTCTATTGCTGTGGGACAGCTTGAGACAGGATTGTATTTTGTTACACTGCGCAATTCTGGCCTGACGATTTCTAAGCCCTGGATAAAAAAATGAGTAAAAATCTGGCTTAATCGGGTTATGAATAAGGTTGAATATCGTCGTTATGAGTTTTTATTATCTTTGTAATAGACTCACTTCAAATCTAAATAAATCTCTACATGTGGGCAGGAACTTTCAAACTATTACAACGTCTTTCGATGGTCGTTATGGTGGTATTTGCACTCTCCTGTACTCCTAAGTATTATTTCCCCACAATGCACAATGTTCCTTTAATTACAGAAAGGAATGAGATTCAGGCAGGGGGATATTTTACATTTACCGATGCAAGTGCCAATCTTGCCGGGAGCCCCTTGAAGCATCTCGGCCTTCAGGTAAATATGAATAAGATAATTAGCATGGCATTTGGCAGAGGTGTTACTTCCGTGCAGTCCCTGAGCGAAGCGGGGATTGGTTTCTATACAATGGTACATAAAGAGTTTGTAATTGAATCTTATCTGGTAAGCGCTATCGGAAATTCAAAAAATGCGATTTCGGCTTATTACGATGACAATAACACTTATATTCCGGGTAGTTCCATCAGCACCTCATTTAGAAAGAATGGAGCACAATTGAATTTTGGGTTTAAGTATCCCACAGGAATAATTGGAATTGGACTCAAGATTACTCAGCTCAATTTTTATAATATTCAGGGAGCATTGACTTACGGAGGTCAGAATCAATTCGAATACCTCAGTGAAAACAATAAATTATGGCTGTTGGAACCTGCTTTTACATACAGAATAGGAGGAGAGCATGTACAATTTAATGTTCAGTGTAGCACCAGTAAAAATCTTACAAAGGCTGATTTCAGACAAGCTTTTTTGCGCTGGGGTATGGGAATGACTTTTAACTTTGTCATTAAAAAGAAAAAGCTGCCCGAATAAGGCAGCTTTCATATTATTCCAAATTGAATTCTTTTATCCGACAAATTATAATCCTTCGATCATAATTCCATCAGCCATAAAACTGATTTCTTCTTTTGGTTGTGTAATGGCGTCAATTTCGGCTTGTGACTTGCCAGCATCTCCTGCATAATGCTTAAGATCATCTACAGAAATCAATTCTTTTGTAGCTATGCCGCTTACCACGCAAGTCTTATTTTCACATCCCTTGGTGGGTACGAAAAAGGCATAATCCTTCATTTTTACCTTCATATTATCTGCTGTGCCGGAGCTAACGTCCATCCAGCAGCCTTTTTTGGTGCAGGTGGCTTGAATGGTCGAGGTAAATTTCACCTGAACGCTTTCTTTGCCTTCCAGCATTTTGGCTACTTCGGTTACCGGAACTGCGCCAGCAGGATCGAATTGGGCGCCGAAGAATTGCTGCTTTGAGGCAGAGCCTTCAGTCTGATGCACATCGGCCACATTGCCTGATGTATTGTGCGAATGATCGCAACCGCCCATGAACATGGCGGCAAATAAAAATAGGGATATTCTTGTAAGTGTCATTTGGGTATGAAATTGGGTGCTAAAATAAGGAGAAAAGTCGAATGTGTAGAGGATTCATAAAAGCCTTGTTGCAACTGGATTTGTCCCAATTTATCTGTGCTTTTTAACCTTTCGGACAGTGCTTTTATCCAGGCAGCACCTATCCTCAATTAAATTCATAGTAAAAGAACATGTGGCCTGTTCTTTTGATGTTTATATTTATCACTGAAATTCTCACCAAAAATGCCCCATAGCAATATGCGCTATTCAATCAGAATACTCTTTCTTGCTCTGATTCTTTCAGGCAAGTTGTTGGCCCAATCTGATCCGCAATCTAAAATTCCCACAAATGAATTGAAAGACGTCTCCGATCCGGTGCTCAAAGGAGAGCTAACCTGGATAGTGAGTTATGAGGAGAAGAAGAAAATGCCAGTTGGATTTGAAATGGTTCCTCTGGTGGATACGAATTATTACTATTCGCATTTTTCGGGAAAGGACATAGAGGTAGAAATCAATGCAGAACCTTTCTATCCCATGCTTCACAAACTGGAGTATTTGCCCAATTCCAAAAACCAGATTTTGAAAAAAATCGATGGTCAACCTTTCTGGGGAACGGATGGAACAATACCTGAAAGAAAGGTGTTGGATGTGATCGTTACATTGCGAGATAAGACTATTCGTGTTCCCCAAAATGCTACTAACGGTATTTATAATCCGAATTTTGGATGCAACAAAACCTATTGTTATAATTCCATATATTACACCAAAGACCAAAGGAGAATTTACATTGCCATGCAGAATAGCGATGGTGCCGGATATTATCAGGTAGTTTGGGTATTTGAAGAGGGCAAGTATTTGGGAAGAATTATTGAATTGGGGCCTTAGAATTTCTCAGCCGATTTCAATTGATGTTTTGAGAAAAGGCCTAATTGATGATTTCGGACGAGCAAAGCTATTCATGGGGGATTTGATATTTTGAAATGACGTAGAACAATACAAATTATAAAATGAAAATGATTATTTTAAGGGGGATGTCATTGCTTTTGATTTTTACTATTGTGGCTTCTTGCACTAATCCTGTCCTGAGTGATAGTTTTGGATATGGTGATTCTCAATATGCAGTTGGACAGACGCACAAAATGTTTGTTATCTACAAAGACTCTGATTTGTTCCTTGACGAATCGAATTGCACTAAGGCCAGCATTGATAGTCTTGGAAAATGGTTACGTGACAATCCTGGAATAAAATTAGCAATTGAGGTGTATACAGATTCGCGCGGCGACGATAACTTTAATTTGACAATGAGTACACGCAGGGCTCAGGAAGTAGCTTATTATTTATCCGATAAATGCAGTATTTCTTCTAAACGCATCACCCCAATAGGTATGGGCGAAAAATCACCGGTTTACACAATGGATGAAATTAAGAAAATGAAAACGCTCGAAGAGCAAGAGCTGGCTTATGCACACAACCGGAGAACCATTGCAAGGATTACATCAATTGAGTAAAATGGTATAGTGATTTAATTCCTCTGCTTTGGAAGAATTTTATTTTCGAATATTGGATGAATAAATTCGGACTTTAATTACAGGGCTCAACTCCCAATCTTATTGTATTTATTTCTGTACTCAACTGGCGTCAATCCTGTCACCTTTTTGAAGATTGTTCTGAATGCTTTTGAATCAGTATAACCCACGTCAAACATCACTTCATTGATGTTTTTTCTGCTGCTTTCAAAACTGCGTTTGGCGGCTTCTATCTTGATTCGTTGTACATATTCCAGTACCGTATTGTTGGTGGCCAGTTTGAATCTTCGCTCTAAACTCCGTCGGCCTACGGCCACTTGAGACGCCAATTCATCCACAGAGATTTTATCGGGATAGTTTTTCTCAATATATTCCTGTACTTTTTTTACTTCTTCGTCGTGGTGATTTTTTTGTCCTTTAAACATGGCAAAGGTCGTCTGACTGTCCCTGTCAATATCAATAGCAAAATACTTAGAAGCAAGTATGGCCGTGTCTCTGTCTGTATATTTCTCCACAAGATGCAACAACAAATTCCAATATGAGTTGGCACCGCCGCTAGAGTAAATTCTATTCTCTTCTGTAATAATGCTGCCATCCTGAACCTCCACTTCAGGAAACATCTCCCTGAATTCATTTTGAAACCCCCAGTGTGTAGAGCACTTTTTTCCATTCAACAAACCTGTAGAGGCAAGTAAAAATGCACCCACGCAAAGCGAAGCCACTTCAGCACCATTCGCATATTGCATGTTGATCCAGGGAATGAGTGCTTTGTTTTCATCAATGGCTGTCTGCATATCACCAAACAACGCCGGAATAAAAACAAGGTCTGTTTTTATCTCATCTTTTATTTGCTGGTCGGTATGGATAGAATACATCCCATTGTTTAATTTAACTTCCTTTTTTTCTCCTACAAGGGAAACATTAAACAGGGGCTTTTTCCCGGAAACCACCAGAAATTGATTGACCGCAGAGAATAGGTATTGCGGATCGGCTATGGCCTGCACCACAGAAGAGTTTGGAACTAATATGCTCACATTTTTCATCGGGCGAAGATAATTGCTTTTACTGTCGCAATACACCCCTATACTTGTCTTTTTCGCACTTGGGATACAGACTTAATATAATTCATCTTTGCAAGGTCAATTTTTAATTATATAAATCAAATGCGATGGTAAAAAGTATTTTCCTGAATGTCCCTGTCAAAGATATCAATCTTTCGATGGAGTTTTTCAAAGCGATGGGTTTTGAGTTTAACCCAAATTTTACTGACGATACTGCGGCATGCATGATTTTAAATGAATTGAATTATGTGATGCTTCTCACATACGATAAGTTCAGGGAATTTACCAGAAAGGAAATCGTCAATTCTACAGATCAAAGTGAGTTTATTTTCGCTTTTTCTGTGGAGTCAAGGGCAAAGTTGGATGGAATCATGGCCAAGGCAATTGCGGCCGGTGGCAAAGAACCAATGCCATCACAAGATCATGGTTTTATGTTCCAAAGAAGTTTCGAAGATTTGGATGGCCACTTGTGGGAAGTCCTTTATATTGATGAAACACAAATTCCGCAATAAGAATTGAACCAACCAATAATATAACAATCAATGGAAACCAATCAGAAAGTTTTTATCACGGTAGAGACTATTGTGAAAGCTCCTATTTCAAAAGTATGGGAGTTGTTTAACGAACCGGACCATATTATAAAGTGGAACAGTGCTTCCCCGGAATGGCATACCACCAGGGCTGAAAATGATCTTCGCATCGGTGGCAAATTCGTCAGTCGAATGGAAGCAAAAGATGGATCGATGGGATTTGATTTTAATGGAGTTTACTCTGATGTAATCAACAACGAACGCATTGCTTATTCCATGGAAGACGGAAGAAAAGTGGATATTCACTTTGAAGCCAATGAAAAAGGAACTATTGTGCGTGAAGTGTTTGAAGCCGAAGATGAAAACCCGATAGAGCTTCAACGCGGAGGTTGGCAGGCCATTCTGGATAACTTTAAAAATTACACCGAAAACTATTTATTACAATCTTAGACATGAACCCCAAAGTAATTACGCCTTGTCTTTGGTTTGATAGCCAGGCATTGGAAGCAGCCCAATTTTACGTATCACTTTTTCCCAATTCCGAAATAGGTGCGGTGAGTAGATATGGCAACGAAGGAAAACAAATACACGGTGGTGAACGAGGAAGTGTCCTCGTTGCAAATTTTAAGTTGAACGGACAACCTTATATGGCTTTAAATGGAGGGCCCATCTTCAAATTTACAGAGGCAGTCTCTTTTCATATCAGTTGTGATACCCAGGAGGAAATCGATTTCTACTGGAATAAACTGATCGAAAATGGAGTAGAGGAATCCATGTGTGGATGGCTCAAGGATAAATATGGATTATCATGGCAGATTACTCCGGCTATTTTACCGGGGTTGATGATGGATGCTGAAAAGGCCGATAAAGTAATGGCTGCTTTTTTGAAAATGAGGAAATTTGACATTGCCACACTTTTAAATGTGTAAGCAATTTAAATTCTCTCTGGTCGCAGAAACTTTCGCCGGTTGTTGTCAGGCGCAGGAGCAGATCATCAATGAGGTTATTACCAGAAAGGTTATCTCAATGAAAAAGATATTAAGTGTATGGTGAAATTAAATGATGACCTTTTCAATTCAAAAAATACATTGCAATGAAACTAAGTCCATATCTTACCTTTAACGGCAGTTCGCGCGAGGCTATGACCTTCTACCAGAGTTGTCTCGGCGGAGAACTGGTCTTTCAAACTATTGGTGAATCTCCACTTTCGGATAAAATGCCGGAAGCGATGAAGGATTATATTCTTCATTCAAGTCTCAGGCAAGACAACTTTGAAATACTTGCCTCCGATATGGTTGGTGTACGTGGTCATCAGGTAGGAAACAACAATTCAATTCTGATCTATTTTGACAGTGAAGGAGAATTTATCGATGCATATCATAAATTATCCGAAGGAGGGGAGAGGACACACGAGCCTGAACTTACCTTCTGGGGTGCGTTGTTTGCAGATTTGACTGATCAATATGGCAATCACTGGTTGTTACATTTTCAAAAATCGAAATAATATAATTCAAATAATTTTTACTTATGAGAACCACAAAAATAATTTTCTGGACGACGACTGTGCTTATTTTCCTTTTCGAAGGTGTAATGCCGGCATTGACTTCGCAAAGTGAAATGGCAAAAGAGGGCATAAGGCATCTTGGCTATCCGGAGTACTTCGGTGTCATGCTAACAGTATTCAAGGTGCTCGGTGCTTTGGTATTGATTATTCCTCAAGTGCCTGCGCGTGTCAAAGAGTGGGCTTATGCGGGGTTTGCAATTGATTTTATTTGCGCTGCCGTTAGTCTTGCTGCCGTTGATGGAATTTCTGGATTGACATTCTTTCCTTTAATAGTATTGGTTATTTTGATATTGTCTTATCAGAGTTACCATAAACTCTATGCACCTTTCAAATAAGAAGTAGAATTTATCAATATTCGACTCTTTCAGAGTCGGGAATTATTCTTTACTCATATTTATACCCCCGGTTTTGATCCTGCGGATCTTTAGTCCATAGGACCAGGCCGGGGGCTATTCAATGTTCGACTCCTCCGGAGTCAGTAGAATTCAGGATTTCACAGCCAGTCATTGTGATTTATAAAATCATTGTTGTCCGAATAAAATTTTAGTTGAATCGAATCATGATCCTGAAAGGATCAAACATTGAGTAACCCCCAATGGAGATCCGAAGGATCGAAATTGGGTGTAAAATGAAGTCAAGATTATCATTGACAACCCTGTTAAGGGTTGAACAAGAATATCAAATGGGTCAACAGCTCATCATAAAAAATGGTGTGCTATTTTTTTTGCCTACATTTGAAATCAAATCAATTTCAAAATGGAAACCTTATCAATGGTATTGATTGCTTCGTGGCATTAGAACATCTTTATATTCTTTGGATAGAAATGTTTGCCTGGGAAACCGCTGGTAAGCGCGCATTCAAAGGGGCCATGCCCGACGCAATGTTCAAGCCCACCAAAACTTTAGCGGCCAATCAGGGACTTTACAATGGATTTCTCGCAGCCGGATTAATCTGGTCATTGTGTATATCTGATTTTCATTGGAGTAAGAACGTGGCAATGTGCTTTTTGATTTTTGTTATAGTAGCAGGATTGTATGGCGCAATGACAGCGAGCAAAAAGATTTTCTTTGTACAAGCATTGCCTGCTCTTATTGCATTTGCTGTACTTCTCCTAAAGTAGTTTAGTTGAAATGAAAATACCTGCCATTCGATTTGAAATATTTCCTGTACTCGATACAATGATAGAACTGTATCAAAAGCCATTGTCCATTGAACGTTTTAATGAATACCTGGCCATCCTTACAGGGGGCAACAATGCTGATTTATTGGTTCCTGTCAGTGGATTCAATCCGATGGCTAAGGAGCACGTATTGGAGCAAATGACAGTGTTAAAACATTTGAATGCAGAGGATATCGCAAGGGATGAACTTTTGAAAATAAACAGGACACTTTTCAGTAATACTGATGTTGAAGTTTTTAAGGTCGCCCTTAATTTGGCGGATGATCTCAAAGGTGGTTGGACCAACCGATATACGACTGATTACGACAGTAAATTCAAAATAAGTGGCTATTTCTCCAGAAATTTTTGTTTGCCGGTTCTATGGACAAGTGAAGTTTTTTCTGAAGAGCTTATTCGTGAAAGGGTGAGAGAATATGTTTTCAGAACAATGTATTGGTCGGAGTATTTCAAACCTGTCACACTCAGAGATCATATAGGTCAGGAAAAATTTGTGGCCGAAAAGCTTGGCAGGGACTCTCTCCTTACGTTGAATCAATTTGCAGAACTTTCTACATTTTACAATCAAAACAAATTAAGCGACGAATACCACATTATATTTTCTTTTTTGTATGGTGATAAAGCGGCCCTTTCGTTGGGCAATGCCAATATGGGAATTGAGCCGGAATTTGCGGGATTTCAATTTGCTGCGGGTGGACATATAGAACTCTAGTTTCTTTGATTTGAATTGTGCTGAACTACCATTACAATCGGACGTATTCCCTGTCTGACTGTGTTATAATCTGCTTCGGAGCCAAGGCCTTGCAAAAGGATTTTGGATGACACTATATTTGGTTCTCTCTATTTGCCAATGACCAATAAATTACCTTTTATGAATATAAACTAAATTCTGTATAGTTTTGGTGCACAAGGCTTCACGCACCTGATCGGTCGCAATGGAATGAGACATGTGATTTTGATAAATGATACTTACCTGAACAATTCTCTCCCGGGTAGCGTGTTTTCGATTCGGAAACCGATGAAAATTTATCACGAAGAGTCAATGAATCTTCTACTTTTGTGGCCTTTCACTTTTCCGTAATTTTTATATGAAGCCAATACATATCATTGAAATTGCACCCAAAAAACTCATAGGACTGAGTCTTCGGATGTCACTGTCGGAGAATCGTACAGGTGAATTGTGGGGTAGGTTTATGCCCCGGCGTTCGACCATAACGAACAGGTTGAATGAAGATTTTATTTCCATGCAGGTATATGACCCGGAATTGAACTTCGAAGATTTCACTCCCAATACTTCATTTGTAAAATGGGCTGTGGTGGAAGTGGAGGATTTTGAGAATGTACCCGAATCAATGCTTTGTTATGAACTACAAGGTGGCCTTTATGCAGTTTTTCATCACAAAGGCGATTTAGCGCAATTCATGCGCAATATTCATGCTATCTATACTTCATGGCTTCCGGCTTCAGAATATACTTTCGATAGCAGAGAACATTTCGAAGTATTGGGTGCGAAATACAAAAACAACGACCCGGATTCGGAGGAAGAGATTTGGGTGCCGGTGAAACTCAGATTGGCTCTATAGTTTTTTTACATTTTCGGTAAGTCATTAGGATGTTATTCTTATCCGCCCAAATCAGCGTTTCAATATCCGCGTCATCCGCGTTCCATCAAATCAATCGGAACACGGATAACACTGATGCGTGGCAACACGGATCTTTTCTTATCCGCGCAAATCCGCGTTTCCAAATCCGCGTCATCCGCGTTCAATGGCAACACGGATAACACGGATGCGTGGCAACACTGATCGACACGGATCTTTCTTATCCGCGCAAACAATTGTAATAAGCAATTTCTGAATCCTTATATTTGGCTTTTTGATGATGAACCAAGTTACAGAATAAGCACTTTAAACGAGAGTAAATGAACGTTACATCAAACACAACAACCAAAAAGAAACTCCACATCCGCATCCTAAAAGCCACACTCCGCTTTGTGCTTTTTTTCGCCATTTTTGTAGGCTTGTATTTGCTGGCAGCTTTTACAATACCGAAGATTGCTGTGGATGCAGAACCAGATTCCAACGACGATATGGACATCTACATCAAAACAAATGGTGTACACACTGATATTGTTATGCCGGTGAAATCTGATATGATCGACTGGCACCAACTGTTCCGATACGAACACACCGAAGCCAGGGATTCGTCTGCCAAATATCTGGCACTCGGCTGGGGCGACAAAGGATTTTATCTGCAAACGCCCACATGGGCTGATTTGAAATTCTCTGTGGCTTTCAAAGCGGCCTTTGGACTCAGCTCATCTGCTATCCATGCCACCTTCTACAAAGAATTAAATGAAGATGAAACCTGTCGCAAGATTATGATCAGCCGTAACCAATACCAGCGCTTGATTGACTATGTCAAAGAGAGCCTTGAATTTCATTCTGCGGGAAGTATTCTCAAAATAGACACAGACGCTAACTACAGCGAATTCGATGCTTTCTATGAGGCCAAAGGAAGTTATAGTTTATTTCACACCTGTAACACCTGGGCCAACAACGGACTCAAAGCCTGCGGACAAAAAGCCTGCTGGTGGACGCCGCTGGATAAGGGGATTTTTGAGAAGTACAAATGAATTTAAAAAGGAAAATCACATCTTCTTCACCACAAACTCCGTCCTCCTGTTCTTCGCCCTTCCGGCCTCTGTATTGTTATCGGCCACGGGCTTGGTTTCGCCATAGCCGTTGAAAGTGATTCTTTTTCCGGCTACACCTTTCGAAATCAAATACGACATTACTTCATAAGCGCGCTCTTTGGATAAAGCGAAGTTGGTTTTGTCATCACCCACATTATCTGTATGTCCTGAAATTTCAATTTCGATGGTTGGATTCTTTACGAGGTATGCGGCAAATGCATCGAGCAAAATTTTGGAACTTTCTTCTATCTCTGCGCGATTGGTGGTGTAGAAAATATCGTTCAGCACAAATGGTTTGTTGGCCTTGAGTTCTTGTGCTTCCATATTGAGTTTGGTTACAGCTATAGGCTTGGGCTCATTGGGCTTTGCAATGGTGCGGGAGTTAAAGGCCAATTTTTCGCCTTCAACGCTCAGGGTTACATTTTCTTTGGAGTCAAGTTTTACAATGGCAGCATACGTTCCATCGTCGCTGTTTACTTTGAACTCGTCTTGTTGTTTGCTTTCGGTGTAATTGATTTTTATCACCGCATCCAGGGGCGGATTTCCTTCATCTGTTTTTACAGTGCCTTTTACAATCATCACTTTATCTGGTTTCGCTTTGTCCGGCATCTTAAATTCGTAGATGTCGTAGCCCGGATTTTGCAAATAATTTCTTGCACCGAAATAAGCAACTTCACCATCGCTGGTTACTACAATACCTATTTCATCCTGATCTGAATTGATTGGGTAGCCAATGTTTTTGGGCTCTGTAAAAGAGCCATCAGCATTCATTTTACAATAATATATATCAGCGCCACCAACTCCCTGACGGCCATCGCTGGAGAAATACAATGTATGACTATCACTGTGCATATAGGGCGCTTTGTCATTGCCAATGGTATTGATACCTCCGCTTACAGGCTGGCAAGGCCCCCACGTGCCATCACTTTGTTTTTTGCTGTAATAAATGTCCTGGGAGTTATTTCCATTGGTGTCTTTCAGGCATCCTTTGCGAACCGTAGTGAAGAAGAGCAACTTGCCATCACCGCTCAATGAGGGTTGAGATTCCCATGTGCTATCAGTATTGATATTCGGACCAAGATTCACCAAAGGACTCCATTTGTAATCATTTTCTCCTTTGTCGTTTACATACATTTCATAGCGTGTAACGTACAGATCGAAATTTTCCTTGTTGCCTTTAACAAGCGATTTCATGGCCACAATCAGCTCGCGGTTGTCGAGAGAAATAGTGGAGGCTCCTGTATTCTGACCTTGGTTAAACGGAGCGGGAAGGGCTTTGCCTCCGTCGAATTTTGCATTGATATCAGGCCGCTTGCTCCAGGTAAATGTTTCGATAGTCTTCATAGAAAGATCGCCTTTGGCTTGCTTCTGTATGGCCCGGGTATAAAACATAATTTCACCATCAGGCGAAATCATCGGTAGATAATCACCGTCACTTGAAGAAACACCGGCAACTCTTACGGGATTAAATTCGATTTTTTCTCCGTAGATATCTTTGTACACTTTTGCGGATGCAAGTGCTTCTTCTACTTCCTTGTATTTTTTGTCGTAGTCTTTTTCGAATTTGGTGGGATCACCATCCGGAAACCGGAGGAATTTTTCGAAGTATAATATTGTATTGTCGTAGTTGTGGTCAGCATATTCTATTGCGCCAAGGAAATAATATATTTCCGAGTGGTAGTCATCACAAGTTTCCTTCAGCTTTTCAAATTGCGATTTGGCCGCCGCAAAAGAGCTTCCATCTCTTTTGGCTTTCTTAAAAAGCATTTCACCATAACTCAACATGCACGGCAAACATTTCGGATCTTCATCCAATGCTTTCTCTACGAACTCCACACGTTGGGCATATTCGTATTTTTTGCCGTCTTTGCTTTGTGCAATGAGTTTTTCAACCTTCGATGAGGGCTGATAGTCGCAATCATTTTGAGCGTGGTAAGAAAAAGTTAAGAGCTGGACAGCCAGTAAAGTGAGTAAACTTGATTTCAATGTGGTTTCCTTTTATTCTGCAATATTCTGAATGGTCGGCGCTATAATGAAATAATCAGGCCATTTATTGTTGACCACTCCCTGTTATTTTTAACACCAAAAGGAGGATTGCCCGGACAATTACCTCACGACAACGACGTGTCCCTGAAAGGTAAGTATATCTGCCTCATAGCCTTTTGTCTTCAACAACCAGGCATAGGCGCCATCGGGGATAAAGTGATTTCCCCCGCCCTTGCCGCCTGTCCAGGGCTCAAGATAGTCTTCACTGCGGAAAACTGTCTCGCCCCATCTGTCAAAAACAATAAATTCATATTCGAGTGGAGGATAAGAAAAGACGGGTTGAAAAACATCGTTGATGCCATCTGCATCAGGGGTGAAAGTATTGGGTATAAAAACCCTGAATTCATCCTGGGCCAGCACACTGAGTATGATCTGATCATTGCAGCCGTTCGGACCTATAGCGGTGAGTGAAATCTGATAGAATCCAATGCCTTCAGGCAATTCAAGATTCCAGACGTCTTCATTGGAGTGATAATCTGTATAACCTATCACCTGCCAGATGATAGAATCGGCATTCATGCTTTGGTTGGTCAATGTGACGTTGGGATTTTGTGCTGAAACCACATCCGACGAAATTTCTCCTGCGGCCACGACGGCTGCGGGGCCGCTCACGGTAAATGTGTGCTGGATAATACAGGCAGGGCTATGCACTATGGTGGCGTCGTAATTGCCCACACAAAGATGGTCGAAGAGCACTTCCGTGCCACTTTGGGTAATGCCGTCAAGTGTAACGTTGAAAGTGGCATTGTTTCCATTGGTCAGTTTTATTTCACCATCACAATCGCTGTTGCAAGTCACTCCGGTCATTTCAGTAGACATGGCAGGTGGATAATTGAATATCACCCCAATCCCATCGGAAGCAGTACAATCGCCTTGAGTCGAAGTGGCAAAAAAATTATATAGCCCTGCTGTGGTGGCCGTTACAATCGGATTGGTTGCATTTATATTGGAGAATGTAATTCCGGGTTCAGGTGCCCAGACAAAAGTGCCGTTGGAAAATGTGGCATTCATAATATGAGTCAGATCGCAGAGCACAGTATCCGCACCTAAATCTATGGTCACCTGAACATCAGTCACATCTATGGTTTGTGTAGAAGTGCAATCATTGGCGTCTTCAACCTTAATTGTATAACTGCCTGCATTCAAAGGCCCCAAAGTGTTTGAGGTTTGTAATTGATTGTTGAGGTACACATTGTAAGGAGTCAGACCTCCCAATATTGCGGTTATTTCAATTTCACCATTCTCACCATTGCATGATTCATTGATGGCTGAAGTGAAACTGATGGGCTCGCCTACATCGAAAGTTACATTATTGCCCCATTCGTTGCCGCAAAAGTCAACCGCAGGACTGAAACCGTTAAATGACATTGTATAGGCTCCACCAACGGTAATGGGAGTATTGAGCACCAATGTTATTTGGTTGTCAGAATCCGGATTGGCGTTGATTATCTGGGTTACAGTATGGGTCCCGCCTGGTCCGGTAATCGTATAATTGTTGATGGGCATTCCGGCCGTAATAATATTTTCGGAAAATGTTATGGTGATTTCGTCGGCATCGCAGTTGATTTCAGTGCTGACAATCTCGGGATCAACCTGGTCAAAAATAGATGTCTGGCTTTCGGAAAAATCTAAAGAATATCCATTGGTCGTACCGGTAAAGTTCATCACTACCAGTGCATAAACATTTCCCTGCTGAACGCCCAGATCTCCATTAAAAGGAGGTCCGTTTGTATCGCCGGGGCCATTGCTGCTGCCAGATCCGCCCTGTATAGTAGAGATACCGGTGGAGCCCTGGGCTCCCATGAGCGCTCCATATGAGTTGCAGCTTACTTCCGGCGAATTACCACTGTTGATTCCGGCACAACCGCCCGTTGTAATATTGTAGAGCGACCAGTCGTAATCATCATTGATGTTGTTGGGATCGAGAATAAAACTTAACGGGCCTGTTTCCTGCGCCGTAAAGACATACCAACTGCTGTTGAATTCGCCGCTGGTCTGGCAGGTATTGGGGCCCTGTTCGAAAATATTACCGGTGCCCACTGGCGAATTATTCTCATCATAGACCTCGTTGCATACTGGTATAGCCGTTTCGCAGTCACCATTTTGCGCATGGAAGACCAGGACGAATAAACTAAAGGTGAATAGCAGAAAGCTCTTTTTCATAGACTGTTGGCTGCAAAGATAGACCTCGAAAGGTGCTTTGGGGTTGTATAATGCGGCAAAGAATGTTCGGCTGATCTGATTGGTGGGCGTGAACTGCGTCAATTGGACCGTTGGTATTGGTTTTAAACCTTATTTTTGCCAGGTAGCCGAATGAAAGACAAATTGCAGAATACATTTTCCCTCCATGTAATTTTGATTGCATGCTGTTGTGTTTTAAATTCTTTTGAGCTGAAGTCTCAGATCGGTTCTATCCGCTTTAATAGCATAAGCACTGCTGATGGATTATCTCATGAGTCAGTGAATACTATTGTTCGTGATGCAACCGGCTTTATGTGGTTTGGTTCCAGAACGGGACTTAATCGCTGGGATGGATATGACATGGAGGTTTTTCAAAATAATCCTTTCGACTCCAGCTCCATTTGCAACAGTGAAATTCACAGCAGTTTTTGCACTGCATCGGGCGAGCTCTGGTTCGGCACACGCGATGGTCTTGCGCTTTTTAATTCCCATTCAAATACCTTTCAGAATTTTCATCCACCGGGTTTGGAAGAAGAGGCCGTTCGAATTCAATGCCTTACAGAAGACGATCAAAAAACTTTATGGGTCGGAACATCCTATGGCTTATTCATTAAGCGAATTTCCGATGCAACGCTCAAGCCTGTTTCAACCCTTTATCCAGCCTTAGCAAAACTGGACAGTATCAGTGTCACAGATTTCCTGAATGCCAATAGCAAGTTGTATATCGCTACCAATGGAGCAGGATTGTGGGAAATGAATACTTCCTCACTCCAGGTAGAAAAGTCCACAAGTGAATCTGAAGATTGGAAAAAATTGTACTCGAATAAGGTGCGGTTTGTTGCGATGGACCATCAAAACAATATCTGGCTGGCCTACTCTGATTGTACGGTGGAGCGAAGAGATGAAGTTAATAAATCCGTTCAAACGATTAGTGAATTAAGCAAGTGTATGCGCGGTGACGTAAAGAATGAGATGGGAGATTTGGTGGTAGATAACCAAGGCACCATTTGGGCTTCCACAAGTATTGCAAGTGTTTCTGTATTCGATACCAATACCCAAACTTTTCAGCATCTCAAGGACAAACCTTATATCACGGCCTTTGACAACACACGATCAGCCAGGAGTATTTATGTGGATAGAAGCGGTACAATTTGGCTTGCTATGCACACAACAGGAGTATTATATTTTAATCTTTCAAAACAACCCTTCGTCCATTATGCGCGGCTGGATGGCCTGCCTGATACTGAAGTTGATCATCATTTATTAAGCAACTGGACACGTGCATTTGCCGAAGACAATCGGAAACGTTTGTGGACAGGAACCACGGATGGTGTTTCCATACTTGATCGCGAAACACAAACATTTACCTCTCTGAGGAACAAAAATGACAATGGGAATTCATTGGCAAATAACTCCATTCGTTCTATCATAAATGTAGACAATCAATACATGTTGATTGGCACTGCAGGTGGACTTACACGCTACAATTTTGACACGGGGAAAAGCATTAATTATTACGCAAATGAAAAAGATCCTGTAGCATTGTGTGGAGGTTTTGTTTTGGATATCCAACAAGGTTTGGATGGCGCCATTTATGTGGCAACGTCGAATGGTTTATCACGCTATGATGGCAACACGGGGACTTTTTACAATTGGGTTGATCATCCGGAATTGCAAAAGGCCTTTGCAGAAAGCATGCGCTGCATAGTGATCGAAAAAAATGGAGTGATCTGGATTGCCAAATCCAATGGAAACCTTCTTGAGTTTTTGATCGATGAGAATAAAATCACAGAGTATGAAGGGCTTCAATCCAAATACCAACATCTGGATAATACTGTGCTCGATATACGGGATGATGGTGGAGTGCTTTGGCTGGGAACATTGGCTGGTTTGTTGAAATTTGATAAAACTACAAAACAGTTTTCCAGAATCGACTTTCGCGAAAAGATTACCCCGCTCTTAGTGGGGAATTTGCAAAAGGAAGGAAATGATTTTATGTGGTTCACAGGAACAACAGGACTAGTTAAATACCGCATTTCAAATGGCACTGCAGAGTACTTCACGGTGCATCACGGACTACCTACCAACTCCTTTCACTTCCAGCGCTCCTATATTACCCACGACGGATTGTATTGCATGGCTTCTATGAAAGGCATTGTTATGTTTCGCCCGGAAAATTTGAATCAGCTTACCAATTTTCCAAAGGCATTTATTACAGAATTGCGTGTCTTAAATCAAGTCATGGATTTGCAAAGATTGAGTGGGCCGGAACTTTCGCTTTCGCACAACGAAAATTTCTTCACCATAACGCTCAATACATTCGACTATTTGCATCAGGATAATATTCAATACGCCTCGATGCTCGAAGGCCTTCACAACGATTGGGTGTACCATGGTAAGAACAGACAACTCAGTTTTACCAATGTGCCAGGAGGTGATTATGTATTAAAATACAAAACAACCACATCAGATGGAATTTGGTCAGACGAGTTTCAAACCTTACACATACATATAGATACTGTCTTTTACAAAACATGGTGGTTCACAATTTTGATTGTTCTTTCAATCATTGGAATTTTTTACGCAGTAGTAAAATATCGCCAGCATCAAAAGCAAAAGGTTGAGCGCCTGCGCCAAAAAATAGCAAGCGACCTTCATGATGATATCGGTGCTACTTTGAGCTCCATAAGAATGTACAGCGAAGTGGCCAGAACCAGACAAGGCAACAACGAACCACTTCTCGAACGAATCAGTGAAAATGCCCGCGGAATGGTTGACTCAATGAGCGATATTGTCTGGGCCATTAAGCCGGGCAATGATAAATTCGGAGATTTGAAGATGCGCATGGAAAATTTTGCGCGTGAAATGTGTGGCCCGGCAGATGTTGAACTCCATTTGCAATACGACACGGGACTCGATGCGCTTAAGCTACAAATGGAACTGAGAAAGGATCTTTATCTTGTTTTCAAAGAAGCAGTGAACAATGCCATTAAATACAGCGCATGTAAAAATCTGAAAATAAGTTTGACAAAAGAAGACGATGCGATCAGAATGGAAATATGGGATGACGGAAGAGGATTTGACGTAACGACGATAAAGAGTGGAAATGGTTTGGGCAACATGGGCATGCGTGTGAACGCGATGAAAGGAAGACTGCAAATAACTTCTACTGCCGTCACGGGAACCTGCATTTTGTGCGAAGTGCCATTCACCCATATTGGGTAATGGTCGTAATAGAATTTTCTTGCAAATTTGTGGGTTGATGCCAGACTAAAAGTTGGTTTTGCAGCAAATTCACAGCAAATTGAAATTGTACATGGAAAGTGAAAAAATAATACGTGTCGCCATCTTTGAAGACAATAAGCAACTCCGCGAAAGCCTTGTTTTTGTTATAGACAGCACACCCGGAGTTTCATGCACAGGTGCTTTCAATGATTGCAGTGATCTGGAAGTTTGTATAGCAGCCAGCAACCCGAATGTTGTCTTGATGGACATAGAAATGCCTGGAATGAATGGAATTGAAGCAGTCAAAATTATTCAAAAAAAATTCCCGCAGATTCAGGTCCTGATGCAGACTGTTTTTCAGGATGATGATACCATTTTCAAAGCCATTTGTGCAGGTGCTTCCGGTTATATTCTCAAAAATACATCACCGGTGCAATATACTGAAGCCATAAAAGATGTACATGCCGGCGGTGCTCCAATGACAGGTTTTGTGGCCCGCAGGGTTCTTGAACTTTTCAGCAAACACATTCCCCAAAAGTTAGAAAATAATTATCAGCTATCAGAACGTGAGAAGGGAATTCTTCAACTGCTTGCTCAGGGAAAATCCTACAAACAAATTGCCGTTGCCCTCGACCTTGCTTTTGAAACCATTCGCTCGCACATGAAGCGCATCTATGCGAAACTCCATGTGAGTAGCAATACTGAGGCAGTGCTCAAGGCCATCAACGAAAGGTTGGTTTGAGTTTCACCCTTTTTGGGTAACGCGTTCATGCGGTTCTTCTCTTTACTTTGTGCTTATCAAAAAGGTAAGACAGAGAATCTTATTTTACTTTTTAGTATGTTTATTTTTCAAGCCTATGAAGAATATTTAGTTGAAAAAAAAACATATGATAGAATAAAGCATTCCATAAATATTTTGTGCATGACAAATAATTACGCCAGTCAAAGATCCGATAGAAAAAATTTAAAAATGGAATAATGAAACAACGAATCCTTTATTTCTTTTCTGCAGTAATAGTTATTTGGAATTGCTCTGATCTTCATGCCCAGCAAGCTGGAGACCTTGATCCCGATTTTGGCCAGGGAGGAATAGCCGACATAGACCTCGGAGCGGGAAACAATTATTGCAGAAGTATGGCTATTCATACAGACCAAAAACTGGTACTTTTCGGTAAAGCACAAGTTGATGGTGTCTATCGGCCGACCCTGGTTCGTTTAAATACTGATGGTTCATTAGACGATGCATTTGGCAACGCTGGTGTTGCCGTGGGCGATTTGACATTCGATGCCACACACCACGAAGAGGCAAGGTCGTTGGTCATACAACCTGATGGAAAAATGTTGTGTGTCTATTGCACTGATTTCGTTGAATCATCCTATACCATTACACGATTCAATACAGATGGTTCCATTGATACAGACTTTGGTGCCGCAGGCTCAATGGAAACAGCGCCCTGTTCATTTTTCAATCGTCCGCGAAGTATTTTATTACAGGAAGATGGCAGCATACTGGTAGTTGGCATTGGAAGAAATTTCGCAAATGATTTAGCCAAATGGACCGCCGTTCGATTTACTGCGGCAGGTGATGTGGACATGACACTTAATGGAGATGGCACATGGATATGGGAACCTTCAGAAGACACCGCTGGTGCTTATGATGCAGCGCAACAGCCGGATGGCAAAATTCTGATTGCAGGGAATGCATACTACCTGAATGAAAATGAATTCAACGAACCACGTTGTGTGCTCATTCGGCTGAATATGAACGGGAGTTATGACGACACCTTTGCGGAGGCGGGCATTGGTATTTATGATGTGTCAGAGATTGGAGCAAGTCCAATGGCAGTGGCCCTGCAGGCAGACGGCGGCATATTGATGGCGGGCTCGATAACTACGGCCAGCACAGGTCTTGATGCTTTACTAATGCGCATTACAACTGATGGCGAGCTCGATACCAGTTTTGGTACAAATGGATTTGTTACTTCTAATTTGCCTGATACAGATAGAGCTCAAAGTATGCTGGTGATGCAGGATGGTAACATTATGCTGGGGGGCCTCTATTATGGCACAGGTGCAGTGATCCCGGGTCTGCTTATTAAATACACCGCCGAGGGTGTTCAAGACATGAATTTTGGCAATGAAGAAGGATATTCAACAACGCAGAACAATGGTTTTTATGGAGAAGAAATTATTCAGCAGGCAGATGGAAAAATTGTTTTGGTGGGAAGAAACATACAGGAAAACATAAGGTATTTTTCTGCCAGTCGCTTCCTTATTGAAGATGCCAATGCCATCCGTGAAAATGGTGTCAATCCACCTGACATTTCGCTATATCCTAATCCCACTGCTGAAAAGCTTTTCATTCGTTTAAATGATTGTGATGTAAAAAAAGTCACACATTTTTCAATATTAGACAACACCGGAAAATTGGTTTGGCAATCCACTCAATTCATGCAAAATATGCCGATAAATGTTTCACATTTGTCAGAAGGTTTTTACACGATAGCTATACGATTTGGTGACTTTACAACATATCACACTTTTATAAAAACGAAGTAGGACTATGAAAAAACGAATAATTTACTTACTGACACTTCTATTTATGCTGAGCGAATACCCTCAGCTTCATGCTCAGGAGGCAGGAGATCTCGATCTTAGTTTTGGTATAGGCGGCAGCGTTATCATTGATTTGGGCACCGGATATGACCAATGCTCGGGTCTTGTGGTGCAGCCCGACCAGAAAATTGTTATTGCAGGAAGGGCTTATGTCAATGATTGGTGGTATCCAACACTGATAAGATTGAATACTGACGGAAGCCTCGATAACTCATTTGGCAGCGATGGAATTGCCTCGGGCGATGTGCAGCATTCGACTACCTTATATGCAGAGGCGGAGGCATTGGCCTTGCAGCCTGACGGAAAATTGCTTTACACCTTTTACCGCGATTTTTTTGGCAGTGACGGATTGGCTATAACGCGGTTTAATGCGGACGGAAGTATCGATACCGATTTCGGAGACAACGGCACCACTTCAATAATCGTAATGGAGTATAGCAATTATTCCAACTCAATGCTACTGCAGGCCGATGGAAAGATACTGGTTACAGGTAGAGTGCAAGCGTATGCAAACGATCCCTTTACCGCAGTTGCTGTTCGTTTCACCGCTGATGGATTGTTGGACGAAACATTTGCTGATGATGGCATTTTTTCCTTTTTGCAAGGCAATGGAACACAAGTAATAGATGTAAAACAAGCCAGCGATGGCAAGATTGTAATGGCCTGCTCAACCAGCTATTCTGGATATTACGACTACGTGATAATCCGGTTGAATGAAGACGGAACATTTGACACAACCTTCAACGAAGATGGTATCAGCAATTTCAACATATCAGGTTCTTATGATGGGCCACAATTTTTGACATTGAGGGAAGATGGTTCCATCATCGTTGTAGGACATGCATATTCTGAGGACGGCACTAACACGGATTGGGCAATGGTGTCATTGACATTGGGTGGCGAATTGGATAGTTCATTTGGTGCCGATGGCATTGTTGTAACGGCGCTTGGAGATGGTAATGATATTGCCGAATCTGTTGTTATAGCACCCGATGGAAAAATTCTTGTGGCGGGCTACCATGAAGATTTTTACATCTATGGCACAGTGCTGAGATACAATGCTGATGGCACCCTGGATTCGACATTTGGAGATGGAGGCATATCACTCATTGGTGAGTACGCATATTTTTTGGAGAACATCAAATTACAAGACGATGGAAAAATTGTGGTGTGCGGATGGACTGGATATTCAGACACCAATGAACATCATTTTACTACGAGCCGACTGCATGACGAGGATGTCAATTCCGTAATGGAATCATGGTCCAAAGAACCCGTAATCACTCTTTATCCCAATCCGACAAGTGATAGGTTATTCATTCGTCTCAGTGAGGGGGCTTCGAATAACATCTCACACATTTCAATAACTGACAATATCGGAAAACTGCTTTGGCAATCTTCACAAGCAATCCAGAACTCTTCAATCGACATTTCGCATTACGCTGAAGGACTTTACATTCTTTCTATTCAGCGTGATTCCACCACAACTTCCCAGGTCTTTGTGGTCGCCAGATAAAATTCTCCGTTATGAAAAGGCTTCCACTTTCGCTTTTCGCATAACGCCCATTACTGCAAAGGCCCAATAAACCTGCCATTGGTTTGCCCAATTTGTTGGCAGCAATACAGACTGCGCTTATTGCATTGCAGTAGATAACTTTGGCAATCTGATCTCAGGTGGCGAGTTCTGATATACTATGGAATTCGATCCAAGTGAAGATGACAAAGAGTTCATTACAGTTGTCGGTCTCAACTATGCATATATCACCAAACTAATTTCAGGTGGTAGTTATGCCTGGGCTCACTCCATCGAAGGTGATAGTGGCGTACAATGTCTTCATGCCGAGAGCCAGGCTAAGGTTTGTGCCTTTGTCTGAATTCATGATGCGGATGATTTCCTTGTCGGGGATGTAGAATTTCTGCCAGCGCCCATTGGCCACTAGTGACAGAATCTGCAAAAGCCATGAAATGAGGGCCCATTTGTATCAATATGCAAATGCTTTGTCGGGTGTATTTGCATTACCCTCCATATTTGCATAAAATTTCCCTTATGAATTTCAGAAGACTTGGTAAATCCGGATTGCAGTTGAGCGAGCTCAGCTTTGGCTCGTGGATCACCTTTGGCAACCAGATAGATAATACCACAAGCTCACGCCTGATGGACATTGCTTATGACGCCGGTATCAATTTTTTCGATAATGCAGAGGTGTATGCCGCAGGCAGAAGCGAAGTGGTGATGGGCGAAATTCTCAAAAAGAAAGCCTGGGCCAGAGATACTTATGTCATCAGCAGCAAAGCATTTTTTGGTGCCGGAGGAAAATTGCCCACCCAACGCGGCTTGAACCGCAAACATTTGGTAGAGGCCTGCGAAGATGCCCTCAAGCGCCTTCAGATGGATTACCTCGATCTGTACTTCTGTCACCGGCCCGACAAACAAACCCCCATGGAGGAAACGGTCTGGACGATGCACAACCTCATTCTTCAGGGAAAAATATTGTACTGGGGAACCAGCGAATGGAGCGCGCAGGAAATTATGGAAGCCCACATGATGGCGCGCCAATACAATCTCATCGGCCCAACCATGGAGCAGCCGCAATACAACATGCTGCACAGAGCCAAAGTAGAAGTAGAGTACAGCCAGATTTACAAGACTGTGGGGCTGGGAACTACCATCTGGAGTCCATTGGCTTCCGGCTTTTTAACTGGAAAGTACAACGATGGTAAGGCCAAAGATACCCGATTGCAACGCGATGAACTAAGCTGGCTGGCCGAGAAAATTTTTGTAGAAGAAAATTACACCAAGGTTAAAAACCTTGGCGCATTGGCTTTGGAAATCGGCACAACATTGCCTTTGATGGGCATTGCCTGGTGCCTGAAGAATCAGGATGTCAGCACAGTAATTCTCGGTGCCAGTAAGCCCGAACAACTGGAAGAAAACATCAAAGCAGCCGATGTAGTTCCATTGCTCACGGACGAAGTGATGATAAAGATTGAAGAGATTCTCAACAACAAACCACAGCATCCTCAGTATTGAGTTTTTTTGATGAAAAATGAGAATTGATATACTCACCATATTACCCAGATTACTCGACGGACCCTTTGCCGATTCAATTCTTGAACGAGCGCAGGAGCGTAAATTATGCGAAATTCACATTCACAATATCCGCGATTATTCCACCCACAAACAAAAGCAGGTGGACGATTATCAGTTTGGCGGCGGCGCAGGAATGGTGATGCTTTGCCAGCCCATCGACGACTTAATTGCGAAGCTCAAAAGTGAAAGGGCTTACGATGAAATAATTTACCTCACACCCGATGGCGAAAGGCTCGATCAGAAAATCTGCAACCATCTTTCATTAAAAGGAAATATTATACTTCTGTGTGGACATTACAAAGGAGTGGACCAGCGCATCAGGGATCATTTTATTACCAGAGAAATCTCCATCGGTGATTATGTATTGAGTGGAGGTGAATTGGCTGCCGCTGTTTTGGTAGACAGTATCGTCAGATTAATTCCAGGTGTGATGAACGATGAAACCAGTGCACTGACCGATTCTTTTCAGGATAACCTGCTTGCGCCGCCTGTTTACACCAGGCCAGCGGATTACAAAGGATTGAAAGTTCCGGATATTCTCATCAGCGGAAATACACCCAAGGTAGAAGAATGGCGAATGGATGAAGCTTTTAAAAAAACAAAATTGCGCCGCCCGGATATTCTGGGGGAATCTTAAATTTGTTTAAAAAGCAGGATATTTGTCTAATATGAGTTTCGTAATAGTTAATTTATTAATTAAAGTCAATAGAGAAAGCAAATTAATATGAAGTTTTCACAGCGAATAGGGAAAGTGCCAATTACTAAGCATTTACAAATTGAATCAATGGATGATGATTTGAAAAATGGTCTTTGGGACATTCTTAAAATTTTTCTTGACGGTCTGCGATCACCTACAATATACGGTGATCATGACGAGTTTTCCCCTTTTTGTAGTAGTATTTGGCACAACTATTTTAAGTTACCAATTGATACAATTCCCAGAGCGCGTTATGATTGTGAGGAATATATTAGGCGGTATTTTTATAAGGCAGAATGGTATGAGGTTTATGACCTATTAGAATTTATTGCAAGCATGGACCCAAATCTATTACCTGAGGATACAACAATTTTAACAAAATATTACAATCAAATTCTTGAAAGAGAGTTCAGCGGTTATCGCTTGATTGAAGGCAAAATTGTTCCAATTACGAATCAAATTGAAATTGAAGAAATTGAAGATGCAATTAATAAGTCAGGAGGTTTTACGTCATTAAAAGGGGCAAATATTCATTTAAATTCCGCATTAGAAAAGCTATCGGATAGAAAAGCGCCAGATTATAGAAACTCAATTAAGGAATCCATTTCTGCAATTGAATCAGTAGCAAAAGCGATATCAAAAAAGGAAAGTGATGTCTTTCAAGCGGCATTGGAAAGAATAAAAGGTAAAATTGGACTTCATCCGGCTTTGGAAAATGGATTTAAGCAATTATATAATTACACGAGCAGCAGTGATGGTATTCGCCATGCTTTAATGGATGATCATAATTGTGATTTTGAAGATGCCAAGTATATGCTGGTTTCATGTAGTGCATTTATAAATTATCTTGCTGTAAAAGCTAATAAAGCCGGGCTAATTATTAAATAGAAAGTATGCAAATACTTAGTTTATTGAATATAAATTATAGGTACTAAAATTTTATTACCATATTTATGCTTGAGATGTTTTTTACGAATATTTATGTTTGTATTAAATATGGAGTTATTTATCACTGCTTTCTTTAAATATTTGATATATTTTCGAAGATTTTCAATATAATAGGAAATAACAATTTGAATTCATATATTCCACTGGCCGAAAGAATGAGACCCAAATCGCTCGACGATTATATGGGGCAGGAGCACCTTGTGGGAAAAAATGCGGTTTTGCGCAAAGCCATCGACAGTGGAAACATTCCCAGCATGATTTTTTGGGGACCGCCCGGCGTGGGAAAAACTACATTGGCTTCGATTATTTCGCAATCGCTGAAAAGACCGTTTTATACTTTGAGCGCCATTAACAGTGGTGTAAAAGACATCAGAGAAGTAATCGACAAAGTGCAGGGGCAGGGCATGTTCGGCCGCGGGGCTGTAATGTTTATAGATGAAATTCACCGCTTTTCCAAGAGTCAGCAAGATTCGTTGTTGGGCGCAGTAGAAAAAGGAATTATTACTTTGATTGGCGCTACTACAGAAAATCCTTCTTTCGAAGTGATCAGCGCCTTGCTTTCACGCTGTCAGGTTTATGTAATGAAAGGCTTGTCGAAAGACGAGCTCGAAAAACTGGTCAATAAGGCACTGGCAGAAGACGAAGAGCTGAAGAAAAAGAATATAATAGTCGAAGAATACGAAGCATTGCTGCGGCTCAGTGGGGGAGATGCGCGGAGGTTGTTGAATGTATTGGATCTGGTGATTTCTCAAATGGGAGAAAATGATACCATCAACAATGATAAAGTACAATCTATTGTACAAGCCAATATGGCTATGTATGATAAGAGTGGCGAAATGCACTACGATATTGTTTCGGCCTTTATCAAAAGCATCAGAGGCAGCGATCCGGATGCGGCGGTGTATTATCTGGCGCGAATGGTAGAAGGCGGTGAAGACCCAAAATTTATCGCCCGAAGAATGCTCATTTTATCATCAGAAGATATTGGATTGGCCAATCCAAATGCCTTGCTGATGGCCGATGCCACTTTCAGGGCAGTAGAAAATATAGGTTGGCCAGAGAGTAGAATTATACTCAGCCAATGCGTGATTTATCTGGCTACATCGCCTAAGAGCAACAGCGCTTATGTGGCTATCAATGACGCTCAGGCATTGGTAAAACAAACCGGCAATCTTTCTGTACCCCTTCATATTCGAAATGCGCCTACTAAATTGATGAAAGAATTGGGCTACGGCGACAATTACAAATACGCGCATAGCTACGATGGCAATTTTGTGCGACAGGAATTTAAGCCAGAAGAAATCAGCAATGTAAAATTTTACAAGCCAGGCAATAATGCGAAAGAACAGCAGGTGAGGGAATGGTTGGAGAAGTTGTGGGGTAAGGATTGAGAGTTAGTGTTCCCGAAGCTCGATTAATCTATACATCAAACTCACCATCTTTTACTCCCCGAATAAAAGCAAGCCACTCCTCACGATTGAAAACTACAGTAGTTTGTCCCTCTTTCGTGTTTACCACATGAATTTTTTCATTTTCAATTGCAACACCAACGCAAGCTGAACCTCCGCTGTGTGAGCTTTTTTTGAATTTTTTACCTTTGATTTCAATAATCATTTGATTCAATTTAAAACGTTTGTCTATATTTATCAATTACGTTGATGAAGTGTTCCGGGTTTAAAAACTAATCTTTAATGACTTTCGCTGATAATCTACCTCCACTATCTAAGATAGCTATTATGTAATAACATCCCTGAGGCAGTAAGTCAAGATTCAAGGTTGCCCGGGAAGACATTGGTTTAGAAACAATAATTCGTCTCCCAGTTATATCCACTAATTCTAAAGCAGAAATAGATGAAGGACATTCAACATTCAGTTGGTCAGTTGTAGGGTTGGGATACAAATTCAATCTGGCCTGTTCCAGTTCCTGAACGCCAACAATACTGCAACAGTTTGTTCCAGGATCAATAAAGGTAAAGGAGTCAACCCACAATTCGTTTTCGTAATAACATCGCAGCCAAAGATTTATATCGGCTGTATTTCCAGGACCATATCCTTTCCAGCCCCATTCTGTGCTTCCTATTCCTTCAATCCACTGCTCCGTTTCTTCAAAATCCACATATTGCAATGTCCACATTCTGCGCTGGCTCCCATCTCCCAAAGTAACGACTTCAATGGCAGAGACAATTAATGGCGTAAACTCTATCTGGGAATTAATCACATTACTCAACCAAATGGAGTCGCCAACTTCGCCGGTAAAGTCAAACCACAGTTCTTCCTGAGCGGCTATATTATCCTTATGGTAGTATTTACCTGAATCTTCCCGAAGCAGGAAGTCTTCATTTAAAGTAGTATTATCGGTGCAGACTCCGAGATAAGAAAACTGAAGGTACAATGTATCATTGATATTCACTGTATCAGTAATTCCAATGCGCCATGGCGCATCTAAAGTCCACACCCCTAACTGAAAACTGCCGCTTCCCATAATCCAAACACCATCTTGCGATATCGGAATGATCTCCTGTTGCGTCCATGCTTTTTTCAAACACAAAATCAATATGAGAATGAGAATATTTTTCAAAGGAGGAGTATTATTCTTTTGTTCATCTTCAGTTCAAATATAGGGCTAATCCTGAAAAAGGATATTTGCCATGACTATTTTCCTCCACTTAGCCCCCTACAAATATTCTTCGCAATCGACGGCCCTTCATAAATAAATCCTGTATAAACCTGAACCAAAGAAGCTCCGGCATCAAGTTTTTCTTTTGCGTCTGCTGCATTCTGAATTCCACCCACACCAATAATTGGAAATGCACCTCCGCTTTTTTTCGATAAATACCGGATCACTTCTGTCGATCGTTTTTTAACAGGCTTTCCACTTAATCCACCTGCTCCGATACTTTCTAATTCAGCACCGGAAGTTTGAAGTCCGGATCTGTCAATGGTGGTATTGGTTGCTATTACTCCGGCTATTTTGCTTTGGTGAACAATTTCTACAATGTCGTCCAATTGTTCGTTGGTAAGATCAGGAGCTATTTTGAGTAAAATGGGTTTGGCTTTAACCTGCCGGTTGTTCAATTCACTCAGCGACATCAGCAATTTCATCAGCGGCTCTTTTTCCTGGAGTGCCCGCAATCCGGGTGTATTGGGCGAGCTCACATTCACAGCAAAATAATCTACTACTTCGTAAAGGGCATTGTAACATTTGATATAATCGTCCAACGCATTTTCATTGGGTGTGATTTTGTTCTTGCCAATATTGCCACCAATAATTATATTGCTCTTGCGCAACTTGAGTTTCTTCGCTGCTTCAATTGCACCCTGGTTGTTAAAGCCCATTCTGTTGATCAAAGCTTCATCCTTAGGCAACCTGAAAAGTCTGGGTTGGTCATTACCAGATTGGGCAATGGGCGTCACCGTGCCTATTTCTACAAAACCGAAACCCAGTTTATCCAGCGAATCAACCCATCTTGCGTCTTTGTCAAAACCAGCGGCGAGCCCAACAGGATTCGGAAATTTCAACCCAAAAACTTCACGTTCCAGTGTTGAATCTTTCACGCTGAATTGTGCGCTGATGATGTTTTTAACCAGTGGAATGGAGCTGGCAAAGCTCAACAAGTCCATGGCCAGATAATGTGCTTTTTCTGGTGAAAAAAGGAAAAAAAGTGGTTTGATCAGAGTCTTATACATCGACGGCGAAGGTAAGGCCAGCGCAGATTTCAGAACAAAATTTGTTGCGATTTGAATTGGATTTCATGCGGGCGCAAAATGTTAACTTGTAGAGCTTGAAATGTTCAATGTCGGCCCCGATTCGTTGAAAACTATGTTCATATATGCGAATTTACGTTCTGTTAAGACTCACGCAGTGCCTATACTTTTGAATGGCAGAAATCGTAACCCCAAAAAACCACAATTATGCTAACGATTTTTGGAAGAAAGAAGCTTACTACCGAAAGGGCCGCACATATATTTTGTCATCATATCATTGAGACCGTTGAACAGGGTTTTCCCGAAGTTGCCGGTTTTATCAATGACAGTCCCGAACTCGTTGCTGATCCCAACATCAGCACGGAAGATTCAGGAAGATTTTTGATGATTGTAATAGCAGGTAACTTCTCACATCTTCCACAATATTTTACAGAAGGTCAGGACAAAGAAATCATAGAGCACAGTATTCAAAAACTGGCTCAGGTGTTTGATATGACTCCGTCTGAATTCGCCATCAAGGTAAAAGAATACCGCGATTCGATGAACCGCGCCAATTCTCCATCCAAGAATACGATCTATGCTATGTCAAAAGGAGTATTCTACAAGTATAACCTTTGCGAGTTTCAGGACGATTATTTCAAGTCGATGAAGACTGCTAATCCTATATTCCTCAAAAATATGGATGAAGTAGTGCGCAACTTCCTTTGGGACTGGGAAGCCTTCAACGACAAATACAAAGTTGTCGCGCAGGCCTCGGCCTGAATTTAATAAATGAAAACAATTAAAAAGGGTGGGTTTCTGCCCTTTTTGCATTGGTGGCATGTACACGATGCATCGTGTATCCATTTCAATGTGTTAATGGGATGTGGATAAGCGATGCATCGCGCATCAATGCATTTGGTGGATATGGGATGCATCTGCGATGTATCTTGTGGATACGCGATGCATCTTGTGGATACGCGATGCATCTTGTGGATACGCGATGCATCGCGTATCTACGCGAAACCCCTGTCTGCTTCGCGTTTTAAATCCTTCAATTTTACATCATGGCGCTTGTCGCCGACATTCTTGCCCTTGGCCAGGGCAATTTTCAATTTGGCCCTGCCGCCTGCACTAATGAACATCAACACTGGTATTACTGTCGTTCCGGTGTCTTTTAACTTGCGGTCTATCTTGCGCAATTCGGTTTTATTGAGCAAAAGTTTCCTCTCTCTGCGGTCTTTGTGCTGCGAATAGCCCGCATTGTCATAGGGCGAAATGAACATATTGAAGACAAATAATTCCCCATCGCGCATCTTACAATAAGAATCCTGAAGATTGGCTTTGCCGGCCCTAATGCTCTTAATTTCAGTACCAAGCAAAGCAATGCCCGCCACGAATTCGTCCAGCAGAAAGTACTTGTACTCGGCTTTTTTATTTCTTACTTCAATACTCATTGTCCTATAAGGATTGCAAAAGTAAGCCAGATCAGCTTTGCAGCCATATTGTTTTAGTTTGCTGAGGCACATAGGGTCTGCCGTTTTTCTGTTGTAATAACCTTTGGCAATTTCAATCGTATCAATTTGATAAGGATAGGTTTACCACTTTTTTCACCTACTTTACACCCGGCAATGAACGCAGTAAACTCAAGAAAAGATCGACTGAACAGATGGAAGTACTTCTTCCCCTTTCAGCTCTTGTTGCTGCATTTCAAAAAAAACCATCTTCTTCTGTTTATCTGGACGCTTCTTTTCGCCATAGCCTCTGGTGTGGTCGCAAAGAATTTCGGCGTGCCACAGCAATTTCTTATACCTGAATACAGAGGGGCTTCAGGATTCATTTCATTCGCTATTGTGGGTTTTTCTGTGGGAGGATTTATCACTGGATTTAATCTGTACACATACATCATGCATGGCTATAGATTTCCACTCATAGCCACGCTGAGTCGTCCTTTTCAGAAATTTTCATTGAATAATTTTCTTCTTCCTGCACTGTTTCTTATTACTTATACCTGGTGCAGTGCCCGATTTCAATTGGAGAAAGAACTTATTCCACCTGTAAAAGTTTGCCTCAATATATTGAGTTTTTTTATAGGCCTTACTGCTTTTCAGGGGCTTTCTTATTTGTATTTCAAATACACCAACAAGGATGCTAAGCACTTCGGACAGGGTAGAAAAAGAAATGGGTCGAATCAAACGAAAGAAGAGAAAGAATCTGAAAACCCGGCTCCCTGGTGGAAATTCGTGATTAAGGTCAGAAAGTGGCATGTAGAAACCTACATGTCTTCCTGGAAAAAAATCAGCCTCGCGCGTGAGGGGCACCATTACAGTAAAGAAGTGCTTGAAAAGGTTTTTACCCAAAACCACATCAATGCTTCGCGATTTGAAGTAGTGCTCGTTATCTCTTTTCTACTCGTGGGATCGCTTCGCTCATTTGAGCTTTTCATTATTCCTGCTGCTGCCAGTGCCATGCTGCTTTTCACCATGATCATCATGTTGATCAGTGCCCTGCACTCCTGGCTGAAGGGTTGGACATTCACACTTTTTGTGGTAATTCTTGTGGTGCTCAACTTTTTTTATACTGATCTTCGCTGGATTCGACTGGAGAATCACGCCTCAGGCCTGAATTATGACACCTATAAGGCGCCTTATGACCTTGCATCTTTAAGCCCCGATTCGACGCTTTACAACAAGGATGTAGCCAGTTCGCTTGAGATTCTTGAGCGTTGGAAAAAACAAATTTCGAATGGAGCAAACGATAGTCTGCAAAAGCCTAAACTTGTAATCATCAACTGCAGTGGTGGAGGGACGCGTTCTGCATACTGGACCATGAAGAGCCTTGCTTATGCAGATAGTATAATGAATGGCCGGTTGCTCGATCATACGGTCTTAATGACTGGCGCTTCGGGCGGAATGTTTGGTGCAGCTTTTATCAGAGAATTGAGATTGAGAAAGGCTTATGGCGAAGATGTAAATATCTACAATCCAACTTATGCAGAGACCATGGCCCAGGATCTGCTCAATCCAATCATACTCTCTATTGCCTCTAACGATTGGTTTATCAGGTACCAGAAAAGTCATGATGGAGATTATACCTATACCAAAGACAGGGCTTTCGCTTTTGAAGAACAATTGGAACGAAATACGGGTAGTATTTTCAACAGAAGATTGCGCGATTATGCCCAGCCCGAAAAAGATGCTATCGTTCCAATGCTTATACTTTCGCCTACCATCGTAAATGATGGCCGGAGACTGATCATTTCATCCCAACCGGTGAGTTATCTCACTCAGGCTTATCATATGAATGGCAATAAACTGGCTTTGCCAGAGGATGTTGAATTTTCAAGATTATTCGAAAAGCAGGATGCCGGCAATCTCAAGTATGCCTCAGCTTTGAGAATGAATGCAACATTTCCATACATCCTTCCTATTGCCACATTGCCAAGCGATCCGCCAATTGAATTAATGGATGCGGGTATAAGAGATAATTTTGGATTAAAAACAACCTTGCAATATCTATTTACATTCAAAGACTGGATCAATGAAAATACAAGTGGTGTGATTATCCTTCAGATTCGTGATTTACCCAAAAACAAAAACCTCAGCGACGACAGTCGCACTTTGTTTGGAAATTTCTCGGCACCGGTGGGAAGCATCTATGGCAATATGACCAAGACACACGATTATAACCACGAACAGATGTTGCGCTACGAATTGGCCTGGTTTGAAAAAAATATTCAGCTTGTCACTTTCGAGCTTGCACAAGAAAAGGAATCTGTAATTTCATTGAGCTGGCACCTCACCAAAGCTGAAAAGAATCACATTCGGAATGCCACCAGTGATCTTTATTTCAAAGAAGAATTCAACAGGCTTCAGGCTATATTCAACAGCCGTTAAGCAGTCGCGGTGATTATTTCTGATTATTCGACGAAGAAATATTTTTTAGCCCTGTCCACAACCGTTTTTATTGCTGCGGAATCTGTCTCCGCATAGTTCATGTCAAAAAGATCCGCCTGATAATGCGACGTAACCGGTATTCTTCCACTCAGGTGATAATCGAATATTTTGGGGTGAAGCATTTGTGGAAATGTTTCGGGCCTGATTCCGCCACCGGGCATAATTCTAATTCTTCCATCAGCCTGGTCTACCAGTTGCGAAATGATTTCTATGCCTTCCGGTCCTGTCGCTTTGCCACCTGAGGTGAGCACAGTTGTGCAGCCCGTGTCTATTATGGCTTCCAGAGCGTCTTCAATATCTGGCGTGATGTCGATGGCCCTGTGAAAAGTAACCGGAAGTGGTAAACTGAGCTCAACCAGTTTTTTCGTGCCCTTCACATTCACCGTTCCGTCATCATTGAGAACGCCCAGTACAATACCATCGGCCCCCATAACTTTGGCATTTTCAATGTCGCGTTTGATCACTTCAAGTTCGATTCTGTCGTAGCAGAAATTCCCTTCTCTGGGCCTGATCATGACATAAATCGGGATGGTAACATATTGTTTGGCGAGTTGAATAAGCGCCGAACTGGGGGTAACACCGGCTGTCGCCAATGCAGAACACAATTCTATTCTTCTGGCACCTCCGCTTTGCGCGGCAATACAACTTTGTACTGTGGTGGCTACTACTTCTATGGTAAATGAGTTCATTCTTCTTTATACTTGTGGTCAAATATAATCAGCTCATGAAAGGTCTTTGGATTTTTATTTTGTCCTCATTGCTTTTTCTGTCAGTTACTGCTTTTGCCCAAACGCCTGAAATGAAAGTCGACAACCTGGTTTTCGAAGGTGCCGGAATTCGTGGAATAGCCTATTGCGGCGCATTGGAGGAGCTTGAGAAGAGAGGCATTCTTCAACAGGTGGATCATATTGCCGGGACTTCCTCAGGTGCTATTACCGCTACATTGTTGTGTCTGGGTTATACTTACAATGAGATATTTGAAATTGTGGGCAGCACCGATTTTGGAAAATTCAACGATGGTGGTTGGGGTTTCGCCGGCGGCATGTACAGAATGAAAAAGAAGTTGGGCTTCTATCGGGGCAATGCTTTCAGAGAATGGCTTGAAGTGTTGATTGAAAGGAAAACGAAAAACAAGGACATTACTTTTATCGAATTGGCAGTTCTTGCTTCTTCTAACCAGCAATTCAAAAACCTGGTTGTTGCCTCCACGAGCCTCAATCATCAGGTTACGCTATATTTTTCTGCTGAAACCTATCCGCAAATGCGTCTGTCGGATGCCGTCAGAGCGTCCATGGCTGTGCCTTTGTATTTCGAACCCATGATTATTGATCAAAATGGAAAGCCTGTGAGTGAAAGAGAAATTCTGCCCGAACACCATGTGTGTGTGGATGGTGGATTCACTGCCAACTTTTGTATTCAATACTTCGATTCTAAAAATGCAGATGGCACAATGAATTACGCGAATACACTGGGTGTGAGAATCGACACCGATGAACAAATCGCTCTTGATGTGTCTGGCGAAAGAAAACTGGCTTACCATGACGTGAGTAAACTCGGAGATTATATGGGAGCTTTCTATAACATCACCAAAGAAAACCTCAACCGGCAAGGACTTACTGAGATGGATTGGGCAAGAACTATTTCAGTCTCCGATGGCAACATTGGTCCGAAAGTCAAAAAACTTTCTACCCAACAAAAGCTAAGGCTGATAAATGCTGGTAAGAAAGGTGTGAATGATTATTTTGAAAGGAGGTAGTCACATGGTTAGCATTAAGAAAACGATGGACAGAAAGGAATTTTTGTTTTTGTTATGGAGACGCCTGTTTCGTCCAATGATTATACTGTTCGCGTTTTATTATAGCACCAAGTTTTTAATTGCTGTTTTGAGGGAAGATGGATCGGAAAGATTTTTGACCATTGTTATTCTTTCACTGATGATTTTTTTGGCACTTCTTTATCTCATCGGATTGATAATCCGTAAAATGTCTGACAGAATTTATGCTGGATTATCCGATACAACTAAATTCAATTTGCGAAGGATAGGGAGAATAAGCTACTTCATTGTTGTTGTCATAACCGCAGTTATCTTATATAAAACCTGGGCAAACAATCCAATTCTTGTTGCTATTTATGGTGCCATGTTGTTGTTTGACGTGATGAATAATTTATTGAGATGGTTAAAAAAATAAACCGTCAATGGGAATAAGGGAAATTTAATTCGGTAGCAAATCGTTTTGATGCAATGAAAGTCATTAACTCTTATATTCTCATAGGCCTCTCACCATTGTTTCCCCTAATTTTGCCCTCACGAGAAGGAAATCAAGACCATGTCAAATAATGAAGAAACGGAGAAGGTAGAAAATGAAGGTACTAGCTGGATAGCTTGTCCTGAATGCCATGGACGTGGCAAAAAAAGCAGGAAACTTCGCAAGAAAGTACGACTCAACTACCGCATGGAATTCGATGAATTTCAAAAAACGAATAACGGTGGAACTGCTCCGATTCGCCCCAGGGGTCATCTGTATTCGTGCCCGGACTGTGGAGGATTGGGCTTGCTTCATTCTCCTTCTTATCCAATTGCCGACAAAGAAAACTATCCACATGTGGCCATTGTTGGCGGTGGTATAGGCGGAGTGGCGCTGGCCGTGGCCTGTTTGCACCGCAAAATTCCTTTTACACTCTATGAACGCGACAACACCTTCGAAGCGCGATCGCAGGGCTATGGACTTACTTTGCAACAAGCCAGCAAAGCAATTGAGGGATTGGGTCTTTTGTCTTTAAAAGATGGTGTGGTTTCAACCAGACATGTGGTTCATACCACCGATGGAAAAGTAATCGGTGAATGGGGAATGAGAAAGTGGGTACACTCAGACGAGAATACCACTGCAAGGCGCACCAATATCCATATCGCACGACAATCTTTGCGCCTGGCGCTGCTTGAGCAACTGGGAGGACATGATGCAGTGCATTGGGGCCATCAGTTAGTAGATTTCAGGCAAATTGAGGGCGAAGGTGTTGATCTGACCTTTCAGGTGAACGGTGAGCTGAAGACAGCGAAGGCTGATCTTTTGGTTGGAGCAGATGGTATTCGCAGTTCGGTTAGAAAACTGCTGATGGATGAGTATGTTGACCCTCTGCGTTACCTTGGTTGTATTGTTATTCTGGGCATTTGTCCTTTAGATTCACTGAAAGGTCTCGATAGTTCATTGCTCGATTCGGCCACGGTATTTCAAACTGCAAATGGCAATGAAAGGATCTACATGATGCCATATACTTCTAACTCTGTCATGTGGCAGCTCAGCTTTCCGATGCCAGAAAATGAAGCTAAGTCTTTGAGTGCGCAGGGGCCTAAAGCACTCAAGGAAGAAGCATGTCGCAGAATACAGTGGCACGAGCCCATTCCTCAGATATTATCTGCAACGAAGGAAGGGCTGATTTCAGGCTATCCTGCGTACGACAGAGAATTACTTGATCCTGAACTATTGGATAAATGCGGGAAAGTAACACTGATAGGAGACGCGGCTCATCCTATGAGTCCTTTCAAAGGACAAGGAGCCAATCAGGCTCTGCTCGATGCGCTGTCGTTGGCCCGCGGAATTTCAATTGGATGCAGACCCCTATCACAATGGAGAGAAGCAGGAGTGAGGAAGAGTGTATTGACTCAGTTTGAATCGGAAATGTTAGAACGCACTGCCCCCAAAGTAAAAGATTCGGCAGAGGCAGCAAAGTTCCTTCATTCCGAAATTGTATTGCGTGAGGGCAATGAACCGAGAGGAAGCAGCTTAAAGAGAAAAGATGAAGAACAATGAGATCAGAACAGAAATACCAGTGCATATTTTATGAGCGTCTGCCATGTTTTATCCGTGTGATCCGTGTTCTATTTTATGAATGATGGTACCATATTTTTTTGGAATGCGGATAACGCGGATAACGCGGATTTTCCGCGGATTTTTCGTAGATTTTATGAAAGTCCGCCATAGGATGGTATGATTCCCGATCATCAGCACACTCAATACGATTGATTTCTCCCCGTCTTTTGCTTTTGATCCGTTATTTAATCGAAAACAAGAACACGCAGGCGAATTCAGTGTTAGTTCTAAATGTCGCAAGTCACCACCATCACGTTTTTTAAGTTTAACACCACGCGGAACAAACTATGGGCGCTTTCTATGATGCAGCTTGCACATGCCGGTTTAAAGCAAACGAAGGGACAGACTTTTTACAAATTGATGGGAAGTGGCCGCGGTTTGGGTTTCAACGCATTTCCAGACTGGTCCTGTTATGTGCTTTTGCAAGTCTGGGTAAACGATACAGCCGCGCAGGCTTTCTTCGATAATTCCGTAACCATACAAGATTACCGCAAAAAAACAACCGAAGTGTGGACGCTGTATTTAAAGAATAGCGCAGCTCATGGGCAGTGGAGTGGAGGCAATCCCTTTCAGGTTGAAAAATTATTACCTCAGGTAAAAATGGTCGTCGTTCTCACACGGGCCACAATTAAGTGGCACAAACTCATTGCATTCTGGCGATATGTGCCTACTTCACATCGATCTTTAATGGACAACAAAGGTCTTGTCTATACCAAAGGAGTGGGAGAGCTACCAGTCATTCAAATGGCCACCTTAAGTATCTGGAAAGATGAGGAGTCGCTGAAGAACTTTGCCTATCACAGCCAGGAACACACAGAGGCAATTGCCATGACAAGAAAATTAAGGTGGTACAAAGAGGAACTTTTTGCGCGTTTCAAACCCTACAAATCAGTGGGCAGTTGGGAAGGCAGAAATCCATTGGCTGAATTTTTAACCTGAAGTTTTCGGTCTGATGACTGATCGAAATAAAGAAAAAAATAAGTTCCTTCAGTTTCACCTCAATATATGGAATGCATAGAAGTATCCGAAGAATACGAATTGAGCGGCGTATAGATGACACGAAAAAATGAAATCGCCCTTTATTTTGGATTGGCGATAAATTAAGTGCATTAGCGCGGAAATGGCGAACCATGCCACATAATTTCTAAAAGGAGCATAGCCCAACTCCCATGTCCAGAAATCAAATACGGACGCTGATGTTTCAATAAAAAAATCCAAAATAACCATCAGCGATGCACCCAAAATGATTTTTGAAAAATCGCGCTTCATCAGCTTATCTGCTATAGCTGCGGTGGCGAAAATGAGCAGAAGCCAGTTGATGCCAATCAGCAGTGGAACACCATCCGCCTTCAGTCCTAAATTTTGCCCATAGGAATATTTCCCGAAAAGAAATCCATAATGCACACCAATCCACTCTAAAGCAAAGCTTACGACGAAAAACAAAAGTCCGATACTTACTTTTTTTCTGTTGTCAATAGGAAAGTTCATCACCAACAACGTTGACATGATGATGAGGTTCAAAGGAGTTTTGCTGATAAACCAATCCAGGTATCCCAGTGATATTCCTATGATGGCCGAAACTTGAAAAAGCCAAAGCACGAAGATGGAGATGGGTCTTACCTGGCTATATTTTTTGATGGTATACAGCGCGATCATGTCTCTTCGATTTGTTCTGCGGTAATTTTGGCCGACAACAAACACAAAGGAATTCCGCCACCCGGATGCACGGAGCCACCGCAGAAGTAGAGATTTTTAAACTGACCGGAGAAATTTGGATGCCTCAGAAAGGCTGCAAACTTTGAATTACTCGAAGTTCCGTACAATGAGCCCTGATGCGATTTTGTTTGCCTTTCTATATTGATTGGATCTAAAATGTATTCCGTTAAAATTAATTCTTCAATATCTGTGTTGAGCACCCGATTTATTTTTCGAATAATATTGCTCCTTGCTATTTTGATTAGCTCCGGCCAGTCCTGACCAATATTGCCGGGAGCATTGATCATTACAAACCAGTTTTCACATTTCGAGGGTGCATCCGCAGGGTCTTCTTTACTTGTAATGTTGATGTAAATGGTTGGGTCATTGTGCAAACTCTTTTTTTCGAATATTTCTGTAAATTCTTCCTGATAATGATCTGAGAATAAGATATTGTGCAAGTCCAGCGATGGAAATGTCTTATTGATTCCCCAATAGAATATTAATGCAGAGCTGGATCGCTCCTGTTTCAATATTTTAGTGGGCTGCTTTGCCGATGGCAAAAGATGTTTGTAGGTAGAGAATACATCCATGTTGGAGATGACCACATCCGCATAATAAGAACCTTTCGACGTGATTACACCTGATACCAGGTTTTTTTGGTAGTGGATGGATTTTACCGCCTCTTCAAACTGAAATCGAATTCCTGCTTGTTCTGCCAGCCTGAAAAGACTTTGGGAAATTTCGTGCATGCCGCCTTTGGGATAAAAAGTACCAAAGTGCATTTCCAGATGTGGAATCATCGACATGATACCTGGTGTGGCATAAGGCGTGGAACCATTGTACGTGGCGTAACGATTGAAAAGCTGTATCAGTTTTGGGTGAGAGAAGTATTGCTCGTTTACTTCATTCAGTGTTTTATTGATATGAAGTTTTCCTGATTGAAGGAGTGATTTCAGCGTATTGAGAGACAAATACGTACTCCATTTGTGCAGTGATTTATTCAGGAAGATACCGGCAGTGAGTTCGTATTTTTCCTTATTTCTGTTCAGGTACTTTTGAAGAACATCTTTTGAAGTATCAAATTTTGCCGAAGCACTGCTTACAAATTCTTCCTGATCGGCCGGCACAGAGAAGGTGGTGCCATCCATCCAGAAGTAATTGCAAACGACATTCTTGCGATCATAATTAAAATGGTCGCGGGGATTGATACCGTAAAGCTGAAATAACTCATCCACCAAATGCGGCATGGTGAATAAAGAAGGTCCAAGGTCGAATCGAAAGCCCTTTTGACTGAGCGCATGAAGTTTACCTCCGGCATAGGCATTCGCCTCGAAAACTGTAACTTCATATCCCTTACATTTGAGACGCAGGGCACTCGCTATGCCCGCAATTCCCGCTCCTATAACAATTGCCTTCTTCATGAAAATAGAACAAATACATCTGACAGACACGTGTCGGTGATTCTTTTGAAACATAAGAGCGAAGCAATTGTTCTTATAGGTCCCATTAAGCGCGCTGAAAGGACAATTGAATGATAAGCTTCAATATGAGAGATCCTTATTCGCATTCAATATGATACAAATTTCCCAGGCTGAATTTTTGAAATACACGAGGAGATCAACCAAAAAATCAGCGGAGTGAATTGGTTTTATTTCAAATCCAAAATATCACAAGTCTTGGGCCACAATGAGATTGATGTCTCTATTGTATCTGTCTTTACATGGTGGTCAAAGCCTGTCTGTTTGGTCTTTCTTGTGGGCACTTTAAGTGATTCTTCGCTCTTTTCTACTTTGCATTGGAATGATTGAGTCTTGTGGTTTGTCTGCCACGGTCAAATTTAATTTTAAGATAATATACCCTTTTAAAACTTACACGCTACATTTGCAGCATGATTTTGATCAATATAAACCATTGTATGATGTGCTGGACCAAGTACCACCTTTCGGAGGCTTCTTTGCATTGTCAATAGTTTTAATTAAATATTACACTACAAAAAGCCTTCGGAAAAAAATCGAAGGCTTTTTTATTTTCTAATACCCTGGAATCTCAATTTGAGTGCAAGAAAAATGAATCGTTTACAAAAAGAAAGAAAGAAAATGAATCTCGTTACAAAAAAAATAGTGATGGCAAAAGACATTGGTATTCACGGAAATTTATTCGGAGGAATACTAATGGCCTGGCTCGATGAAGCGGCAGCGGCTTACGCCACAGAATATTGTTTTACTCCTAACATGGTTACAGTAAAAATAGGAGAACTCATTTTTAAAAAGCCATTAAAGGCGGGACAACACTTGCGAATTTATGCAGAAGTAATTGAATTAGGCAATACTTCTATTACCCTTCAACTGGAAGCGCGTAAATACAGTTTATATAGCGCAGAAGAAACACTTGTATGTAGCACCAATACTACCTTTGTCCGTATTGATGATGATGGAACGCCTACGGCAATTGGAGAAACAGTAAAGAGAAACCATGCTGCTATCCTTGAAGGGAAAAGAAGTTTAGACGCGGTATTTATATAATCTCCTGCATTCACTTTCTTGTTTATTTTAATGGGCTTCATGAAGTCAGCAGGTTTTAAGTACTCTTATACATTGATGCCTTGAGCCCTGGTGTGAAAAATTTTTTGCTCAAGCCTTTTGATGTTGCGCAGCATAGGTGAGTCATAAGTATTGGTAAATAGTTTTGGGTTAATGAACAATGATAGGAACAACATTATTTTTTATGCTTATCGGGAATTGCACCAGACTGTAAAATAGTCATTGTTGACTTACTGAATTTTTCATTCACTTTATGAAGCTTAAGAAAAAGTCCCGGAAGGACGGCCTTTCCAATTTGAGTTAAATTTTTAATTTCACTCAGGAAGGCAGAAAATTTCACAAAAAAAATTCAGGAAAATATTTTTCAGAAAAAAAATGGGGTCAACCGCAAAAGTTGGGGAGTGATGAAGCAAATTGCGTGGATTAACTATGTCGGGAGGACTTATATGTTATTAATCCCGAGTGGAACCATTATTGTTCGAAACCTTTGTAAAGCTCTTTCATAATAGGGTTTACCGGTGCATGTTTACTGTTAAACAAAATGAATCCGATTAAGATCAATGTCCAATTACGTTCGCCCAAACTCCTGGACGGCCTTTATCATTTTTCCTGGAAAATGATTGCTGCGGTAGCTTAAAAGCGGCCCTTGTTTGAGCGCAGCGAGTTTGGGCCGCTTGCGGGTAAGCCAATCAATTTTCCGGCCTGTCCCTATGGGGAAAAATGATAACAGCCTTGATTTTTTTCGTTCTTTTTTGATCAAGCAAAAAAGGACACGAAGAATAATATTTAAAGCCTGATTTTGTAATAAGTTAAATATAGACATCATCATTATTGAAGTATGCTATTCTATTATGACATAACGAAAAAGAAAATGACAGTACTAAGGTTCATAAGGTTTCGAACACAAATGGGTGAAACCCGGGGTTAATAGCATTAAAGCCTGCCTGTTCAATTTTTCAAATCAAAGTCACTCCCCAACTTTTGCGGCTGATCCAAAAAATGTATCATTTTCCAAAGTTGTAGACGCTTTTTGTAGACGATTATTCGTCTACAAAAAGCGTCTACAAATTCAAAAAAAGCACAAAATAGACTGGAAGACTTATTTCAGTTGCGAAAAAAGTTAAACCCAAATTACTCGATAGAGATTTTAAACATTCGACCCATTCAGGGTCGGTGGGTTTCGGTCGGTACATTATTTCTATAAACATGCGATCCTCTGGATCGTTTAAGCAAATTTTCACCTTATCGTGATTATACTATTCTATTACGAAAAGGAGAACTTGCTACCGATCCAGAATGGATCACAGGTTTATAGAAAAATCGCCTTGCGCGTGTTTTCCGATCCCGAGGGGATCGCATGTTCATAAGCAAATGGACCGCAGAATACCCATCGCGTAATCCCGGTTAAACAGAACCGAACTTTTCTACGCCTCCATTATGCAAAATTTATTGATGGCCAGAGAACGCGATCCAATCCGGCTGAATAAAAATATTTGCCCCACAACCACAAAAAAAAGGCAGACCTTCCGATCTGCCTTCCTGATTGCCAAAGCAATCCAATTATCTTTATTTGGCCATTGCCACAGAGGCAGCCGGACCAAAATACTTTTTCTCCTGAATACGACTTGCTTTACCGGTAAGACCGCGCAAGTAGAAAATACGCGCTCTGCGCACACGACCGCGCTTGGTTACCACAATGCTGTCAATAAATGGCGAAGCAATCGGGAAGATACGCTCAACACCTACACCGCCGCTGATTTTGCGAACTGTGAAAGTCTGCGTAGTTCCACAACCTTTGCGCTGGATAACCACACCAGTATATTCCTGAATACGCTCTTTGGTTCCTTCAATAATCTTATAGCTTACAGTGATGGTATCTCCTGCTGCAAACGCTGGCCACTCTTTTACGACGGTGAGCTTCTTTTCAAGTTCCTTTATGCGGTTCATGACAAACTTATTTTAAAATGGGGTCCCCTGATTTGGGGGCGCAATATTACGACATTATTCTGAATTAAGAACCGCTACCCTCAAAAAAATCATTTTTTGGTCTTTGGTGCTTCCATCTTTTGTGGCTCCATAGCCAAAACTCAGGCGTTTCCCGGATTTTACGCTCCAGAATGTCGTGGGCTTTTTGGGTAATTTCTCCTTGTGCCGTTTCTCTTGGGTTGGGAACAATCAATTCATACTGCATGCGGTAATAGCCCCTCTTTATTTTCTCTACATGTCCATATATCACTGGCCTGTCGTAGTCTTTGGCGAATTTTTCACTTCCAAATAATGCGGCAGTCTCGCGCCCCATAAAGTTAATCCAAACACATTTTTTAGGGTCGGAAGGGCTCTGATCTACAGCCAATACAGTAATATTGAGTTCCGATGTGTTCGTTTTGAGATACTCACTTATTTCTTTGGTCGAAATGAGCCTCAGGCCAAATCTGCCGCGGGTAACCCTCATTTTTTCATCGAAATATGTATTCTTCAGCTTTTTATATACGCCGAGGGTTTGGTGTTGGAGGTAAAGAGGAGCCGACAAAGCCCACATTTCCCAATTGGCATAATGCCCGCCACAAAGAATGATGCTGCGGCCTTCTTTGTAATATTTCTCAAATGCCTCAACATTTTCGGTGAGCATTCTTTTGCGCAATTCTTTTTCTGAAATAGAAAAATTTTTGATGCTCTCTATTATAAGGTCGCATAAGTGGTGATAAAACTTTCCGGCAATGGACCTGATCTCGGCCTCACTTTTTTCCGGAAAACACTGTCTCAGGTTGTCAAACACTACAGCCTTGCGGTATCCAACAATGCGATAAATGACAAAACAAAAGAAATCGGAGATTCCATAGAGCATCCAAAAGGGCAGGAGACTTAGCGGTTTGAGCACCAGCCAGAACAATAATCTACTCATAATCATTATCCCTCAGATATTAATTTTTAATCCATCCCAGGCAAGGAATACACCTTTCGGCAATTCCTGCTGCACTTCGGCATGAAGCCCAAGCTGGTGGCTGATGTGGGTGAGATAAGTGGTTTCGGGCCGAAGTTCGTTTATTAATTCCAGCGCCTCGTCAAGACTGAAATGCGAAGGATGAGGCTCGCGGCGCAGCGCATTTAAAACCAGAATCTTAGATCCTTTTATTTTGGCTTTTTCCTCCTCAGAAATGTAGTTCGCATCGGTGATGTAGGTGAAATCGCCGATCCTGTATCCGAACACAGGCATTTTCAAGTGAACCACTTCAATTGGCATAAAATCAATGCCTCCCACTTCAAAGGGGTTGATATCGATAAGGTTCAGGTCAATTTCCGGAACACCGGGATACCTGAAGTCGGCAAATGCGTAGGCAAACTCTCGCTTAAGCGCCTCCTGAACAGCAGCAGTACAATAGACCTGGGCGCGCCATTGGTTAAAATAATTGAATCCACGCACATCATCCAGACCGGCAATGTGGTCTTTGTGTTCGTGTGTGAAAATAATGCCTTCCAGGGCTTTCACATTTTCCCGCAACATCTGTTGTCTGAAATCAGGGCCACTGTCGATTACCACATTTCTTTCGCCTTCCGAAACCATAATGGAAGTGCGCAGACGATTGTCGCGCGGGTCTTTGGAAGTGCAGATGGCACAATTACAGGCAATTACAGGAACGCCCTGCGATGTGCCAGTACCCAAAAATGTCACCTGTCTTTCTTTCATTTTGAAGCGGCCAAATTAGCCCAATTCAGCCAAGAGATTTTAAACTCAGTCAAAATTTAGCCTCTGGTGCAGGAGGAATCTCTCCGGGTATTATGGTTTGATGATCATTTCGAAACTATTTTGTGCATTATTGCCGTTAAAGCATTTATTTGCAGCTTGGCTTAAGCATACTTTTGCCTCGATAAACCCTATAAGTCATTATTTGTGGAACTTGAAAGAGTCGTTCTATCAGCCAGCCAAAAGGCATTAAGGTACAATCTGAACCCGGATATCTACGGCACATTCGCAGAAATCGGGGCAGGACAAGAAGTGGTACGCCATTTCTTCAGGGCCGGTGGCGCAAGTGGCACCATTGCCAAAGCAATGAGTGCTTACGACAAAGATTTCAGCGACGCCATTTACGGCAAAGAAGATAAAGGCAGATACGTCTGCAAGCCTCGTCTGCTGAATATGCTCAACCATGAGTACAAACTCATAGAAGATCGTCTTCAGCGAAAGGACCATGCGACGAAAAAGTTTTTTGCCTTCGCAGATACCTTCGCTACCATCAATTACCAGAAAACCATTCAGGGACACGGTTGGATGGGAATGAAATTCCAGACTGATCCTGCCAAAGAACCAAATATAATAGTCATTCACGCGCGTCTTCATGAACAAGATGCATTGCTTCAGCAAGCCACAGTGGGGCTTCTGGGAGTGAATCTGCTGTATGGAGCTTATTTCTTCTACAACAAACCCAAAGAGTTTTTGCTTTCATTGTACGACAATCTTTCGCGCGATCAGGTGGAGATTGACATGGTGCAAATGACCGGTCCGGATTTCGAAAATGTAGACAACAGACTCTTGTCACTTTATCTGGTAAAACATGGAATGACCGACGCTGTAATTTTCTCTCCCGACGGAAGAAATATTCAGGCAGCGGATATTCTGTACAAGAAAAATATTATTGCGTTGCGCGGTAGTTTCAGACCGGTAACGAAGGTGAACATCGACATGATCATGAAAGGCTTCAAGCTTTTCGAAAAAGAATACCGTGTGGATGGTGAAAATATTCAGGTACTTTTTGAAATTACATTGAACAACCTTCGCGCAGAAGGTGATATAGATGAACAGGATTTCCTTGACAGGGCAGATATTCTTTGCTCGCTCGGACAAACCGTTCTGGTAAGTAATTACTCCAAATATTTCAAACTTGTGGAGTATTTTTCGAAATATACCAACAAGCGAATGGGCGTGATCATGGGCACCAATATGCTCATGGAATTGTTCAACGAAAAATACTACCGCGATCTCAACGGTGGCATTCTTGAAGCATTTGGAATATTGTTCAGCCGCGATTTGAAAATTTATCTTTATCCCTGGAGAGACAGCGAATCAGGACAATTGCTCACAGCCAAAAACTGTCCGGTACACCCAAGGCTCAAGCCCTTATACGATTATCTCATTTACAACAAAAGACTTGTAGACATAACAGATTACAATCCCGAAGTATTGGATATTTATTCAAGGGATGTGCTGGACATGATCAAACATGGACATGAAGGCTGGGAAGATCTGGTGCCCGCTTATGTAGATAGAATTATCAAAGACAATAAACTCTTTGGTTATCATCCGGAAACGCCAATCAATCCGCAGTACACACCGCCAAAAGGAAAAGAGCAGGACAGGGTGAATCCCAATTAGGGAAGTTTTGGATCAAGAGCAGAAGTTCGGAGTGCACGAGCATTTTTAAAACCTTGTAAGTTTTTCTGGAGCAAGGTTTATCCAATCGATTTAAATTTATCCGGGCTTTATTTTGAGGCTAAGTCCAACGGACCAATATGTTATTAACCCAAGCCTGCTACAACCGAACTGCTTGTTGTGTGCAATCTGAAAATATTCGTAGCCTCTCCAAACCCACTGCAGTATGGGAAGGATTTAACAGCGCGCTACTTCGGTCATCACCAGATCTCTCATTCCGCTGCGCTGCATTCGAGATGACAACACCGCATCGATGTTAGCAAAGCACTCTTTCAGAGTGCTCAAGGTGGTCCAAGGTCTTTTTTGCATTTGTCACAAAGAGTATGGTAGAGTAACATTATTGGCCTTTGCGCATTGTATCACCACCGAATGGTGGTGACCACTTAATCCACCCTAAGCCCTGTCATTCCGATACGCAGCGGAGCGGAGTGAGGAATCTGGTGAAGTAAAAAGAAAGTAGCATTTGCGACCATGCTTTCGCTAACTTGTCAATGGCAACGAAACGGAGCGGAGTGAGGAATCTGGTGAAGTCAAAAGAAAGTAGCATGCACAATAATGCTTCCACCAACTTGTCAACGGCAACTCTTCGACTCTAGACTGCGCTCAAAGGAAATGAATCTTTCAATTTGATTCCTTTCTCGGTGGTTTCCACTGTGCAACACTCGTTGAAGTTATCGTGTTCCAGAACCAACACAAATTCTTCTTCGGCAGCGCGTTTCAGGAATTTACTTTTTTCTTCTAAAGTAATGAGCGGTCTGGTATCGTAGCCCATTACATACGCCAGCGGAATATGTCCGGTACTGGGTAACAGATCAGCCATAAAACAAACAGTTTTGCCTTTGTATTGAATATGCGGAATCATCATACTATCGGTATGTCCATCAACGAACGTAATTCCGAATCCAAGAGGAGAATCTTTCATCCAATCCGCTGTGCGTTCTATGAATTTTAATTGGCCACTTTCCTGTATGGGCAAAATATTTTCTGATAAAAAACTGGCTTTTTCTCTTGGATTGGGCTGTGTGGCCCAGGTCCAATGGCGTTCATTGCTCCAGAATTGCGCATTTGGAAAAGCAGGTCTGAATTGCCCTGAAGCCTTGTCCAATTCTATAGCGCCGCCACAATGATCGAAGTGGAGGTGCGTCAAAAACACATCAGTAATATCATTTCGGTGATAGCCTTTCGAAGTAAGTGAGTTATCCAGGTTGTCGTTGCCATGCAGGTAATAATGGCTGAAAAACTTTTCACTTTGTTTGTTACCAATTCCGGTGTCAATGAGGATTAGCCTGTTGCCGTCTTCTATCAATAGGCAGCGCATGGCCCAACTGCACAAATTATTTTCGTCGGCAGGATTGGTTTTTTGCCAGATCACTTTGGGCACCACGCCAAACATGGCACCACCGTCGAGCTTGAAATTTCCGGAGTTAAGGGTATGTAATTGCATGGCACAAATCTAGGTGACTTCTCGGTGGGCTGTGCGGGTTAAAGGTATTTTTTCTGGTTGAATGATGAGAGCTGTAAGATGGGCTTTTTCTCTTGAGGCTACTGCCGGCGGACATTTCCATACAGGACTAAAATGATGAGGGGGCTTGGATTATCACAATACACAGGCTTTCATTTTAATAATTCATCGGCATAAATCAGGTATTTTGTTTGCTCTAATGCTTTTATGAAGAATGGATTCGAAAGCGATCTGTCTGTCAGTAAATCGATTTTCCGGCCAAACAAATCCTGAAGTTTGTAGTGCAGTTCAAAATAATTATCAGTGTATTTTTCAATCGAAAGGTTTCCAAATGAAATTAATATATCAATGTCACTGTCATCTGTAAACTCATCGGTACAAACTGAGCCGAACACGTACATCGATTTAACCTCATAGAAACTGCATAGGCGCTTCAGCTCATCAAGCCTGTCTAATACAACACTATTTATTTTCGTTGACATTCAGGCAAATATAATCACATTTATCCAATTCATAAAACTGTAGCGGTTATAGGGCGTTCTTATTCTTTAATTTCTATCCATCCCATCCGATAACGTGCGCTATTCTCTTTGAATAAAACAAGGCTCCAGTTACCATAGCTGCTCAACTGAATTACGTTGGTCTTTTCTGTCGTTTCAATTAACTTATTTCCTTCAACAGTGCCGTCATTGCATTCATCAGGTTTGCCTATATCGTCCACTATCGGGGTTGACCTCATGATACCCTTGAATTCCAATTCTTCGAAGGTATTTTCGATTGAAATTTTGGTATCAATGTGAATATAAATACTATTCTGTATCACGTCGAAATTATTCCCAACGGTCAATTCGATGAGCTCTGCATATTTATCACAACAGCAGGCTTCCTTCAAAATGTTTAGGGTTGATGAATTCGATTCGGTCTTAGCTGAGACAACTTTACCAGAACATTCAAAAGTCAATTTGAGCTCATTTCCAGTATTGAAGTATAAGATAGTGCTTGTGTACAGTCCACATGTTCCAGAGAAGATTAAATCTTTCAAACCATCTGAATTTAAATCCATCACATGGTAACTATTCCATTGAATTATATCATCACAAGGATGAGGAACAATTGAAAATGATGAAACTCCTGTAGTGTCATAGTTAAAAGTTGTGCTATCCACTAAAAGTTGGATCCTTTTGTGAAGCGCGGAATCGGACTGACTGTATAAATTTAGATTCAATCCGATAAAAAGTATTATAATCCAATTATTCATCTTAAAATGCCCTATGACGTCGGACCCCACTTTTGGTGGGATAAGTTTTGAAAAAACTCTCCATCCTTCGTTCAGATTTTATCGGATAAAAATACACAAATCCACTTGACTTGCCATGTGCAATTTTAAAATATTCCCGCATGGAAAGAATTCATGTAAGCTGCCATCTTTCCTTAGTTGGGCGCATTTGAAATACTAATGTTCAAATTTGGTACAAATGTTTAATAGAATTCCAAATGTTGAGACTTGTAATTCAGCCCAGCTTTTGGCCAACCCATATTGGGCGATTGTGCATTGTTAGATGCTATTCTTTGATTATCCTATTCACAAATATTTTGTCAGCAATTTCTAGTTCTACAATATAAATCCCACTTTCTAAGCTACCTATACTTATGGTATTATTTTCATTGTATAGTTTTTCAGACTTTAAAGTTTGACCTAGTAAATTTGTAATTTTTAATGACCCAACGTTGTGATTTTTAAGTTTTACATTTAGTATTTCTGTGGAAGGATTTGGAAATATCAAGAAAAACTCTTCATGGTCTATATTATTATCAATAGACAAAGGGGCATTTGAAAGACTTAAATTGTCTATCCATAATTTGTTGCCAAAATTTTTTGTGTTAACTCCAAAAATTCCCTCGCTGCATAACCAAATTATAACCTCGTCTGGAATTAGATTAGACGTATATGTAATAGCTTGGGAAAAGGGGGTATAAATACTTACGTTCGTATTTGTAGTAAAAAGTCCTTCCCCAATTAGTGCACCATTGTTTTTCAAATGTATTAGTACTTGTCCTGTTCCTGTTGTATCAACTCTTAATGACTTAAAGTAGCCATTAATATACAAGGGTTTGGTAGTAATTGGGAATGTGCTTGAAACAATTCCTCCTGATAATCCAACGAAAGGCCATTCTGTAGTTTCTATTTCCATTCCATAATTTCCATCCACATGATCAGTGGTTTGTATAGGTGAAAGTGGTGTTGATCCCTGGGTGTATGAACCAAACCAATTGTCAGCAGTTTGTACAGTTTGTGTACCAATTATTTGTTGTGTCCAATTTTCGAAACTTCCATTTGGGATGACTTGTGAATTGGCTTCCAAATTAATTAACAAGCATAAAGTCAATAATGCTTTGAATATTTTTGAATTGCTTATTTGATTTTTCATATTTTTAAAGTTAAATTATTCTTTTGCATTTCGCCCAACGGAATACTCCCGCAGAGCAATGTCGTTAAGTCAAGGAATTGACCGATCAACATTCGACCTTGGTCGTTTATCGCTAAAGTCGATATCATAAACTATAAACATGTGATCCAGGGATCGTTTATCGCATTGTTTACAAGCATCTCCTGATCCAGAATGGATCAAATGTTTATAGCACAATCGGCTTGCAATAATCCAACGACCAAGGTCGAATGTTATTTTATACAAAGTCCTTAACTAAATGACATTGCCCGTAGAGGCGGGACAAGTTGTGAAAAACTCTCAATCCTCTGTTCAGAATTTATCGCCTAAAGATACACAAAACCATTTGACTTGCGATACCAAATTTTAAAATATTTCCGAATGGAAGGAATATAGGTAAGATGCCGTTTGTCCTTTCCAATGGCTAATGTCATTAAGTCAAGGAATTGACCGGTCAACATTCGACCTTGGTCGGTTATCGCCAAAGTCGATATCATAAACTATAAACATGTGATCCAGGGATCGTTTATCGCATTGTTTACAAGCATCTCCTGATCCAGAATGGATCAAATGTTTATAGCACAATCGGCTTGCAATGATCCAACGACCAAGGTCGAATGTTATTTTATACAAAGTCCTTAACTAAATGACATTGCCCGTAGAGGCGGGGCAAGTTGTGAAAAACTCTCAATCCTCTGTTCAGAATTTATCGCCAAAAGATACACAAAATCATTTGACTTGCGATACCAAGGATGAAGTCGCTGTACTGGGAGAAACCTGTAAATACCCAGATAGGTAGAAGCCGTTTTTTATAACAGATTTATTTGTGATTTATTAATTGCTGACTATTCCTCAATTTCTATATCACCTTCTTCATCTCTTTTCTTTGGATAATCATTTTTTATTTTTTGCTCCAATTCTTTTTTATCTTTTCGATTGCGAATAATAATAAATACGACTAAACCGATTATAAAAATACCAACAATTACAATTACTATCCAGTTCATTATTTTAGTCTTTATTTATTCTTCCCCCAATAATAATTTTATACAACTGCACCAACACCAGCGGAATCAAAGCAGCTATTATAGCAATGCACCAGGCTTTGCCGGGCAGCACTGCTAAACCCAATACCAAACGTGTTTGAGGCACGGCGTTTACAAGTAAAAAAATCCCCGTGCAAATGAGTACCGCCATCCATACAAACTTATTGGTGGTAACCTCATTCACAAATAATTTAGAATGTGGAGATGACATATTGAACACATGAAATAATTGTGCAAAAGCAAGGGTTATAAATGCAATGTTATTGGCTATGGTATCATCAGCACTAAAATATGCTTTACAATAGAACACGGCACTAATTACTGATAAGGTAATGGCTGCGGAATATAGGGCGATAGCTACCCAATTTTTATTGGTGATGATGTTTTTGGCAGGGTTCCGTGGCGGATTATCCATGATGGTTTTATCTCCCTTGCCAACGCCAAGTGCCAAAGCAGGAAATATATCCGTTACCATATTTAAAAATAATATTTGTAAAGGAAGCAATGTTGCTGTCGGTGCAATAAAACCCAAAGCGGTAACAATAAATATCTCACTCAAATTACAGGACACCAGATAGACCACAAATTTTTGAATGTTCTTGAAAATTTCCCTCCCATGCGCCACTGCTGCTGCGATGGAAATAAAAGAATCATCCTTTAAAACAATACTCGCTGTTTCTTTTGCTACCTGTGTGCCTCTTAAACCCATGGCAATGCCAACATCTGCTTTCTTTAATGCCGGGGCATCGTTTACGCCGTCACCCGTCATGGCAACTATGTTTCCTGCAGTTTGATAAATTTCTGCAATCTCTAATTTCTGTTTAGGAGTAGTGCGGGCAAACACAGCCGTATTTAGTATTTTTTCTTTCCATTCGTTAGTAAGTGATTCGATTGCCGGCAAATCTTTTCCTGTGATTACGGCCTGCTCCGCCTCATCAACCAAACCAGTTTTCTTTGCAATACTTAGCGCAGTCAACGGGTGGTCACCGGTTATCATTACTATTTTTATCCCTGCTTTTCTACAAGTTAGAATAGCTTCTTTAATGTCAAGCCGCGGTGGGTCTAAAAACCCAATCATGCCTGCATAAATTAGACCTTCTAAATAATTTTCCTTATTAATTTCTGCTGCTTCATTGTAAGCAAAGGACAAAACCCTAAGCCCTTGGGCAGCCATTTTTTCAGATTCTGCAAGAATATTTTTTTTGACGTCTTCTTTTAATTCCTCAATATTTGCTCCATTCTGTATTCTGTTGCACTTAACCAGCAAATGTTCTACCGAGCCTTTTGCTGCCACAAAATTTCCATTGTCATTTTTATGAAGCGTACCCATTATTTTTGTTTCGGAACTAAAGGGAACTTCTGCAATCCGTTCGTATTGTTTTTTTATTTCATCGGCAATTGAACCGGAAGTGTTAGCTAAATGAATAAGTGCTATCTCTATCGGGTCGCCCAGCAAGTTATCTTTTTCTTCAGTGTTTTTTGGTGCGGCATTATTGCATAACGCACCAATCAACTTAAGCTTTTCAAAATTTTCTTTACTATTTTTAATTTCAGCATTATCAAATTTTAATTCCTTTTTTTCAATATGTACTTTTATTTCTTCTGCAGGAAAAGAGAAGGTATCTACATGTATTGTGTTTTCAGTTAATGTACCTGTTTTATCCGTTAAAATTACATTGGTGCTGCCCAGTGTTTCTACAGCAGAGAGCTTTTTTACAATGGCATTTCTCCTGGCCATCAGTAGCATTCCATAAGCCAGTGCAACGGTTGAAACAATGGGCAATCCTTCAGGGAAAGCCGCTACAGCAAGGGCAATTGAGGTTTCAAAAATTAATACCCATGGTTTGCCCTGCACCATTCCGGTAATGGCAAAAATGCCGGTCATAAACAGGGTTATCCAAATTAATTTTTTGCTTAAAGCGCCTATCTTTTTATCTAATGGGGTAGCCGTTTCTGCGGCACTTTCTACCAGGGATGTAATAGTGCCAAGCTCCGTATACTGTGCAATGCCCGTAATAACAGCTTTGCCATTTCCATTCATAACAGAAGCACCTTTGAATACCATATTGTGCCGGTCTCCCAATACAGTTTCTTTATCAAGTTTCTCTAAATTTTTTTCTGAAGGAAGTGATTCGCCGGTTAGTGAAGATTCATCACATTGCAGTTGATTTATTTCTATCAATCGTCCATCTCCTGGTATTACATTACCTGCTTCCAGCAATACCACATCTCCTGGTGTTAATTTTTCAGATGGTATTTCAAGTGTTTTTCCATCTCTTATTACTTTGCACAATATCACATCCATTTCCCTTAAAGCATTCATTGAGCTTCGTGCCTGCAACTCCATCAAAAAGCCAATCAGGGCATTTATTAAAATAACTACGCCAATAGAACTCGCTTCAAGATAGTGTTTAGAATATAATGTTACTATTACAGCTCCAAGCAACAAATAAACTATCGGACTTTTAAATTGCAACAGCAACATCATCCAAATACTTTTTTGTTTTTGTGCTTCATAGATATTTGCGCCAAATTGTTTGGTACGGCTTTCTGCTTCGGATGCAGCGATGCCCTTTTCAGCATTGGTTTCAAATGATTGTACAGTATCTTCTACAGATAAGGTATGTACATCTTGCCGGGGATAATTTATTTTCATGATTTAGTAATCTTATGATTTAATAAAATCCTTAATCAAGAATTAAAATGAATAATTAACTGGAGTTGTGTTTGTAAGGTTATCGTTAACAGGGCATCTTTCTTTTACCTGGTTAATCAGTTTGTGTATCATATCCATGGAAGCATCACTCTTGATGTTTAATTGAATATTGAGTGATTTAAAACCAGCTCGTTCTTTGTTTGAAATTCCCAATAATTTTCCGGGATTAATATCGCCCGAAATGTTTATTTCAAGATTATTAATAGTGACACTCATTTCTTTGGCAATTAGGTTAACTACTACATTTAAACACCCGGCATAACCTGCAAGAATATATTCTACGGGTGTTGGAGCAGAATCTTTACCACCAAAATTTTCTGGTTCATCCACTTCTAAACAAAACTGCCGCACTTTACCCTCATATCTTGTTGGGGTAAAACTCTTTCCATTAATAGAAAAACTTAAATTTTCCATGATTGTTAATTTTATATGAAATATGAATAATAATGTTGCCCCGGCATTTCTTAAAATCGTTATGTCTTATTAAAAATAGGCAACTGTACTTTTGCATTAAAAGGATATTCGGTAGATTTAACTGACATAAATTTTTTTTGAAACCAATTCCTGTTTTGTTCTGTAAACACGCATTGTACAAGTGCGAATAAAGTCCAAATTATTTTCTTGCGCATAATCCATTATACAACTTTAAGGCATTAGAGATTGTTTAATTACGTACATTGTATTAACTGCTGTTGTATGCAAACCTTTGTAGTTTTTTCGACGAACAAATCCTGCCTTTGCTGAACTATTTCTGTTTGCTCTTTTTCTTGTGCTTCTGTGCTTCTGAAATTCCGTGCAGTAGGGGTTAAGATATGGTCAGCAATAAAAAAAGTAAGGCTGCATTTAGTTTGAACAGGCAATAGTATGGCAAATAATAGAGCGGCTTTAGATTGATCGGAAGAGTCTGTGGCTACAGTAATCTTTTGCATTTTTTTCACAAGATACGCTTAATAATCGGGTTGCCTATTAATAGATGTGAAACTTGCAACACAATGCCTTAATTATGTAAAGACTAATGTAATCTTGTGAATAAAGTAATGAATTTGAGTTCTATTGCATGAATGACTTGATTCGCAAAGAGAATCCGTAGGGAGAGTAATATATGCTTTCTTGTATAAACCGGATATGCCAAAGCCAGGTTTTGAAAAGCATTTTCTATGAGGTGAACGCGAGAGTTATTCAATACCTATAACATGAATTTTCTTCTTTTGAGGCCACTGGAGAAGGGGCGTTCAATGCCTACTGTTTCTGGCAAGAATTAAATCCAGTTAGAGCATCGTTTAACGATGATATACTAGCAGCCTCATTTCTTTGTTCTTCAGTCATTCCTTGCTGTGGTTATTACGATTTCTTCTGTCGCTACACAAGCTCCGTTTGCAAAAAACAATTTGTTCCTGTCAAGTTTGGTTATGGTGTATGTCGTTTCACAAAGTTCAAGTTGTTTGATTGCGGTAAGTTCTAAAGTTTGAAGCTGGCCATTGATCAAAAAACTTACCTGTTGTCCTTTTTGCAAAAGCTGCGTTTGCTGTCCGTATTTGTTATTCTCTTTTAGTGAGTAAAACTGTCCGTTGAAGTAGAATGGATGGTCGTCAGTAACTGTTATTGTCTTGTCCGAAAATTTGAGTTCGTATAGGTTATGATGCTTTTGATTTGCTAATTCTAAGATTGTTGAAGTCTCAATCTTTTTGGTTAGCTCGTTAAAAGATAAAATTTTATTCCCAACAACCAACTTTTCAATTTCTACTTGTCCGTCGGGTGTTGAAACCAATGTCCCTTTTGCAAAACAATGAACGCCTATTCCATCAAACTCAATTTCAGAAATTGCAGCATCGTCATATTTATCGCCTTTGTAAACATCGGTAATTTCAAATTTCAGATAAAGTTCACTTTCCACTCCCTGCAAGGTGTCAATAGCGAAAACTTGCTTCGATTTAATGTCTCTCAAATTGAGCAATGCATAGGGCTTGTTGTTTATATAAAGCTTTAATTGCTTTACTCTTGAATTGTCCTGCCAAACTTTGTCAGACTTCATATAACCATTAAAAATCTCAACTTTTGTAACAGGTGGCGATTGTTTTGCAAACCTGAATGTTATACTTTCACTAACTCCGTATCCATTAACTCCTTCAACCCAGGCTGTGCGCAAAGAGAAATCGTGAATATTGTCTGCTTTGTAATCCAATGTCTTATTCGGAGAAAGTATTGAACTTGCAAAAATGCTGTCCGGTCCGCCACCACAATACCAACTGCAACCCCAGCTACCAACGTATAAATGATCTTCTTTGCTGTATTCTTCTTCGTTTTGGTAAATCTTAATTTGTTTGTCTGTCAAATGTTCTTTGGCAGTTTCATAATCAGGATAGGAGTTGATGATGCTATCCACTTTAGCAAATATCATTTTAAGACGTTCAAGGTTTTTCTTTGCGTCATCACTAATGTCAGGCGTAAAACCAACTGTGGGTTCAATGACTTTCAAAGTCTCAGTTTGTCCGTAAGTTGTAAATGAAATTACAATTGTCAGGATGATTAAAATGTATGATCGCTGTGTAGTCATAATGTGGCTGCTAACTGCGGACTCCCGCAGTGTCTGGACAGATTGCGGAAAAACTCCCAATCCTCCGGACATATTTCATTGTATAAAAGTACACAAAACCAAGCTGAATTATTTATTGGAATTTTTCACCTTTTGCCAGCATTTCAATAATTTGCTTCATACGCTTTTCTCTGGTCTCTTGTTTTTTAGCAGTCTGCAGGCGAAAGCCAATGGCGAAAAGATTGGACTTATTGAGCCCCTTAAAATACGCTTCTGCTTTTTTGTTTTTGCCTAGTTCTTTTAGAAAGTCTTCAGGTATAGTCATGTTACTTGAGGAATCATAAGCCTTTTCCCAGGCACCATCTTCTTTGGCTTTTTCGATTGCTTTTAGTCCTGCGGGTCTCATTCTTCCTTCGTTGATTAACCTTTCGACATGTCCAATATTTATTTTAGACCAGATACTCTTTGCTCTTCTCGGACAAAACTTCTGCAGATAGGCTTTTTCGTCGAATGATTGCTTTTGACCATCAATCCACCCGTAGCAAAGAGCTATATCAAGTGCCTCTGCATAGCTGATGGTTTTTATCCCGGAATCTTTCTTGAATATCTTGAGCCAAAAACCAATTGAGTTATCATGATTCTTTTCGAGCCATGTTTCAAATGTTTTGGCTGTACTGAATTCTATTGTTGGAAGAGTATTTAATTGGGTCATATTATGGTGGCTTCATCGATTCCAGGCGCTTGCTGCTAATGAGAGGCTCCTGCTTTTGGCGGGACGTCTTGAGAAAAAACTCCCAACCATACTTTCATAGATTATCGGGTAAAAATACTTGAAACCTCTTGACTTGAGGCATTCTAAAATTAAAGTATTTCCACAGGAATTGAATACAACTATCATCGCGCCTTTGCACGGAGCAGAACGCGCAAAGGTGGATGGGTGATTGCTCAGAGCCACATTATGGCCACTACTATGACGAAGGAATGTTGGACCAAATGCGGCTATGAGTCCATGCTTGACTATTGTTTAAAACCAAGTCCTCAACAAACCTTCATGGGTCACTCCTTTAAATCGTGAACCTCCTTATACGAGTTCCGAACTTACGATAGCGTGCTTCCTAGTGGTGGCTATGCCGAAAGCCTCTCCTGGTTAGTTGCTATTGGCATGGTCGGCTACTCGATTAAGCGTTCGCCCTTTTTTGCTCATCTGATAGGTTTGTCTACAAATAAGCTCTTTTATACTGCCAGGGAAATTCAGTTTTTAAGTCCAATTCAAAACTTGCATTCGTAGCAAAATAAGGGTTTCTTAAATGTTCCCTTGCTATTATAACTAAGTCTGCAAAGTTATTTTCTATTATTTCATTTGCTGTTGATGGTTTCGTAATTAGTCCGACTGAACCTGTCAGGATATCTGCATTGTTTTTTATTGATTTTGCAAAAGGAACCTGGTAGGCTTCTGATAGTTTACTTTTGTCCAACCACGAAAAACCACCAGCAGACGCTGTAATTAAATCTACCCCTGCCACTTTTAGTAATTTAGAAAACTCAACACTATCTTCAATAGTCCAGGCATTTTCATTTTCTACATAGTCAACAGATGAAATTCTTACAAATAATGGCATATCCGTAGGAATTACATGTCGAATGGCTTCTACGATTTCAAGTGCTAAACGGGTGCGGTTTTTAAAACTACCGCCATATTTGTCTGTGCGATGATTAATGAGTTTTGAAAGAAATTGATGCACTAAATATCCGTGTGCAAAATGCAGCTCAATGATGTCAAAACCCGCTTTTACAGTTCTTAAGGCAGCATCTTTAAAATCATTCTTTATCAAAATAATTTCTTCTATTGATAATTCTTTGGGAACACTCATACCTGCAAAAGGTGCTACTGAACTTGAACTTACAGTTTCCCAACCTCCATTTTCTTTTTCCAAATAGTTAAATCCTTCGTTGGGATGAGAACGACTTGCCTTGCTTCCAAAGTGTCCCAATTGCATTGCTGTTTTTGCTCCTTGTTGATGGATAAACGAATTAATTTGTTGCCACTTTTCAATGTGTTCTTCTTTCCACATTCCAATATCATTTTTGGTGCTTCTTGCCATTGGCTTTATGGATGCACTTTCGGTGATGATTAAACCTGCTCCGCCAACGGCTCTGCTGCCTAAATGCACCAAATGCCAGTCAGTTGCAAAGCCATCTTCAGAACTGTATTGTTGCATTGGCGACATTACAATTCTATTTTTAAGTTCTATTCCTCTTATTTTTAGTGGTGTAAATAAATTATTCATTGCTTTCGTTGTTTTTATTCCAGGAAATGTATGTTCGAATGTTCAGAATGAGAAAGGGAATGTTTCCTATGCCATTTCTTTCAAGAAGTTTTTCTTAATTACCTCTGAATATTTCGATGAATGACTTTATAAAAATTGTCAGTGAAATACCCAATGCCATTATGTCTTTCAGGACAAATGCATCTGGTAAGATAAAACCATCAATCTTTTCAATAGCGTTCGGTGTAGTAAATATGAAACTTAAAGTCAGGATAAAGGTTGCAGATGCCAGAAAACCACCAACAAGTCCACCATAAGGTGTCAAATAATTTAAAAGCAAAAGCAATCCGGTTATCACTTCAATTGTCCCTATAATTTTACTCACACCATTTATTGAAACGACGTTATACATCCATTTCATAAATGGGGAGTTAGAAACCAATGGTTCGATAGCTTTTGCTTCTGTTGGTGTAAATTTGAATAGGCCAATCCAGATTAAGATTAAAGCTAAACCCAGTAGTGATATGTGAAATCCAATGTCTTTCATTTTTGTTATTTTATTTTGTTCCAGGAAATATATCCTCGAATGTTCATTATTAGAAACACAATATTTCCTATTCCAATTCCTAAACTATTCATTAAGAAAAACCCAAGAAATATCCATAAGGCATTTGCTATAGAGAAGCTTACAAACCCATATTTATTCTTATTACCCAATAAGTAAACAGCGAATAAACTTAAACTCGTGGCTATCCAGTCAAGTGTGTAATATTTTGAAAGGAGTTCCATTGTTTATAAATTTAAAGCAGGTGATAAGTCGCAAAAACTTATCACCTCTACTTATTAATTTAAATTTTCTCTGCCAATGGAAAGTCAATTTCAAAACCTGTAAGATTGTGTAAATAGTTACTGATAATTTTATCGCCAACAATGATAATAGCATCTATCATATTCGCTTCATTGTATCCTGCCGCAAAAAATGCCTCTTTGCTTTCTTCTGTTGCACGTCCGCGGTTTTCAACTGCCGATGCTGTGAATTTTGCCAATGCGTCCAATTTACTGTCAAAACTTGCAGCACCCCTGCGGATTTCCAAAATTTGTTCTTCTGTAAAGCCATTCATTTTGCCTAATGCGGTATGTGCAGATTGGCAATAGCGGCAACCATTAATTTGACTTGTTACCAAATTAATTACCTCTCTTTCTGTGGCTCTCAATGTGCTTTTGCGATTTTGCAAAGTCAAATAGTCGCCTAATGCTGTTTCGTTTTTTGCGAAGTAAGCGTACAAATTTGGAACAAAGCCTAAGCCTTTTTGCAGGTTGTCAAACATACCTTGATTGTTTGAAGATACTTCTTCTCTTGTTGGAACTGTAAAGGTTCTTTTTTCTGATGTTGTCATTTTACTTTGTATTTAAAATTTAGTTTGTCATTATTGACGATACAAAGGTGTGATGACTCTCAAAGATTAAAAATGAAGTAGTTTAGGAAATTTGGTTGATGTAGTTCAACTTTTCTTTGAAACCCTTTTGTTTCTTATTCTGGACAAGAATTCAGTGGTCATTCCCAAATATGAAGCTAAAGCATATTGAGGGACTCGTTTAACTATTAAAGGATATTTTGATACAAAATTTTCATAGCGTTCTTCTGCTGTATGTGTTAGGTTAGATATTATCCTTCGTTGTTGGAAAGCAAGTCCACGCTCTGCAACGATTCTAAAAAATGTTTCAAATTTGTGACTTTGCATTTTTAGTTCTTGCTCCTTTTCATAGTCAAGTTGTAAAATGATGCTATCTTCTAAAGCAACTACGAACATTGTAGCTGGCTGTTGAAAAATATAACTATTATAATCTGTAATCCACCAGTCTTCAATTGCAAAAGTAATAGTGTGGTCTTGTCCTTCGCCTGCCACAACATAAGCCCTGAATGCCCCATTCAAAACATAATGTCTGTGCCTGGCTACAAAGTTTGGTTGAACTATAAATTGTCTTTTTTTAATTTTCACTTCTTTGAAGCAAGAACAAAAAAGTTCCTTTTCTTCATCCGTCAGTTTTACAACCTTGTCAATATAGGATGCTATTTTATTTATCATTTAGTCAACTGTTAATTTTTACAGAGTCATTCGTAGGGTGACGCACAACTTCAGACTCCCGGAGTGGCGGGACAAGTTGTGAAAAATACCCAACTCTCCGTACATATTTTATCGGGTAAAAATACTCGAAACTGTTTGATTTGAAACACTCGGAAATTAAAGTATTACCCGGGGAATCGGATAGAAAGAGTTACGCAGGATCAAACTGAATTTTTCTACGTTATATACTTTTCAATTTCTTCAATTGCGTCAAGAATATGTTGCAATCTAATTTTGTCTCCCAATTCACTTCGCATATATTAAACGTTTTTCTAAATCAACATGTGGTTTAATATATTTCGACATTCCATTTGAAGAAACTAAATCGACCCTATTATTTAGTAATTTTTCGAGGTCAAGTTTCATCTGAATAAACTGCAATCCTATTTTTTGGCTGTAGTCTAAGTCAACCAAAATATCTATATCGCTTTTATTGTCTGCCGTTCCACGAACGCATGATCCAAATAGATATGCCTTCAAAACAGGACGTGTTTTGAAGTAATCTTTTATCGATTCTATAGCATTATTATCTAAGGTCATGCGACAAATATACAAAATCCACTAATAATTGGAGTGCCCGAATGCCATTTCTGCTGTCGCGGAGGTCTGATAGCTGGTGGGTAGTCCTGAGTGCAAAAGCCAGAAGATCTGCCGGTATAAATCACAGATATACGATTGCCGGCAAATGTTGGATAGATTTCCATCCGCCAAAACTGTAGTTGTTGTAGCGAGCGGCCAATTACCCCATACTTCAATTGGTTTAGTAATTCTGTAATAGAAACTTCGCTGTCTGTTAACTGTTGTCAGGTTAAATGTCTTGTCGAGATATTTAAACTCTTGGGTCATAGGGGTGGTTGATTAATGGCCGGCAGCGGTTAGTATATCGTGTCTTAGCAATCGCGAAGATAGCTATGCGCTATATACAGTGTTACCGCCAGTTTTTATTAGTTTTACTTCTCCTGTTTTATTCTTAAAAACCATCTGTTGAACAGTTATTCCCATCATTACATTTTTATCTTTTAAAATTTCAAAGCATTGTTCAAAATCAGTTGGCAGTTCTTTTAAGAGAAGTTCTTCAGCCCTGTTAAATCGTCCACAAGAGGTTGATTGGAGAACACTTTCATCTTTCAAATTATTTTCTAATTCTTTATAATCATTGGTAACCGTTATAAATCCGTTTTTCGCAAACCTGGTTGCGTATCTTGTTGGAGTGCGTTCTATTACAACCATTTCATTCGTTTGAGTTCCGGATAGCAATATCAAACAATCACTTGCAATAGTCGTTTTTTCTAGTTTCTCCTTAGCTTCATCAAAAGAGTTTGCCGAATTTAAAATGTCGCGTAAAAGAAAAGAAATAGGTAAGGCAATTTCAGGACTATCATTGCTTAATACTGCATTTAAAGTAAGACTGAATTTCCCTGGTTTGCATCCTGATAATGCTCCAATAAATCCTATCCAACCAACCGTTTTATATAAAGTCTTGCCATTTTTCTGGAATAGAAATACCTTAGAATATTTGCTTAGAATGTTGTTTTCTGTCCACCAACAGGGCTACCGCATCAGAATTTGAGCAGATTATCTAAATATTGATTGTCCCATCCAGCAGACAGCCTGGCTCTTCGTATACTTAATTTGGAATTTTTTTTATTCGTTCTAATAAAATTAAGCGCCATTTTTCTAATAATA
>JANNEQ010000037.1:0-20536 GCA_031378885.1 Flavobacteriales bacterium
AACGAAGCTACCAAAAAATGGACAATGGCAATAAGAGACTGGGGAATTATACTTAGCCAGTTTACCATTATATTTGGGGATAGATTAAAAATAAATTAAACCTCCGATTTTCTATTTACACACTTAGAGGGATAGTGTCAATAAAAGAGCTGTTTCAGGAGACTGAAATACAAAAAAACGCAAACACCGATCCTAATCAATTGACAATGAGCTTTTAAAGACGCAACGCTAGTGATAAACGGACATGAAATTATTTTGCGCGAATTAAGACATAACTAAACAAATTAGTTCAATGTGTACAGTCATTTTAATCTCATTTTTTTTTTGAGATAAACTTTAGGTAAAAAAAAAGGGCCACTATTTCCAGTGACCCTTGGTATAATTTTATTGTACTTACAAACTCCAATATGACAAATTCTTAATCTTCGCCCTGTAATGTCCTTTGATATCGATCACAGCGCCCTTGCCATCACGCATCAAAGCGGTGAAAAATGGCTCATCCAGATTGAGGTATTCGTTGTGTGATACAGCCACGATAACCGCATCATAGGCTCCCGGAGTGGCTTCGCTTACCAATCCAAATCCATACTCGTGCATCAGTTCATCACTTTTGGCATGTGGATCTACCACTTCTACATGAATGCTGAAAGATTCCAGTTCGCGAATCACATCTACCACTTTAGAATTTCTGATATCACTTACATTCTCTTTGAACGTTGCGCCCATTACCAGAACTTTCGATTCAAGTGCATTTCTGCCTTGCTCGAGAATTTTCTTTACGGTTTGTTTGCCGACATAAAAGCCCATTGAGTCGTTGATATAACGGGCCGAACTGATTACCTTGGAATGATAACCTACTTTTTTTGCTTTGTAAACCAGATAATAAGGATCTACGCCAATACAATGTCCGCCAACCAAACCGGGAGTAAAGGGAAGGAAGTTCCACTTTGTTTTCGCTGCTTCGATTACATCAAAAGTATTGATGCCCATTTTATTTAAAATGATGCTCAGCTCATTTACCAGGGCAATATTTACATCGCGCTGGGTATTTTCAATAATCTTGGAAGCCTCGGCTACTTTGATACTTGTGGCTTTGTGAAGCCCTGCGTCTACTACAACGCTGTATATTTTTTCTATCTGATCGAGTGATTCCTGGCAACATCCACTTACAATTTTAATGATCGTACGAATGGTGTGTTTTTTATCACCCGGATTAATTCTCTCGGGGGAATAGCCTACTTTGAAATCCTCAACCATCTTCAGTCCGCTGAGTTCTTCCAGAATGGGCACACAATCGTCCTCTGTACAGCCAGGATAAACCGTAGATTCGTAAACCACATAATCTCCTTTTTTCAAAACCTGTCCAACTGTTCGTGATGCCGAAAGTACCGGGCCTAAATCCGGAAGATTCAAGTGGTTGATCGGTGTCGGTACAGCAATGATAAAACAAGTCACGTCGCGCAGGTCTTCAATATTGGAAGTGAAAGTAATGTCACAACCTTTAAAGGCAGCCGACTCAATCTCCTGAGAAGGGTCTTCATGGTTTTGCATCATTTCGACCCTCTTCTGGTTGATGTCGAATCCAACTACCTTGATTTTGCGCGCAAATTCCAAAGCAATTGGCAATCCTACATAGCCAAGCCCTATTACTGCCAGCTTGGTTTCCTTGTTAATGAGCTTGTCGTATATCATCTTCATATCTTTTTCTTTTGTGCCTTCGGATTATTTCTGTTGAATCTCTGGCCGCATTTTATTTTGTCTTGTTTTTTTGTTTCGGTTTTTCAGTGATCAATTTAAGTAAATATTTATTTATTGAACTTGGTAAAATCTTTGTGATCAACTTTGTTCAACTCTTCTGCCGAAAGGGATTTGAAATAATCGTAAGTGATTTTCAAACCTTCACTTCTGTGAACTTTTGGCTCCCATCCAAGTAAACTTCTTGCAATGGTAATATCCGGTTGTCTTTGTTTTGGATCGTCAGTAGGAAGTTCTTTGAAGATAATCTTCTGATTGGTTCCGGTGAGTTTGATGATCTCTTCGGCAAAATCCAATATGGTAATTTCATCCGGATTGCCAATATTCACAGGCTGCGCATAATCGCTCTTGAGCAATCTGTAAATTCCTTCTACCAAATCATCGACATAACAAAAAGAACGTGTCTGCGATCCATTCCCGAAGACAGTAAGGTCTTCTCCGCGCAATGCCTGGCCTATAAATGCGGGCAATACGCGGCCATCGTTGAGGCGCATACGCGGCCCATAAGTATTGAATATTCTTACAATGCGTGTTTCCAAACCGTGAAATGTGTGGTAAGCCATTGTAATGGCTTCCTGAAATCTTTTGGCTTCGTCGTACACGCCGCGAGGACCAACAGGATTAACATTGCCCCAATAACTTTCTGTCTGTGGATGAACGGTGGGATCGCCATATACTTCACTTGTACTGGCAATCATTACCCTGGCTTTTTTTTCTTTGGCAAGTCCAAGACAATTGTGAATGCCCAGCGAACCTACTTTCAAAGTCTGAATAGGAATTTTCAAATAATCTATCGGACTCGCTGGTGAAGCAAAATGCAATATATAATCGAGTTTACCCAGAACGTGAATGAAACGTGTCACATCCTGATGATAGAACTCAAAATTTTCATGAGGAAATAAATGCTCAATATTTTTGAGGTCGCCGGTGATAAGATTGTCCATGGCCACGACCTTAAATCCTTCTTTTATAAAACGATCGCATAAATGTGATCCAAGAAATCCGGCCGCCCCGGTAATCAGTACTCTTTCCATAATTATTCTACTGTAACGTGGGGTTGAATGGTTTCTCGGCCAATACTCTTGTAAAAGAATCCAAGTTCTTTCATCTTATCCAAATCGTACAAGTTCCGTCCATCGAATATTACTTTCGAATTGAGCATCTTGCCCATCTTTTCAAAATCAGGATTGCGGAATGCACTCCATTCTGTACAAATCAGCAATGCATCTGCACCTTCCAGTGCTGCGTACTGATCGTCTGTATATTTAATGTTATATTGTTTTTGCTTTTTTACATTTTCCATGGCTTCAGGATCGTAAGCCATAATGTTTGCACCAGCTTCAAGCATGTGTTCTATCATGTAGAGTGCAGGCGCTTCGCGAATGTCATCGGTGTCGGGCTTAAATGCCAAACCCCAGATGGCGATTTTTTTGTTGTGTAAGGTGCCACCGAAATGATCGATAACCGGACCCAATAAAATGGTCTTCTGTCTTTCATTTACCTTCATCACACTTTTCAGAATTTTGAATTCATATCCTGATTCGATGCCAGACTTGGCAAGTGCCTGCACATCTTTGGGAAAACAACTTCCGCCATATCCAATTCCAGGGAAAAGAAAGCGCTTTCCAATTCTGCTGTCTGTGCCAATTCCAAGACGCACGGCATCCACGTCGGCCCCAACTTTTTCGCAGAAATTTGCGATCTCATTCATAAATGAAATCTTGGTTGCGAGGAAAGCATTGGCTGCATACTTCGTCAACTCAGCGCTGCGCTCATCCATAAAAATAATCGGATTTCCCTGACGTGTAAAAGGACGGTAAAGTTCTTCCATCAGTTTGCGGGCTCTGTCGCTGCTCGTGCCTACAACCACTCTGTCGGGTTTCATAAAATCATCTACTGCAAAACCTTCGCGAAGAAACTCCGGATTGCTTACAATGTCAAACGGAACATTCGCATGTTCGGCAACTTGCTGCTTTACTTTTTCAGCAGTGCCAACCGGAACAGTAGATTTGTCTACAATTATTTTGTAGTCTTTAATTATCTTACCCAATTCTTTGCTCACTCCCAATACATAACTGAGATCGGCACTGCCATCTTCACCCGGAGGTGTAGGCAGGGCAAGAAATATGATCTGGGCTTTGTCAATAGCTTCCTTCAGGTTGGTAGTAAAATGAAGCCTTCCTTCTCTAATGTTTCTTTCGAAGAGCACATCAAGATGGGGCTCATAAATGGGGATTTCTCCCTTTTGCATCAGAGCCACTTTTTCTGCGTTGATATCCACGCAGGTAACATTGTTGCCGGTTTCTGCAAAACAAGTTCCTGTCACCAGTCCTACATATCCGGTTCCTACAACAGCAATTTCCATATTGGTACAGAGATTCTAGTTAAAATATTGAGCGGGCGAAGATAACCCAGTTCTTGGTATTCCTATAGTGTTCTATCTACTCTTTTGTGAGATTTATGGCATTGATAATCAGTAGTTCATCTTCTCTTGTTATTTCAAGATCAGACTCTTTGCCATGGATTGGATTTATTTTGAGTTGAAGTAGGGGTAGCCTGATTGTCTGTTGTCTTACGTTATGAATTGCCCGACTCGTGTAACTTGCGCCCGGTTTATTACAATACCACAGATTGGACAAACAGGAGCAAAATACCCTTGAGTTACTCAAGACCGGCGACCAAAAAGCGTTAGAAATGGTTTTTCGGAATTGGTACACACCCTTATGTCGTTTCGCCTGGACTTATCTCAATGATAAAGACGAGGCGGAAGAGGTGGTGCAATCTGTTTTTGTACAGTTCTGGGAGAAAAGAGGTGACATCAACATTGACTCATCGCTTAAAAGTTACTTATACTCAAGCGTCAGAAACTCCAGTTTGAATGTGATAAAACACCGAAAGGTGAGAGCAGACCACGCAAAATTTGTGACCTCAAATGCCCAGAGTGCCACACAAATGGTTCAATCGGATGAGTTGCAAAAACGAATTGACGCCGCCATTCATAAGCTTCCGGAGCAATGCAGACTTGTGTTTCAACTCAGCAGATGGGAAGAACTCAAGTACGCTGAAATAGCCGACAGACTTTCTATTTCAGTCAAGACAGTAGAAAATCACATGGGCAAAGCACTGAGGATTATGCGCGAAGAATTGAAAGATTATTTGCCGCTGATTGCCATTTTTATAAAAGGATTTATTGATTAATAAAGAGTAGAACGAACCAAATAGATTGATACAAGGACCTGAACATATTGATGAATTAATTGGCAAAAAACTGACAGGAGAAATTTCTGCGGAAGAAATTATTTTGTTGGAAAACTGGATTGCACAATCCGTTGAAAATAGCCAATACTTCGATCAGATGGCGGCAGTGTTTGGACACGCCGCACATGTTCCTTTTCCTGATTTTGACAGCAATACAGCCTGGAATAAAGTTCTGGAAAAAATCAGCTCTGCTTCAGAAACTCCAATAGTTCAACTGGTTCCAAAGCGTTCGCGCGCATTCTTCAGAATTGCTGCCGCTGTGGCTGTTCTGGCTGGTATTGCAGGCATTATTGCTCTATTGAAAAATGACCACCAACCGGTTTTCGCATTCCAGAGTTTTAATGAAGTAGTAACCGATTCGCTAAGTGATGGAAGCATTGCAACTCTCAATAAAAATACGCAGCTCGAATTTTCGGTCAATGAAAAATCAAAAGAGAGGAAAGCAAAAATAAATGGCGAGGCTTTCTTTAGAATCAAACACGACGAACGAATGACTTTTGTGATTGATGCCGGAGATGTGTTTGTAAAAGATATAGGTACTGAGTTTAATCTTTATGCGGTAAAAGGAAATGATACTGTGAGAGTGGATGTAACCGAAGGCATTGTGGAAGCATACGATCTGAAAGGAGAATCTCTTGTTCTCAATGCCGGAGAGCGCGGAATTTATTTGCGCAGCAAAGGTCATTTTGTAAAAGAAAGCCTGGAGGAAGACCACAATTCAGCTTCTTATGCCGATAAGAAATTTGTTTTTCATGGAACCAGACTGTCAAAAGCCATTCAAAAGATCAATAAGGTGTACGATACCCAAATTGTATTGGCGAGCGAAAACATTGCGGATTGCAAAATCAGTGTAAAGTTCAAAGACGAAGATATTCAGACCATTGCCAATATTATTGCTGAAACACTTGGCCTTGCAGTGGAAGAGGTTGGAGGAAAGATTATTCTGAGTGGTAATTCGTGTCAGTAGTTTCGCACACTCAATTTGCGTTGATTTGTTTTTCCAGATACAACACAACGTTCCACATGGCGCACATGGTTTGTTCATTCAAAATCCAGATAGAGTACATTTCATTGGTTTCTATAGTTTTGATACCACTGTTTTTTCCTTTTTTTAGGCCATTGCTTTGTAATATTCTTGTGAATTCTAATATGGGTATTTCACCCTCTCTCCCTTGTTCTGTTTTATAGAAAACAGTTTCTTCTCCTAAAATGGTGTACATACCTGAGTCACTCTGAATACCAACGATGGCTTTTTTGTTTTTTGTATTAAATTCTTTTAATAGAGCAGAGTCGATTCCTCGATAACATATTCCGGCTAGTTTTTCTAATTGCGATCGCTTTATTCGGGCATGTAAAATGTTATATTTCATTCTGCTGGTTTTTCAAAATTGTGGTGATTTGCTTAAACTTGAAGGATGAATTGGTTTGTCTGGCAAATTTGACGTATAACTGATTTAGTCGGTTGAAATTCTTATCAACACTACAGATTTCAGCTAATGTCGATTGATTTGGCGATTTTTCATGGCCTACTTAAATCTTCTCTTTCACAATTAAGTATTTACCCAAAGGCCCATATGGCTGTTGCTTTATTTAAATATTCTCTCAAAAAATAATTTCATCAAATAGGGGTGAAGCGAATTTGAGTTGTCTCAAAGACAGAATCAAATTAATACAAAATGAAAAATCGCAATTTACCTTTCCGCATCTGCTTCACATTTGCCGCATTTGCCCTGCTTATCCTCACTTCCTGCAACAAACAAGTACACAAAGAAGGCAGTGGTGTAATTACAACCGCCGTGAGAAGTGTAGAGTCTTTTACTTCGATCAATGCCGATGGTGCTTACAGAATCGAAACATACTACGATGAAACACCTCGTGTGGAAGTGACTACAGACGATAATATCGTTGGTGATGTCCGCACCTACGTTCAGGATGGACATCTTATGATAGAAATGAACCGCGATGTAATAAGTTATGATTACTCAAGCTTGACCATCAAAATTTATTCACCCGGTTATTCGCAAATCGAACTCGATGGCGCAATTGACTTTTTTGTCCGCGACACACTCTCAACAAACTCTTTGACCTATCAGCACAATGGCTCAGGTAATGGTTCAATACTTTATAATGGAAATACGATTTCCTTAAAAATAAATGGTGCCGGCGACGTGAAAGCATATGGATCTGCCAACAACGCGGCTTATTCTATCAATGGTTCGGGCGAAATAAATGGAATTCAATTGCAGGCTGTAAATGCCACAGCTTCTATCGATGGCTCCGGGAAAATTTATGTCAATTGTACAGGTATTCTCACAGCAAATATTGATGGAACAGGCGATATTTATTACACAGGTGGTGGACAAGTCAACACAGACATCAATGGAAGTGGATCGGTGAGTCAGTATTAATCAATCAAAGCTTTTGGCATCTGTTCTCAATAACTTCAACCATTATGCAACAATCATTTATAACCTCGGCTAAAGGCAGCGAATGCACTAATTTTGCCACATCACCGATGAAATATTTTTTGGCCTTTCTTTTTACGTTGTTGCTCATTGCTTCAACATTCGGACAAGCTAATCCTCCGCTTGAAAGAATGGTAACATTGGATCGCGATCAGGTGAAGGTGAAAGATGCGCTCGATCTGATCGAACAAAAATCAGGATGCAGTTTTTCTTATAACGCAAGCGCCATAGATCCGGAACGCCTTGTTTCAGTCCATGCGACCAATAGGCCCGTTCGCGAAGTACTGATGAAAATGTTTGAAGGAAATGTAGAATTTAAACAAAAGAATAACTTCATTATCCTGACCAAATCGCAACCTGCGAAAAAAAAAATAACCGTCGCGGGCTACGTGGAAAATAACCAGGGCCAACCGGTAAAGGGCGCAACCGTATTCGATTCTAACTCACTCGTTTCATCTACAACCAATGAATATGGTTACTATGAAATGCGTATTGAACGCAAGCTCGATCCGGTGGATATTCGTGTAAGCAAAGCACAATACCAGGACACCGTTTCGCCTCTAAAACCAGCCGATGTAACCTTGCAAAACTTTGTTATTCATCCACCTGCAAAGGATACTACCTTGAGGCACTTAGGTCATGTTATTGCAGATTCTACCAAAGCTTTTTTTCAAGACTTCAAAGCTTTTTTAGCGAAGGATAATCCTGAAATGATCAATGTATCTGACACCATATACAAGGATTTTCAATTTTCTTTTCTACCATTCGTAGGCACCAATCGGAAATTAAGTGGCAATGTGATCAACGATTATTCTATTAATCTAATTGGCGGTTATTCAAGAGGAAACGAGGTGTTGGAAATTGGTGGTTTGTTCAATCTGAACAGAGAGAATGTAAAGGGCCTTCAATTTGCGGGATTTGCCAATGCCATTGGAGGTGATGCGCGCGGACTGCACTTTGCAGGATTTACAAATTTTAATGCTGGTGAGCTTCATGGGGCACAATTCGCAGGTTTCACCAACCATTGTATGAAATCTGGTTCAGGACTTCAACTCTCGGGTTTTTCCAATCAGGTTTGTGCTTCATTTAATGGATTGCAAGGCTCCGGATTTGGCAATTATTGTCAGGACACACTCATAGGAGTGCAGATTTCCGGATTTGGTAATTATGCCAGAAAAGTGCAGAATGGAATTCAAATTGGGGGCTTTGCGAATGTAGCCATTCAACCATCATCCGCTGTTCAGATAGCAGGATTTGGAAATTATGCCTGCGATTCTTTGAGTGGTTCGCAGATAGCAGGATTTATGAATTTCGGGGCTAAAAATGTAAGTGGAATACAGATTTCGGGCTTTCTCAACTATGCGAAATTCGCGAGGTGTCAGGTTGGTTTTCTCAATGTGGCAGATTCTGTGGCTTCAGTTCCTGTGGGCTTCCTCAGCTTTGTCAGAAAGGGATATCACAAATTTGAAATTTCAGCAGATGAAATTTACAAAGCCAATCTTGCTTTCAGAACTGGTGTTCATCAATTCTATAATATTATTAATGTCGGTGTAATGACCGAATTTAAGAGCGATACTGTCGACTGGTCATTTGGATACGGTATTGGCACAGCACCCAAATTGTCCAGAAGAAGTTACCTGAATTTCGATCTTACTTCGAATCAGATCATTCATGGCAACCTGGATTCCAAACTCAATTTATTAAATAAGCTATATACGGGATACGAATTTCATCTTACACGCAAAATATCTCTTGCTGCCGGAGCTACGATCAACGGTTATCTCACTGACATCAACACACAGGATAAACTCGATTCCAAAGGCCTCCCTCATTTGTTTTATTCGAAAAAAATCAGCAACAATCTCCGGCTGGATTCATGGATAGGCTGGAAAGTAGCCATTCGTTTTGGCTGATTTGCCCCCTCCCATCAGACAAGACAAAAGCAACGAAGTAAGAATATAAGCGTTGTTTTAACCGCGACCTCAATGCTAAACTACCAATAAAAACCACCTTTGTTTCCTCCATTTCTTTGTGGTTTATTTTTCTTTCTTTCTAACCAAATCCGGCAGTTCATGAGTAACAACATAAATGATGTTTTATACAGATGTCTGGTAAAAACAAGCGCAGCGCAGATTTTACCAGACAGCTACTCTACTTGCATATACGACTGTAACATTTTCATTAGTCTTTGGACTAAAATAAAATGAGCATTGTATTGAATTCCCATCCAGGAGTAAAAACCACCTTTGTTTCCTCCATTTCTTTGTGGTTTATTCTCTCACTTTTTGTGGCGAAGTACCCAAGCCCGGAGATAAAAAAAAATAGAGCCCGTTTTGTGCCACATCCGGCGTTAAGAAAGCACGTTACTAAGAACAAAGACAATGAATTAAAAGTTAACTCAAAAGTTGAGCATTAATAAAAACCACTTCTGTTTCCTCCATTTCTTTGTGGTTTATTTTTCTTTCTTTCTAACCAAATCCGGCAGTTCAAGAGTAACAACATAAATGATGTTTTATACCGCTGTCTGGTAAAATCAAGCGCAGCGCAGATTTTACCAGACAGCTACTCTACCGGCATATACCATTGTAACTTTTTCATTAGTCTTTGACTAAACTAAAATGAGCATTGTATTAAATTCCCATCCAGGAGTAAAAACCACCTTTGTTTCCTCCATTTCTTTGTGGTTTATTTTTTCTTTGAGTAGTTTATTTTCCTCTGTGGTTTATTTTTTACCAAAATACAGATTCGAAATAGGGGTAAAGGAATTGATCGTTGTCATAACCTCAAATTCAAATACTATGTTTTCTAAACTCTTTTCCATTATCATTTTGTCCATTCTTTTTGTGAATGTTTCGGCTCAGGATCTTGTCCAAACGGTTCGTGGAACAGTGCAGGATAAAGTCTCCTCAACCCCTCTTACAGGTGCTGTGGTTGTCGCCATAAACACCAATCCTTTGCTGGGTGCAAACTCAGATGCAGAAGGGCAATTCAGAATTTCAAACGTTCCCGTCGGAATACAGAATTTCCACATTTCATTGTTGGGCTACAAGGATGTGGTACTTCAGGAAATTATGGTCAGCTCCGGAAAAGAACTGGTGCTGAACATTCAGATGGAAGAAGACATCACACAGTCAACCGAAGTGGTCATTAAAGCCGATGAAATAAAGAACAAACCGCTCAATGCAATGACTTCTGTCAGCGCAAGAACGTTCAGCGTGGAAGAAGCCCAGAAATTTGCCGCCGCAGTAAACGACCCCGGAAGAATGGTCACTTCATTCGCCGGAGTGGTGAGCTCCGATGATGGCGGAAACAATGTTTCGATCCGTGGTAATTCCCCCAGCGGGTTGCAGTGGAAAATGGAAGGAGTGGAGATTCCCAATCCGAATCACTACGCAGAAGCCGCCAGCAGCGGTGGTGGAATTTCAATTCTCAGTGCTCAGTTACTCGCAAACTCCGATTTTATGACAGGCGCTTTTCCGGCAGAATACGGCAATGCACTAAGTGGTGTTTTCGATCTGAAACTCAGAAAGGGCAACAACGAAAAAAGAGAGTACACTTTTCAGGCAGGCCTTCTGGGATTGAATGCCGCTGTAGAGGGACCTTTCAGCAAAAAAAGCAAGGGAAGTTATCTGGTCAACTATCGCTATTCAACTCTTTCTGTTTTGCAAAACCTTGGCGTCAGTATCGGCGATGCAGTCACCAATTTTCAGGATATCTCATTCAATTTTCACATGCCCACTGAAAAGGCCGGATCTTTTTCTGTATTCGGTTTCGGTGGATTAAGCGATCAATATGAAAATGCCAGCCTCGATAGTTCGACCTGGAAAACATTTGGCAAGCAATACAACCAGAATTATTATTCTAATACCGGAGTAGTAGGAATAAAACACTTTATCGCTATTACCGATAAAACTTATGTCCAGAGTGCCATTACACTCGGAGGACACAATCAGGGCTACCGTGCAGAAAAACTTGATGAAGATTTTAAACCTCAATTCGAGTATAACGAAAATTTTCTCAACAGCCGTTTGCAGTTTACTACTGTGCTAAATCATAAACTCAACGCAAAGAATAGTTTCAGAACAGGTGTGTATTATTCTGAGTTGATGTATAACCTGCAAAAAAAGTACAAAGATGAGGATACAGGCGATGTACTTACGCCACTTGATTCGAAGGGCCAGACTGGATTACTCCAGGCATTTGGCCAATGGAAATACAGAGCTACTGAACAACTCACATTGAATGCCGGCTTTCACTCAATGTTTCTCATGAGCAATAAGTCCAGGTCAATTGAGCCAAGGTTGGGTATTCGGTATGAATTGGATGAAAAACAAACTTTGAGTTTTGGATACGGCCTGCACAGTCAGGTTTTGCCACTGGGCTTGTTGTTGTCTTATGTAGATAACGCTGATGGCTCCCGCTTTCAACCCAATAAGAATCTGGGATTCAATAAAGCACATCACCTTGTGGTGGGTTATGAACGCAATCTTACAAAATATCTTTATATCAAATCCGAATTTTATTACCAGAACCTGTTTAACATCGCCATTGGTGCCGATTCGGGAAGTACATTGTCAACGGTCAACATTACAGACGGTTACATCAACGAGACAATGAAAAGCTCAGGCAGTGCCAGAAATTATGGGGCAGAAATTACACTTGAACAATTTACACACAATGGTTTGTACTTTCTCCTTTCAGCATCATTGTATAATGCAGAATACAGGGCACAAGACAATGTCTGGAGAAATTCCAGGTTCAATGGAAATTATGCTTCTGCGCTCACTGCCGGAAAGGACATGAAAGTAGGCAAAGAAGCAAAACACAAAACACTGGGCATTAATTTTAGGGTAGTTTTTGTCGGCGGATTTAGAGCTACACCTATTTTATTGGATCAAAGTATTGCGGCCGGAGAAGAGGTTTATGATAAATCAAGAATCAACGAGCTAAAGAATCCCGATTATTTCAGAACAGACATCAGAATCAGCCTCAAGCGCAATCGTCCGAGATGTACAACATCCCTGGCCCTTGATCTGATGAATGCCACCAACCATAAAAATGTGTATGGACAATATTTCGACAAACAATCAGGGACAGTTAAATCTTCGTATCAGGTACCTTTAATCCCGGTAATAAGCTATAAGATAGAGTTCTAGGCGGTTCTTCGCATTGGGTTTAGTACAACATAGAATGGATGAGCAGGGAAGGACTTACCGTTCCCTGCTCATTTCTTTCAATATATCCCTGCTAATAACCAATTGTAATTTCCATGCGAGACTCTGGCAGGCTCTCACTAGTTTCGTCACTTGAATTAATGATTCAGGTTGATGTACACTTTAGAAGCCAATAATATTTACAAAAAGTATGGAACTCATCAGGCATTGCATGATGTTTCTATAGCTGTTCCGGAAAAGTCAGTCTTTGGACTGCTCGGCCCCAATGGAGCAGGCAAGACGAGTTTGATCCGGATAATCAATCAGATTACAGGCCCTGATCAGGGCACTGTCCTGTTCAAAGGAAAAAAACTCGACCCTTCTCACGTCGAGTTCATCGGATACCTGCCCGAAGAGCGCGGTCTGTACAAAAAAATGAAGGTGGGCGAACAATGTATGTATCTGGCCAGATTAAAAGGTCTGAGCTCGCGCGAAGCCAAAATCAGATTGAACGATTGGTTTACACGATTTGATATCATGTCATGGTGGGACAAAAAAATTGAAGATCTTTCCAAGGGAATGGCCCAGAAAATTCAGTTCATTACCACCGTGTTGCACAACCCTGATTTACTCATTCTCGACGAACCGTTCAGTGGTTTCGACCCCATCAATGCTGAACTCATCCGCAATGAAATGCTGCGAATGAAAAGTGAAGGCACTACCATTATTTTGTCTACGCATGATATGGGAAGTGTAGAAGAACTTTGCGATAACATTACTTTGATCAACAGGGCCCATGTCATTCTGAATGGAACGGTCAAAGAAGTGAAAAATCAATTCAGAAAAAAAATATACGAAGTTGTTTTTTCTGGCTATCCAATGGATCTTTCCATTGGAATGGGCCACAACTTCGAATTGATCAAAGTTGATCATGAAGACGATTACAAAATCGCTCAGATAAGATTACTGAATAATAAATCTTTAAATGATCTTTTGGTAAGTATCATTCCCGGTGTTGAGATTGTTGCTGTCAAAGAACTCATTCCCGGTATGGACGAAATTTTCATCGAAGCTGTTAACTCTTTTAATTCTACCCATGGATAAAATCTGGCTTATTATTCAACGCGAGTATCTTACAAGAGTAAAGAAAAAGTCTTTTCTTGTCATGACCATTCTCGGACCCCTATTGTTTGGTGGACTGATATTGGGCGCTGTTTTTTTATCATCAAAAGATGAAATTTATCAGCGCGTTCTGATTTCTGATCCGCAAGGATGGATTATCGAAAAAGAAGTTCTCGAACCCCAGCTTGCAGGCATTGAACGCAATTTGTTCAAGAACTCAGACCACCTGAATTACGATTTTCGAAAGGCAAATGTTGATGCCCTGAACGAAATTAAAAGCGGAGCTTATACAATTGTAGTTGAAGTAACCGGTGATTCTTATGGCGATGGTAAATGTGTAATGACCTATGCCAAAGTTCCAAGCTTGAAAATGCAACAATCCATTCAGGAAAATATTGAATCTTCTTTCGAAAAATACCGTGTAGACAAATATGGACTGAAATGGACCGACTACCAGGCCATCAAACAGCAGGTTGATTTTACCATGCGCAATGCCGAAAAGCCCGAAGAGAACACCATGGTCAATCTCAAAGCAGGTATCGGATTTTCTTTTGCCATTTTTATTTATCTGTTCATTCTTCTATACGGCGTTCAGGTAATGCGCGGCGTGATCGAAGAAAAAACCAACAGAATTATCGAGGTAATTATTTCATCTGTAAAGCCCTTTCAATTGATGATGGGCAAGGTGATTGGAATCGGAATGGTTGGTCTTACTCAATTCGTAATATGGGTTTTGCTTACTTCTGTAATCTCTGCTGTCGGTATTGGCTCGTACAGAGAAAAGCTAACCAATGACATGATGGCGAATGCACTGGTAATGCAGCCAGATAAGGGCAGCGGAGTGAATACAGTCATAAGCCAGGAGGCCCTGGAAAAATCACTCAAACTTCAAGCAGAAAATGAAAAGGGTAACGAGGCACTTGAAGCCATTTCGTCCATTCCATGGGTCGATGTGATTCTGTCGTTCTTGTTTTTCTTCATAGGTGGTTATCTGCTTTATGCATCCCTTTTTGCCGCAGTTGGAGCTGCTGTAGACTCAGAAACCGACACGCAACAATTTATGATGCCAATAACACTTCCATTGATCTTTGGTTATCTGGTTTCTTTTATGATGATTGAAAATCCTGAAGGAAACCTGGGGACGATTTTTGCTTTAATACCACTCACATCTCCCATTGTTATGATGGTGAAAACGGCCATAGGTGTGTCCATTGGATTAAAGCTTCTGTCAATGGGTATTCTTACTCTCGCCTTTATTTTCTTCACATGGCTGGCCGGTAGAATTTATCGCGTGGGAATTTTGATGTATGGCAAAAAAGCCACTTACAAAGAGCTGTGGAAATGGATTCGCTATAGCGGATAATTATTTTAATAGCAATTTTTTAATTGCATCATTTTACTCTTATGAGAATAGGAATTGTAGATTGTGGAACCAATACTTTTAATTTGCTTGTGGCAGATGCCGCAAAAGATGGATGGAATGTGGTTTTTCAAAGTAAGCTACCTGTAAAATTGGGAGCCGGTGGTTTTTCCAGGAATGAAATTATGCCTTCGCGTTTTATTCGCGGACTGGATGCACTCAATTGCCACAAGCAGAATATTGATAATTTCGAATGTAAAAAAGTTTTTGCATTCGCTACTTCTGCCATTCGCGAAGCCACCAATGGCAGCGAGTTCGTTCAGCGTGTCAAAGGCCTAACCGGAATTCAAATAGATGTAATTGATGGCAATCGCGAGGCAGAACTTATCTACGAAGGCATTCTTCAAACTATTGAGCTGGGGCCGGAACCCTCACTCATTATGGACATAGGCGGTGGCAGCACGGAGTTCATCATTGCCACGAATAAGGGCATTCTCTGGAAAAAAAGTTTTCTGCTTGGCGTGAGTCGTTTGCATGAAATGATCAACCCTGCTGACAGAATGAACAGCGAACAACTTGACAGCCTCAAAGCCCATCTCGATTATCATCTCAAACCATTAGAAGAAGCCCTCAAACAATACCCATGTAAATGGCTCATCGGTTCATCGGGATCTTTCGATACTTTGTTTGAAATGTATCTGCAGGCCAAGGGAAAGGCACATTCATCTGCTGAATTAAGCAATGAAATTCCATTGATAACCTTCCCCGGAATTCACAGTTGGCTCATCGGAAGCACTTACGATCAGCGATTAAAAAATCCTGCTATTCCATCCATACGCGCTGAGTACATGCCACTGGCAAGTTTTCTGGTCAATTACGTCATTCAACTTCAGCCTTTCTCCAATCTTTATCACTCCGCATACAGCCTTAAGGAGGGCGCTATCCACGACATTCTAAGCAGAATCGAATGGCCGAAAGCAGACCCCGAAAAGGAGAAGTCAGATTCTGATGAAGATGAGCAATAGAAATTATTTTCCGCAAAAAAAAATGGCCGATTCAATAGCTTAATTATAAGTAATTTCTTGTGTTTTAAAATTGAAAAGAGGGAGTGTCACGGTGCCCAATGTCATTAAGTCAAGGACTATTTATAAAATGACATTCGACCTTGGTCGTTTGATCATTGCAAACCGATTGTCCTATAAACATTTGATCCATTCTGGATCAGGAGATGTATATAAACAATGCGATAAACGATCCAGGATGGATCGCATGTTTATAGGTATGATCTTGACTTTAGCGATAAACGACTAAGGTCGAATGTTGATCCGCCAATTCCTTAACTTAATGGAATTGCTCGGTGCGCAGTCAGCACATTCCTCATTCCATTTCCTCAAGGGTCATTTTATAAAAGAAAAATAGCCATTACTATGATACCTTGAGTAATAAGAAAAAAAATATTTCCGGGTCGGTTAATCTTCAAAAATCCCAGGAGTTAGGAGCCAATTCAATTTCCACTAAAAAAAAACTCAATAGATGGCTTTGTTCTTCATCAGATATTCTTGCACATAGTCCTTTACGCCATCCTCCAACGAGTGGAATCCTTTATCGTATCCGATGGCGAGCAATTTATCCATTGTCGCTTCCGTGTAGTATTGGTAGGTGTCGCGAATGTCAATGGGTGTATCTATAAACTCTATATTTTCCTCTTTTCCCATTGAGGCAAATGTGGCCCTGGTTAAATCAAGAAAAGTTCTTGCCTTGCCCGAACCTAAATTGTAAATGCCCGAATTTTTGCGATGGTGCATAAGGAAAACACAGATTTCCACCAGGTCTTTTACATAAACAAAGTCGCGCATTTGCCCGCCATCTGTATACTCTGGCTTGTGAGTCCTGAATAATTTCATCTTGCCGGTTGCGCCGATCTGATTAAAGGAATGCATGATCACCGAAGCCATGCGGCCTTTATGGTATTCATTCGGACCATAGACATTAAAGAACTTGAGTCCGGCCCAAAAGAATGGCGCCTCCTCCTGTTTTAATGCCCACTTGTCAAAATCATTTTTCGACCTGCCATAAGGATTCAATGGACTGAGCTTTGGTATCAGACTCTCGTCATCTGCATACCCCAGTTCTCCACCGCCATAGGTAGCGGCTGAAGAGGCGTACACCAGAGGAATGGCTTTTTCAGCACAGATTCTCCAAATGATTTTGCTGTAGTTCAGATTCAGTTCATCAAAGATGGCTTCATTCATCTCTGTGGTATCGGTGCGGGCTCCGAGGTGAAAAACAAATTGTACCTGATCTTCATTTTTGATCAGCCATTCAGCAAAATTTCTGCGGTCGACCAGGGCCTTGTACTTCTTGCCTTCATAATTCACAGCCTTTTCAGGACGCGAAAAATCATCCACCAGAATCAGATCAAAAAAGCGATCCTGATTCAGTCGGCTTACCAGACAACTGGCTATAAACCCTGCGGCACCTGTTACTACTATCATATTGAAATGGTCAATGTGGCCGCGAAGGTAGTTGTCAGTCGAATTTTATGGGACATCTACCTCTTATATTTTTTGGGTGTTTTAGTCGGAAGGGAACAGAAAATTGTGTGTAGAAAGGTTTCAACATAATGACCTAATCATTAAGACTATACGCTTTTAGCCGAAGAGGTTTTTCGGGTTATAAGGAAAGAATCTGACTGATGAAGGACCTTTCAGCCGATTTCTCAAAGTGATCACTATGCATGCCTTGAACTTTTTACGACCTATCTTTGTAGTTCTATAAATTTAAATATGTCCAAAATTGTGTACGTTACTCGCAGAGAACGTTTTAACGCCGCCCACAAGCTTACCAACCCCACCTGGGATGATGCCAAAAACCTTGAAATTTTCGGCAAATGCTCCAATCCAAACTGGCACGGACATAACTACGAAGTTTTTGTTACTGTCAAAGGCACGGTAAATCAGGATACCGGCTATTGCATGGACCTTAAAGTTCTGAGTGATTTGCTGGAAGAAAAAGTGATCTCCAAAATGGACCACAAAAACCTCAACCTGGATGTGGACTTTATGAAAGGTCTCATCACTTCTGCCGAAAATATAGCCATCGCAATTTGGGAACAAATCGAAGCTGAAATTGTGGCAGCAGGTTGCGCCCTTCACTCAGTAAAACTATATGAAACTGAAAATAACTTCGTCGAATACTTCGGAGGAAACTAATCTTACTATAAATTTCGAACCATGTCCGAACCAGAAAAAATATTGACCAAAGAAGAGCAGGAAGTTGCTGCTTGTGTGCACACCATCCTCGGTAATATCGGAGAAAATCCGGAGAGACAAGGATTGCTTAAAACGCCTGAACGTGTTGCCAAAGCATACTCATATCTCACACAAGGCTATGATCAGGACCCGGCACAAGCACTGCGAAGTGCAATGTTCGACGAAGACTACAGCGAAATGGTATTGGTGAAAAACATTGAAGTGTACAGCTTGTGCGAGCACCATCTGCTGCCTTTTTTCGGCAAAGCCCACGTGGCGTACATTCCCAATGGAAAAATCGTAGGGCTGAGTAAAATTCCCCGTGTAGTGGATATTTTCTCCAGAAGGCTGCAGGTTCAGGAAAGACTCACCATAGAAATACGCGATTGTATTGTGGATACACTCAAACCACAAGGCGTGGCAGTAGTAATCGAAGCCCATCACCTCTGTATGCAAATGCGCGGAGTAAGCAAACAAAACAGTGTTACCACCAGCAGTGCATTCAGTGGAGAATTTTTACACAACAGCAAAACCAGAGAAGAATTTATACACCTTATAGGTTCCAGATTATCTTGAGTCAATATTTAAAATTAGAATATCATGAATAACGATTTCTTAAATTACAACAAAGACATTCTTGACCAAACAAGTCAGCAAACTGTTGCCAGGTCCTTTGTAGCGAATGTATTTTCTTATATGACGCTGGCACTGGTTATATCCGGAGTTGCGGCTTACTTCTGTGCATCTTCGCCTGCTATTATGCAAACCATTTTCCTCAATCCGGTATTGAAATGGGTGGTTATTTTGGCCCCTCTGGCAATGGTGTTGGTCATGAGTTTTGCTTTCAATAAATTGGGCTATAAAACTTTGCTGGGATTGTTCCTGTTGTTCTCTTTAGTGAATGGCATGAGCTTGAGTTCTATTTTTCTCATGTACCGAATAAGTTCAATTTCAACGGTGTTTTTTGTTTCCTCAGGGTTGTTCGCTACCATGGCCATTATCGGTTATACTACCAAAACCGACCTCACCAAATTTGGAAGTATTCTCAAGATGGCTCTTATCGGTTTGGTTATTGCCGTTGTCGTGAATTGGTTTATGAATAGCGATACCATTTCCTACGTCATCAGTTGCTTCGGTGTGCTCATCTTTACAGGGCTTACTGCCTATGATACACAAAAGATCAAAAACATGGGAGCCAATGTAGAATATGGTTCCGTATCTGCAGGCAAACTGGCCTTAATGGGAGCACTTACCTTGTACCTCGATTTCATCAATTTATTTTTATTTCTGCTGAGAATTTTTGGGGGTAGAAGGAGTGATTGATATGATAGATACAGGCGGACTCTGGTGAGTGTTACAGATTCTTAAGTACGAGTAAAAAAATCATTACTTTAGCATTATATTTCGCCATATTGCAATCCCGCCATCAAGCCAGTCAAAAGATGAAGTAATTATATCAAGATCTCCATCATTGTCAATATCTTCTAATACTATATCGTTTATTTCTGAAATAGGGTAAAGGCTTTTGATAACAAAATTTCCTGTTTGATCATTTTCTAAAGTGATTAAAGAATATTTGTAGCTAAAAGTAAACTCATCCGATAATTCATATTTATTAGCGATACATGCAAGATCATCAAAAGAATCACCATTTATATCTCCAACACTTATTATATCTATACCATAATTAATAGGAATAGTCCTATTCTCCCATTGCTTTTGAGTATTGTATTTTAACCATTGAAGATTGGAGCCAGAAAACACAATACAGTCTGGTGTATTGTTATTATCCAAATTGGCCTTATAAATTCCTTTAGTATAACGCTCCCTAAATGGGCTTGGTTCTTTTATCCAATTTTCATTTCCTTCATATCTAAACCAACTGGTTGATCCATTATCCAAAATATCTTCAAAACCATCCTGATTGACATCCCATAAAGCTAGTCTTGGGAACGAATTATTAACTTCGGTAACCGTTATACTGTTTTTACTATAAAGCCCATTGCCAATATTCTTATAGATGTAAATACCCCAGGGCTACCGCATCAGAATTTGAGCAGATTATCTAAATATTGATTGTCCCATCCAGCAGACAGCCTGGCTCTTCGTATACTTAATTTGGAATTTTTTTTATTCGTTCTAATAAAATTAAGCGCCATTTTTCTAATAATA
>JANNEQ010000039.1:0-8386 GCA_031378885.1 Flavobacteriales bacterium
ATTATTAGAAAAATGGCGCTTAATTTTATTAGAACGAATAAAAAAAATTCCAAATTAAGTATACGAAGAGCCAGGCTGTCTGCTGGATGGGACAATCAATATTTAGATAATCTGCTCAAATTCTGATGCGGTAGCCCTGAGTGTAATAAGGGAAATTCTCATCAGCCACGTGGGTGAGCAATACATTCTGTGATCCGGTAATTGCAGTAAAATAACCATTGTTATCGGTGATATACGTGGTGCTTCCATCGCTGGTGGTGACGGTCTGATAAGCCAGACCGTAATCGCCCTCATCGAAAATACCATTGGCAATAACATCGTGGAATACCCGGCCAGTAACTCCTATCTGGCAAGAGCCATTGTCGCAAGTGGCCTCTGCATTGTAATTGATCGCGGATTCATCGGTGCATCCACAAGTGCCATAGCAGCACAAAGAAGCCAAATGGTCAACATCAGCCTCGTAGTTGCATGCAAGAGGATCGCCGCAACCGGAGCCATGAATATTGATCCATGCATAACTACTGTGATGTCCGGAATGTGAAACGTCAATTTTTCCATCACCGTTTACATCACCTTTATAAAAGTTTCGGGAAGTATTATATGTATAATTCTCAGTGCCCATTCCACCTGGAAATTGCAATTCGTTTACGATTGGGAACCCATTCTCAATGCTAATAAAAGTAATTGATGGTGAATTATAGTCAGTCTGAACCAATCCGTCTTCATGGCCATCGTTGTCTATATCTATATCCTCGATATAGACGAAACTCCAGTAAATATTGCGTTCAAATGTCTGAATATTTTCAAGTTGTCCCAATCCGTCTATTTTTCCGAACAGCACGTCATCATCATAACTAAGATTACCTTCTCTTGCCCAAATATATCTGTCTCCATTCAACTGATCAGTAATAGCTCCCATGACCCCCATCGATGTTTCTGAAAAGACTTGCGGAGTGCTCCATTCCATATCTGCATTGCACTCGATCATCATGGTTGAGAAATTAACCGGGTCAATATAATATAGCTCCATAAAGCCATCATTATCCAAATCCAGGGGATCCGATAAAGATGAAAAAGGGGCCTCTATAATAAACTCCTGCGAAATCAATTGACCATTATTAGCGGATAAAACATTCATTTTCGAATTACCGCTATATTGATATACAGAACCATCAAGATAATACTCTACACTCCGCGTTAATATCTCAACTTGACCATCATTGTTCAGATCAAGAGGTTCTGCAATCGCACCATACAAAGAGAACCTCGAAGAATCTAATTCAACAAATTCTCCATTGGCGGATACAGTTCCGTAAGTGAGAGCTATTCCGTATTGGAGACCTGTAAAATAATAATTACGCAAATGATAACATTCATTTTCTACCTGAGGATCTAAATCAACCCTGGTCAAACCCACAAGATTATCTTCTAACTTAACGAAGGGCCCGGGAGTTTCTGAGAAGGCATTTAATATCGCCATATTCGGATAGGCAGTGTAGCTTGTAGTGGATTCACAAACAAGATCCATCATGCCATCCAGATTGAGATCGAAAACGGATGCATCTGAAGCAGGTACAAATTCGCCATAGGCATCGACAGGGCCAAAAAAATTGGACTCTATATCACTCTGGATTACAAAAGCTGAACCGATGGCTCTGATATCCATGGCGTTGCATAAATCTAATGCTCCATCACCATTAAAATCGGCATAAATTGCATTATTCAAATAATGGCTCATCTCCACATCAATTGGATTCGAAAACATGCCATCACCATTGTTCATTAATACCTTTACATCATCATAATAATACCATTCTGAATTTACATCGTACACAAACTTTGTAACCATAATATCCAGGTCACCGTCCTGATCAAAATCGCTGGGTACAACTGTAGGAGCTCTATTTTGATTTGGAGGAAATGCCAGAAACGAATTGTCCCAGGACTGCACTGAATCAAAGGTTGTGTAGTCGGTTCGGAGGGCGAAGTATACTTCAACATCAGCGGAACCAGCAACGAAATCCTCCAGTCCATCACCCGTCATATCCTTGAGGAACCATTTCAGTTCGACTGAGACCTCAGGAAGAGTCAGCAGCAATTGTTCAGGACCAAAAGTTGTTGCGCTCAGTCTTTCTCTCCACACCAATTGATCTTGTGTTTGATTTAAGTCTACCATGTCAGCCATCCCATCACCATTCATGTCGATCGTTCCTTTGTAAACTTCCTCATCACGATCAACCAGTCCTCCTTCGAAAACATCATAGTCCCAACTAAAATTAAATAAATTGCCTTCATTCAGCAGCCATTTTTTGTCGCCGGTAGCCACCTCTATGAGCGCAACATCCAAATCATTGTCACCATCGAAGTCGTAGAGATATTGATAGCCGGGCTCGGATTCAAGTCTGAAATCTGGCGGATCTGCATTTATTTGGTAATGACTATAACTACCGTCCGAATGCTGCCCCCAGATTAAAGGAAAAAAAGATGTGTAATAATAAATTTCCGGAGGATCCGAAGAGTGTATCAGATTTTGGCCAAATCGCGCAACCATTACATTGCCATTATCACCATCATTAATCATTTGTATGTCAGTAAGGGATTGCAAAACAGATGTGTTATAAAAACCAATTTCATCAAATCCCAATATCGGCAAGGATTCAGCAAAATGACCCGTTCCATCATTGAAATGGATCTGATAGTTATACATTCCATCCGAGCCTTGCAGAATTTGAAAAATGTCCAGATCACCATCCAAATCATAGTCCACCGGACATTGATAAAAAATTTGCTGCCAGGGCTCACTCTTCAGAGCGATCTTGCCTTTAAACTGCGCCCGGGCTGTTTGTGCGAAGAGCAGAATCGCGGCTGTAATAAATAAATTAGAGAGTCTCATGTGATTTATATTTTGCTTGGGTTAATTTCCAGTTACAAAAGACATTTTTTATACTGAAATTCCATAAAAAAAATAATATTTTTTTTTCAGACCACCTAAGTCACTAATTACGTGACTCATAAGTAGATACGACGAAATACGTAGTCAGGCCTTTTTGGATAAAAAAAGTGTCTCTGGAAATCTCGAAATGAGGAAAAAAATCGAAAAAAAATTAAACTTTCCAAATTTCACAACAGGAAAAAATTGCAGTGAAGTTTCAAATTGAAAAATTGAAAATGGGTGATAGCCGCGGATGTCGGAGCCGTTGATTCGCGCTCGGTTGATAAATTCCAATGGCCAATGTCGTTAAGTTAAGGATATGGTGCATAAACATCGACACCCATCCAATGTCGTTTAACACCCATGTGAGGATCGTAGCTATAAACATGCGATCCATTGCTGGATCGTTTATCGCATTGTTTACAGACATCTCCCTATCCAGATGGATCGAATGTTTATAGCACAAACAGTTCGCTATGGTCAAAGACCAAGGTCGAATGTTATTTTATACCAATGTTCATTTTAATTTAGTCCATGCGGTAGATGAAATCATACAGTGGTAAATACCGGGAGAGTAGCTGTTTAGTGCAATCAAGCGCAGAGTGGACTAAAACAGATACCAAATCGGTATTATACCGAAATTTCTTATTATTTTATTCTCCCCAAAGTTTACTGTTGCCCCTTTTCTCTAAAAAAATACCGAAGCACTTTGTCATCAAGAAATCATTTGGCGAATTTTTGATGCCAATGGAATCAAGGTTGCACAAAATGATTTTTTGATGCCAACGGAATCAAACTTTCATAAAATAAAACTTTGATGACAACAGTTTACACTTTTATTATTTCCAGTAATTGGTTGTAAAATTTAGTCTGTGACAAGATCGGAGGGCGATAAATACAAATATTATGGTGCGAAGGAAATGTATACGTTCTTTAGCACTCACCAAAGAGACATGGCTATTTTATTGGGAGTAAGTCAGAGTCAGGTGGCCAGATATTATCTGGGCGAAAGAAACTTACCCGGTCCCGCCCGTGCAATGCTGAAAAGTCTGATGGATGCCATGAATGAAGCCGACAAAATAGAAGTCGGGCCTGAGGTATTCGCAGAATCAGACAACGCAAAGGAAAAGGTTCACAGGATTTATTTAGCAGAAAGCAGGTTGGCCGACTTAAAAGCGAAGTTATCGGCCATGGAAGAAAAATACAAGCAGGCCTTAATTACCTTGTACAAACTACCTAAGCTTGACATAAAAGTTCCCGATGAGCTAAAAGAAAATTTTGAAACCTGGATAAAACTTGTGAAGCTCAATTGTGATATCAAAAGATTGAAGAATCGACCCCAGAAGCAACGTTTATTGAGGCGCAGAATAGCGATGCTTGAGGTGAAGATAATGGATATGAAAGGGATTTGAGCGAGGGCGCTAACCCAATGGCGCAGGCTTCAGCGAACCGTGTCTTCACCCAATGCTGCAGGAGCGGCCCTTTTGGCTGCCTGCCACTCTTACTGGCTTGCATCCGGCAAAATCGACTTAGCCTCCATCACAACAGCCATCCAGCACCCAATCTACAACCCCACCAAAATATCTTCTGATATCAATGGACGGGTAGGAATATCCTCATCGTTTAACAATACAAGTCCTATTTGCTCTACAATTTTGAAATGAGCGGGCTCATTGTTCCAAAAACTGGCGTTTTCATATACAATTTGCTGCGCTTTGAATGCGAATATTACTGGTTTGTCTTCATCTGTTTTATATACCAATTCGAGGGTATTGCTTTTCTTTCTTGCAGCACTGGCATTGGCATCTACAATTCCTTTTACGGTTGCATCCAGATTAATATCTTGTCCGTTCTTATCACTGATGGTAATAGAAATATCACTGCTCTTTACGACGGAATTAATTACAAATAGCTCGCTATTTTCTAATTTCTCTTTGAAGGTGTTGAATTTGGTTATGGCTGTTACCGAATTGCTGATGTATCCATCGAGCAACAAAAGATTAACTTTATCTTCCTTTACTTTGCGGTACAATACTGTAACCACATAGCTATCATTGAGGGTAACATCGGCCGACAATTTTCCCAGGTTAAGTTTATTGAGCAGCCAATCCAGCATACTCACCCCGGCTTTTGCATCAAAGGTTAATTCAGCCACTCCATTAATATCTGTGGCTTCGGCACTTGGTTTAATTTGTGGAGGTGCCGCATCACCGGGTTTGAATAATTCTTCCAGGTCAGCTTCTACAGCGCCAACTCCATTCGCTGTTTTGTATAGCAATGCCAAAGGATGGATATCCGTTTTTGGCCAGGCCACCATGTTGTAACCAAGTTTTGTCAGGGGTGATTGAACAGTAGGCATAAATTTTAGTTTAAGGGTTGTTATAATAATTCTATAATAGTATGTACTTCCGGGCCTTCCTTTAAAATGAAAGGTGGTTTTGTATGTTTTATTCCTTGCACAGCGACACTATGGCAAAATTGAATAGTCTTACCATTAAATAATGCGGTGTAAAATTTATTGGCGTAAACTATGGCTGCTTCATCAGGAAAAACATAATTTGTTCCCACTGCATTATTGCAATAAGTTTTAGCAACCTGCGCATGTCCTAAAGAATTGCAGGCACACAATACCACCGTATCTATTTGTTTTTCTTCGTTTATCGTTTTGATGTAATCGGCAAATTCCTCTACAGACATTGGATCAATGTTCTTGTTTTTATCCTGAAAATACAATCCTTTGTTTTGATTGTTATGCAAGGTAACATGCAGGAGGTCGGGTTCCTCCGTGTAGATTGCTTCCATAAAATCCTCTCTCTCCACACCCGTTTTTATTTTTGGCTCAGAAAAATACTCCCGGTCAGTTCCCTTTTTCCAGGCCTCAACAATTGCCTTAAAATGTTCGCCAAAATCAATTGGAGTGATGTCTGATGGACTTGAAGTAATGAACAGAACACTCGTTTTCTTGACTTGCAACTTCATATTCGCCTCGATACTTTTCAGGTTAGCAAGTACATGACTATCCAAAACTTCTTTAAGGTCTTCAATAGAAAATTGCACAATGGCATTTTCACTTTGCAATGCAAAATTGCGCAAGCCATCCTGTGGTGCAGAAAAACGCTCCTTGCGATATATTTTCCGTGGAGTATTTTTAATGTATTTTTTTAAATTGTCATCAATGTTTTCGGCATTAAAACTATTCATTAAAATACGCATCGTTTCTTTTTCTACATTCAGTCGAAACAGATTCATAAGCCTTTTTTCGAGCTCAAGAACAAAAGACATTGAAGTCAGCGCTTCCATATCCGGCACTTTGAACAGCCAGATTTTAGTTGTTTGTTGTTTTATATTTATTTTGTAGCCGAACAGTTCTGTAGTAATACCATCGATCACAAATTCATCCATCTTTTCGGCGTTGGCGGGCAATTTAATGTTATCGCCAGCGGCAAAAAACAGTGCCAAACAAATCTCGCCATTCACAACGGAACCTTCGTTCTGCTCAGCCTTCTTATTTTTTGCAGTGGCATATAAATAGTTTCTGGCCATGATGGGGCCTAAATCGGCGAGTCTGACTGTGGTCCAATCACTACTGTTATTGGTATCAACAGCTGTCGATACATTTCTTGCCATATCCTGCACTTCCAATGGCAATGCTAAATAATGACTGAGTATTTCGGTAAGTTCAACCTGTTGCTGAGGTTGGGCATATTTCAAATCCGACTCCAACTGATCCATGAATCCAAATTCAATGGCAGTGGCATAAGTTCCCATAGAATTCAACTGCTTGTTTATATTGAAGATCGGAACCTTTTTATTGTTTACGGGAAATCCATTACTCATGAGCTTGTCGGCATGAATACAATTTATTCCGCAGAAATATCCTGAAGAACTACTTTGAATGCGTCCAAAATTTCTAATAAAAGGCGACTTCTTCATCAGCCCATCCACCTGCTCTTTAGACATATCAGCAGAAGGCCAGACATTCAAGGTTTCTTCAGGTTCCAACGCCTGACGCAAGTCTATAATCGGTACTTGAAAAATCAGTTGCATCGATTGACAGTTAGTTAGATTAGGTAAAGGGTATAGGACACCACAAGTGGAGCCTATACCCTAAAAGTAAGTGTGAGGTTCACGAAGAACCATCCCACAATGTGTTAGATCTTGCGATCTTGTAACAATCCAATTATATTAATAAGACCGTTATGGATGTAAACCTAATGTTTTTTTGGATAGGGTCAAAAAACTTAACAATTTACCTTTAAGGGTATTGGGTTGAGCAAAGTTATCTAATGGCGCAGGCTTCAGCGAACCGTGTCCTCACCGTATGGTGCAGGAGCTCAGCCTGTGCCTACCACTCCCGCTGGCTTCCAGCCAGCCAAATCAAACATCACCACCGCACTCTTCCATTTTCCCCCTTTACTTTACCCCATGAAAAAACTCATTGTACTTACCGGTGCCGGCATGAGTGCCGAAAGTGGCATCGCAACATTTCGTGGCTCGGATGGCCTTTGGGAAAACCACCGTATTGAAGATGTAGCCACTTTCGAAGCCTGGCAAAAAGATCCACATCTGGTGTTGGATTTTTACAATCAGCGGCGAAAAAAAGTATTGGAATCGGAGCCCAATATTGGCCATAAGATATTAGCTGAACTTCAACAAAAATTCGATGTACAAATCATCACCCAAAACATCGACAATTTGCATGAGCGCGCCGGAAGTAAAAAAGTACTTCACCTTCATGGATTGATTACACAATCCAGAAGTACACAAAACGGATATTTAATTTACGATATCGAAGGAAGCGAAATAAAATGGGGCGACAAATGCGAATTGGGTTCGCAACTCCGTCCACACATTGTATGGTTCGGCGAAGCAGTTCCAATGATAGAACCGGCAGCCGAACTGGTTTCGCAGGCAGATATTTTTGTGGTAGTCGGCACCTCATTACAGGTATATCCTGCAGCAGGACTTACACAATATGCGCCGAATGAAATTCAAAAGTTTATCATCGATCCACAAATTCCAGATGTGAGGGGAATTTCTAATCTGATTAGAATTGAGAAAGGAGCAGGTGAGGGGTTGGCTGAGTTGAAGAGGATTTTGGAATAAAGCTGTTGTAAGTTAATCAGTATTAAATGATATAATTTTCTCAAGAATAGTTTGATTAACAAGTCTTCAGAGTATAGCTAAATTTCCGCATAATGGCATTCGTATATTATCGAAACGACACCATTTTATTAAACACAAAGTCACAAAGTTTTCGCAGCGAAAGACAACTTTGTGACTTTGTGTTCAAAATAAATAAGCGAATGACTTCGACCTGTTTTGAGCGGTAGTATAAAAAAGTTAAAATTCATACCTGTATCCCTTATTAACACTGGCGTGGTTTTTTTGGTTTGGTGGGTTTGAATTATACCGAACCGTTTGCTTATAAAATATATAAAGAACCAGACATGC
>JANNEQ010000073.1:0-26928 GCA_031378885.1 Flavobacteriales bacterium
CGGCGCTTGTATAGCTTCAACAGTAACATTAGGCACACCAACCACTGCTGATAACTGTTCAATCGCCTCAATAACGAATAACGCACCAGCGACTTATCCAATCGGCACCACAAGTGTTGTTTGGACTGTAGTAGATGGTTCTGGAAATACAATAACTTGTACACAGATAGTAACTGTAGTAGATAATCAATTACCCACAATCACATGCCCTGCCAACCTAACTTTAAGCGCAGACAATGGTTCATGTGATGCCACTTCAGTTCAGTTGGGAACACCGATAGCATCAGACAATTGCTCTGTTGCTTCGGTGACCAACAACGCGCCATCATCTTATCCGGTAGGAGAGACAACGGTTCTATGGACAGTTACTGATGCAGCAGGTAATAGTTCAACTTGCGCCCAGATCGTAACAATAGTTGACGATCAGTTGCCGACGATCATTTGCCCTACGAATATCACTGTAAGTTCGAATTTAGGTGTTTGCACGGCTTCATCTGTTAATCTGGGAACACCTCTTACTGCCGATAACTGTTCTGTAGACTTTATCAGCAACGATGCTCCTTCAGTTTATCCGATGGGAGTGACAACCATTACATGGACAGTTACAGATCTTTCCGGTAATACAGCCACCTGCACACAAAGCGTTACAGTCGTTGACACTCAGGCACCTTCAATCAATTGCCCTGCAAACATTGTGGTTAATGCGGATAATGGCTCTTGCACAGCCTCATCGGTTGTTCTAGGAGAACCAGTTACTTCTGATAACTGTTCAGTTGCATCTGTGACCAACAATGGTGTGTCGGTTTATCCTGTTGGTGTAACCAACGTAATCTGGACAGTAACAGATGGCTCCGGCAATACAACAACCTGCACACAAACTGTGACAGTCATTGACAACCAAATGCCGACGATAGCTTGTCCAACTGATATCATTGTCAATACCGATGAAGGAAGTTGCACAGCCAGCATCAATTCATTGGGCACTCCGGCCACAACAGATAATTGTGCTGTGGTTTCAGTAACCAATAATGCACCTGATGCTTTCTCAGTAGGAGAGACAATGGTAACCTGGACAGTAACAGATGCATCAGGAAATACTGCAACATGTGAGCAATTCATCACAGTATTCGATAACGAACTCCCGACCATATCTTGTCCTCAGAATGTGATCGCTTATTCACTGAATGCTTCATGTGAAGAAACAAATGTTATTCTCGGCGAACCAATGGTAAGTGACAACTGTGAGGTGTTTTCAATCACCAATGACGCACCTGAAACTTATCCGATAGGTGTGAGTCACGTGATCTGGACAGTAACCGACAATCATGGAAACTCCACTTCATGCGGACAAATTGTATTGATTATGGATAGTCAGATACTTGACATGACTTGTCCTCAAGATGTATCTGTATCAACAGATCCTGGTATGTGCAGTGCATCAAACGTAAATCTTGGTGTGCCACTAATCGGAACATCTTGTGTAGATTTGAATATTTCGAACGATGCGCCAGATGCATTCCCAATTGGAAGTACAATAGTTACCTGGACACTGGCCAATATTTATGGGGATGAAATTACCTGTGAGCAAATAGTTACCGTGACAGATGAGGAGTTACCTCAGGTTACTTGTGGCGAATCCATGACCGTTTTCTCTGATGAAGACAATTGTTCAACCAGTTCAGTGATTCTTATCCCACCTGTTGCAACAGACAATTGTGGAATCGATATGATAATGAATAATGCGCCGGCAATATTCGAATTGGGTAATACCACAGTAACATGGACAATTACCGATGTGAATGGTAATTCGACGAACTGCGATCAGGTTGTTACTGTAGTTGACAATGTGGATCCTGTAGTTACAACATGCACAGAAGATGTTGTGATAATGTCAATACAAGGTCAATGTGGTGCAATCATCAATTATGATTTACCATTGGTCACAGACAACTGCGGAGTGGAAATCACTACGCTATTGGAAGGCCCTGCAATTGGTACCTTTAAAGAAGTCGGTATTTATACAATTACCTATGAATTTACTGACATGGCAGGCAACTCCACACAATGCACTTTCGAAGTTGAAGTAGCAGCAAGTCTCGAACCGACTGTGAATTGCCCAAACAACATTCAGACGAACATCAATGGAATGGTGTGTGAGATGCCGGTAAATTACACTATACCAACTCTCAGCTTTAGTTGCTCAGAAGAAGATGGAAACCCTTTGTTGGTTGCCGGATTGCCATCGGGTTCAAACTTCCCGATTGGAATTACTGAGATTGAATACCAATTGACTGACTTAAATGGCAATACAATATTCTGTAACTTTACTATAGAAGTAGTGGATATTGTGGCCCCACAGATTATTTGTCCGGAAAATATTGTGGTAACCGATCCTGATTTGAATGGCCAGATAGTGAATTACGATTTACCTGAAGTAGTAGACAATTGTGGCGCAATGATTAATATAGTCCAGGGTAATTTCTCTGGTGAATTATTTGAACACGGAATAACCACAGTAGTATTTGAAGCATTGGATAATTCTGGATTAGCAGATACATGTAGTTTTGAAGTATTGGTAAATAATGCACCTGACGCGAATGCCGACACGGCCACGTTTATGGATACGGATGAATACATTTACATTAATGTATTATTCAATGACGTAGAAATTGATAATGACCAGATGACCGTAACAAGCGCATCTGCGCAATATGGGGCGTTATTGATTCAACAAGATGGTACTATTCAGTACAACATAGATCCAAATATCTATTGCGGACCAGATACAATTACCTATGTACTTACCGACATTTACGAAGCAGTCGATACAACTTATGTGGTGGTACACGTAGAATGTCCTTTCACAGTTGAAGTCCCCGAAGTAATTACTCCTAACGGAGATAATGTAAATGACGTATTCATGATTCTCGGAATCGAGGATTATCCGAAGAGTCATCTGCAAATTTTCAACAAACGCGGACACAGAGTATTTGAATCCCGTGGTCATAACAGACAATGGGATGGAAGATCTATGGAAGCGTTTACTGTAGGAAATGGAATGCTGCCCATCGACACTTATTATTACACATTAGACCTTGGAGATGGCACAGATCTCATCAAGGGCTTCATTTACCTCACCTATTAATAAATGAACTTCCAACCTTTAAGCAATAAATAAGATGAAAAAATTTATCGCCATAATAACCATGTTAGCTCCGCTAGTGCTATGGGCGCAGCAAGATGGTATGATCAACCAGATGACCATGAACAAAGTCACGCTGAACCCCGGCTATGCAGGCTATCGCGAAAAACCTGTTTTAATGGTTGCCCACAGACAACAATGGGTTGGTTTTAAAGGCGCACCACATACAAGCGTGTTGAGTTTTGACATGCCTTTCAAAAAGAAGAAAGAGCTTGCTGTTGGTGCATCATTGATACAGACTAAAATGGGCCCTGCAAGCAAAACAGAATTGAATGCTTATGCAGCGGTGAGAGTGCGGCTGAGCAACAGATCTGTCATTTCATGGGGTCTAACAGCAGGCGCCAGAATGTACCAGGTCAATCTTGTTGGACTAAAGGCCTACAGTGAAAACCTCGGTCAACAGGATGATGCGTTGATGTACAATACAAAAGGATATATCACGCCGAATGTTGGGGTGGGTTGTTTTTATTACAATGCTAAAGGATATTTTGGCGCATCATTGCCTCGATTGGTCAATGCCAATTCAGTATCAAAGCATAAGGCAGAATCACAGAACTTTATAAGTTCTCCGGGCTCGACATTATACCTGATCGGAGGAACAGCCAAAAAAATCAACAAAAAAATATCGATGACTTATAACGGGTTTTTTATGGGTAGTTTTAATTCACCCGTAAGTGTCGGAGGATATGTAACCTGTGTTTATGACAAGAACTACACTTTTGGCGCCTATTATGCTTTTGCAGAAAACGCGGGCTTAATTTTTCAGGCGCAAATCAACCGCGATTTCAAAATAGGATATACCTACGATCTTTCCACCAATGGACTTATCAGGGCCAATTATGGAAGTCACGAATTCAGCTTGTCTTATGCTTTCAAGAGTATGCTGTACCGGGTGTCTTTTCCGAGGCTGTTTTAATTCCGCGATATTGAATATGAGATCAAATGATGATAATAGTAATACCCCGGAATGGGGTATTGTTATTTTGTGATGTTGTTGTATGGGGTATTTTTTGTGACCGTTTTATTGAGATGAGGAGCATTGAATCGGCCATCTTTCTACTCCAACCACCTAAACAAATATCTCTCATCATATTGAATTTCAAATTTTCGTAAAAAGGCTAAATATTCATCTTTAAAGCTTATTTTTTTATGATGCTCTTCCTGATTGTGAATATAATTGTAAACATTTTTCTTAGCCGAGTGTGGATATGAAAAGGCTCCGTATCCTTCCTGCCAGGCAAATGTCCCTTTTACGAAATGATTTTTATTAATGAAATTGGTTGAGTTATTCTTAATGTCACGAATGAGATCTGAAATGGCCATGTCAGGCGTTAACCCAACGAATACATGAACATGATCGTGAACACCATTCACTATAATTGATTTTTGACCTTTGCCTTTAATGATTCCAGAAATGAATTTAAAAACATCGTCTCGCCATGGCTTTTGCAATTTATTGGAATTTTCTTTGACTGTGAATAGATATTGAATGTAAATTTGTGTGCACGTATTAGGCATTTTTTTTGGTTTTAATCCACATATCACTCCTGACGGAGTTCTGAATGTATTTTTTGTTACTTTTTCTATCATCATTTCACGCCTAAAGGCTTTTGGTGAGGTATTGTTTTTATTCGATCGGCGCTTTTGTAAGTGATAAAATTATTACGAATAAATGAATCCACAGTCATATTATTCAATTATGGAATAAATATGAATAATTTTTTTGGGTGCTATAATGCACCATCGAATATCGTAACAACCCTAATAAATAAATCCACGCAATCAACAGCCATCCGAATTATTGGTCATATTCTGTACTTTTAACTCTGTTCAAAACCCCTTTAGGGGTATGAATATGATAGAAATTATTGATGAATAAAGACCCCATTAGGAACCCATTTATGGGTGATAGTATGAATACAAAATCAATATATCCATTGTACAGAAACCACTTTTATCCATATATCACACCTATCGGAGTTTTGAATGTATTGGTTGTTATGTTCATTTTCTATCATCATTTCACGCCTAAAGGCGTTTGGTCGGGTATTAATGACATTCGGCCCTTACATTTTATTCAATCTGTTTTATCCATATATTACTTCTATCGGTGTTTTGAATGTATTGGTTGTTATGTTCATTTTCTATCGTCTTTTCACGCCTAAAGGCGTTTGGTCGGGTACCATTCTCATACATTCTTCGTTCTTTAGGAATGACAAAATTATTGTGGATAAATGAAATTGCCTCGTATTTATTCATAATTAGAATATAATTGAATAAAATAGTATTCCAGGCCGCAATGCGATATCCTCAATGGTAATAACAAAACCTCAAAAAAGGAAGGTCACTTAATCAACGGCTGGGCTCAATATTGGTCATATTCGTCACTTTTAACTCTTTTCAAAACCCCATTAGAGGTATTATTATGATAGAAAATTGAGCATATATTGCGACCCCATTAGCAACCCATTTATGGGTGATAGTAATAATGCTAAATCAATATATCCCTTTAATTCAGTCAGTATTATCTATATATCACTCCTATTGGAGTTTGGAATGAATTATTTGTAATGTTGTTTTTCGCTATCATCCTTGCACGCCTAAAGGCGTTTGATCGGGTATGATTCTCATTTGGCCCTTCCATTTTATTCAATCCGTTTTATCCATAAATCATTACTATCGGACTTGGAATGAATTATTCGTTATGTTAGCTTTTCCATCATCTTTACATGCATAAAGGCGTTAACACCATTGTTATTATCTTAAAAATACCCTTTAATCTCACCTCCCTTTTTCGCTTAATTTTCCACCATGAAAAAGTACTTGATCTTCATTCTCGTGATATGCACAATTCAGGCATTGGGCCAGTCCCAATGGCTTAATCAACCGCAATGGATACAAATCCTCTACAGCGAAAATCCCAATGCCTTTGAACTGAAAAATGCCTACGAAGAATACTTCGCCACGCATCCCTTCCAAAAGTCAATTCACACCCAAAACTACAAGCGCTGGATCAGCCAGCACAGAAGCCAGATTGGGGCAGATGGATATGTTACGGAGCTTACCGCCGAAGAGCGCCAGCGTCGTCAGGACAATATGGAGCAGCTCAAATCGCTAAATCGCGGCGGAGGCGACATCTGGTCTTATGCTGGTCCGGAAGTTCATTATGTAAGTGATGGAACACTCAATGAAGGTTTCAGACACAGCAATATATACTGCCACGACAGAAGTGCCATGAATCCTCAACTGCTCTATTGTGGCACAGAAAGCGGTGGAGCATACAAGTCAGAGAATGGCGGCATGAATTGGACGAATATTACTGCAGAGCTCATCATAGGATCCGTTGAGTCTATTCGCATTCATCCTGCGAATGACAACATTGTTATCATGAGCGCTGCCAATGATCTCTGGCGCACTGTAGATGGCGGAGAAACATGGGCAATTATCGGCCAGCCTTCTTTCGTAAGTCAGAACGTCAGGGCTTCCGAAATTACTTTCAACCCTGAGAATCCTGATATTATTTATGCCGCGGCCAATCTTGGGTTTTTCAGGAGTACTGATGGAGGCAACAATTGGACTGAGGTACTCACAGGTCAATGCAGAACCATTGCTCAAAAGCCCGATGATGCGGCAATCGTATATACCATTCAGGAAGTCGATACACATACTTCGCAATTTTTCAAAAGCGAAGATTATGGCGAAACATGGAACATGTTCAATACTGGTTGGTTCGATAATACCGGAGATCAGATTTTGCCCGAAGGTGGAAGATTGGCCACTACTGCTGCCGATCCCAATCGTATTTATGCCATTCTGGTGGGTTATCAGGAAAACAATTCGACCATCATTACCAATGGATGGATAGGAGCGTGGGTAAGTTATGACGCCGGCCTTACCTGGGAATTTCCTCATGGATTGATCGGCGCTCCATATACCTTAGAAACGCATCCTAACCTCATGAATTTTCAGGCAGAAGACGGAGATTACACACAGATTAATTACAATACCACATTGATTGTTTCTCAACTTGATCCGGATAAAGTTTTAATTGGTGGATTGAATTTATGGGAAAGCACTGATGCATGTGCCACATATCAGGGCGTGGGTGGATATATCGGCGGCATTGATTATTTCCATGTGGATCAACAAGAATATCGGATTTACAAAACCAGTGAGACAACCGAAGAAATTTGGTTCAGCAACGACGGCGGAATTGGATTCAGTAGTGATTTTATGACCACGCATTTAAATTTAAATCGCGGCATTCAGGCTGTAAATCTATGGGGTTATGATCAGGGTTGGAATGAAGACATGATGGTGGGAGGCCGATACCACAATGGCAATATGGCCTACCATGAACTTTATCCTGCCAAAGAATTTCTTGCCCTTGGTGGTGGAGAAGCCGCCACGGGTTATGTCAATTACAGCGATGAAAACAAAACTTATTTCTCTGATATTGGTGGTGTAATTCTACCCAATTCATTGGAGCAAGGTCCCAATTATTTTTCCATGTCGCTTTCTCCGAACGAAAGCTATTACGCCAATTCCAGTTCGAGAATTATGTTCGACAATCAATACTACAATGTGGCCTGGTTGGGCAAAGAAAACAAACTCTACCGATCCAATAACGGTGGAAGTTCTTTCGGTGAGTTTTACACTTTCGGAACCAATGCATTGAATTCAGTATTATGGATGGAACAGTCTTATTCCAATTACCACGTTATGTATGTTCATCAAGCTATTGGCAACAATAGCAAATTATGGCGTACCGTTGATGGAGGTCTTACATTTACCGAAGTCGATTTACCTTTTAATTACCGTGAGATGGTGTTTACGTTGAGTGGAACTAACGCCGACGAACTTTGGATTGCATACTATTATGGATCAAATGGCAACAAAGTATATCATACTTCCGATGGAGGTTCAAATTGGGACAATATTACTTCTGAATTGTTTGATAATGAAGAACCATGGGCCATTGCACATCAATTTGGAACAGATGGTGGTGTATATCTTGCCGTTAAAAATGGCCTGGCGTTTTATAGAAATAATTCGATGAACGAATGGGAGGTATATGCCAGTGGTTTACCTGCCAGCACAGAACCCTTGCGGCTGGTACCTTTTTACAAAGGAGGAAAAATTCGCTTGGCCACCTGGAATCTGGGAGTATGGGAAGCACAATTCTTTGAGGCCTCCGAGTTGATGGTCGATTTTGCAGCCATGTTGGGAACCTATTATTGTCCTGGAGATGAAATGCACTTCACCGACCACAGTGTGGCTGGACCTGATGCAACTTATAGTTGGAGTCTTCCAGGAGCTACACCATCCACAAGCACAGAAAAGAATCCTACAGTTGTTTATGATAATTCAGGAACGTATGATGTAACCTTATCTGTAACCGAAAATGGAATAACTGAAAGCGTAACCAAGACAGCCTATATCAGTAGTCAAAGTAGCGGCTCACTTCCGGTTACAGAAGGCTTTGAAACAGGTTCATTTCCGGAAGAGTGGAAACCTGCACACAGCACCGGAGGCAATGGATTCTGGAATGTATCCCTGGGTGTAGGTGGCTATGATCAAAGCGAAAACAGTATGATATTCAACAATTATTATTATGATGCTTTGGGTGGAAGAGACGAAATATGGATGGAAAAGGTCTCCTTGCCCAATCAGTCGGATAATAGCCCGGAGTTAAAATTTGACGTTGCTTATGCGCAATATAATAATGATCCGTACACCGACACACTTGCTGTTTTGCTAAGTATGGATTGTGGAGCAAACTGGACAGAAGTTTATCTAAAAGGCGGTGAAGATCTTAGCACCGCACCCGACTACACAGCCGATGTATTTGTTCCGACAGCAACCCAGTGGAGAACAGAAACCATCAACCTGGATCAGTTTATAGGCGAGACTGAAGTAATTGTTGCCTTTCAAAACCGCGGACATTTTGGTCAGGCGATTTACGTTGACAACATCAACCTTCAAATATCTACAGGAGTGGAAGATATTTCTGCCAACTCTTCGATAGAGTTGAATATATACCCCAATCCGGCATCAGATTTTTTACAACTCAGCGCAAAAAACATTACTTCATCCAATATGGTTGTTTCCATTTTTGATGCTTCAGGAAGGTTGGTTGCCGAAGAGATAATAAGGGCAGGAGGAATGCGACTGGAAAAAAGAATGGATATTTCGAAGTTTAATTCAGGTGTTTACACAGTTCAACTGATAAGTGGAGGCCAGAGGATTTCCAAGGTGTTTGAAGTGATGGACTGATTAATAAGGTTAAAAAAAATCGGAATAGAGAGATGCCTTTTTAACTCGAATGAGAGCGGCTTGAGATTTGAAATCTTTATAACCAATAATCCTGCTTGCTCAATTGTTTGATAATTTTAACCAATTGGTTCTGGATGAATGCTATGTCTAATGTAGTCAGGGCTTTGATTTTGACAATTTCAATGGTACTGTCGGCTTGTTCGAATAACGCAACTGACGCTTCTCTGGCAGATAAGAAAAATGCTGACAAATCTCTGAAAGCCGATGAAATTACTGACAATTCTATTGATGGCACGACAACTTTTTCAAAAGATGAACAAACCAAAATTTATCATCAGGCAATATTGGAGTATTTAAAGGTAGTTTATCAAAGACACGGAACCAGCTTTGATACTTTATTTTTTGGAAAACATGAAGAATTCCCGGATATTAAATTGGATACGACTATTCAGGGCACCAGAATTATGCTTGTTACAACTGATGAGGCTGACAAAAGGCGAGAGTACCGGAAATCTTTAGTTTATATAAATCTCTTCGGGGATATTACGAAGGAAAGTGCTCACTTTATTTTTGTGACATTTTTTCCCGAATATCATCATCAATACGATTACTTTATTGATTTGGCATACCACGCCGAGCGAAATGAATTTGAATTAGAAAGAATACAGTTTAAAAATAATTTCAGCAGAAATGGAGAAGGTACAGTTTCAATTTATGAAAATGGTAAGTATGTTGATGATGCATCTGTGAAGGACTTCAATAATTGATACTGTAGCTTATACCGCTGTAACATTTTAATTAGTCTTTGGACTTAACTAAAATGAACTTTGGTATTAAATGTCGTTTCACGTGTTTGAACAGTAAAATAAATTTTCTCAAAGGACTAGCGACCCACCCCAACAATTTTTCCTGCCCTATCTGCTCGTAAAAAAAAGAGCCCCTCACGGAGCCCCTTTTTAATATTCAAAAATAAAATAATCAATCTCAATTCATCACCACCACTTTCTGCTTCGAAATACCATTGGCATTCTTTCCGGTGATAATGTAGAATCCATTGCTCAATCCGCTGATGTTGATACTGTTGTTGTTGGCTTCATTCAGTCGGATCGTTTGAATCAACTGACCAGCCTCATTCATCAGATAATATGTACCCGCACCATTGGCTTTAATGGTAAAGCTTCCATTGTTTGGATTCGGATAAATTTCCAGCATATCGGTATTGTCTATCGGCAACTGAAGAGATGTAACGGGAGTAGAAGAGTTGTTGGAATTCGTCTCTGCTGCACTGAAAGTCGTTGACACATTCAACGTATAATCTTCAACCTCGCCGTAGCTTGATGCTCCGCATGGAGTAGTATTCGGACCAGAACCAGTATCTGTGAGACGAATTCTCATTCTCACAGGTCCTGTTGTTGTTCCGGCAGGTGGATTGATGCTACCTGTCATCGGTCCTATACCAATAGTTGATGTGTACATGGCTTCACCTGCATCGGTGAATACGCCATTTCTATTCCAGTCGCACCAGATGAAAACCTGATCGGTGCTATACGCACCGCCAATAGTAACGGTAAACGATGTTGCCGTTCCAACTACCACATTGGTAGATTGTGCAGAGAAATTCGAATAAGACGTTGCAGTACTTGTGTTATTGATCACACCCATAGTGAAATTGCTGATATGCTCAAATGAAGTACTTGTAGTACTTGCCGCACAATAAGTAAGACTTGTTGTAATCGTCATTGTAATTGAATTACTTGTCGCAGTTGTTGGACTGGCACAAGCCAAAGAACTTGTCATAACACATGATACTATCGCACCATTAGTAAGCGTAGTGGTTGTATAAGTTGCAGAGTTTGTTCCCACGTTAGTACCATTTACTTTCCATTGGTAGGAAGGAGTTCCACCATTTGTTGGTGTTGCAGTGAAAGTTACTGATGCACCTGAAGCACTTGGATTTGATCCCGAAGTGATTGCAATTGAAACCGATGGAGTAGTGGCTGAATTGATCGTAATCGTTATTGCATTTGAAGTAGCAGGATTACCAGTTACACCCGCAAGATTCGAAGTCATTACACAAGTAACCACATCACCATTTGCGCTTGAAGTTGTCGTATAAGTATTAGAATTTGTTCCTACGTTGGTTCCATTTACTTTCCACTGATATGCAGGAGCTGATCCACCATTGGTAGGGGTTGCAGTAAATGTCAATGACGAACCAGTACAGGTGGGATTGGTTCCGCTTGTAAGTGCGATAGCAACACCAGCCACATTACTACAAGGAGCTATTTGATAAGAGAATATTCTGGTTCTGGCAGCGCTTGAACCAGAAGTACCTCCCATATATTCACTCGTGCTCCAGAAGGTTACACCGTCAGGATCAAGGCACGTATGTGCGTAATCACCATTGCGATTTGTGCCAGTCTGGTAGCCAGTTCCGGCAATTACAGTAACCTCTGTTATTGGAAGTGTTCCCAGAGGATCACAAGATCTTCTTCCTGTATAATAAAGCCCGGGATAAATAGTACCAGTTGTATTGGCCTTGAGATAACTTAACCCGATTGAACCATTGTTATCCATTGCTATACTTCCCATCCAGCGTGTGCTGGTATCTGGATCGTAAATTCCTTCCTGGTACATCGACCAAACTCCTGTGGATTGATTTTGGCGAAGTTCGCACCATTTGATAGCGCGTTTGCTATTGCTGATTTTCACAGCCCAATTTAATACAATTGTATTGTATCCACTCCATGATTTCCATTGCGCGCGATACATGCACACACCACCAATTCCATCAAGCTTTTGGTTAGTTCCTGGCTGCGATACATCATTCCACTGTGCATTGTATGAAGCATCGAAGGCAGCAGTAGCAATATTAGCTGCCAAAGTAATCGTTGCAGTTGGAGTTGCAGGAACCCAGTTTACAGCCATATTGTAAATATTTACCCGATCAAAAAATCCTGCGCCCCATCCGTTATCCGAATAAGAGAATATAGGACAAGGAGTTCCAACCGGAGGCAAAGTGCCATCACCAGCATCACCAGGAAGGGGAACAAAGAAGCCAGATTTGGGTGGCGAATAATTAGTATATACTGCGCGGGCTGTTGGCGTACCTGCGAGCATAGCAGTGCGCTCAAATGCAAATACTTTTTGGGTGCTTTGGTTGGAAGTCATGTAATACCCATCCACCCAAACGCAGAATTTCAGGTAATCAGGAAATTGTGGTGATGTATAGGTGTAGGTGTAATAAGAACCTGTCGGATCACTCGAAGTAGATACCGCAATGTAGATTTTATTGTCGGTGCTGGATCCGAATTGAGCCAGGAACCAACGATCGGCCGCCTTATCATACATAACAATGGGATCTCCTGAATTTCCGGTAGCCGGAGTCCAGAGATTACCAAGTGTACCAGTTAGAATGGCAGTTCCGGTTGTTTTGTTATAAATTCTGAAGGTTGTTGAATTGATCATTTGAACATAATGATTCGGTCCTGCTGCTCCTGAAGGGTCTACAGGTCTGAATCCCGCAGGTCCGGATTGACCAAGCCAACTCGCTTTGGTTTGTCCGCCTTTAACATCACCCATTTCTGTTTGGGTGTGCTTGGGATCGTTGCCATATTGCGGTCCATCAGCAGGAGAAAACTCAAATTTAGTGGCCTCGCGATGTTGGCGGTCACTGGATTCCTTCTCTTCATAAAGGTTGTTTTCATCTACCGGATTTTCGGCAAATATTTCGCGCAAAGGTCGCGTTACTGCAAAGTCAGTCGAAGCAATACTGCCCGACTCATTTTGCTGGGCACTCATGCGCACAAAGGCACAGAACACCAACAGCGTGAAGCAAATTTTCTTCATAGGAATTTAAAAATTTTGAGTTAAAATAAATTAGTTAAGGTGTAACACAATAGTTGTCAAGTAAAAGAGGAGTCGAATGTGGTGAAATACACAATAGGTTCGACAGCCTGTTGATAACTTTGACGGACGATTTTGGAGAGCTGATGAAGGGCTTTTCTTTGGTCTGATAAAAATCCCGGTTGAGCGACGATTTATAGGTACACAGGAAGATTTTTTCTTCAATATCTACTAAACAACCCTTATGTGAAATTTCTGATTGTTCATTACTTGGAGTAGGTAATAAGCTATACGCGCATAGGAATTTCTGCCTTAGATACCGGAACGGTCTTATTTACCTTATTTATTTTTTAGCACGTAAGAAATGGTATTCATTGAAAATTTGGTTATATTTAACCCATGAGAACTCTTTTGATCCTTGGGATAATAGCCCTGTTCAGTTATTCTTCGGCCGCTCTCCACTTCGCTATCACCAGCAGCGACTTCTATACCATGAGCCAATCCTGGACAGATGCGGCAGCCGCCGTTGGACATACCTCCGAAATTATAGCCGAGAGCGAACTCAACAATACAGACTTTTTTCCGAATTTTGATGCACTTATTGTAAGTTCTGGCGTCACTGCAATTTCCACCACTCAGGAAGATGTCATAAAGCAGTTTTTGCAAACAGGAAAACCCGTTTATCTGCAGTCAGAGTATCTGGCCAGTTATCAGACCAACCAGGCTTTTGCATCAATAGTGAATGATCTTGGCGGAGTGTTCGCATGGACAGATGAGTTTTCAGGAGACCTCACTCCGATGAATGTTCTGGGACCTATTTCTAATAATTACAACACTGTTAACTCTTTTTCCTACTACTGGTACTCAGTTTCTGGCGAAGGAAATTGCAGTATTTACCCCTTTCTGGAATATGGCGGAGGCAATCACGGGTTTCAATTTTTGCCAAGTAATCCATCATTGGGAACTTTCATCACTACTTCAGATCAGGATTGGGTTCAATCACTTTCTTCTCCCGAACTACTCGAAAACATTTTGTTATCTATGATAACTCCACCACCTTCTATACCTGGTGCTGTTGTCGATCTTGGAGATGACCAGACAATTTGCCCCGGCGATCAGATTCTGCTTAATGCTTATAATGAGTCTGCTACTTATCTCTGGCAAGACAATTCTACAGATTCGGTATTTACTGTATCCGGGCCGGGAATCTATTCTGTGCTCGTGACAATTGGATCGTGTTCTGCCTTTGGTGAGGTAGAAATTACAAGTTTTCTTGAGTTGGACATTATTCCATATTCGAATGCCATTGGCTGTGCCGGCGATACAGTGATTTTAGCGGCACAAGTGGCTTCCGATTCCTATCTTTGGCAGGACAATAGCACCGACTCGGTCTTTACAACCACGCTTTCAGGCGATTACTGGGTGCAAATACAGAATGATTGCGGAATTATTTCTGATACAGTACATGTGGATATATTTGACATTCCACTCTTTTCATTAGGCCCTGATGACGTTTATTGCGACGGAAACAACGTGCTGCTTTCAATAGAAAATGCCAATGCAGAAATCGAATGGAGTAATGGATCCAATGCCACATCGTACACCGTTACCGAGCCTGGATTGTATTGGGCAGAAGCGAGTATGGGCGATTGTGTTTATTCCGATTCAATTTATTTCGATAGTTTCGTTGCTCCGGTTATTTTTCTGCAAACTGAGCTATTGTCTTGTAATGGAGAACCAATCATATTGAATCCCCTCACTTTTTCCAACGACTATCTTTGGCAGGACAACACATTAACTTCGAGCTATATTGCAGAAATTAGTGGTGATTATACTGCCCAATTGGAAACAGCTTGCGGTGTATTTGGAGATCAGATTTACGTTGAAATTGTTGATGTAAGCTCATTTACACTTGGCCCAGATGTGGAAATTTGTGATAATTCAATGACAGCTTTAGCTGTCAATTTTGATGGTGCGGATATTCTATGGAATGATGGATCGTCTGACAATGTATTGATGGTTTCAGATTCAGGTTTATATTGGGTTGTAATAAACCTTCAGAGTTGTATTGCCTCAGATACAGTGAATGTTTCAGAAATTTTTTGCGCCGGAACTCTTGAAATGCCCAATATTTTTTCGCCCAATGGCGATATTCAAAACGAATATTTCAAGCCTTTCAATGAAGCGAATGTAACGTCATTTGGCATGACCATTTTTAATCGCTGGGGACAGGAGGTGTATTCCGGAAAAAGTTTGCAGGGCTGGGACGGAAAAACCGATGGAAAGGCTTGCAGTGAAGGTGTTTATTATTGGATAATTGAATATACATTTCTGGATTCTTCTTCGGGTAAGGATTCGGGCAATCTGACCCTGGTGAGGTAGTGAAGTTATAATTTAGAAGTAGACCATGTACTTGCAGATGGTCAATCGAACAGAAAACAATGTGCTTGAATGAACCCGGCTCAATCCAATTATACCAATTAAAAATAAGAATAACAGTTTGTAATTCCTCTAATAAACCAGACACTTGAACTCCATATTCACCAAGCCCAGCGGGCTGTAATGATGATAGAAAGTAGAATGGATCATGACAAAAACCCCGCAGGGGTGATACAGTTTTGCCTATTACATGTTGCAAATTATTGCAAGTAGAATTTTTTTTATCTAATCATACTAATTTAAGAGAGTTAGCCAGCAATGATTCTTAATTAGAATATATATCGCCTGAAAATAAAAAGAATCATCTTCCGGTTATATATAAATGCCACTTGGTTTTTGATTAAAAAAAACAATCCCTTCCCCCGGAAAAACCCCCTTACTTCTTGAAGTTCCATGCTTTATGGTACAAAAAATCCGGGGCTTTTATTGCCCATCTTCGGACCCGCAGGAGCTGAAATACAATGAACTGAGGTTCAACGGCGTCAAACTAGCACTTTCTTCTGTGTTTTAGGGTGTTGATAATCAGCTTGTTGTTTCCGTTGGTTTTTTTAGCTAATTTTTTTTGTTCCATCCAATAACCAGACTTTTACCCTTGTATATTGCACGCAATTGCGCGCGCGCGATTAGCCCTGATGCCCAACTGAACAAAAAATTATGTTCTATCAGGATTTTCGAATAGTGCGAATGTAAAACAATATAAATTTAAAGTAACTCAATTGGAATTTAGTCATGGCGATTAATTTACAGAAAGGACAAAAAATTGACATCGGACTTACAAGAATGAGCGTAGGTCTGGGATGGACTCCCAATCAGGGAACAGGGAGCGACTTCGATCTTGATGCCTCAGCATTCATGATCGATGTCAATAAATTTATTCCCGGAGAATCTTTCTTCGTTTTTTATGGCAATACAGATTCTCCCGATGGCGCATTGCACCATACTGGTGATGATCCCACTGGAGGAAACAGCGCCGATGGTGATGATGAAACCATCGAAGTAGACCTTACCAAAGTTGACAGTAAAGTAAATGAGATCTTATTTGTGGTAACCATTCACGATGCCGTTTCACGCAGGCAAAATTTTGGTCAGGTTCGCGACTCATACATCAGACTGGTGGATATGTCCAATGGAATGGAAGTAGCCAAATATGAATTGGGCGAAGACTTCTCCATTGAAACTGCCATCGAGTTCGGCAGGTTCTATCGCCGCGATGGACAATGGAAGTTCGAAGCATCTGGTATCGGCTACAAAGAAGACCTGGCATTTTTCCTTGGAAAATATTTCAAAGGAGAGATCATCAAATAATTCATGCTCGATTACAAAAAAATAAAGCACTTTTCTTTCGACCTCTGGTTTACATTGATCAGATCCAATCCTCTATTCAAAAAAGAGAGAGCTACTTATTTCCATAAAAATTTCAATTCACTGGGCAAACCATTGGAAGAAATTGAAAATGTTTTCAGGAAAATGGATTTGATGTGCAATGCAGTCAATGAAACAACCGGAAAAAATGTTGATTCCGACGAAATATACCTGATGATTATCTACGAACTGAACAATTCGCTTTCAGTTTTTGGCCAAATCAATATCGTAGAAATTTACAATGATATTGAAAAACTTGTTTTCCAATACATGCCCGAAGTATACAATGCCCAAACAATTGAGAGCCTCGATCGCATCAGGCAATTGGAGGGCAATACTTTGAGTATTCTCAGCAACACAGCTTTTATTAAAGGATCTACCCTTAGAAGAGTGAATGAGCACATTGGTTTATCAGGCTTTTTTGATTTTCAGATATATTCTGATGAAGTGGGTTTCTCCAAGCCCAATCAACAGATTTATTCTCTTATGCTGAATGAAGTTTCATCAGTAAGAAAAGAGAATCAGGTAACAAAAAATCAGATTGCACACATTGGCGACAATCCGGTTGCCGATATTCAGGGCGCTATTAATGCCGGCGTACAGGCATTTCAGATCAACACGAACGACAAAATAATCTCCAGTATTTTTAATTGATGAGGACGCAATTTGCCTTACATAAAATAACCAATCCTCATCAATTTACTTTTGATCCGGTTGATTACAGTCGGTTTAAATTTGGAGACGAAAGAGCTGCGCGAAGATTTGGAATATCATTGGCCCAAAGCTTTATTGAAACACATTTCGCTTCATCCTTACCCCAGGATCAATTGGTGGTAATTTCAAGTCCGTACTCATTTATTCCCACGGCTACTTTTGCCATGAAGAATTATTTTGTGTATGAACTGAATAAATTTTTGGCTAAAAAAAATACCCCTGTAGTGCAGGAAACCAAGATTCACCGTACCATCACTTACAAAGAAGATTACGGTGAACTCGATGCTGAAAAACGCATGAAGCTAATCGGTAACGATAAATTTCACATCGACAAAAGTTTTCTCGCCAATAAGACACTGATCTTTCTGGATGATATTCGAATAACAGGTAGTCATGAGCGAATGATCACCAAAATGATCGAAGAACATGAGCTTGACAATGATGTTTACCTGCTCTACTTTGCGCAGTTGACGGACATGACTATTCCACCCAATATTGAGAATTACCTCAATTATTATGCGGTCAAATCCATTTTTGATTTGCTGGATATTATCAATGGAGAGGCATTTGCCATCAATACAAGATTGGTGAAATATCTGCTTAATTATGACATAGAAGACTTCAATCTTTTTATGGAAGTGCAAAGTCTGCACTTTTTAAACCTGGTTTTTAATATGGCTTTGGGAAATGGATACCATACTATTGAAGCCTATGAGGTAAATCTCAATCAACTCAAGGCCTTATTAATTTCTAAAAATGAAAAGAAATTATGGAAGGGTTTTGCAAAAGAAAATAAATAACAATCGAATTAATCATATAATACTCGAATAAAAAATGGCAATTAACTTACAAAAGGGGCAAAGAGAATCCATCAATGCTCCTAAATTCACCATCGGTTTAGGATGGGATACCAATAGCTCTTCGACCGGAACCGGCTTCGATCTGGACGCATCTGTGTTTGTTTTGGGGGAGAACAAAAAATTGTTGACCGATGCACATTTCATTTTTTACAACAACCTGAAAACCCCTTGCGGTGGTGTAATTCACACCGGCGACAACCTTACCGGTGACGGCGATGGTGATGATGAGCAGATTCAGGTAGATCTTGGAGTAATAGATGCAAACGCGGTTGAAATCTGCGTGGTAGTGACCATTCACGATGCGGAAGCCAGAAAACAAAACTTTGGACAAGTGCGCAACTCTGTCGTTCGCATATTTGACACCAACAGCAACGCTGAATTGTTGAAATACGAATTGGAAGAAGATTTTTCCGTAGAAACAGCGGTTGAATTTGGCAGAATTTACAAGCGCAACAACGAATGGAAATTCGAAGCTGTTGGAGCAGGCATGAAGGGTGGCCTTCAAGACTTTTTAAATAAGTACAATTAATAAAATATTCTCTGAAATATTATTCAGAATTAATACAAGCACAATCAATAAACAATAAAGACAATGGCAATTAATTTATCCAAAGGTCAGAAGATTGACCTTCGCAAAGATTCGGGAGAAAAGCTTACCAGCTTCTGTGTAGGAGTGAATTGGGGAGCAATAGAAACCATCAAGAAAGGATTACTTTTTGGAAGCAAAAAAGTAATTGAAGATGTCGATCTGGATTTGAGTTGCATCATGACAGACGCCAATGGCAACATGGTGGACTACATCTATTCTCCGGATTACAATGCATTTCTTCAGAAAAACAATTTGCCATTGGGCAAACTCACCTCAAGAGATGGCGCTTTGCGTCACAGCGGTGATGACAGAAAAGGAGATTCTGGCGGAGACGATGGATTGGACAACGAAGTAATTACAGTTGACCTTACCAAGGTAGCCAGTGGAATTGAAAAAATATTCTTCTTCATAAACATCTATTTGCAACAGGGACAAACACACGATTTTTCGAAAATTCCTTATGCGAAAATCAGAATGTATGAAGGAACTTCTACCAAAGTAGATAAGGTGCATTCTACTTACGACATCGCTACTGATGCCACTTACGCGGGCAAGCGCGCATTGATCATGGGTAAGTTGTACTCGCGTAATGGCGAGTGGAAATTCGACGCTATAGGCGATCCAACAGGCGACAACATGTTTTTGCAAACCATTCAAACGATTCAAAATAACTACGCAAAATGAGGAGATTACCAGTTTATCTGTTGTTAGATACTTCAGGTTCCATGAGTGGAGAACCTATTGAAGCAGTAAAAAATGGCGTGCAGGTCATGATCAGCTCACTGCGTCAAAATCCACAAGCAATTGAAACCGCATATTTGAGTGTTATCACTTTCGACAGCGATGCCCGGCAAATTATTCCATTGACTGACCTTGCGTCATTTCAAATGGTGGATATCAAAGCCACTGGTGTTACTGCGTTGGGAGAAGCACTCAAATTGGTAGCCCATAAAATGGATACCGAAGTAGCCAAAACAACTGCTGAACAAAAGGGTGATTGGAAGCCACTGGTCTTCATTATGACCGATGGAATTCCTACTGACGATTGGCAGAGCGGTCTTGTTGAGTTTAAAAAGCGCAAGACAGCCTTCACCATAGCCTGTGCTGCCGGAAGCGGCGCTGACACCAATATTCTCAAACAAATTACAGACAATGTGGTGAGTCTTGATACTGCCGACAGCGCAAGCATTGGCAAGTTTTTCCAGTGGGTTACAGCATCCATCGGTGTTACTTCAACCAAAGTAGAGGACGCAGGAAAGGAAGTCGAGGGCTTGAAAGAACTCCCGCCACCACCTTCTGAATTGAATATCGTAGTTTAAAATACAGAGAAAAACCTTCGGGTTTTTCTTTAATTGAAACTTCTTCGTGCGGCTGAGATGAAATAAAGTCGCGCGAAGAATTTCAATTTTTATAAATAATTTTTCTCAATAGAAACCATGAGACGTTTACCGGTTTATTTTTTATTGGATACTTCAGGGTCGATGTATGGCGAGCCCATTCAGGCATTGAATTACGCCCTGAGCGGCATGATAAATACACTCAGAGCCGATGCACAGGCCCTTGATTCACTTTGGATCAGTATCATTACTTTCGACAGAGACGTAAAGGAAATTGTGCCACTCACAGAATTGGCCTCATTTCAATTGCCCGAAATTACTTGTCCGCAAAGCGGGCCTACACATACAGGCAGGGCGCTTGAAATGCTCCACCAAAAAGTTCAGGCAGAAGTACGCAAAGGAAGCGATACACAAAAGGGAGATTGGAAACCACTCTTCTTTTTGTTTACCGATGGCAAGCCCAACGACCTGATGTTGTATCGCGAGATGATTCCCAAAATCAAAGCATTGAATTTTGGAGCCATCGTTTGTTGTGCCGCCGGAAATCTGGCTGACGATTCATTGCTGAAAGAACTTACCAGCGACGTAGTTCACCTCGATTCAGCCGACAGTTCGCGTTTGAAACAATTTTTCAAATGGGTGTCAGAAACCATCGAGCAAGGCAATAAGAGCCAGGGCACTGGCGAGAGTGTGGCACTTCCACCACCACCAAGTGAAATTACTGTGGTGATTTAATTTTTTTAATAACCAGAATTCCCGAATGACTTAATTCTCGGGAAAAGAAATATAAAGATGATATATTCAATTGTTGGCCTTGCCATTAGCATATTTATAATTGGGCTTTTTTTGTATTCAAAACTATTGCCTCACAAGGACAAATTGATGGGGAATTACAAAGGAATCTTCAATTTCTTTAATTCCGTTTTTACGCCTTTGTTTAATCTGCTTCGCCCTGTATTTCCGCCTGTTCAGGTAGGTCAGGGATTGTCTGTAGATATGACGCAAATTGTTGTACTAATAATTCTGTTGATTCTTAAAAGTTTCTTTTAAAATAAAGTGCAATTATTTTCAAAAATGAATATTTGAAATTAAAATAAAATATTACACAAATGAGACGATTACCCATATTTTTCCTCATCGATGTTTCCGAATCCATGGTTGGCGAACAAATCCAGCAGGTGGAAGAAGGAATGGCCGCGATTATCAAAGCCATCAAACAAGATCCTCACGCTATAGAAACGGTATGGATTTCTATTCTGGTTTATGCAGGTCAGGCCAAAACATTGGTTCCACTGCAGGAAGTAGTCAGTTTTTATCCGCCTAAGTTTCCCATAGGTGGAGGAACTTCATTGAGCAAAGGTCTTGGGCATCTGATGTACGAATTGCGCAAGAACATTGTGAAGACCACCATGGAACAAAAGGGCGACTGGAAACCAATCGTTTTTCTTTTCACTGATGGCGTTCCTACAGACGATACCAATGCAGCCATTCAGGAATGGAAACAAAACTGGCAGCGCACTGCCAATATGGTGGCTGTTTCTTTTGGCGATGAAACAGATATGGGCTTATTGCTCGAGCTTACAGAGAATGTATTGCATTTCAAAAACTCTACCGATGAAGATTACAAGAAGTTTTTCAAATGGGTTACAGATTCCATTAAGACAAGCAGTGTAAGTGTCGAAAACAACCAGTCTGGATTTGAACTCGCCAACCTCGACGGACAAACGGTGACAAAAGTGGATGCCACCAAAACAAAATCCAATACCAATTTTGTAGACCCGAATTATGTGGTGCTCACTGCCAAATGTCAGAATACCAAACGCCCTTATCTGATGAAATACAGGAAGGTTGTTATGCCATCCAATGTGGGTGGAATCGACTTTCAGGCCATGGCTTATCGCCTGGTAGGTGGTTTTCAGGTGGACAATACTTATTTCGAATTAAGCGACGAAAATGGAGCTGATCTCAAAGTAAGAAGTGAAGAACTTATGGGAGCGCCAAGTTGCCCATGTTGCGGCAATCAGTTTGCCTTTGCCGTATGTCAGTGTCAGAAGATTCATTGCATTGGCAATGAAGAAATGAGCACTTGCCCCTGGTGTGGAAATATGGGCAAGTACGGCGCCGGCGAAGGCGGATTTGAAGTGGGAAGAGCTCAGGGATAATTTCAATTTAAAATACGAATAGCAATATGATTGAAGCTGCGGAAGTGGATGTAATGAATGAAACAAAAAAATACATAGAAAGTCTGCTTACGCAGAAGCACTGCAAATTGAGCGGACCCAATGCTGCGTTGTTCGAAAAATTTGTAAAGGAAGAAGTGAATATTGAAGGCGTAAAAGCCATTAAGGAAATACAAAATAAAATTATGGAAAGCTGGAAAGTTAAAACAAGAGTGAATGATATTTTGAATGCGCAATTGATGATTCCCAATGCCACGGTGGGCAAACGTTACGAGGCAAGATTGGACTTTATCAAAATGGGATTGAACGACCTCATTTACTCTGATTTTTCTGGCTTGGAAGTACATGGATTGCAATACGATAATATGTCTGAATCCATTTCAGGAACGCCTCTTCAGAGCGGCGATTTTAAAGTCTATCTGCACTTTAGAGTAGAAGGAGAATTGGAGAACAGCGACTTGCACAAGAAGCCTGTCAATCTTGTTGTCAATGCCGATCCAAAATCATTGTGGAAAAACATTCCCAGTGTACAGGAAGAAAACAATTACTGGAAGCCTGATAATGTAGAAGATTTTCAGCCGTTGGGTGAAAAGCATATAGTAGTGGCCTCTAAGAGAGGCCGCAGCCACGCCAATGTTGGATCTTTTCGCGATGATGATTTTGCTTTCAGACATTTCGAAAGTTCCGGATGGAGTGTGGTGAGTGTGGCCGACGGTGCCGGAAGTGCTCCTGCAGCCAGAAAAGGATCTCAGATTGCCTGCGAAGCTGTAATAGATTATCTGGCCGAAAACATTACACAGGAGTCCACCGCCGAATTTGATGCCATCCTTCATGAGCACAATATTGAGCCCACCGAAGTGACGCAGAAAAAGATCAGCTATTTTATATACAACAATCTTTCGAAGGCCGCATTAGCAGCGCACAAAAAGATAGATGAGTTTGCCACCTTAGTGGAACGTCCGATAAAAGACTTTCACAGCACACTCATATTTGCCATGTTCAAGAAATACGACTTTGGCTATGTGTTGCTTTCCTTTGGAGTAGGCGATTGCCCTATTGGTGTGTTGAACAAAGACATCACGGAAATCAAACTCATGAATTGGCTCGACGTGGGTGAGTTTGGAGGAGGTACAAGATTTATAACCATGCCTGAGATTTTCAGCAATGAAAAATTCTCTACGCGACTTGGCTTTAAAATTATTCCTGATTTTTCGTATCTTATGTTGATGACCGATGGAATTTACGATCCGAAATTTGTAGTAGAAGCCAACTTAGAAAAAATAGAAAAGTGGCAGGAATTTCTCAATGATCTGGGAGGAAACAACGATGAGAAAATCGCTGTAGAGTTTCGCTCTGATAATGCAGAAATTGCCCAACAACTTTCGTCGTGGATGGACTTTTGGAGTCCTGGTAATCACGACGACAGAACCTTAGCCATTATCTTTTAATATTAAGTATGCCAACAACAACAATTACAGTAAAGTCAATAGCTACCGGCGCCAGTTACCAATATGTAGACGATGGTGAACCCAAAAGTGGTACCGCCAAAAATGTATATTTCAGTCCCGATAGAAAGTACGTAGTAGCCATTTTCAAAGAGCCACAAGACTTTAATCAGAAAGAGCGACTCAAAAAAATAACCAACGATTATCTTACCCGAATAAAGAATAACGACGCCGGCGATTATTACCTCAATGAAATTTACCGCTGGCCTACAGATGTGATAGAGCACCAGGGCAAAGTGGGATTGATTGTCCCTATTTACGACTCTAAATTTTTCTTCAAAAAAGGATATGCCCTCAATGATTTGATAAGGGGCAATGAGAAAAATGGCAAGTGGTTTACTGCGCCCAAGTTCAGAAACAAACAATTCAGTTTGCGGCTGGATGATTCGGAAATCGGCAATTGGCTCCGTTATTTTCAGGTATGTGTGAACCTTTGTCGCGGTGTAAAAAAGATGCACCAGATGGGCTTGTGCCACTCCGATCTTTCTTACAACAATGTATTGATCGACCCCGTGTCAGGATCAGCCTGTATGATCGACATCGACGGACTTGTGGTGCCGGGCGTATTCAATCCAGAGGTCATTGGAACGGCAGATTTTATAGCGCCCGAAGTATTGTCCACCAAACACCTGAGCAAAACAGACCCCAACCGCAAGTTGCCCAATCGACTTACCGATCTGCACGCGTTGGCCTGTCTTATTTATATGTACTTGTTGCACCGCCATCCATTGCGCGGTGGCAAAGTACACGACCTCGATACAGAGAAAGATGATTTGCTCAGTATGGGAGAAAAGGCTTTGTTTATAGAACACGAAAAAGACCACACCAACAGACCTAAAATGAATCAGGTCTCCAAATGGGACATCTATTGGTCTGACGTTACCAAATTGCCATATTCTTTGACAGGCCCTTATCTCAAAGCCCTTATCGACAAAGCATTTGTAGATGGATTGCACAACCCAATGCAAAGGCCAACGGCAGAAGAATGGGAGATTGGTTTGCTCAAAACCACCGATTTGATGCAGCCTTGCGGCAATACATCTTGTGAACAGAAGTGGTATGTTTTCGACAATACAAATACGCCTCGTTGCCCGTTTTGCGGTACCAAACATCAGGGTCCGCTTCCTGTGCTTGATTTGTATTATCAATTCAAACCCAATACCTGGCGCCCTGAAAACCACAGGTTAATGGTTTATCACAACCAATATTTATTTCAATGGCATGTCAATCGTAATATTGCGCGCAATGAGAAGTTGACTGCCGACCAGAAAGTTCCGGTAGGATATTTTACTTACCACAACGACAAATGGATGTTGGTCAACCAAAAATTGACCTCACTTGTCGACAAGACCGAAGACAAGGAAATTGCAATCGGCGAAATGGTAGAATTGACCAATGGCAAACAATTGCTTTTGTCGAAAGAAGATGGTGGAAGAGTAGTGGTTATTACAATGGCGAATATATAATTCAGATAAAACAAAACAAATAAGAAAATAGGATATGCACCCATTAATTGAGGAAATTGTAAATGAGCCTGGCAAAACAGCCCTGATCATTGGTAACCTGGTCATTATTGAAAGTTTGTTGTCGGTAGACAACGCGGCCGTATTGGCCACTATGGTAATGGATTTGAAAAAAGAAGAAAGAAGTAAGGCTTTGAAGTATGGCATCATCGGCGCCTATTTTTTCAGAGGACTTTGTTTGTTGTTTGCCTCCTTCCTGATCAAAGTTTGGTGGTTGAAACCACTGGGAGGTTTGTACTTGTTGTGGTTGGTTTATAGCTGGTGGAAGGGCAAGCAGACACCAAAGGATACAGAAGACGATGTGATCGACAAAAAGACCAATTGGCTTTACCGTTCCACTGTCGGCGCGATGGGAACATTCTGGGCCACTGTTGCCCTGGTAGAATTAATGGATTTGGCCTTTTCTATAGACAATGTATTTGCCGCTGTAGCCTTTTCAGATAATCTCATTATTATCTGCATCGGAGTATTTATTGGTATTCTGGCCATGCGATTTGTAGCGCAGGGATTTGTGAACCTTATGGAGAAGTACAGATTCTTAGAAGCCTGCGCATTTATTGTGATCGCCATTCTTGGATTGAAACTGGTGATGTCCTTGTACGAGCACTTCTATCCAGATGCAGGATTGAGCAAGTTTCTTGGCAGCCACGCAGCCGATTGGATTACATCAGCATTGACAGTAGGAGTATTCCTGATTCCGATTCTTACCAGCGTATTGTTCAACTACCCAAAGAGAGGAGTGGTAGAAGAGAGTAAAGATTAGTATTTAAAATAGTTAAGAAAGAAACCCGCTTGAGAGAGCGGGTTTCTTTTTGGATTATTTTGTCACAATCTTACAGTGGTATAGGCCAATTGTATGACCTGTCATTCCAAGTCCCACTTGTAAAACCAAATCATCCCCACCGAATGGTGGGGACTCTTTGGTGTTGACATTATCATTAATTGAATTCGTATCAAATTATACCAATTCCAAATATAATTTAACCCAAAGGGTAAATTATTTTGTGAATTGGTTATGCCGCCACTAAAAATAAATAGTACTATGAGGCGTAGCCGAAACCTGCCTTTGCCGGCAGGCAGGTTGGACTATATTAT
>JANNEQ010000087.1:0-40235 GCA_031378885.1 Flavobacteriales bacterium
TAACGAAGCTACCAAAAAATGGACAATGGCAATAAGAGACTGGGGAATTATACTTAGCCAGTTTACCATTATATTTGGGGATAGATTAAAAATAAATTAAACCTCCGATTTTCTATTTACACACTTAGAGGGATAGTGTCCTATTGCAATTGCGACTATACTTATACCCACACTAAGCCCAATAGAAAAACAGGAGTACGGCCTGAATTCGACCATTTTTTTAAGCAAGAAGATTATCCTTTACTTGCCCTGTCTTTCTATAATCTAATACCCAGTTGCAATACATGCAACTCGAGACTTAAACACGTTAAGAAATTTACGATCGATAATAATCTCCACCCTTACATCGAAGGCATTGATGACAAGGCCAAATTCACCTACTCTGGAAAAGATGTTTTGTCACTGATCGGTCTGGACAAAAACCTGGAAATTACCTTGCAAACGAATGATGCTGATATGAAGAAAAAACTTTTTGGACGGGAGAAGAAAGGGAATGCGGTTGTTTTTATGTTGAATGAAAGACATTCCGCCCACGCCGACGTGGTTCAGGAAGTCATCCACAAACACTACATCTCCAACGGCGACTACCTCAACTCACTCCAAAACGCCTTTCCATCTCTACAATCAACGGATTTATTCCGCATAGCTTTTGCCAACTATGAACACGAAGATGATTTTGAAAAAAGACCTTTATCGAAGATGACCAGCGATATTGTGAAGGAGTTGCGGTTTTTGAGACGATAGTTGTGCGTTTTCAATAATGACTCAACCGGATTTTATTCAAGAAATGGAGCGAAAAAATAGCATGCTGAACTGCACATGCCCGTTTTGTGAGGGCCGGAAATCGATTTTTAGAATTCCAGTTTTTTGTAATTTATCCACAGATTTGCACAATCTCTAACTTCCAATTCATCCTGACTTAGATTTGCTGAAACTACCAACGTAAATAGCCAAATTTTCTACCCATGTCAGACACCATTGTTAACAGGCCATACAAGATTAATCATAGCCAGGAGTTTGCAGATCGACAGCATAACATGACGCCTGAGTTTAGGGCGCGATATCATCAGTTATTTCTCGAAATGATGGGTTCCGGCCCCAGGAAGACCTTTAAAAAAATTGTGGCTTTTGTTGAAAAACACCCCCAAACTCCAAGGGCCTTCGACATACTGATATCGGCCTATACTATGCTGGAAGAGTATGATAAAGGTGCTGAAGTATCTCTAAAGATGCTGAGAGTATTTCCTGATTATATTTTCTCCAGAATGCTGCATTTGTCACAAATTATTGATGGCGGTAATTTGAAATTGGCCGGAGAATTATTAGGCCCAAACTTGAGCATAAAGGATATTTATCCCGACAGAACTGAGTTTCATGTGAATGAGGTTGGGGCCTATGAGTTAGAAGTTATTCGTTATTTATTGGCATTGGATGATGCTGAGGAGGCGGAAGAAAGGTTGAATGATTTGTTTGAGTTTGCACCAGATAGTATTTTTTTCAAAGAAGCACAAGATATTTTTGATGATTATTGTGAAGGCGAAAACGAGACCTTCTTTAATTCAAAATCAGAAAGGGTTAGAGACACGGAAAATGATCCAGACATGGAGGAGCAACTTAAACAGTTGCAGCATGAACAGGTTAGGGTACTTTATGAATATAAAATGCCAATACCCTGGCAGTCAATGTCAGATGTTCTTGCGTTACCCAGAGAATCGCTTGTACAGGATCTTGTCTGGGTCTTGACCAACTCCAAAGAGTACAGCGATTTTTATTTGGAAGAAATTGAAGGCAATCCGGTACTTCATTCCATCTTTATTCTGGGTGAGTTGAAGGCGACAGAGTCGCTGCCTGTGGTCATAGATTTCCTGAGGCTTGATGGAGACGCATTAGAGAATTGGTTTGGTGATCACCTATCAGAATCTCTTTGGTGGTATTTCTACCAGATGGCCGAACAAAATCCGGAACTACTTAAAGATGCTTTGATCGATAAAGACCTGAACTGCTACTCCAAAGGTGCCCTATTGCATGCGCTTACACAATTAGCACTTCATCATCCGGATTTGAATGAAAGAATTGCTGCATTATTCGAATTTACATTCATATATTACCTTCAGTTTGATATTGAACATAAGGAGGTAGATACGGATTTTTTATCCTTCACACTTTGCGATTTGTGTGAAAGTGGCCTGAGTGAACTTGTGCCGTCTTGGGAAAGATTATTTGAAAAAGATTTTGTAGATGAGTCCATTTGTGGCGATCTTGAGGAGTATAAGATCGACCTGAAACGAATCGGGCGCGAGAGAGTAAGTCCTGTTTTACCCATTCAGGATTTTTATAAGGACATTCTCGAAACCTGGGCCGGATATCGGGAGAACGATATGACCGAAGAGATGAATGATACGGATTTGTCGCTGTGGAAAAATGGTTTGGCAGCTCAACGGGAGAATTATTTTTCCGAACCCATCCATCAGACGCCCGTAGTGCGCGAAACACCCAAGGTAGGCCGTAACGAACCTTGCCCTTGTGGAAGTGGTCGCAAGTACAAGGTTTGTTGTGGTAAGGATTGAGATCGGTGGAAACGGAAGGAGCGAAGCGGACAGGTGGCGAATAAATTCAGATCAAAAAGCAATTCACTGTCAATTGCTCTTTTTAAACCCGAAATTATAGAAGGTGGTTATGCTATTTGCGCATATACAAAGGTGCAATCTGCTGGCTCTTTTTTATCACTACGTCTTCAAAGCATAGTTCTTTAGCTTGTGATATTGAAATTTTTTCCCTTTGTCTTGATAAAAAATTCCTTCGCATCTGAGGGTTATTTTATAAAAACAATTGGATTTACGGCAAAAGTAGTTCAGCTAAACAGCCTTTGAGGTAAATGAGCCTTCATTGGCAATAAATACGGAAGTTGAACTATGCTGGTAGGCTTAAAGAACAAATGGTACCAACTTGATTTATACAGCAGGCCATTATTTTTGTTAATCTTAAAGTAGTATATACCCATAGAATGGCCGCTTAGTTGAATCGAGCGCCAACTGGATTGGACTAGAAAAGATATCTGATGGATACAACAGAGGCCACCTCAATGGGTGACCTCTGTTATTCATTACCTGAGAAATTTGAAATTAATTCGTTACAAGGATTTTTGTGTGAATGACTTTACCTTCATGTTCAGTGGAAATGAAGTACAAACCTGTTGTAAGTCCGCTTACTTCGGCCTGGAAGAAATTGTATTCATCAAGTTTAAATTCCCGCACATTTTGCCCCAGGTCATTTTGTAAGATGAAATTACCGGCAAACTTTGTTCTGACAATGAACGCTCCGTTATTCGGATTTGGGAAGGCCTCAATGCTGAGCACTTCGTCCTGACCGAAACTGATTTCGTTTTCAGGTGCTTCTGCCTGTGTCTGCACTTCGCAACTCATAATACTTACTGCAAATGATCTGTTGGAAGATGAGGCACACGCATTATTCGCTTTTACATACACAACGCCCGCAGCACTACCCCAATTTACTGTGATGGAGTTCGTGCCCTGTCCACTTGTAATAACACAACCAGTGGGAACAATCCATGTATAGGTAAATGAGCTAACCTGTGCGGTACTGAAAACTAAACCAGTGGAATTAGCACACACAGACGCTGTTCCTGTAATAGAAGCTGGAGTTGCCGGTCTGCTTCTCAACAATAGGGTTCTCGGACTGCTTGTTCCGCAAGAGTTGGTAACGGTGTAACTGAGATTTCCTGACACAAAATCGGAAGGAATGTTAAGCGTAACGCTCGTGCCGTTATTGGCTATGATGTCGCAACCTGCCGGAGCGGTCCAGTTGTAACTTATCGCACTGGAAGTTGCAGCAACAGTATACACATAAATTCCTCCACCGCATAAATTGGTACTTTGACCATTGATGCCCCATGGTGTTCCTGTAATGGATCTAATCGTAATATTTCTTGTATTACTTGTGCCACAAATGCTACCTGCACTAACGGTCAATACGCCTGTTGTAAAGTCAGATGGGAATGTTACGCTAATGTTTGTTGTTCCCTGACCTGAGTTTATTATTGCTCCCGCAGGTACTGTCCAATTGTAATCAGTTGCACCGTTAACAGTTGCTATACTGTAGGTTTGAGTGCTCCCTCCGCAAACTGCTACAATTGGCCCTGTAATGAAGCCGGGTGTTGCGGGTGTACCATAGACCCTCAAACTTCTGAAAGGACTATTCCCCTTGCAGTTTATAGCCTGGACTCTTACAAAACCTGTAGGCATATAATCGGAATTGTACATTACAGTGATCGAGGTGGTTCCCTGCCCACTGGTAATTGTAGAATTGGTTGGAGAAGTCCAAATATAGGATGCGGCATTGTTGACAGGTGCAATGCTATAAGTAACGGAATTACCCGCGCATGCTCCAGCATTGCCACCGCTGATTAAGCCAGGAAGTGAGGGTATACTGAGGTAGATATAAATCGGTCTGCAGAATTGGCCTCCCATGGTTCCACATTCATTCAAAGCTTTCACACATATATTGCCACCGCTAAATGTATTGCTGAAGTTGAGCACGATCGAATTTGTCGAAGATGAGCCACTGGCTCCTGTGGGAAGTGTCCAGATATATGAAACGGCTCCGGCCACAGGATTTACGCTAAATACAATGCCCACCTGATTTCTGCACGCACCAGCGGGACCGTTAATAGCGGCAGGTGTTGCCGGGGTTGCACAGCAGTTTTCGTCTATTAGCCCATCGCAATCATCATCAAGGTTGTTACCACAAATTTCTGTGGCACCCGGATAAATCGAAGCAAGGTTGTCATTGCAATCGCCACTTCCGCCAGTCGGAACAACATTGGTCCATCCTGCGCCGGGGCTTGAGCAAGCCGGTTGCGATAGTGAATAGTAGTTATCGCCATCAGCATTCAGATACCAGGTAGAACCATAAGTGCACGAGCCGTCGTTGCATGTTGCAGAGGCATTGTAATTACAAGCAACATTATCCGTACAACCCAATACTGAGCCTTCGTCAATGTTGCCATCGCAATCATCGTCGGTGTTGTTGCAAGGAATTTCAGTAGCTCCTGGATTTACAGCAGCATTGTTGTCGTTGCAATCTCCTGCACATGCTGTATAACCATCCTGATCCAAATCGTTGTTACTTCCTTCATCAATACTTCCATCGCAATCATCATCAATATTGTTGCACAACTCAGGTGCATCAGGATAGACAGAGGCATTGTTATCATTGCAATCGCCATTGCACGAACTATAACCATCTCCATCGTTGTCGAATCCTTCGTCAATCAGTCCGTCGCAATCATCGTCTACGTTATTACACGTTTCTGAAACTCCCGGATGGATGGATGCAACATTGTCGTTACAATCTGCACCACCACCACTCGGCGTGGTATTGGTCCAGCCAGCACCAGGACTGGAGCAGTTGTTTTGTGTGGAAGAATAATAGGTATCGTTATCCGCATCGAGGTACCATAGAATGGCATAAGTACATATTCCATTATCGCATGTTGCAGCCGGGTTGAAGTTGCAGGCTGTTGCGTCCATACATCCGTTAACTCTTCCTTCGTCAACTGTGCCGTTGCAATTGTCGTCGATGCCATTGCAAATATTTTCTGTAGCTCCTGGATGAATGGCGGCATTGTTGTCATTGCAATCACCTGATCCACCTGTGGGCATTGTGCTTGTCCACGAAGAACCGGGACTTGAACATGCGCTTTGTGTGGTAGAGTAATAATTGTCACCATCTGCATTCAGGTACCATGTTATGGCAAAAGTGCATGAACCATTGTCGCAAGTTGCAGCAGGATTGTAGTTGCAGGCTGTTGTATTGGTGCAACCGTTTATTCTGCCCTCATCAATTGTTCCGTTACAATTGTCATCAATTCCATTGCATTTGTTTTCTGTTGCTCCGGGATGAATTGCCGCATTGTTGTCATTACAATCGCCGGCGCCACCTGATGGAATTGTGCTGATCCATGAAGAGCCAGGACTAGAACATGCGCTTTGTGTTGTCGAATAATAATTGTCGGCATCTGCATTCAGGTACCATGTAATGGCAAAGGTGCAAGAACCATTGTCGCAATTTGCGGCGGAGTTGTAATTGCAGGCTGTTGAATTGGTGCAGCCATTGATTGCACCTTCATCGATAGTACCGTTACAATTGTCGTCCACTCCATTGCATAATATTTCTGTAGCATTGGGGTTCACTGCTGCGTTGTTATCGTCACAATCTCCGGCCACGAGAGCATAACCGGAAGAAATGCTATTGCAGGTTTCCAGAAATAATGTACTAATACCAAAACCGTCGTTATCTGCGTCAGAATAATATGTATTACGAAGAATACACGAGCCATCATTTTGTGTGGCAAGTGGATTGAAGTTACATGCTATCGGATTTGTGCATCCATTGACTGCACAGGAAACAAATTCGCAACTGCCATTATCAGTATTGGCATTGCTGTTATAGTTGCATGCTGTGGCGTTGGTGCAGCCGAATACTTCACAACCAATATATACACAACTGCCGTCATACGAGGTGGCACAAATGTCGTAGTTGCAGGCAGTAGGATCCGTGCAACCAGGAACGGGTGCGCCATTGATGGTGAAATAAACGGTTTCGCCTTCTGTAATGTACATGAGCGGATAGCCAGGTATACTAAGCTCAATGGTACCAGTGTAATTTGAGCCAGGTCTGTTGGTAAAAACAAGAGAGAAGTCATTTGTGATATTCTGGTAATGTGGCGGAGCGCAGACACCCAATAGCACATAATCTGCATGAAAACCGATTCCATCCGTATAAGCATAATAGTCGGATGATATGCTGATAAGATCGAAACCAATAAAATCAGTTACTGCATCACCGTCATCTGGAAAAAACGCTTCAATTTCTGTCCAGCCTGTGCAACAGGAAAAATAGTCGCACGAGCCATCGTTTTCATCTGCATTGGGATTGAAATTATTTGCATTTGGATCGGTGCAACCTTTTACTATACAGCCTATATAACTGCAACTTCCATCATCGGTATTTGCGCAGGGATTGTAGTTGCAGGCGCTATTGTTGGTGCATCCCTCCAGGGTGGATTCGCCGTAGATGGTGAAAGAAACCTCCTGGTCTGGAGTGATTCCGTAGTATGATTCGCCATCTATAGTGATATCCCATTCTCCATTGTACTGGCCACCGACATCGGTGTAATGAAAGATATAATCTCCCGGCGGAAGGCATACACTGGAATATGTTGATTCCAATGCAAATTCACTATTGGTGTAGCCTTTGTTGGTAGTGGTATTATAAAAAACCCATGTAAGTGGATCGTCAATTCCATTTTCATCGTTATCAACATACCATGAAACTTCGACCCAGTTGGGGCAACAAGTTGCACAAGAGCCATCATCACAAATAGCATTTGGATTATAGTTTCCTGCATTGGGGTCAGTACAGCCTGATATGATTAAAGCACCAGCGTCACCTACAGTAATTTCTTTGTCAGCCCGGCTTGATCCAAAGGCTACCTGAACGCCATCCACACGCACGAGGTAGGTAAAACTGTAGGGGTTGCCATCATCTTCGAAGTGAAGAGTATAAACTCCGTCGAGCATTACGTGTTGATTGATAACGTGTGAACCATCGTTGGCGCTCTGTCCGTAATCGGAATAAGTACCTCCGCAGTCCCTGACAAATGTATACTTTGCATCGTTGTCAATACCATTGTTACCATCGCATATTTCGACAGTGACGAAAGATCGTCCGACTGTACCATAAATACAGGGACTGATATTGGAAAGGCAGGCACCAGGCATATAGTTTACGGCTGATGGATCGGTGCAACCACCTTTTCCACCTACCGAAAAACTGAATGGGCTAGGGCCAGAGCTATTATCGGAATAGAATGCTGTTCCATTAGGATCAACGCCCTCCAATATAATATAAAAGGCATTGTTGAAATCGCCTGTTCCCTCTACTGTATAGCAGCCATCTGCCAAGGATAGCTCGAAGACAAAAGGATCGCCATTGGCGTAGGAATTAATGAAATTCTGGTACACAACAAAGTTGGCTGAGTTGCGCACTTCAACGATTGTTCCGCTGGACTCATAACAACTGAATCTGGTTAAATTCTGATCACACCCGGGAGCCTGGGCCATGGCAGAATGAATGCAGAAAAAGCTGAAGAGAAGCTTTACAAAAAACATGTAATGATTCTTCATGACAAAATGATTTTAGTGTAAATAATTTATTTGGTTAATATTCAATGGCTGCATTATGCTTGAATCGTTGTGTTTTTTTGCAGCTGTTTTTATTGGTGTAGGTAATTTTGTTGTTATCTGGACTTGTTTTCTAAAGAAATCAATTCTTTACAAATCGTATTTGTTCAGTGTGTTTATTTGAATTAATTTTTAGAAAGTAGACTCCGCTGGAAAGTGAGGCTATATCCAAATACTGATTGACCTTTCCACTTGCTTTTACTGCAATAGACTCTGTTACTTTTCTTCCCGTTTCATCGAGGATTTGCATTGTCAAAGGGTTTGCGTTAGTTGCTTCAAACTGTACGAATAATTGGTCGTTTGCCGGATTAGGAAAAAGCAATAGATTGCCAACCATATTCAACTCTTCTATGCCAACGATAACAGAAAATTGATGCACCGTGGGTACACTCCAGTTGCCACTTTCATCCCGCCAGCGCATAATAATATTGTGTGTGCCTTGTGACAAAGTGTTGGCCTCAATCATTAGCGATACATCTGAAATCTGAGTGGAACTTATACTGTTGGATATGCGTGCATCAATATTTTCATCAAACCAATATTCATAAACAATGAGGTCTGAACTGGTGATGATGAAGTGACGACTCACAGGTACAGAGTACATTCCATCTGCATCGCGAAAGCGATAGGTGAAATTGTGGTATCCCAGACTCAGTGCATCAGTGTCTGCTGATACCATGGGCGATACAAATTGTCCGGGTACAATGTTTAATGATACCAGAGAACCAATATTGCCATCAAACCAATATTCGCAGGTGCTGACATCACTTGAAGTAATTACAAAATGTCTTGACATGGGTACGCTGTAAATTCCATTGCCGTCTTTGAATCTGTAGCGAAATACATGGTAGCCGGATCCTAATGCACTTGTATTCGCATTTGCAATTACATTCACTATTTCATTGGGTGCAATACTAACAGATACGATGGAATTAATGTCTTCATCAAACCAATACTCGTAACTGGTAATGTTTTGTGATTGCGCGGCACTTATCAGGTAAAAATTGATGGCAGCGATGAGAATTAGAATTTTCGAAATGTGTTTCATTTTTTTCTGTTGTAAATTAATTTTCCTGTGCCGCTACCTGGGCTTGAACATTCAAGATACCATTTGAATCTGTTGCGTTGGGAATATCTGACATTCTGAAGTGGGGGTTGTAGGGTACAAAACCTTCTTTGGCTGGATTGGAGGTTCCATAGATGCCTGCATCAGTGCCATCACTTCCCGCGTTATCAGCCACACTGCCTGTGACAATGTGAAAATCCTGGATAAAATTCAGATAGCCGGAAGCGTCTGTTGGATTGATGAAAATATCTGTCCAGGGGACATTTGAAGTTGAGTTTGTAAAAACAGCGAGATACCCAAAACCAGCATCACTGGTAATGCAATTGGTGAAGATACATTCACTACCATACGAATACTTGAAAATGCAGTTGGTATAACTTGAGCCCACCGTAGTCTCATCTAGTATTATGCTATTCAAAACCGTTATCCCAGCGCAGCTCTGAGCTCCTGATGATGTTAAAACGTAGACATAGCAACGGTCTATGAGGCAAGAGGTGCCATCTTTACCCAAATCAAGCGCGTATCCGTTCACAATACATTCTTGCAGGACGATACTGCTAAGGGTGACCAATATATTCGGACCTCGTGCATCAATTCCATTGAATTTGCATCTGGTAAAAATGACATTGTCGGCATCACACGCACCACCCAACTCGTCAGTAAAAATTACCAGTTGTGTGAAGTTAATTCCATCAAATGTGCTGTTGTCGGCATTGGTACCTATATGAAATTCACTCCCCGCAACACTTATTGAAGTAGTAGTGGTAACTGAGGAACTATCTGTATGTATGCCTGCGCCTATAAAGTGAAGTTCCTTGTTTATTGGAGTGGGATTCTTTAAAAAATTACCTCCTAAGAGATAAATGAAATCGCCATTGGATGCCGCATCAATAGCGGCATCGATAGTGGAGAATTGTGATGCCGTTGTGCCACTTTGTAGGATTGCTATCTGAGCAAAACCCAGATTGGATAACAATAAAAGTGCAAGTAGATGAATGAGTTTCATTTTGTTCATGGTTTTGAATTTGTAGTTCGTGTCAATGGTTGACATGGAGGAATTGGATTGTTGAATGAATTTGGTTGGGTTAAAGCGCCGCGGTGCAACGGGCATTTTGGCGCTCTGATTGACTTATCGAATGGAGGAGTGGAATGTGAACAAAGAGCCGGAAGAATTTCTCATCTGGCCATAGAGTATTTTTTTGGCAGGTAGTTCATTTCCTGGAAATGGTTGGACAATTGCCGGGAAGATTTTTTTTTCTGGCTACTATCCGTATATTTGTAAAAAACACACGTGTATGACAACAAAACTTACATTGACGGTAGAAAGAGCGGTAATTGAAAAGGCCAAAGTATATGCAAGAATTACCGGACGAAGTCTTTCTGAAATTATTGAATCGTATCTTGAAAGCCTTGTGGAGGAGAATGAGTTTGGGAAAATATCCCCTAAGCTCAGGAGTTTGGTTGGAGCTGTGAATCTACCGAAAGATTTTGACGAAAAGAAGGAGTTAAGTGCATATTATCTGAAGAAACATTTATGAAAAGAATATTCATTGATACCAATATTATTATTGATCTTTTAGCCGATAGAAAGCCTCATAGTAAATTTGCCGTTGCACTATTTGAACAGGCTGAGTCGGGAAAAATTATGCTGTTCACTTCATCTCATTCCATTGCAACGAGCTACTACTTACTAAAGAAAGTTACCGAGGATAAAAAATTGAGACAGGTACTCCTCGACCTTTTGGATTATTTGAAAATAATTCCTATTGATGAGCATATTCTAAAGCGCGGTCTTAAATCGAAGCATAAAGATTTTGAAGACGGACTGCAGATTCTTTCGGCCGTTTCTGTGGATAATATGGATTGTATAGTCACCAGGAATTTAAAAGATTTCAGGGAGTCAGATATTCCTGTCTTTTCGCCGGATAATGTGGTAAGAGGCATGAATCTATAGGACGAAAACTGAAACAAGTCCAAAACACGATGGTAAATGGCCGTCGTATATCCCCCGAATTGGGGATAATTCCATTGACAAATAAACCTACCTTTGAAAAATTCATTTTTCAATACTCAAAATGAGAGGTAGCTATGAATTGCACATCGGCGGCTCTTAATCTTTTATCTATAATGGGAATTGAATGGAAACAAGAATTAAATACTTCTAACCGAGATGAAAAAAATATATACACTGATTTTCTGTCTGATTTCCCTTTATCAGTTAAATGCTCAATGGACCACCAACGGACCTTATGGCGCAACAATAACTTGTGATGTACAAATTGGTACTGAAACATATATTGGCACCAACTCTGGTATTTATAAAACTCCTGACAATGGATTAACATGGCAATTGGTAAGCACCAATTTGCCATCTGTGCAAGTGGAAGCCATCTACTATGATGGCAATACAATGTATGCAGGCATTTCTGATGTTGGTTTTAATAACGTGTACATATCGAATGATCTTGGAGTCACCTGGACATTGTCAAATGCAGGATTGAGTGGTACATTCGGATACGGAAGTTTCTGCTCTGTAGGTACAAAGGTATTTTTATCCTCAACGTATGGTATTTATTATTCAAATAATGGTGGAGCAAATTGGATTGAAGTAGCTGATGCGTTTACTTCTTTTCATGGAAAAATATACAGTGTCGGCACAACTTTGTACGCTTTGGACGTGTTCGGTGGTACCATCCGAAAGTCGACAGATGAAGGTGCTTCATGGTCTGATGATGCAATTGGGCTTGGTGCGAGTCCAACGATTTGGCGGATGTATTTTACAACGTCAACACGTTATGCCGTTGGATCTAACGTATATTCATCACCAATCGACGGTGGTAACTGGACGCAACTCAACAATTCTCCTCAGCCTTATCTGGAACGTTTCACATTTGATGGAACAAGTATTTACGCATCTGTTGGTGGAAACTCAATGGCGTATTTGTATAAATTCGACGTTAATGGTAACAACTGGATTGATATTACAAATGGCATTGTTGATGGTTATACGGATCATCTATTCACTTCTGGCACTGATGTTTTTCTCAGCAGAAATGGTGGCTTGCATAAATTTTCAGCAATGGATAATTTATGGCAAAACACGGGTAGCATTGGACTATCGGCTCAATTTATACATTCGGTGTTTGTGGATGGTCAGCAGATCATTTCTGGTGGATACCAGAGTATTTTTAACTCAAGTAATAATGGTAATGATTGGACAACTGGCCCATCATACTTTCCCTATTCAAGAATTTTCGATATTCATAAATTCGGATCAAATTATTTCTTAAGCACAGACGGTGATGGAGTTTATAAGTCCACCGACAATGGTATTTCATGGGGCAGCAATACTCTGCCAGGCAATTCTGCTTTTCGTTTTGCAGATGATGGTACAAATCTATATATCGCCAGAGAGGGTGGCCTTTCAAAGTCTGTCGACAATGGCGCAACATGGGCTCCGTTTTCAACAGGATTGCCTTCAACAATTATTGCTATTGATTTATTGGTAGATGGCGGAAATATATTCGCAGGATGTGCTGCGCAAGAATTTGCAGATTATGGAGTGTATAAATCTCCAATTGGAGCTGCCTCATTTACGCAAATGAATAATGGTATGGAGAACCTTACCGCACAATCATTGGCGAAAATCGGAAGCACTATCTATGTTGGCACAGAAGAGGGCGTTTACAAATCAGAGGATCAGGCGTCTTCATGGCTTCCTGAAAATATGGGTATTGCCAACAGGAGTGTCTATGACTTGCTGGTAATAGGAAATAATTTGATAGCCGCAACAGATTCCGGCGTTTACATTCTGGCAGATGGTTCCAACAATTGGTCTGACATTAGTTTTGATTTGCCAGTGCGATCGATCAATTCAATTTCGAATAATGCGGATTTTATTTTCATTGGCACAAATGGAGGATCAGTTTGGCGAATTCCGTTGCTTGAAGTTGGTATTGATGAATTAAAATATAAAAACGAAAAATTGAGCGTATTTCCAAACCCCACGAGCCAGTTTATTTCTTTTCGGTCAGATCGTATGGTGTCCAGTTCTTGTCATGTGATCATTCGCAATTTATTGGGTCAGGTTGTTAAGCGCATGCCTTCTTGTACGAGGTTAGCCTCTATCAACATCGAATCTCTTAGCAATGGAATTTATTTATTAGAAATACTAGATGGTAATATAAGTCTGGGTGTAACGAAGTTTGTAAAAGATTAAGATAACGTGGTTATGACTTCCTGCTGTATTTCCGAATTAAGAAAATATGAGTGGTGCCTATTGTCTGTGTTTTTTGAGTTATAAATTTATTCCAGGTTATAATTTCAGAAATTTTTTATTCAGCAATAATTCGTTCGATAAGTCTGACAGCCTGATTTTGAGTTTGTGCTGGGCCAGTAAACCAACATTTTCAAGTTGGTGCTGTTGCAACGATAGTCTGTCTTTCACCCATTCGTATTGTATGGGCGACAACCTTCCAGGATTCTTTTGCATATATTGCCAATAAGCCAATGCCTTTATTCCAGTTTTATATGCCTTTTGCATTTGCGTGAGTTCCTTTCTTTTGGATCTCATCAGCCCGAGAATTTGCTGATTTCGCTTTTCCAGTTCCGCTTTGGCAATTTGAAGCTCATCAGCATTTGAATAAAAACTTTCATGGGCTTCATTTTCCTTGTTATAGACTATTTCTGTGACTTTCAGTAGTTCAACAAGAGGCCAGCCTAATATTTTTCGTTTATTTTGTTCTACTGACGCCAACAGAGACCGGCTCATTATGAGAAAATCAGCCAATTCCTTTTGTGAAAGGTTCAACTTTTTTCTGAGTACAAGAATTCCAAGCATTATTTTCTATATTAAATTACCCAATCCTATCTTTTGAAGTCAAATTTTGTGTCCGAAAAAATGTGTCGTTATTTCGCGACACGTTTTTTCTGATACGAAAATGAGGACAAAAAGATAAGCCCCGCGAAAAAGACCCAAAAAATTTCGGCTTTGAATTTCGCTTAGCGATTTACCCGTTCTGCGAGAGGTTCGTGGTAATCGTGGTGTAAAATATTGCGTTACAGCCAACAAAGAAAAGAAACGGCTTAAATATCTTCCCTTTTATCGGGGGCACTCTTCGAAACAGCCTGAATTTCTGTCAGAAAAGATGGATTACTGGCAATATGTCGGTCTGAAATCAATTTTACCTTGAATTTTAAAAATGCCGGGATGAGACAGTGTAGCGGCTGTTTCATTAATCTGGCAAGAACTTTTTTGGTCCTGCGCAAAGTGGAAAGGACAATGCTGAGCATGAAACTACAAAGCGATGCCTGTCGCTGCTGGAGGAGGCGCGCAGCCGTAGGGCATGAAGCGCCTTCATTTACATAATTTATTCTACAAACAGTTGCCCCTTCGCCGGGTCGACAACCACGGGCCTCGAATAATAACACAAAATAGAACGGTTAGGAATTCCACTTTACCAAGACACTGCAAGTTCTTTCCTCAGAATAACTCCCCTAACCACGCTCAACATTCCTCCTCCTCATAAAATACACCCCACCCAATACAAAAACCCCACCTCCCACCAACCACCAATAATTAAACCCTGTCGCCGATTCCAGCGGCTTCACATCACCCAGCAATATCATGCCCGCCCAATAGTACGGCGCACTCAACTCGCCGGGATTTTCTTTGAGGTATTTTAATTTGGCCTGGCGTAATGCTTCATTTTTGGGCATTCCTTCGGAGAGATTTTTATAAAAATATTCTACTATGGTAGCAGAAGTTTTTTCGTCAATCTGCCACACCGACATTACCACACTCGGGCATCCGGCATAAGCAAAACTATGGGCCAATGACATGACGCCTTCGCTGTTACTTTGTTTGCCTAATCCTGTTTCGCAGGCGGTCAACACTGCTAACTCTGCCCGCAATTGAAGACTGTATATTTCGTAAGCATGAAGATAACCATCGTTTTCATCTGTGCTGTCGTTGGCAGATGCGCTGAGGATAAGTCGCGACATCAATGGCGATGTATTGTTGATTTCAGTATGTGTTCCAAAATGAATCACACCGTAATTGGAGGCGCTTGTGCGAAAATTTTCTTCGGTGGCCGATTGGGCAGTGAAAGCTGCGCCTTCAAAGAGCGTTGCAATGTTTTGGGCTGTTTTCACAGCAAAGGGTTGTTGAATACGCATACTAAAATCATTGTCGAAATTTGTTGCTGCGTTTTTTTTCGAAGCATAATCCTGCTTCAACTCATCAGAAAAGCCCGGCGCAAAAGCCAGAACACCGCTGGCCTTCTGTTTGTCGAGTTTTGCGAATTGCAGGGCAGTGGTAGCAGACAACAAGTAGGAAATGGTATAATCGTTAATCAAATACGCTTCCACACCTCCAGTGGCGGTTTTGCGCAGCGTTTCGAAATTGAGATTGAATAATTCGTTATCCGGTACAATATAAAGCTCTGTTCCTTCAAAGTATGAAGCCACCGGAGCGAAGAGCAGCTTGTACAATTGGTGCGAAATACTTTCCATTTGACTTATTGTATTGCTCTTGATGGCATTGTTGTATTGTTCGATACTGGCGGCAATTCTGGTCCTGTCCAGCTTAACGATATGGTGATTTTTTTTGGAAACAACCAGTGCATAAATATTGTTTTCTGAAACCATGTACTCAAGAAGATTGCTGCCGTCCTTCAAAAGTTCGGTTTGAATCTGTTGGATATTGGCTACGGAGGGATTGTACTTCAACTCATAATATGCGGGCTGTTCAGTTTTGATGCGTTCTATCAGGGCATCATATTTCTTTTCATTTTCCAGCATACGATCAAGGCTGTCTTTGAGCAAGTCCTCATTACCCAGCGCATTTTGCAATAGTATTTCTTCCTGTAAAATACTATCCGGAACATTGCCGAATGCAATCGAACTGAACGAATTTAATCTTCTGCGCAACATTATACTTTTGTTTTCTTCGCCGAGTTGCAGGAGTTTTTCCGCATATTGTTCTTCGCCTGTTTCCTCATACAAACGATGGCTGAGATCTTGTGCAAAACTGAATATGGATTCGTTTGAGTCGTAATGCATCATTTGTGACTCATCTGTATCCAGCGCATTTTTCGAATCTTTTAAATGTTGTATGGCCTTATTGGCATCCTCAAAAGAGGCCAGGGCACCTTCTTTTGTGTGAGGCCCGGCGTCTGCAATGCGCGCCCTCATGTAATAAGCATCGGGCAGGTGTGGCGCAAAAAGCGAGAGACGACCCGAATTCACTTTGTTGTTTTGCTGAAATGTTTCGAGCCGGTTGAGTGCTTCTGCGACGGCAGTTTGAGCGCCAACCAAATCATTGCTGTTCATTTTTACTTCGGCAAGCATCAGATAGCATCGTCCTATTGAAGGATCGTGTGCCTCTCTGGAACCTTGATAGATTTGAATGGCTTTCTCGATATCCTTGATCGCAGCGCCGTAGTTCTTTAGTATCTGATGCACTTCTGCGCGCTTACGATAACAACCCGCCAGTTCTTTTCCTTCGTCCTCATCTTCTACTTTTTCGAAAAGAGTAATGGCTTGTTGATAGGAGTCAAGTGCCATTGTATACTCTTTCATTTTTACCAATATCTGACCTTCTCTTACAAGGGCAAATCCTGTCCAGAAACTCTCGTAGCCATAATGTTTTATAGACGATTGTTTGTAAATTTCATTGTTGATTTTGGCCTTAGTATAATCTCCGGTGGCCAGATAGAGACTGGCCAGTTGCTCGTAAACAAGGTTGCGTCTTGGATCGCCTTCTTCAAGGAATTTCTCTTTTGCTTCTTTCGAAAGAAAGAGCAATTTTTCGCAACGACCAAATTCTCCAATGGCCAGATAAATGGTGGCCAGATTGGCATAAGTCTTACTAAGATTATCTTCTTCCTGTTGTTTCAGATGGGGCTTATCTGCTGCTTCCTGGGCTAATTTCCGATGGGCAATGCATTTTTCGAGATTTTGTTTTGCTAAGATGTAATTGCCTTCATCTTCTGCCAGTAGCGATAGATTGCCATAACAATTGGCCATGTTACTGTTGCTCTCATAAGGATTTTTTTCAATTGCGGCTCTTTGAAGGCAATTGTTGTAACTCTCTTTTGCCTTCCTGAAATCACCGTTGCGGTAAAGCGCAGTGCCCATGGCATTATAACACTTAAAGATCGTGGAAGCTTTAGCATCCGGGACTTTAAGCAGGATGTCCAATGCTTGTTGCCAATGTCCCAGAGCGACCTTGCTGTTGCCGAGGGCCAGGTAATCAAAACCAAGGTTGTAATGACCGTTGGCAATTTGTTCTGAACTCACTCCCGAAAATTGTTGACATGTGAGCAAGTAGAGCTCGTCTGTTTTCAAACACAAACTGTCGTTCCCTGTTTCGTAATACAACCAACTCAAATCAGTAAGCGCAGCCAGGTGATGCACAGTGTCTTTGTCGTTGGCCTGAACATATTTGAAAATGTTTTCAGCGCGCTGTTGTCCGGCTGTTGCACTTTTTGTTTTCCAGATGGATCTGCCAATGGTGTACATGTATTGATAAACACTATCGGGCCTGCCAATTTTTTGAAGCCAACTTATTTGTTGTTCGGCCAATTGCAATGCCCCTGGATATTGCTCTCCATCGAATAATGAGTCGGTTTCCTGCTTGCGTTTTGCGTATAACTCAGCATCCCATTGCTGGGCAACAAGAGTTAATTGCGCACAAAAAACTGCGACGAATACAAGGCATTTCGCGACCATTTTCTATTGTTTGAGCGCTTCCCGTATGCGCAATATTTTTTGCTCATACGGCGAATTGCTGTAAGGAATTATTTTTTCGATTCGTTCAGTCTGTTTGGTTTGCAAAAGAGAAAGCACTTCGTACCACTGACTTTTATTTCGGAAGACCGAGGTATTATTTTTATTGACTTCGTCAAATTGGGTAATGGCCTTTTGGTATTGTTTTGAATTAAAATAACAAGCCCCAATATAATAGGTGAGTGTATCATTATTGGGGTTTTCTTTTTGAAGCACCTGCCATTTTGAAATGGCCTTTTCATATTGCTCGTTTTTGTAATCCACCATGGCGTCATGAAAGGCAAAATTGTTGCTCGCACTCATGGGCACCGGAAGCCCAGGGTCAATACTGGCGTTTTCTGCAAAAAGTTGTTCGTTGAGATCAGGTGAGTTAATCAAATAAAGTCCTGTCGCAAGGAGAATCGCCACACCAGCGGCAAGGCCCATCCATAACGCTCTATTCGATTTTTTCTCCGTTTCTTTTTGCGTTTCAATATGGATGCTCTCAAGTTGTTCTTTCATTGAGCCCGTGAGTACAGATTTGATCAACTTGCGCTGAATATTTACTTCACCCAAAAGCACAGGATCAACTGCCATTTCTTTTTCGAATGACAGTCGTTCTTCCGTACTCATTTTTTGGAGCAGGTATTTTTCTATGCGTTCAAACAACTCTTGCGTTATGTCGGAATCGTTCATCATTTTTTATTCGTTTCAGATCCTTCCAGATGCATTTTTCTAAGCTGCATCATACACCTGTACTTCATGGTACGCAGGGTGGAAGCATCGTATTTCAGATCGGTACCAATTTCCTCCAGGCTCTTTTTTTCGTAGTAAAAGCTGTTGAGAATCGCGCGGCACTTATCTCCTAATTTTGTATAAAGCGTTTGTAAATAAGCAATATCATCATCGGGCTGGTGATCGATACCCGAATCGGCAAGCTGATCCTTTACTTCATCACTTACCAGCCTGATGGTGTTTTTACTGGCCTTCGACTTAAGTTTATCCAACCATTTGAATTTCGCAATCTGGAAAATATATCCTCCTAATTCCGATCCTTTTTTGGGCTGGTACTTCCCATCGTTGATGTTCATCCACGAGGCAATAATGGCATCCTGATAAATGTCTTTTACATCATCATCTGAGCCATTGTTGTTTCGGACATATTTCCTGACCGCAGCAATATTTTCCTTATAGATAAAATTCATCACGGGCGAAGTGCTATTCCTGAATCCTTCCAGCAATTCCTGAGAGGAATATTCTTTTAGTTGTTTTTCTATTGGCACCTTGAGATCCTTGTTGGTTATGCAATGATAGGGCAATTCGCGCAATACAAGAAGTACGAGGTAAAACAATAAGAATTCCCCGATAAGGAAGCAGCGGGGTTTGTTGGGTTGCATTCATTTACATTCTTTTAGAAGATTATCGACAAAAGAGTAAAATGTGAACAAGTTGAGAATCGAAGGTTAATTAATTATCTCAACTCCCTGCAATCATCCGACTTGTACCGCATTGCCTTTAGCAATTACGAACAAGAAGATGATTTTGAAAAAAGACCTTTATCGAAGATGACCAGCGATATTGTGAATGAGTTGCGGTTTTTGAGATAGCCTCACCCAATTAATTTGTGTGGATAATTCTCAATCTGTTTTTAAAACGCATGAAATACATTTGCAGGTGTATTTATCTTTTTATAAATAATATCGATTCAGCCTTATGATCGTTCGACAACACCAACAGGTTTTTGAGGTAACAACTGATCTTGATTTTTTCATGGAATTGTACCAACTGACAGATCAGATAAAAGCCGAACTCAGCGCCTTTGTTAAGCAATTAAACGGCCCAAGGCCATTGCAGGCTTTGAAGGATATGGAGACCATGCGGATCAAATATCCGCATACGCCGCAAGTGGTTCATGTGATGATGTTTGGATACATGGACATGGAAAACAACAAAAAAGTCGATGAATTGAGAAATTTTGCCATCGAAAATTTCCCGAATTATATTCACACCCGTCTCGACAAGGCTACTGAATTTATGGAGCAGGGCAACTACAAAGGTGCTCTTGCCATTTTGGGAGAAAAACTCACAATTAAGCACATGTACCCTGATAGAAACAAATTTTGCTATGATGAATATATGGCTTTTGAAAGGGAAGTGATTCGTTATCTTGTTGGTATTGACAATACAGATGCGGCAGAAGATAAACTGGCGAAATTAGCGGATGAGTTTTTGGGGCATCGTTGTTTCAATGAAGCTGTACAAATTGTGCGTGAGGCTGAAATGAAATTCTTTGGAAACCGGAGTATTCTTCAGGGCCAAAATAGTGGCAAGATATAATACCAATGTTCATTTCTATTGAGCCCATAGACTAATTGAAATGATATCCCGAAACGATTCCGGAGTATATACCTGTAGAGTAGCAGGGTCGTAGAATCAAGCGGAGCGCAGATCGGACTACAACGGATACCAATTCGGTATAATTTATCCAGAGATTTGCACAATAGCGAAACGCACCGTTGTTAGGGTTTAGTTTTGCTTCTTCAACCTTGATTATCACTTGAGATTTTAGTTATGTTCGACATCCTTAAAGACCTGCCATACGAAATTAGTTATAGTGCTGAGTTTGCCAATCGGCTTTACAATTATCCTCCAGAGGTCAAAGCCCAAAGAGATAAGTTGTTTTCAGAATTGTTGCAACAGGGACCGCACAAAACATTAAAAAAAATTATTGCTTTTAGCGAAAAGTATCCCAACACGCCACAGGTTCGTGGCTTTTTGGCTACTGGCTACATTATTGCCGGGAATGATGACAAGGCTGCGCAAGTGCTGGAAGAAGTTTTGAATCAATTCCCTGATTATATATTTAGCAAGCTTACCAAAGCAGAGGCCGAAATTGACATGGGCCAACTCGATGAGGCAAGGGAAATATTGGGCGAAAACCTGAGCATTCTTGATATTTATCCCGAAAGAAAAGTTTTCCATGTGGATGAAGTTGCGTCTTATGAGGTAGCAGTGATTCGTTATTTGCTGGCAATGGGTAACAAGCCTGTGGCCGACGTAAGGTTGGAGACTTTGTCTGGTATTGCGCCCAACAGCCGGTATGTGCTGGAGGCTAATGATATTTTTGCAGATTATATGAAAGACAAGCTTCGGCCCAATCTGGAGGAGCAACTTAGTCATTTGCAAAATCAGGAATTAAGGGCTATTTATAAATATGACTTCACCATTCCCGACCAAATACTGTCGGACATTCTCCAATTGCCACGAGAATCTCTTGTGCAGGATCTTATTTGGGTTCTAAATAATGGCAAAGAGTTAAGCGATTTTTATATGGAGGAAGTAGAAGGTGATTTGATGCTTCATGCCATTTTTATATTGGGCGAATTAAAAGCAATAGAGTCTTTGCCAGCGGTGATTGAATTTTTGAAATGGGATGATGAAAATCTGGAACTTTGGCTTGGTGACAATTGCACAGAAACGCTATGGCGGTATTTTTACCAGGTAGCACAAGGAAATCCGGAGTTATTGAAGGAGGCAATGATTGCTGCCCGGATGGATTCCTATGCCAAATGTTCTATTCCTATGGCGCTTTGCCAAATGGCCATGCATCAACCAGAATTAAATGAAAGAGTAGCCGCATTATTCGAGTTTACCTTCAGTTACTATCTGGGGTTGGACGAGGAAGAGGAGGAGGAAGTGGATAATGTTTTTTTGTCGATTTCGCTTTCCGAATTGGCCGATTTGGGGCTTATTGGACTCGTTCCTTCATGGGAAAAGCTTTATGAGAGGGAGTTTATTGATGAAACGATTTGCGCTGACCTTAGCCAGTTTAGGAAAGAACTGCTCGCTACCAGAAGTAAAAGGATGTATCCAATATTGTCTATTCATGAATTTTACAAGGACATTGTCAATACATGGGCAAGCTATCAGGAAGATGCGGATGATGACATGGTCAACAATGAATGGGATACAACGACCAATAAACCCTCTTCATATTGGCCCGGATTTTCACCCCCGACTCAGCCAGTAGTTCGCGACGCGCCTAAGATAAGCCGCAACGAACCTTGCCCATGTGGAAGTGGGCGCAAGTACAAAGTTTGTTGTGGTAAGGATTGAGTGGCTTTGAACAGACGCAAGAGTGTCGTTTCATATTAAAGAAGCGGGCAAAAAGTTCAATGTTTTTAGCTCTGTTTCGTATTGTAACTTATCGCGGCACACAGATTATTGACAGTACTTCTTCTATCCATAAAGTTCTTCCAGTTCCAGTTTATTAATTCTTGAAAGTATCGCACCTTTGGTTCGTCCGAAATGCTTGGCTATATCTTTTGCGTTAACACCTTCACAAAACATTACTGTAAGTTCATCGTCAAGCTCAGGTGTCCATTTTTTATAAGCGTCTTTATATGTGGTTCTAATTTCGTGAACCGAGTATGCTTTTTCGTTTTCTCCATTATCTGCGCTGTATGCAGTGGTTTTCGGCTCTTCTTTTTCTTCTTTGCTCACAACTTTTATTACGTGGATTTGTGGGCATTTAGGGAAGTCATTGGGCATTAAGATTTCAGGAATGTGAATGCTGCTTTTTGTCCGGGTTACTGCAACGTACAGTAAATTGATTTCTTCGTTTAATTTTTGAGTATTTATTTCCTCCGCCTTCCTATCGTTTTTGAGCTTTTCTAATTTCTCTTCAGATATGAAGTCGTTTACCAATTGAACAGCATCGTACTCCATGCCTTTGCAGCGATGTACTGTGGAAAAAATCATTTCAGCTTTTTCCTTATTGTCATTTTCAACATGTTTTTCTTTTATGGCTTTGATGATGTCTGGAATTTTATTTCCATACTCTTTCACTATATCCACCATCATGGCAAGTTGAACATCTTCTGTCTTTTCAATATAATCTTCTAATTCATCAAGGCCTTTCATTGCCTTGATGAGCTTGTCTTTTATTAAGTAATTTTTTTTATTGTAAAGATTGAGAACATCATAAAGCGAAGCGCCTTCATCTGCATAAGTATAAGAGCTGATATTACCTTCGAAGTAAATATGTTTAACTTTTTTCTTTTCAGTAACGTATTCGATTGCCTTCAGCAAAAGTCCAAGATTGGTTCTTGCAAGAACAGCTTTGGTCTGTATTTCTTTGTTATTTCCTTTGCCCGTAATGGGTATGGTCTGATGCTCACCAATGTGTTTCTTGAATTTCAGAACCTCCATTGCGAGATTTGCAATGTCTTGACTGAACCTGAAACTGGTAGAAAGGTGATAGGTTGTAAAATCTGCTTTTTCTAATGAGTTCACAGCAAACCGCCAACCGTAAATTTGCTGATGCGTATCGCCAACGATTACTTTGGTAGCTTTTTGTTTGAAGAAAACGTCAAGCATTGCAGGCGATGCGTCTTGTCCCTCGTCAAAAAGAATGTAATCGTAATTGAGTTTTGGATTGGAGAGTTGAAATTTTTTGAGATAAAAATCGTGGGTTATTTCAATTTCTCCTTTGTCCATTTTACCCAATAGAATTCTGGCTTGCACAACAATGTAATCGTAAAATGCAGATACAAAGACCCGCGCTTTCGTGTCGGTTATGGTGTCGAGATAGTTCAGATCCTGCACCTTTTCTTTGTCGCTGTTGCAGAAGTAAGCAATAAATTTATTGATGTGGTTGGCAATTACATATTCGGTATGTTTTTCCTCATTGCCTTGCAGGTTTAGAAGCTCTACAATTTCATTTGTCTTGTATCCATGTGATCTAACCCTGTATCCAAACTTAGAAACAATGTGCCGAAAGGCCAGGGAATGCGCGGTTTCAACTCTTACGTTATTAAGCCCTTTGTCAGCGAATTTTTTGGCGGCTTCAAGTTTTACGGATTTGTTGAATGCCAGATACAGAATTTTACTGGTGGATGGTCTTGTCCTGGCATATTCAATTACCGTAGTAGTTTTTCCCGAACCAGCCACAGCGTTAATCTTGATGTTTCCGGTTGAATGGATAATATCGCGTTGTTCTTGCGTCAACTCCATAATCAAATGTATTGCAATTGCAGAGGCATAGTATCGCTGCTAAAGCGAGTCTCATAAGAAAATCTCCATCCCATTGTTCTGATTTTTAATGCGTAAAAATCAGAATGTCAAGGGTAGTCATCTCTCAAAAATTCGTTTATTTCATCTTTATCAAAGTACTCAGGATCGAATTCTTCGCCTAACCATTCAAGGTAGTCGTTATATTCTTTGTGGTCAGGTTGACCTAATATTTCGAGCATTGCTGAATATCCCCAAATGCCTCCGCTATCTTCGGGTGGACAATGCATTTTGCCGGTTATGCAAATCGGGTACCTTAAGTTACCATCAAATGGAATTATTTTCTCCAATATAATGTCATGCTCCCAAGAATCACCAAAGTCATATTCATAGACAATTTTTTCTTTTACAGCGGTTAGCAGGTTTTTTACACGGGTCTTTTTCTTTTGATAATTAATGGAGTGGAACACAGCTTCAGCGTCATTTTCGTTTGAATAATAGGTTCCGTCTTTAATAAATTGATGCAAGTGGTAATTTTCCCAACCCATCGTTATTTGAATTATCTCATGAAAATCTGCCAAAAGAGTGTCCGATGGAATCAATATTCTTCTCCAAATCTTTGGTTTGAATCCCCTCAGGGCAATTTGAATCTGATAAATGTTGCTGGTCATATTTTCTTAATTAAACAGGAGTAATTTGCACATTAATATGGATGTTATTTTTTCGCTGAGTTGTACCACAAAAATACTTTGCAACTTTGCGAAAGTTTATGGGATAAAATTAGTCAAGTCTTCTTAGCTCAGGAGACGTAATGTCAAAATATTTCAACAGGAAAGAGAAAGGCGAATGGCAAGGAATAAAATTGAATTTTCCTTTGCCGGCCATAGATATTTTTACGTTTTCAAGCGATTTTAAATAGTTGATGTATATCTCACTAGTGAACTTGGTTCCTTGGTCTGAGTTAATGATCTCGGGCTTGCCATGGTTTGATATTGACGTTTCGCAAAACTTCGTTTAACGCTTATCTGTTAACAGGTCTGGCTTGTTGTCCAGTCAGTATATGTCATTTCAAACTTTATTTCCTTGGTTCCGTGAGTTCCAACTTCTGTCCAGCCAGCTTTTCTGTAAAATTTTTCTGCTCTTGTGTTAAAAGCTGTTCCCAGCCAAACTTTATCTTTTGTCTGTGTAAAATACCAGTCCAACATCGTCTTGTGTAATATTTGTCCGATTCCCCTTCTCTCGAATCCCGGATCTAAAAATAAAGCCCAAATATTATTTTCTTTCAAGTCTGCTATAGCAAATCCTACAATTTTTTTGTCAATTTCGCACACCCAACCCTTTCCTCGTACCGTGATAAACTCTTCACAATCTTCATCTGTTACCAGACCGGGATTTGACAAAGTGTTTTCTGTTACAGAATTTCTTACGATTTGAATTTGTTTTATGTCGTCAATTCTAGCCTCTCTTATCATCATAATTTATGTCGTGTATTTTTTTGCATCAGGTTGTCCGAAATGGTTAATTGTGGTTTGGCGTAGTGTCGCTGCAGCATCTTTGCCAATGGTCGGTAGCGAAAACACTCCTGAATCCAGTGTTAGTATTTAGCCGATAAAAGTAATCAAAGCTTCTCCGCCGTCAAAATCTCGTGAGCGGGACACTGAGGATGAATAAGGATGGCTACAGTTTAAATGCTAATATTTCTGCTGTGGATTTGACGGGTTTCATTTAATTGAGTGTAGTGTTGCCGTTTTGGTGTTACCAACTTAGCGGGTCGTTCGACCAGGTAATTAATACCGCATTTCCAAAATGTGTGATTATTTTTTTTCTGTTTCTTTTATTGAAATCATTATCCATTCCCATTATTTTTTTAATCTTTTTAAGTTCAAAAAAGCTTGAAGGGTAGTGGTTCAGGCATACATTGTGCATATTCAGTTGTTCAAGCTCTTTTAATTCTCCAATCTCTGATGGTAAAGATTTAATCTTGTTATTCCCGATATCAAGAAACTGACCGTTAGAATTTCGGTGACGTTTTGGTCAATTTTAATCGAAATAACTGGTTAGACCAGAGTTTTACAATGTGATTCAACCATAGAAAATTTACAGCAAATCTCCAGTTTTGGTCCAAACCTGATTTTATTCTTCTTTTCGTCAGTCTGCAAAAACAAAAACCCGCCAGAAATTTCCAGCGGGTCTAATATCATTTTTTACATCTAAAAACGGTCAATCTACTCTTCAACCACTATAACCTTCTTACTCGAAGTGTAAGCGGCAAAAACTCCCAATGCGCCTCCTTCAATATTGGTTTCAGGATTGTCGGGCGCTGCACTGAAAGGGCTTCCGGCGCCTGAACCGGCTACTGAAACGAAGGTGGTGAAATAATCAAAGGTCGCTGCATCTATCGATTGTAGTTCAACTTCTACTGTGTCGCCCAGATCGAATGAAGCAACAAAAATGGGAATCACAATCGGATTGCCATCGGTGAGCTTGTCGTCAATAAGCATAATTTCATCTGCCGACGATAGATACTGATTATTCACCCATGTATTCATTCTGTAATAATTCTCTCCTATAACGTCCTGGTAGAGTATAAATACGTCATATTTAGTCGAATCTCCCGGTGGGCTAAATGGATTGTCCTGCACCGCAGTGGCGATGGAGTCGATGGCTACAGGCGCAGGCATATAGGTGGATGAGGTGAATGTCTTACCGTCCACTTCTACCTTTAGTTGGTAAGTGGATGAGGTGGCAATCGTCAATCCATCCGCGCGGTAGTATCCATCACCGATGCTGTTGAGAGTTATTTCAGAATTATCAGGCATGGTTACTTTTACCAGTGCATTGTTCACGGTGGGCTCTGGTTGCGTGTCGAAATAATTGCCGGTTTGGGTCACGCGCACCAATATAAAATCTCTGTTTTCAACTACACTGCCTTCAATTACATAGAGTTTATCGGCTTCGTCCAGTTCGATTTCGATTACGTCCTGACAACTGTTCAGGAATAGCATCGAACCCATTAGGCTGAATATAAAGAGCAGGGAATATATTTTATTTTTTTGCATGGTCTTAGAAATTGAAGTTATAAGTAACAGATGGAACAATTCTGAACAGTGCGGTGCGCACGGCTTCGTTTAAGTTCGGATCGTTCTCGTTGGTTCTAAAGGTAATTGAGTAAGCATTTTTTCTGGCATAGAGGTTATAGGCTGAAATATTCCAGGAAGATTCCCATTTTTCTTTCTTCTTGCCATCAATGGTAACTCCCACGTCTAACCTGTGGTAATTGGGCATTCTGTAGCCGTTTCTCTCTGTAAAGTAAGGCACTGTTATACCATTGATTTCATACTTGCCTGACGGGAATGTAACTGCAGATCCTGTATAGTAAATCCAGTTGGCAGACAGTTTTACCTTTTCGTTTAGTTCGTACATAACGACTATAGCTAAGTCGTGAATTCTGTCCTGACGTGCCGGATATTCACTGCCATTGTTGATCTCAGTAAAGGTTCTCAGCGATCTGGAAAGGGTGTAGCTGATCCAACCGGTCAATTTACCCTTTTGTTTTCTCACAAAAAATTCAGCGCCAAATGCTCTTCCATTTCCAAATACCAATTGGCCTTCTGCCAATTCATTAAAGAACAAATCCGCGCCATTTCTGTAGTCGATCAGGTTCTGCATTTTTTTGTAATAGGTTTCAAATGAAAACTCATATTTGTTGTCGGCAAAATTTCTAAAGTATCCTATTGCAATCTGATCAGCGATCTCAGGTTTGATATTGTTGCTGCTGGCCACCCAGATATCAGTAGGCTGAGTGGAAGTGGAGTTAGAAAGCAAGTGGAGGTATTGATAAGCTCTGTTATAAGATGCCTTTACAGAACTTTTCTTGTCGATCGAATATTTTGCAGAAATTCTTGGTTCAAGTCCACCATAGTATTTTATGCTTTCCCAACTGCCATAACGTTTCGAACTGATGGTGTCGCCTTCACTGTTGTACGTGTAAGCAGAACCTTCTCCCATGTAATCAAACATGGAATAGCGCAAGCCGTATTGAATGGAGAAGTTCTCACCAATGCTCTGGTCGTTCTGAGCGTAAACCCCACCTTCCAGGGCATAACGGGTAGAAAGTTTAATGTCGTTGAACGATTCGAAATCGCTTTTGATTTCGCCAGGCACAAAGGTGTGGTGTATGGCATTGAAACCGAATTTGATCTTGTGATTCGGATTGGGGAAGTACGAAAAATCCTGCTTCAAGTTGATGTCTTTGATGGTGGATGAGAAAATCACTTCGCCACCGGCATTGAATTTAAACTGGTAATTATAATTGCTGTATATGAAAGACGTATTCGAAAATAGTTTGTCATTCACAATATGGTTCCACCTCAAAGTTCCTGTGGCATTGCCCCAGTCAAACCCAAAGGCATTTCCAAGTTCAAAATTGTCCCGGCCGAAATATCCGGAAAGGAATAACCTGTTTTTTTTATTCAACTGATAGTTGGCTTTCAGATTCAAATCGTAGAAATAGAGTTTGGTCTGTCTTGTCGTTTCCTTTTTAGAAAGTTTCAGAAACAAATCTGCATAGGTTCTTCTTCCGGAAATGATAAACGAACCTTTGTCTTTTACAATGGGTGCTTCAATGGTAAGTCGTGAGGATATGAGACCAATTCCTCCACTGCCTGCCAGTTTTTTGGAATTGCCGTCTTTCATTTTTATGTCCATCACAGATGATGCACGGCCGCCATATTCAGCGGGCATTCCACCTTTGTAAAGTGTTACATCTTTGAGTGCATCAGAGTTGAAGACAGAGAAAAAGCCGAGTAAGTGAGAGGCATTATAAACAGGAGCCTCATCCAGTAGAATAAGATTCTGATCAGAACCACCACCGCGAACATAAAATCCGGCATTTCCTTCACCGGCGGATTTTACTCCGGGTGTCATCTGAAATATTTTGATAATGTCTCTTTCACCAAAAAGTACCGGCACGGATTCTATACTTTTAGGATCAATTTTTACCGTTCCCATTTCAGAACTGCGAATGTTCTTGTCTTCTTTTTCGCCTTCGATTACAACTTCACCAACTGTATCCGCGCTTTCGCCAATTTCGATATTTAATGTCATATTGGCGCTGAGCTGAATAGGCACTTGTTGTGTTTCGAACCCCAGAAACTCATACAACAAAGTGTAATTCCCCTGCGGTAGCGTGAGTGAGTAGAATCCATAGGTATTTGTAACTGTTCCTTTTCCGGGAATTTCTTTCACGGCAATAATGGCCCCGATCAGATCTTCCCCGCTGGCTTTGTCCTTCACAGAACCGCTGATGGTAAAATTCTGCGCACGGGCCGAAAAACTACATAGTGCCAGTAAAATAATTGATACAAAAAGTAGGTTGATTTTTCCGCTTTTTTTTCCTTGCATGTGAATTGGCCTTTAAATTTTCCGCGAATGTGGGCAATAACGGACATAAACATTGGGTCTATTGTGACTAACGGCGCTCCATTGTGATTTTTGGAGAACCCGGGATGACAAGCGGATTTAGTGTTTTTTCAAAGTAAATCAGCATGTTTTTCGGAGAAAACATTGAGTTAATCGCCCGTTAATACGCAGGAGACATGAGCCGGGCAAATTATTTTGTAATAAACTGAAGATCAAATTATATTTGCGCCACAACTACATTACTGAGCCGCCTCTCTCAGTTCCCCAAAATTTACTCATATTCAAACAGAAACCCATTGTTGGGGTATCTGGTGATGTGAATTTGTCTGATGTGCTCGTAAAGTAAATTTCTGAATTCTTCCAGATTAATCTTTTTGTGTGCTGAAATAAAGATCGCTTCTTTTTCTCCCACTTTGGCCATCCACGTTTTTTCAAGTTCTTCCAGCGAAATATTTTCTTTTGTCGCGGGCGTCAGATCGTCTTCATCTTTCTTCACATACTGAAAGGCATCGATCTTATTGAAGACAATCACCATGGGTTTATCGCCCACTCCAATTTCTCGCAAAGTCTCGTTCACCACGGTAAGTTGATCTTCAAAATTGGGATGCGAAATGTCGACTACATGCAGCAGCAAATCGGCTTCGCGCGTTTCATCCAATGTGCTTTTGAAAGATTCGATGAGCTGGTGTGGAAGCTTGCGTATAAATCCAACTGTGTCAGAAAGGAGAAAGGGCAAATTGCCGATGACTACTTTTCTAACAGTGGTATCCAGGGTCGCAAAGAGTTTATTTTCCGCAAAAACATCGCTCTTGCTGAGTAAATTCATGATGGTGCTTTTGCCCACATTGGTATAACCTACCAGAGCCACGCGCACCATGCTGCCTCTGTTGCCGCGTTGTGTGCTTTTCTGACGGTCAATTTCTTTCAACTCATCTTTGAGCCATGCAATTCTGTCGCGCACAATTCGTCGGTCAGTTTCTATCTCCTGCTCACCGGGGCCGCGCATTCCAATACCACCGCGCTGTTTCTCGAGGTGTGTCCACATGCGTGTAAGGCGCGGAAGAAGATATTCGTATTGCGCAAGTTCAACTTGTTTTTTGGCGTGGGCAGTGCGCGCACGACTGGCAAAAATATCGAGAATCAAATTGTTGCGATCCAATATTTTTACATTCTGGTCCTTGAATTCATTGCCCAGATTGCGCAATTGAGAAGGAGCAAGCTCATCATCGAAAATGACCATGTTGGGCTTGTGCTCCAGCACATATTGTTTGATTTCGGCGAGTTTTCCGCTGCCTACAAAGGTCCGGCTGTCGGGTCTTTCCAGATTTTGGGTAAATCGTTTCAGACAACGCGCATTGGCCGTTTCGGCCAGAAAAGACAACTCATCGAGGTATTCGGTGAGCTTTTCTTTCGATTGATTTTTTGTTACAATGCCCACCAATACACAGGTTTCAGGTTCCAGTGCGGTGTAATTGTAGCGGTCTTTTTTTTCTATCAAAACGCGGAAGTAATTTTTTTATATGAGTGCAAATGTAGGGGTGGTTTGCGTCTGATACATTTCTTCTTTGGCAGCACAATTAAACTGGCGTTTTTGCATTAACTTGGGCTTGCGAATAGTGATTATCAACTGTGCTTTTTAAATTCCTTAGAAAATGAAATATTGGTTGCTTTTAGTGTGTGGTGTTTACATGATGCTCAACTCATGTACAACACCTGTCCGCGCCTGGTCATCCGACAGTTCCAAAAGAAGTATTGCCCGATATGATGGTGGTTCTGCCGATATGGATAGAATGGATCGTGCAGAATTGTTTGCCCAATCTCATGGGCAAATTGCCAACGAGCGGATGATGATTTACAATGCCAATATTACCTTGAAAGTGAAGAGCTCGGCCGAAACCAATGCCGCCATTGAAGGCATTGCTGCCAGGTACCAGGGCTATGTGCTGAGCACCAGCAATTACAATTCTATGCTGAGGGTAAAGGCCGACCAACTGAATGCTGCCCTGTCCGATATTGCTTTGTTGGGAAAAGTGACTTCCAAAACAGTGAGTGGAGATGATGTAATCAATGCCTATACAGACCTGGGTATTCGCCTCGACAATGCAGAAAAGGCCAGAGCGCGCTACCTCGAACTTTTGGCAAAGGCCGAAAATGTGCAGGCTGCTTTGTTGGTAGAAAAGGAACTGGAAAGACTCAACACTGAAATTGATATGCTAAAAGGAAATAGAAAAAACCTCGAACATCTTGAGGCATTTTCTACCATCAATGTGAGAATCGACGAAAAGGAAAAACTGGGTGTGCTGGGTTATGTATTTGTGGGGCTTTATAAAGGTGTGCGATGGTTGTTTGTGCGGGGGTAGTGGTATTGACAATGAGAATAATGAATAATTCCTCTATGCTTTCTTACTTCGAACCGAATTCTTTTTAACACATAAGAAAGTGAGAAAGTTAGGCTGTAAGATTAACATATTTATTTGTTGATGTTTTCCTGCTTCTTTTTGATTGCTCGTATTAATTACACTTCATAACTATGGTTCTACTGCCGTACACGCTAAAATCAAGTCTTCTTACTTTCTTACTTCCTTCGTGCCTTATGTGTTTATTTTTTTACCACATAAGAAAGTTAGGCGGTAAGAGTAATATATTTATTCGGTAATGTGTTTTTAGTTTATCACATTGTAAATACATCCGCCTACACTGTCGCGCGACGCTCCGGTCACCGACATCAGTGTATTGGTCTCGTTGCACCACCGCAACAATCCCAGAAATGCAAATATGATGGCTTCCTTAAAATCAATGGTGGCTGAATCGGGTTTTACCAGCTTAAGAGAAGTCTTCTCTCTCATTTTTTCCAATAAAAAATCATTGTGCGCACCGCCGCCTGTGACCAATACTTTGCCTTCTTTTTGCTGATTCAATACCTCTGCAATTTGAAGGGCTATGTGTTCTACAAGGGTGCGCATTTTGTCTTCAATGGAAATGTTGTACTTCGACAAAATCGGAACAATGTGTTCGTCGTAAAATTCCTTTCCCAAAGATTTTGGTGAGAGCAATTTATAAAAGGAAAGTGAATTTAATTCTTTTAGGAACGTATCATTCACTTCGCCTGAGCGTGCTAATTTTCCACCGGCATCATATTCTTTATTGACCAATTGTGCCATTGCATTCAGGGCCATATTGCAAGTACAGATATCGAAAGCCAGCGTTTTATCCTGTTCGCTTTTTCCTTTAAAGGAAATGTTGGCAATTCCACCGAGGTTGAGACAGCCGTCGAATTCTCCGAACAACAATTTGTCGCCAATAGGAACCAGTGGCGCACCTTGTCCGCCAAGTGCCACATCCAATGTCCTGAAATCTGCCACCACAGGCAATCCGCATCGGGCTGCAATATGTGGCGCGCTGCCCACCTGTAGTGTCAACGATTTTTCGGGTTGATGAAAAATGGTATGTCCATGCGAACTCACGAAATCAGCTTGCACTGAAAATTCATCGATAAATGATCTCACACAAGCGCCGTGGTATTGCCCCAATTCTACATGGAGTATGGCCAACTCCAATCCATTGATCTGATCGGCCGCGGCCAATCGGTTTTTCCAATTGGTGTCATATCCAAAAGTCTTTCCTTTAGATACTTTAAACTTCCATCCATTTTCTTTTTCAAAAAAACAATGCACCACATCGAGGCCATCCAATGAGGTGCCCGACATTAAACCAATTACTGAAAATTCTTTTTTCATTGTGTGGCAAATCAAAACCAAATTTTTGAGTAATGGCCAAATTGGTATTTAAATGCCAGCTGAGATATCTTGATTGATGAACAATTCCTGCTGGCACATGGGATTTATGACCGCCTGAAAAGGCTGCCTCATAGATTGTGATCCAGGTTATATTTTATTACGGGTTTGATTAATAGTGAGATAACTGAGTTGATCGCTCTAAGTGGAGATTTTTACTATTGATTTTCAGCCCAAATTTTAGATAAATCAGACTATTGTGAAGCCCCAGAAACTCTTACATTCGCACCCCAAATCCAGCAAAATGAATTTTGAACTCACAGAAGAACATAAGGCCGTAAGACAGGCCGCCCGCGAATTTGCTCAGAATGTCCTCAAGCCGGGTGTAATCGAGCGCGACGAACTCCAGAAATTTCCTACCGAGGAAATCAAGCAACTCGGTGAGTTGGGTTTTATGGGTATGATGGTAGATCCAAAATATGGCGGCGGTGGCATGGACACCGTGTCTTATGTGTTGGCCATGGAAGAAATTTCCAAAATCGACGCTTCTGTTTCGGTTTGTATGTCGGTGAACAATTCGCTGGTTTGCTGGGGACTGGAGACTTTTGCCTCTGAGGAGCAAAAACAAAAGTTCCTTGTGCCATTGGCCAAGGGAGAAAAAATAGGCGCTTTCTGCCTTTCTGAACCTGAAGCCGGCTCTGATGCTACTTCGCAAAGAACCACAGCCATTGACATGGGCGATTATTATTTGCTCAATGGTACCAAGAACTGGATTACCAATGGCAGCAGCGCTTCTACATACCTTGTAATGGCCCAGACAGATGTGGACAAAGGCCACAAGGGAATTAACTGCCTCATTATTGAGCGCGGCATGGAAGGTTTTATCATCGGTGCCAAAGAAAACAAACTCGGCATCCGTGGAAGTGATACGCATACTCTGATGTTTCAGGATGTAAAAGTTCCGAAAGCCGACAGAATCGGCGAAGAAGGCTTCGGATTCAAATTCGCAATGAAAACTTTGAGCGGTGGCCGCATTGGTATCGCAGCACAGGCACTTGGTATTGCCAGTGGCGCTTTTGAGTTGGCGCTTGATTATTCAAAAGTGAGAAAAGCATTTGGAAAAGAAATATCGCAACACCAGGCTATCGCCTTCAAACTGGCTGATATGGCCACAGACATAGAAGCAGCGCGTTTGCTTTGTTTGAAGGCGGCATGGTTAAAAGACCAGCATTTAAATTACGATCAGGCCGGTGCAACAGCCAAATTATTTGCATCGACCATTGCCATGAAACACACGGTTGAAGCGGTGCAAATCCATGGTGGATATGGCTATGTAAAAGAATACCACGTAGAACGTCTGATGCGCGATGCGAAAATTACCCAGATTTACGAAGGTACTTCTGAGGTGCAAAAAATTGTCATTTCAAGAAATCTTTTGGCGGAATAATTTTTCCCCGATATCATACTTTGAAGGCCCGATTATTCGGGCCTTTTTAATTTTGGTTCGCAAACATTTCACTGTTCAAATTCGCTTCGTTATCAACACATAACAAATGGGCCAGGATTCTACTTTCGCCGGACCTAATTCTTTCGGAAGTGATCAAAAAAATAATTCAAATTGTCCTCATAGTCTTTGCACTGGGGCTTGTAGCTTATGTGTACTACAAGTTCAATTCGAGTGAAGACAGTTATCAGGATTCGTTGGCCGTATTGCCGGCAGATGTTTCTTTCGTGATGGAACTTGATGGTTTTTCTGCTTTCGGGAAATATGAGGGCTGGTTGCAATCCGTGGTGCAGCGCAGCAATGCAGTTTCAGGTGTAGAAATGAATCCGGTGAAGGATTGGCATGGATTGCTCAATGCGCTCGATTCATTGCGCACAGCAAGTCTGGGCTGGGCTACATTGCTCGACAAATCGCACGTGGCCATTGCCTGCGCAGAACAGGGAAGAAAGGATACATGGATGGCCAGTATTGGCTTGAAAGAAGGAGCTTCATCTGGAGATGCAGCAGAACTGATTGAGCCATGGCTCGGAGAAGGAACCAAACGCGATTTCAAAGGTGTTTCAATTGTGGTACACAAGGAAGGCTTGATTCACGAAACGGCATTCATCGACAATTGTATTGTTTTTGCCTCTTCCTCTTCCATCATGGATGGAATTATCATTCAGAATGAAAAGAAAAATGTGTTGATTAACCAGCGCAGTTTTGTGGATGCGAAAGAAGTGGTTTCAAAAGATATTCCGGTACATTTTTTCTTTTCACTCGAACACAACGAATGGTTGCAGCTCGATCCGTTGCTCAGCGAAGGCAAACAATTGCTCAGTGGTTATGCCATGCTCAGCGATACCACAAAGAATGGAATGCGCCTTTGTGGCGATGCAGGAACATTTGAAATTGCCAAACATTTACCGGCCACTACATCGATGCTGGACGTCTGGAATTACAATGATTTTGAAGCCGGCTGGGCGCAACATGAAAGTTATTATGCAGGGAGTAATGCGTCGCTTTTTTGGGGACAGGCCTGGAAAGATCTGGGCGATTCATGCCAATGCGATTTGAATGAAACCATGCTCGGTTGGCGCGGAGGTGAATGGGGCGCGGCCATGATTGCAGAAAGCGATAGCACCAACGATGAAGTACTCTTCTTTTCTATGAAGGACAGCATGGATGTCATGAAATTAATGAAGCCATTGATCATTGAGTCGAGTCTGGATATGAACGGAATTCATCGGTTGCGCCATCCGATGTTATTTGAAAGAAATAAGAGCACTACCATTCTGGTAGAAGTAAATTATATTACCCAACAAGGCGAATATGTTTTTATCGCTTCCACACCGGAAGATTTGAATTCGGTTTTACTGAATGGATTCACCTCAAGTCTTGCCGATAAGCCTTCGTACAGACAAGCCGTTGGCACGCTCGGTGGAAAACCTGCCAGGTTCACTTATCAGGATGAGTATTACACCTCACCACTTCCCAAACACGTGTTGAATATTTTCGGTGGTGGCGAATTTATGGCTATAGGAATTGAAAATTTAAAGAACAACAAGTACCTGGTGAATGTGGCTTTGCCTTCTGATGGTGTGTTGGCGAATGTTCTTCCGGATACATTGCTGGAAAGTGGTGTGCTGTGGAATTCATCGTTGGATGTGCCTGTGGCCCGCGGCCCGTGGATTGTAACCAACCACAATACAGGATTGAAAGAGGTGTTACTTCAGGATGAAAATAAACAGCTTTGTCTCTTTGGTTCTGATGGAAAAAGATTGTGGGTGAAAAAAATGAATGATTTCATTATTGGAAAAGTAAGTCAGGTGGATGCACTCAAAAATGGAAAATTACAACTTGCATTTACTACTTCCAATGACTTGTGTATTGTGGACAGAAATGGAAATGACCTCGCTGGTTTTCCGGTGAATGCAGGTTCCCGCATTACTACAGAACTTTTCGTTTTCGATTATGAATCGAATAAAAATTACAGGCTTATTTTTGGAACAGACAATGGAATGTTCAACAATTATTCTGTTACAGCGAAGGCGACAGAAGGCTGGAAATACCAGGGTGAAGGCATTCCGGCTTATGCCGATTGTTTCAGAATGAACAATGAAGACTTTTTACTTTTTTATTTAAAAGATGGAAAAGTAAAATTACTCAAACGAAATGGTGAATCGCGGTCATCGCAATCTACTGTAATGGCAGATTACAATGGTGGTGAGGTGTTGGTTCACCCCTCGAATGTTGAGTCTGAAATTCTTCTTACCTATTGTGATAAGTCGGGCAATGTGAAGCAAGTGGCCATTGGACAAGATAAAAACAAACAGGTTGCCGGAGGCTGGTCGCCTAATGCTATGGTGAATTTTGAGGATGTAGATATGGACAACAAAAGAGATTTCGTGGTAGCAGATGGAAAGGTTTTGAGTTTGGTGAGCAGCGAAGGACGAAAGTTATTTGCCATCACTTTGCCAAACGACATTTTATATCCACCAAAGGTGTTGCGAAAATCGAATACTGAAATTTGGATAGCCGCCATAAGTTCTGATGGCAAAATATATGTCGTTTCTTCCAGCGGTGAAATGAAAGAGGGCTATCCAAAGGAGGCAACTTCTTTGGCTGGAATGGCTGATCTGAACGGCGATAAGAAGAGTGATGTGGTAGTGACTGTGGGTGATCAGGTGCGGGTGTATTCGAAATAAGGAGCGGGTGAGTCAGCGAAGTGGAAGATATTGTGGTTAACCCCGTTAAAGCAGATAGAAAATAGTGGTCACTTCATCTTATTATGGGCCATTTCCCCATTAAATTCTTCAAACTGAGAACAGCCTGGTGCAATGATTTTTCCTGATCATTTTTATCGATGAGGCTGATTTCTGGTTTCTTGCTGTTTTTGTCTTCGGCTTCTTTGAAGTCCTTTAGCTGCTGCAATTGAGGAATGGCAGACTCCCACAGGCAATCTGAAACAATAATGGGGAATATATGCGCTTTACCTGATTCCATTTTTTTCAAGGCAAAAGGAATTTCATGTGCTGTTATATAATCACTGGCAACAAAATCTGCACTTAGAAGCATGACAAATACATCGGCCTTTTCCATTTCCTGGTGAATGGCATTGTTCCACTTGGTTCCGGGTTCGATCATGTGATCGTACCACATCTCAATATCACCCGATTTGCGCAGGGGCTCCAGGTGCGTGGCAAGGCGTTTCATGGTCGCTGTATCGTTGCTTGAATAAGAAATGAACAACCGATATAAACGAGGAACATTGGTTAAATACTTATGAAAATCGCGCAGTTTAAATTCCTTTTCGTTCTTGTAAAGTAAAAATTCCTTCTTTTCCTGATGATCTTCTAATTCCTGTATGGAAAAAAATTCTTCCCCATTGGTAGTAACCATCATATCGTATTTCCAACCCCGACAAGTTTCTTCAATTTCTTTCAAAATCCCTTTGGTGAAATCGGAGGAAGACTCACCACTTGCCTGAAATACATCGATTCTGGATGGCTCAAAGGAAATCAACCTGCCCTCATTATCTCGCTGCTCTATTCCCTGAAAAAATCGAATAATCACCAAACCGTGCCTCGTGCCTACAACCAATCCATTGCGCCAGAAATAAGGTTCGGAATGTTCATCTCTATAAACCTTTTTTCCAAACTTATGAAATATGTCGAGTATGATGGACTTGTGTATATAACGTTTGAAGGTAAAACGTTTGATGGGTTTTTGAATCTGCTGCAAAAAAAGTTCAACTCCCTGTAGTGGTTGCTCCGTAAGATAAAGCGGAGCTATCCACACATCCTTTTTGTACGGATGACTGAATACAATTTTGAACTCCTGCATCAGTTGGGTAATGGTATCGACATCATAGTTCTTTCTTTTGGCAATAGAACTCTCGATTTCAGACTTTGATACATAACCCTTGTTCTGCTCTGCATGCTCAAGAATTCCGTGGATTATTTCAATGATTTCCAGTGGCTTTAAATAGACATTGTCTTTGAGTGAGGGATTATTCGGAAAATGAAAAATACTGCCCGTGGTAGAAAACAGGTAGGCCATAGAGCGAACTACGTTTTCATCGAAGACCAACTCCTTCAATTCAGCATGAGTTAATCTTCGGGCTTTAGGCTTCAGTTCCTTAATCAAATGATCATCAACGCACAATTGATCATTGCACCATGTTATGAATTCCTGCATATTCATGATCGGGTTGGCAGGTATTGAGTCAGATTGCAATTTTTCAATGCTCTGCTTAATAACCTGGTACGAATAAGCTCCTTTGTAGCCAAGAATACCAACTTTATTGATCATCTCTGTTACCACTTCATTGAGCAAATGGAGTCTTCTTTTATCGTATAAGCTGATGGCAATGTTTTCCTTTACAAAGGGAAATTCTTCTTTTAGGGTAGATAGGTTGACGGGTTGCACCTGGTGCAATTCCATCTTATTCTGCACAAGAACAGCTTCGAAACTATAATCACGTTTCTCCATGGCCTCCGTGTTCCTATGGCCTGTCTTTATTTTATGTGGTGGGCTAAATTCATCCTTTACGGGTCTGCTCAATTCATTTTCTCTGCTGCTATCTTCTGAAAGCAAGTTCGCTTGCGGTGTAGAATTTTCTTTTACCGGCGCGCCGTAATGATCAATGGCGTCCAGCCAATATTCGATGGGATAATTCTGAATCGGCAGTTTTTTGCTCTCGCCTTTAATAATGATCTCAGTATCTCTGCACTCCAATCTATTGCTGGCATAATCCCAAAGCAACAGGTAGGCAGTATCAGAAGAAAAGAAGATATGGTGTGTTTCATGGTAAAATTCCTGCCCGCCAAAATCGTAAATGTGTACAAGGGTATTGTTGTCAAATTTCCATGTTAGTTTCTGCAACCAGGGCGTTGAATGGATTCCCTTTTTTTCCACATCTTTCGTCATTAAATAATGCGCCAAAGTGGATTTCCCCGCTGTGCTGTTTCCCACGAGGATCAACTTCACTTCGTTGTTGACGAATTCCGGAAGTTGATGGATGATGTTCTCTTCTTTTTCTTTTCGGTCGAGTTCTATGATGTAAGATTTTAACGCTGCGGAACCTTTGTTCGCTCTTTCGAGCAAATGCTCCGGTAGAGGATTACGGGAACATTCTAAATAAAGGTACTTTACTGATGCAACAAGTGAAAATAGAGCAGAAATATCGGAAACCTGATTCTCTGAGAAATGAAGTGATGTGAGGCTTTTGAGTTCTTTTAGCGCAGAAATATCGGAAACCTGATTGCTGGAGAAATTAAGTGATGTGAGGCTTTTGAGTTCTTTTAGCGCAGAAATATCGGAAACCTGATTGCTGGAAAAATGAAGTGATGTGAGGCTTTTGAGTTCTTTTAGCGCAGAAATATCGGAAACCTGATTGCTGGAGAAATGAAGTGATATGAGGCTTTTGAGTTCTTTTAGCGCAGAAATATCGGAAACCTGATTCAATAAAAAGGTAGTTCAAA
>JANNEQ010000095.1:0-25651 GCA_031378885.1 Flavobacteriales bacterium
ATTGTGCTATAAACATTTGATCCATACTGGATCAGGAGATGCGTGTAAACAATGCGATAAACGATCCAGTATGGATCGCATGTTTATAGGTATGATCTTGACTTTGGCGATAAACGACCCGGAACGGGTCGAATGTTGATCGGTCAATTCCTTAACTTAATGACATTGGCCGATGGGAGTAATCTGAAAACATTCTCCAACTTGTAATTTATATTTTACCGGATAAAAATGCTCAAACTATCCCGGTTTCGGGAACAACTGCAAAAGAACCAAAGTAATCTAATAGGCCTCCCTATTCATGCACTGACCAGCACTGACATAAAAATTGTGTTGATTGTATAGTACAATGGCATTAATATTCAATTACAATGTTTAACACCTTCAACATCATGGGCCAGTTGTTCCTGATGTATTGTGTATCGTCAGGTAATCTATCGCCGCATCCGAAATAAAAGAGCAATAAATGGTATCCTTCTCCGTTCGCCGAACTTTACTATTCAATATCCATGAAAAAAATTCTTCCTTTTCTATCAATGATATTTCTTTCCCAATTTATTTGTGCCCAGAATCCACAAGTTGATTACAAGTACACTCTAAAAATATACAACCTGGCGAGCTTCGAAGAATACACCAACTCTACGGACCCGGAAAATGGCTATTCCACACTTTTTAGTTTTAATACCCGCAAGCTGGATATACTTCATCCCACAATTGCGTTTCAATGGAGCAACAAAAAAAGGAATTTTCACGAAGTGGAATTAACCCGGTTTACATTGGGTAACGTTGCATCCATCTCACAAAGCCAAAATGTAAACTCCAATACTACGCAGTTGCTTGATAGCGAGCGAACGACTACTATAGACATTTCATTGCGTTATGAATACATTTTGAACTTCAGGAAAGGACAAGATAAAAAAATGATTCCTTCATTGGGTTTCGCGATCAACCCCTACTGCAATAACATTGTAACGCGACCTCAGGTTTCCACGTCATTTCCAACTTCCTCCTGGCATTTAGGGGCCCGTATTTTCGTTGTACCCAGATTGAATTTCTCTCTTTCTTCCAGAATATTTCTGGATGTGAATATTCCAATCTGCCTGATGGATAATTATCAGTTGCGAAATAAGTATGACAGTCCGATTGTCTCTTTGGACAATAGAATTACCTATTCAAATTTAATTGATTTTATGCCTAAAATGTATAGCTTGAGGATTGGTTTTGGATTTAAGTTTTGATTGTGAAGTTAGATTTGACAAGAAGATCTGATAAACAGAAAACATAAGATAAGGCCTTTCCATGTGCGCAATCGGGATTAGTTTTAAAAAAAAATCGCGTATCCATAATCAAATTCGCCTTCAAAAACCAATACTCCTTATCAAACTCCCGACCCTAAAAAACACATCATTTCAAATAAGTACTTTATTATTTAATCGGATCGATTTGATCGAATCTCAGATTGCTTCCACCCTGTCCCCTTCCGGTTTCGCGATAACGACCCATCCATAAAAAAGTCTTACCGTCGTACCATCGCACGCGCTGATATGCTCTTTTAACAATTGTGCCTGAGTATGGTATTTCTTCTTCATTAATATAATATGGTGCAGGCACTTCGTTCAATATAACACCCTTCGCTTTAATCGTATCCAATGGAGGTGAACCGAGCCTCGGCATTCTTGCTCTTTGAAAATAAATATCCTGAACGGAATTAGTCTTTTGTACAGGCATAAAAGGAATCCAGTTCTCAGGAACAGTAGTGCCCAAAACGTAGCGTATAGATGCGTTCTCACCAGAAACTGGTTCTGGCATTATTCCTTCTTTACTCGCCGCCTCATGTCCATTGATGCCTTTACCGGTAGCCCCCGGAATAATATCCTCGATTCCCCAAACCATATTGGCCATTTCGTCACGAATAAAATTCACCTCCTCCACTGGATCACTTTGCATATTATTGATAATGGTTGAAGGCAAAAAAAATGTTTTGCCGGTAGTCCACGAAGTCTCAGCATTACTCAGATTGAACATGCTCCATCTTTGCCAGTTATTTTCATCACCTTCATTCGCTGCCCTGATCAATGTTCTCTCACCGAAAACGTCAGTAACCACCAAACCTCTTACTTCGCATAGTGTATTTACGGGTAGCTTGTAAGGAATCACACTCCAATCGTTGCCATAAATAAGTCCGAATTCTGCAAAAAGCATCAACAAATGATCGGTCGTCTTTGCATTGATCTTTCCAAAGTCGATCTGTCTCTCCTCCATTTCCCAAAATCTTGGATTGGGCATTCCTTTGAATTCTGCAGGTGTGGGAATGAATGAAATTACCTCCTCCTTGTATGAAATTGGTGAGGCTACCTCATTCTGCAAGGCAATCGGCTGATCGCTCTCATTAAAGCAGAACCAATCAAGCCGGCCATTATAATATTCTTTTGCCGAAAGAATTTTTTGTCTGCCATCGGCGTATGGCGCGGCTGTAGAAAACTGGTAATCCAATGTTTGCGGATGCCAGGCATCAGGCGCTGTCAACGATGGCTGATTGTACTGCCTTTGAAACCAAGTAGCAAATTTCGTTGTAACCTCAAGCATTTCCGCATTATCAGCAACGTCGAATTCTATGTCTGATGAAAATAGACTATTCCTTATTGCCTCATAGATTGCTCCGCCGTCAATAGATCTTAAATTGGTTGCCAGGTAAATACTCAAACCTTCAGGCTGCCCTTTAAAATCATTTTCACGGTCGTGTGCAAAAGCGAATTTTTCGAAATATTTATTTAAGTATTTTGTTCTTAAGGCAGCAGAATGAAGTTTTAAAAAATATTGCCCCATTTTCAGGCGCAAACCATAAGTCCTATTCAGGTCGTCCACTCCAAAGGTGAATAATTCTCTTTCCACCAAAGTCTCCATCGGAATTTCGTCGGAGTACTTTTCGCCATTGACGAAATCGCGGGAGATTCTGTCCAGTTGAACCTGGCGTGTCATAACTCGGGCATCAATTGCAGAACCGGCATCTTCGGCCTCAAACTCGCCCATCTGCCATTGTCTGGTCAACATCCAAAGCGCATCACGTACTTCGGCTCTCAGGCTTCGTTCGAAATTCTGACTTCTGGGTCTTGATTCCAATCTATTGTAGGCCGTAATACTGGGCTCTCTGTAGATCTGCTGTAAGAGATCGTTGGTAATCAATAACTCCGATAAATAAGTGGATTCGGGCATGTTGAATTAGTTTGAGGTTTCTGTATGGTAAAATTGTGCAATCATGGGTGCCAGCGTGACGTTGAGAAGGGCAAGATCAAGTGAAATATTATTTTTGCTTGTGCTGAATTCAGAAATGATTGCAGGAAGTAACTTAGTGATCAGGCCAACTTCTGCGTCGATCTGATCGGGTTCTATTGCTCTCATCTTTGCCCGGTAAAAAGTATCGCGAATAATATCTACCAATTCGTCCCATGTCCATTTTCCTTTCAGAACCGGAGCAAGCGCAAGCAAAATGGCTTGTGGCGGCGTAGAATTAGGTTGATTATAGTTGAATGTAAGGGCAGATACTTCATCTCTTTGCGGAATCACTTCGACCCATTCATCGATGATAAGTCCTGATTGAGGTTGCCCCACAGCAAATCCTTGAGGGTTGTAAAATACGATTGAAAGGGTGTCGTGGTCAATTTTAGTATTTGCAGGATACTCAACACCGAGCCACGAATCATTTGTTCGATAAGGTAATTGTATCGGTCTGCAATCGAGATCAGTAGTATTAAAAGTATCATTATAGACTCTTAATGTTTCCATCAAGTGCATTTTAGGCCGCACATTAGATAAGCCATGAATCCATTCTTCAACAATGAGAGAATTGCCTCGCTCCGCAACAGAATAAGAAAGTAGTTGATTGGTATCATTAAATGAATTCTGAATATCAGAAGCATTTGTAAAATTGAATTTTGGTACTAAAACAAAATCTTCACCCGCAAAGAGTTTACACATTTCAGTAAGCAATTTTACCTTCTTGCCCGAAGACACAATTCCCAATACTTCTGTCAGTCGATTATTGTATGTGGCGGACAAGGTCTCAAAACTTTCCAACAAGGATAGCGCCTGAGAGCCCAATGTAATGATTTCAATTTCGCCTGATCCGAAAAATGTCAGTGGAAATGCATCTCTGAAACCTGCATCCGAGATCCGGATTATCCCTTTCCTGACTTCATCTGCATGCACTGTATCGGGTGTAATCTCCAAATTGTCTGAGGCAATTTTTAACGCATCGAATAATAGTTTCATTTCATTGTAATAAGACTCAACGCGTAATCTAAGGTCTGTAGTATCAAAATTTTCGGGATTTTCGGGAGCTGCAACAAGCGTTTTGGAAGCTGGTTGAAAATCGCGTGCGTGCACAGGCCTTGAACCAGACACAAGATTTCGAATGGTGTCGAGCAGAGGAAGTATTTCTGCAAATGATTTTATTGATAGATTTGAAGCTGGAATGGCTTCTCCATTGTTGGCAAATTCAATTTTCACAATTACATCGTCACTCAGGAGTTTATCCTGAGCAAAAACATATCTGATTCTGGATTCCAGTTCTGATATTCCATGCTCGTCGGTTGAAGTTCTGGTTAGGTACATCAGGTCAACAGGTTGGATGTTCAACATAACCAAATTGATTGTTGCCTGTATATCAACTCCACCTTGTTGCAAAAGATTACCTTCTTTGTCGACGGCCTTTACAACACATTTAATCTTTGAAGGATCTCCAATAAGACTTCCGATCCAGGAATTTATTTCAGGCTCTAACCTTGCGCGCAATGTAGAAGGTATTCCTACCCAGGAAACTGGTAGTGCGACCGATCCAATATTAAACTGAATGACCATTTTGTTCGTCACAGAAAGATTGGTACCTCGGGAAGTATTAATTACTTCAATATCCGAAATCATCGTACCGTCAGAAACGGACTTCATCACTGCAGCGGCTCTTTCGAAATTTCCCATGGCAAGTTGATATGCACTTTCGGCTACTAACAGGTCTTTCAATGCGTCCAGCGAATTCTTCACATTGTCCCTTTGTTTCACTATGGCCGCTGACTGTTCAGTAGTCATTGGAGCATCAATAAAGGGTGCACCCATTGTCGTTTCAGCTAAAGCGAGACCATTTACCACTGAGAAATCATCCACAATTTCTTCAGGCCCCATAACTCCACCCTGCTGAGGTACTCTTGTTTTTTTAATCGGAAAGGCCTTTCTGAATGGGGGAATAAATTGGTTCAGGATAATGGGATTTTGAGATTGGGTGGTGAGTTCGTGCAAACCGCGCTCAAACATATACCCAAGGAGAGATTCAAGTGTCTGACCGTTGCGCAATCCTTCAACTAAAAACAATGCTCGTTTCACTCTTTCAGAAGAGAGATTAATAGTGAGCATCTCCTTATCTGTTGGATCGGCATGTGATAAATATCCACTGCGCAGAATTGCTGCAGCGGCTGCATGATTGATTGATGGCGCATGAACGTAACCACCATTATCCGGAACCTGATAAAGATTGTTTTTATTTTCTCTTAATTCCTGAGGAAGAATTGATTCATTAATCTTCTGTCTTTGCCCACCCGGTTTTACATTTTCAAGATAGCCATAAGAACCCACATATACACCTAAAACTCTGCTATTGGCAGAAGTGTGTACATTGCGTTGCTCTTCTATTCTTTTTGCAAATAAAGAATTTTGCCATGAATCCAATCTATAAATGAGCGTATCCATGTGTTCGACAAGACACCGTTCAAGTGCCGCCGTTGACATATTTTTCAATACGTCCAAAGCTGATGGAAAATCCAGGAGTTCCTTCACCGAAGCGACATCTGTAAGCGATTTAATCTTGTTATTCAGCACGTGCTCAAATAGAGTGGAGTCAGAATCAATTCCACTAATTATTTTATTAGCAGGAGCTTTGAATACTTCCCACATCGAAACCGAAGGGGATGTACTCATATTCATAAATTTTCTTGAACGTATTAACTCTTCGGCCTTGATGTTATTTTCTAAAGCGAGGTGGTATATTCTATTGCCGGACTCGATGAGATGCGAATTGAGCAACATCATAAACAAAAGTGCATTGGGTACCTGGGCACCATTAAAATCTTTATGCTCAAGTTTTGGCACATTGCCAAGGTTTTCGATCAACCAATGGATATAATGTTTTTCATTCGCGTCGTCAAAATATTTTATCTTGTTGACCTCAGAGAAAGGCAAGCCATCGATAAGATTAAATTTATCAATTGAAGTATGGTAGTGTTGAAAGATCAATTGAAGAATGAGTGGAATCGGCTTATCTGCACCATTGGCTCTTTCGGATTTATAACCCAATTGTTGCATTACATGAAGGGCCGTCATTCGACTGAGAACCATTTCCCATCTGTCTCTTGCGTATTGGCCATCCCAACCAAATGCATCAATATCATCGAGGTAATCAAAACTATATCCTACACGTTGGAAAAAATCCACCGAGGTAGGATGCAGTCCAAGTACATCCATAAGATTTTTTCCGGGATCACCTGATTTAGAAATGTGTGCCAAATTAGAAACCAAAGGTTTCCAAAGCCTTTCAAACAAAGAAATAACACCATACAATCTGGTTTCAAAACTGTCGACTTTCCCTGGCCGCAATCTACTATCTGTTTGATTCCATCGATCAAACGAACTTGTAAGAAGAATTCCATAAGGCTGATTTCCTACACGAATAGCCGGCAAAGTTCCTCTTCCTACAACGTAACGTGTAAAATGACTTCGTAGTTCTTTGAGATCATCATGACTCACTACCTCATTCAACATGCTGTTCATAAAGTATCCGAGCGTGGTGCTGTACAAAGCCGAATTCATCGCTATCGCCTCGGTATAATCCATTGAATTGCTATTGGCAATATATTGCAATGGCTCATACGAAATACCCAACAGTTCCGCCAGTCTTTGACCATCTGACAGGAGGTTTCGATCGGCCTCCAGTGGTTGGAAAAGTGGCTTGCCGGTTTCGACAAAGTAACTCCCATTGTTGAGTGGATCATGTACAGAAAATCCGGAATCGGATTCCTCTGTATTATTGGTGGGTGTACCTTGCTTAACGAGGCTGAAACCTTTTTTAGAATAATGGTGATTATTGATCAGATCCTCCACAAGCTTCTGACCGTCTGAATGATCCGCAGTATGCTTCAAACCAATTACCATAAGTTGATCATAGCCTCTTGTAATTCCCACCGGATCTTTTTCTGTCAGATTGATTTTAAAGGCAAGACCTTTTCTAACTGCCAGATTAAAATCAGAAACCCAGGCGAAGTCTTCACCGAAGTCTATTCTATTATCATTGCTTTTGTCCTGCTTCAACGATGGAGTTAGTCCATCATCTCCAAGCGGCGCAGGGCCTACAATAAGCAGGTCGTCGATTTGATTACCCACTGTCGTTAATGCTTCCACAGGCTGATTGCCACGGAATGCCAACAGGACAAACCTATCAGGCATAATTCTGGTGTGAGGAGCTTCAGTCCACTGGCTGGCCTTTACCACATCGATTGTTGGAAATTGTAATTCATCCTCAACACCAACATTTGTATCCCAATTGAGGGGCTTGGTATTCAATGCCACCCATGCTGCTCTATTTCCACCAAATTTATTTGCAAGACCACTCCACGCCTCCTTCTTTTTTTGCTCATCCGCAGAAGCCCACATTAATTTCCAATAATCCATTCCTGAATCCACTTCCCTTTGGGTAAGAACTTCTTCATGCGTATTCACAGCAACTTCATCCGGAAAAACCCTAACCCAGAGTTCCGCCGGATTCTGATCCAATTTGAATCTCGTTTCGAGTCGAACAGGAAAGAGCATAATAGGATATTGATCATCCCAATTCTCAATAATCTGTTGTGGAGTGCGATCGGCAAAAAACTTTTTAATAAGCTCATTAGTGTCGCCAATTCTATCTGTTAACCTTTGTTTGCCCTTCTTTATTTCGTCATTCAAATTGGAATTCCCGTCATCCTGAGGAGAAATATGCAGTCTGGATTCAAGTTCAGAAATATTGCCGCCGATCTCTTCGATTCGCCGATTGAGTTGCTCCATTGCTTCCGAAGCGTCATTTTCATTTTGCCGTTCAATTTTGCTTTGAATCGAATTAATCTCCTCCTCGATCTTATTCCTCCGGTCTATCCATTTAGATTTTTTATTCTCAATGGTTTTCAGGTCATCTCCATTCCTGCGCTCCATGGCATTTGAGAAATTCTGCAATTGTTGGTCAAGCATCTTGATTTCTTTACCGACATTATCTCTCAACTCTAATAATTGGCTCAGTCTTTCATTCAATATGCGATTATTGGTTATGCCCTCCTTCTGTTTTATCAGAAGAGCAAGTTCCTGAGTTTTCTGTTCGAGCCTTTTCTTAACCTCTTTATCAAAAGGTCTTTCGCCAATATCTAATTTTTCCGACCTTTTCTGTGCGTCGAAATTTTTCAACTTTAGTTGATAGACTTTAAGCCGTTCATTCTGGCTCTCCTTGCGGGAGTTTCTGATAGCTGAAATATCGTTGGAATAATTGCTCATAAGAAAAGATTAGAGTGCATTTAACATTTGCTTTGCGTGTACAGCTATCATCACAGGTTTTTGGTATAAAATATAAGCCATTGTTGCAGAATCAGATCCCCATTGGGCGCGGCTTTCTCCAACTCCGGCCGGATGAAAATTGGCAACCGGCAATCGGGAGGTTTCAATAAACTGCGCATCTGAAGGATATTTATCCCACGATAAGTCATCCCAGGTTATGGGAGTAGAATTATCTTCATCTGGCTCATAATTTACATCCATACCAAACCTTGGATCACCTGGAATTTGTTGTATAATAAAATAATATCCCCAATCATCGGTCTCGACCCTTGGATTGTCTTCTCCACGTGCTTTTTCGATCGTAAGGTCGAATCCAAAGAATTTGTAATCCGGATCAATATCCGCTTTGAAAAGTGGGAATTTTACTTCACTATCCATTTGGGTTTTGGTTTCTACTTCCGAAATTATTGGCTCCTTAGACGGTTGTGGTATTCCATTCTCATCCTTATAAATTTTCGCCTTTTGAGCGTAAATAATTGTATTCGGATATTTCTTCAACAATTCGCCTCTCACCACAAGAACGACTTGTTTGTCAGCATGAATATTGCGGTTATTGTGCTTACCAAGTTTACTTGATATTCCCCATTCGTCGAGAGGAGTAATATCCTTATATTTTTTGGTAACTTCCTGAGGAGAAAGTCCTGAGCCCGGATCAACTATTCCGCGCACATCCCAGAACTGTCTGAAATAACTTCCGCGCTTGTCTGTTGGATATTCACGCCACAACAATTCACGGCCAAACTCATGGTTGAGCCCGACCATGTATGACTCTATAAATTCCGGATTGGTAACGAGTAATGAAATAGTATTTGGGGGGATAAGATTCAAATTTGGAATAAGTAACTCTGATGAAATATCCCGCAGTTTTTCATACATAGGATCTTCAAAATCCGGGTATGCCATGGCCGGCACGAGATTATCCGGCTTCAGAAGCCATTGCGGATTAAATGTGAAATAAACCATGGAAGCTAGTTGCCTCGGGTATGCAATTTTCGGATCGAGGGCATGATTTAATTTTTCGAACGCATTACTCAGGTCAAATTTGCTTCTTACTTTCTCTTGTGTTTTGATTGAAAGTCTTGTGTTTAATTTCAATGCCGCCTTTCTAAAATTTGCAGCCTCCAGATTGTCGGCTCCCGCAGCCCCGGAAGTCTGATAAGTTGTGGTTGTAAATTTTATGGGTATTCCATTTGCAACGCTAGTATGAGTAACCTGGGTTTTCGTTGTGCCTGAAGATTCAACATTATAAGTTTCTACAGGATCTGTTTCGACAAAAATGAAATCAGGTCTTGGAGGTACCTCCAGTAAAAAATCAGTGAGTTTTACGGGGTCATTCATTATTTCAGCCTGGTTATTACTTTCTTTGAGGTTGTTCAAATAAAAGAATCCCAATACAGAAATAATGGCCAGCAAGGCTCCAATGATTATATTCAAAAAGAAAATACAGCAAACAACAATAACAATTAAAGCCAGAATCAATAATATCAGTTTATTCCTTTTGAGCCATTTCATAAAAGGACTCATTGATTCTGCAATAAGTTCCTTATTTATACTTTCCACTGTATCAATTCCAACCGGTAAAACTTTAGGTGGGGCCGGGCTTATTCTTCCTTCATTCAAATCATTGACCAAATCAGAATATGAAAAATTTAAATCCGCCTGAGCCATTCTTCTTGCTGTAACTCCGCGCGGCCGGATGATTTTCCTGAATGGAGCACTCACTGCCGTAATGGGCAGACTACTCTCCTCAATCTGGTAATGCAGAGTAGTTGGTGAACCTTTTACCTTTTTCAATACAGGCGAATACACAGATATTAATCTGGCGGGATCAAGTTTGACAACGAAATTATCTCTGACTTTAGATGCGACGCGCATTGCGTAAGAAGCCCAAAAAATCTTTTTATTCGCTTCGAGTATCCTTTGTACCTGTTCCCAGGCTTTAGCCATGTAAGTTTCCTGATTCTTCTGGATCACATCGGTTCCAAAACCTGCCGGTACGCGCAACCTTGGATCGCGATTGAGGTGATGAAGCCATCCATTGTTGTCAATATTGAGTTCATGCAGCAGTGCATGATTTTCGCCATAAATAGGCGGACTTACAACGGGATCAGTTGCGTTGTTTGAAATTTTCGCGATGTTCGAAGGGAAATTAACGACATCCTGAAGTTCAGTAAAGAAAGGCTTTGACAAATCAAGACTTTCCGGTCTGGATAGAGTAGTTGGTGCTTTAAGTGCGCCTTCAAGTCCTATAACCATTTGATCAGAAGTAAGGGGTAAAATAGATCCCAGGTCAGTACCATTTACCATTCCAAAACCAGGAGATGCTCCATTCATATTTCGAATACCTACCCTACTGTCCATTACTCTTGGCTCAAGAAGTTTAACCAATGATTCAAAGTCTTCATTTTCGCCTGTCCTGAAAAACCATTCGTAATAAACAGGCAACTCAACCCCATCAGAATTGATAGACCATGATGGCGCCTGTGAATCAGTAGTGGTAGTATCCATTCCCAATCCTGCGAGGCGCCCCGTTTCAAATGAAGGCACCAGAAACGCCCGGTAAGCAGTATTCTCACTTAACTTTCTCGGAGACATTAGTCTCGAAATAATTTTATCCGAGGCAGGATTATTTAAGTCGTGCAACGATTTTAAGAATTCTTCGAACTCCGAATCGGCTTCATGGCTTTCGTTGGTGTGTACATGTGCCCACGCCCATATCTGATTGTTTAGAGGTAAAGAAGAGGCCGACTTGACCGTAACAGTCGGAAGTGGCATACGATTGTCATTCTTTGTAAATTCCTGCTCAATTTCTACAGATGATTCTTTCAAAACAATCAGTGCAATCCATGGCCGGAGTTTGTTTCCGTTGGCACTTGCCGGCGTATATCGCCAGGCAAAATCCTCGTCGTAAAATTCAATAAAGGGTAAATAATTCGGTTCAAAATTGGTGATCCAGTTGAGTGGTTCTGTGCGAACCACAAGTTTGGGATTGATTCCGATAATATCACCTGGTCCGTACAATGCAAAATCTTTGTGCACTGCCGACTCATTGACAGAAATGTCTACAGGAACGGTAGCCCTTTCAAGCACGGGTGATGAACCCATTCCTAAATTATCGGGCTGATTAATTTTTGCACCAATGCCCTTTCTCAGCCAGGAATTGAATCTATATTTTGCAACTGTAACTGCCATAATTATTACATTTCATATTGTGAAACCACTTGTACTTTTCCTCTCAAAGAAGGATCCTGCGCTATTATCTCATTAAACATCTGATATGCCTGGGCCTCAGTTGCAGCAGATAAATCAGAGCGATGCAACTCCATGTTACTTACATTCACCACACTATAGCCCGGATTGGACACATTGATTTCTGCCGGCCCAATAGTTGCAATTCGTTTATTCACTGCATAAGCACTTTTTGAAACTGAATTCCCTTGTACCAAAATATTGTAGACACCTACAAACATTTTAAACAAACCAAATCTAAGTGTCCGCTTTTTATGTACATAACTCATTTCGTAATTCACTTCCTTCTGGAGTCCATTTCCCGTAACGGTCGCATCGCCTGCAGAAAAAGTGAGTCCGGCAGGCAGCGTATCGAATGACTTTCGGGATACCTTTTCGCTATCACTTAACTCAATAAAATTTGCAATTGCAAATTCTTCTTTGATTTCCTTACTACTTCCAGAATAAGTAATATTGAACTTTTTATCGTTGGTCGGTATTTGATGACCAAATTTTGTAATTTCCAGATTAAGCGGTACAATTTTCTGACTGGCAGAAAGCACTCCGAAAGGATGCATAATAATAGTATCCTCTGGTGTATCAATCTTCTTGAGTGTAACGGTCTGGGTGGTATTGGCTGGCATATCAGCTTTCCAGTTTCTGTCATCATTTAAAGCATCCAATACAAGTTGCAGCACATTCACTGTCTCAACAGGTTGAGAAGGAGCATCTTCACCCCATATCACATCAAATCCAACGGAAATATCGAAGAAAAGAATTGTAAGAGTTGCTTCACCATTTGCATTCCAGGGTGTAGGACCCGATAATTGACAATGAATACTTATGCCGGCAATTGGATCCGTGCCCATTCGCAATGCAATACCAGCACTTATATCGGCAATAAAATAGAATGGGCTGAATTGAATGAGCAAATCATAGCCGATATAACCATATACATTAAAACCGCAAGCCTCGGCATACAATTCCACTCGCGCTCCACTTTGCACAGTATTAGAGGTAATAGCAAAATACAATTGTGCATTCAATCTTGGATTATCTCCAGACAATAGTGAAAGCATTATTCTGCGCATACCCCGGAGATCTGAAGGGACCTCTTTAAATGCCGGGTGAAATCCACCCACAGAAATCACAAAGACAGGATTTTTCCACCCGATTCTTAGTGCCATATCACCCGAAAGTGAAAAAACAAGTATGCTGGAATCGAATATTGTAGCATCAAACCAAATCAGGCCTTCATCAAAGTCAATTCCGCCGGCGAAATTGACCTGCAATTTCAAAATGGCTGCTTCTTCAGTTGGTAGGATACATCGCAATACTCCAATGATAACAAACGCAGGTTTCGGAATATCTAAAATGATTCCCAATTCAAGGGTGATCAAAGTCGGAGTACCCCAACCAATTTTCGCCATTGGAGCCAGAATAAAATGACCTTCTACGATGGGGAAAATTGTTTTCAAATCACTGATAATTCTGGTGATATTGGCCACAATGTCTTGCGGAAAAAGAATACTGCTTACAGCGCCGGTTCTGACACCAGCGCGGAGCGCCTCTAGATTGGTGCTTCGGTTCACAGCGATCAGTCCACCCACACCATTGAGCGTAAATCCAAAACCAAGTTGAATCGGTGTAAATTCAGCTGTGATTAAAATGAGCAAGGCAAAACCATCACTTCCATCGGGCATTTTGGTATTAATAATACCAATGGCCTTTAAAGAAATGACACCTTGAAAACTCAATTCGAGTGCTCCGAAATATTCTCCTTTATCAAAATCAAGATTAAGAAATCCTCCGCCTTTAATCACTCCTGTATCAATTGACAATCCCACACCATTGGGTGGTTTGAATCCAAGGTCAAATTGAACTGGTCCAAGATTTCCACTGCGATCGTCGGGGAATGAAAATGTGGCAGTCACTCCCATATTTTGCACCACAGCCACAATTGGACCAAGTGTTGCCTTGATATCGGCACCAACACTCACTGGTATTTGTCCATCTTCAAGTCCCATTTTTAAGGTAAGACCTTCAATAGAAATAGGGCCCAATTCTATATGTGCCGGCAACCGTACTTCCAATGCGCTGCTTCCCTGAAAATAGAAACCTCTTGAAGAAGACACACCCATTACTATACTAAAATCGGCTTCCACTCTTGTATCACCCAACAATGTGCCGATAAAACCATCGCTACCGGATGCGTCGAGAATAATTTTACATTGTTCAAGAGCTGCTTCGAATCCAAAGTCGCCTTTGGCATTTCCAGAGGCCGAATCCCAGTCAAAAGAAGTTTTGATTCCAGCTTTAATTCTGGCAGTTGAAATTCTGCTTCCTCCAGATTGCCCGACAATGATCAATTCATTTCTGCCAACCGGAGGCTGAGCTACGAAGAAAACTCCGAGACTTCCTTCAGCAGTTCCCGAAGGGGGAATAATATTTAACTCGCCCGAAGAAAGAAGATAAACTCCTGTTTCGCCTTGTAAATTACTGTCGGCGGAGAAATTGATAAACCAATTATTCTGAATAAAGGGAATTTGGAAATCGAATGTTCCGTTGAAAGCGGGTTTAATCAGAAATTCAAGTCCTTTTGCCGGTGTATCAAGTTTCGGTTTAATAGAAAAAAACAAATATTCGAGGGAGCTGCTTTCGCCAGGTATGTTGGCCCTTTGATAGCGAATAGGTATACCCATTGTCAGAAAAATATTATGAATATTCTTCAGAAGTTTCTCCCCATTGTAACCTGGCTGACCCCATTGATAAATATCGCTGAAATATGAAGCGGGATCACTGAAAAGGTCGCCAAATCTGTCTAACCTGAGGCTCTTTCTAATATAGGCTGTTTTAGCAATATTCAATGGATCTGAAGGTACCTCAATGTATTCAATAAGCCCTATCAGATTCAGCACTGCTGAGAAAATCGGATAATGACCTTCCAAATGAAAAACGATCAGGTATTCGAATAATCTGGCAGGAAGTTCGGTAGCAAAATTGCGAATATCATCTTCATCTACTCCGGAAAAAGAAGAAGCAATACTATCCAATTCAGTCGCAATAGTTTCTATGTCCTGAATGACATGCCCAATTAGTTCGCCTATATCTCTTACGGAGCCAATTACACCTGGCAGACTTTCATTTTCTATTGCAGTAATAAGATCAGTGATTAATGTAGGAACCGGACTTACCCGGGTAACAATGTCACTGATTGCACTTAATAAATCAGGGTGATCATTGAGCGTATCAGGCAATCTTAAACCAAGTGTGGCCAGCGAAATTCTGATATTTTCTGTCGCAAATTTAGACTCCAGCGGTTTCAATGCGCTGGCCAACTCTCGAGCTATAAGTTCTGCTGTTCCGGGTGAATTGTTGGGCATTGGTTTTTTATTTATCAGGTCATTTTAAAATAAACATGATTGCTGCAATACAAAATGATGTTGCAAGGCCAATCACTACAATAAGCGTCGAGCAACCACTTCCGGTAGGTGGCGGCGATGGAGATGCAGGTGGAGATGCCGGTGGAGATACAGGTGGAGAAGGTGGGGGTGCGGGTGCAGGAGGCTGACTCCAGGTAGCGGCATATTTGATGAGAGCAATAACAGCAAACTGTATTTCTCTTCTGACTTTTAGGTACTGATTTTTCGTGGAATGTCTGGACGGCCAAAATTCGCCATCACTATCGTGTCCGGCTTCAATCGTAAATGAAAACACAGGATATTTAGCCGATATAATTTCAGCCATATTACCACCTGGCGAGGAAGTGGCACTGCGCCTTAATTGCGTACCAAAAACATAATCAACAGAATCACCGGGAGAAGAGTACAATTCAAATGAAGGCTTAACTGCATACACCGTTCTGTTTATGGCATGTGGGTCGCTTCCGGCAGCACTGGCAATATGACTGCTCATGGATGTTGCCAGATCAATATGTCTCTGCAAAAGATCATAGCCTGGTTGATTAGGAAAAAATTCGGCATAAGTGGCAAGATTGGTACCGTCATTAAATACCCTGCCCCTTTGTGCTGCATTTGGATTTGCTGGTTCGTTGTCCCATTGAGGGTTGTATTGGCTCTTTAAGGCATCCGTAGTTTGGTTGGAGTTCATGCTCCAGGGATAGTAGATTTCACGTGCAAACTGGTGCACGTCAAGAAAGAACTTAATGTTCCTAGAAGCAACAAGATCCATAATGCCCTGGGTCTCATTCTCGGGCACAGGGCTGCCGTGGTAGGTATTGAAAAATTCCTTTTCAGTGTCGGCAGAAGAGTTCATCGTATCTGTCACAGCTATCGCACCGGCATGTGATGCCAAATTAGCCGAATTATAATACTTCTTATAATCCCAGGAGGGCAATGTGCTAAAATTTCGGTTAAGATCAACTCCTATTGCCGCTGTGCCGTCAATGCAAGTTCCAAGATTATGACGGTTTTTTCTCCACCATTTTTTATTAGCCGGAGTCAAGTCTGAAGAAGACATTGTTGTAGAAGGAATATTTCCGGGCTGCTGCGTAAATTCTCTCCCATCGGGATTAATAGTTGGCACTATATAAAGTTCGAGGTTGTTCATGACCCTTACAATATCAGGTGCAGAAAAAAGCGAAGCAGCAGTCTCAGCAAAAACAATACGACCTTCATAATTTGCTTCTGAGGGATGCGATGTATCCTTGCTAGAATTTGTCATCACAAATCTTGGATCAACAAAGGGTGTATTGTTCTTAAAGCAACGAAGTAGTTCCTCAGCAAATTCGAGCAGGGAATCTGGCGGAGCCCATTCACGTGCGTGTATTCCTCCCATAATCAAAACGGGAATGCGTGGAACCCCAGGCGAATGATTTCCGATGCGCAAACACTTAATCGGTCTGGCACCACCAGTGCTGGTTCTGCTCAAATCAAAGACCGACACATACCCCGCGTAAGAAGCATTATCAGCCAAGGCTGTCATTCGGGCATTTATCTGTTGTACAGTAAGGTATCTGGACATATTTCAAGGTTTATTATACTATTGCAGATCCGTCTTCATCGTCTTCAAGGTTTGCAAAATGATCATCACGACCGGCCTGATTAAGCACAACAGAAACTACAAATCCATCCGTCTGTAACTGCGTTATACATAAGTCGGAACAATAAAATTTTAAGATTTTCTGTGGTCCGTTTGCTCCTTCAAGACTAGCAGAACCCGGCATGATGCCAGGTTGCATTAGAATCTGGGCAATTTGATCTTCACGGCATTGTACAGCAACGTAGTTCATTGTATAAAAGCATTTAGTTAAGCCTAACAGACCTTTCATACCAACTGCCAGAAACGGTGTCTTACACTTGTCAGGTGTATTAAAATGTAGCGGTCTTACTTAAATCCCCGCCAATTACAGTCTTGTTATGCGAATCAAATATATTCCAAATAGCAATAAAACTGCGGTAGTTCGTAACTTGTTTAGAAATGGGAAAGTCAGCTTTAAACCAGTTTTCGTCTAACAAAAAACGCCTTCTATCTTGTAAAGATCAAATATAAGCGAACGCCAAGGAACTCTGCTTTTGCGGCCATTCATAAAAAACTTCAATTTGCAATGGTCACTAAAAAAAAACCAATGATTGCACCTGTTGTTTTGGTATACAAATTCACCACACCAGACTCACTCTTATTAATCACCAAAGAAATCAAACACCTGATCTCCTTTGCTCATTCAAGTCAAGCGATCAGCAATGTCGGAAACTCTTTTACCATTTATGTTACAACCACTTCTAATTGCTCTTTAAAAAATTCATTCCATAAGATTTCTGCGATCAACTTCTTGAAAAGCAAATTGGACAAATGCTTCAGCCATTTATTGAAGACTATCACTTGAATAGCACATTTTTGTTTGCTATTCAGGAACACATTGCCAGACGTATTTTCAAAGTTCTATACTGGAGGTTTTGTTTAGATGAATTTGCACCAGCGTTGCGCTGTTTTTACTTCAAATCCTCTGAAACCTCAGCCAATCATAAGTTATAGCTGAATTTGGGCTGGCAACGATTTAAATTTTATTCTTGCTTAATTTGCTCAAAACGCTGATTATACCAATTCCAAATATAATTCAACCCAAAGGGTAAATTATTTTGTGAATTGGTTATGCCGCCACTAAAAATAAATAGTACTATGAGGCGTAGCCGAAACCTGCCTTTGCCGGCAGGCAGGTTGGACTATATTATTTTTGTGAGCGGTATTATATGAAAGAGTAAAATAAGTTTGAGGAACAACTTTCCTCGTACCACCCTTTTCGACGACAAAAGAAGCACTCCATTTATCCGGGCCGTATTGCCCGATACCAGCGCACTCCTACTCATGCAACTATCCGCAAATTCCAGACGCCACGTTGGCAGCATTGATTCTCTGCATAAAAGTTGGATTCCAGCGCGATATAAATAAGTGGTATTTGCCGATTATCAATTGAAACCAACCACTTCTCAATTCAGTTCTGATGGATTTAAATCGGCGCGGTTCTGAATCCTCAGTTTCCTCCATCTTTACGAAAGCTTATCCACTCTGAATCTTCTCCTATATCAATATCAAGAGATGCCTATGAATGGAAGTTAAACGCTTGAAAGAATTCACGCAATTCAACCTTTAATTGCGAATTCATTCCCATCAGAAATTTCTGATTTCATACATTGTCAGTAAGGCTTCTCTCAATGACAGCCTGATCCTAACTGACCTATCCAATCCTATTGTGTACTTATCCTAAAGATCCATTCTGGAATTACTGTTGATCTTTTGGTGCATTCGATTTCATCGTATAAACAATGGGAAAGGACAATGCCATTTTTAAAAACCTATTGTTTTTTTTTTTGAAACCAAAACAAAACTAGCTATGAACAAACGGATAGAACAAGAAACCATACAAAGGTGGGAAATTAATCCAATCAGTGTAGTAGCACTGGCATGGGATAAAGAGTTGAAAGGCATTCTATTTCAGATAACCTGGACAAGCACAATTGCCAGCAGCTTTCTGGAATTAATAGAGTTGCATTACAAGCAACATCATTCTCCCTCCTTTTATGCGAAAAAATTGAATATTACTACCCGATACCTTGGCAAAATTTGTCACCAGTACCTTAGGCATGCTCCCAAAGATTGTATTCACCTGAGATTGATGAAGGAGGCCTGTTCACTATTAAAAAACCCAGACCTTGAAATCAAGGAAGTCTGTTGGTCGCTTGGCTTTAGTTATCCTTCCTATTTCACCAGATTCTTTAAAAACATTGGTGGAGTTCCGCCCGATTGTTACCGCCGATTTTTTCAGGGCATCTCCCATACCTGAAAAATACCAACTTATTTCAAATTGTTCCGATTTGTGCTAAAAGTGTTCCGATTTGTACCAGAAGTGTTCCGATTTGTCCTAACACTCACCCCGACCGTAATTCTAACTTTGTAAAGTAAATGTTTTTAAGCTTTGGGTTAATCGAATATTTGAAGCACCAATACTTTGATCGAAAAAAAATGAAAATTTGATTGGAATTGTGTGTGTAATTAAAATTACTTAATCCAAATCTCATAACCTGTATAACAATATAGTATTTAAGTAAATCAACGATTATAAAAAATTGGGTTTACATTTTGAAAGATTCAACGCGGGTGTCTTGCAGGCGCGTACGCCCTCGTTTTCCATAACACGCGCCTAAAAATAAAAATCTTAGTCAAATGAAAAATTATGTACAAAAACGGATGACAGAACTTGTCTGTACAATCCTATTCAGCGCAATTGGCCTATTGTCTTTGGCGCAACCTGTAGATGCTGTTGACGATACCCGCACAATAGATCTATCAAACTTTTTTGCCGACCAGTACTTTACAATGAATGACGCAGACCCAGATTATTTATTTGAAATAATGCAGGATAATGATACTTATCCACCTGGTTCAATATTTGAAGTGATCGAAAATTGTGGCACGGCCTATTTCACTTATCCAACTTATTTTAGCGGAACAGGCCTTCAAATCTTATTTACCATTTCTACTTTATTTGCTCCAGTACCAGGAATCTATACTGCTTGTTACAAAATAACTGCCCCGGATGGTCAAACTGATAATGCCATTATTTACATCACCGTCAAAGGCCCGGACAATTTTGTAGAAGAACAGTGCCCTCCAACTGACCCTTGTCCTCAAAACAATTTGTGGTGCCACGGTGATTTTGAAGACTTTCTTCCTTTTGGCAACTCAGGTCAACCGCAAATCGGTTTACAAACCTGCAATTTATCTTTTGGAAGTCCCATTCTGGATGTATGCAATGGCAATATATTCTATGGACTTTTTGGCCCAAACAATTTAATGATACCCTTGTCTTCTCCAATCAAGCCCGGATGCAAGCTGACCATCAAAGCAAAAATGGCTGGTGAAAATATTACATATTCTGTGCTTTTCAGCGACGTTTCTCCTTGTGATGCATTTAATGCCACTCCCTGCGCTAATGATGATTTTGGTTGTATTCAATTGAGTTGCGAAAATCCGCAAGGCTTCTCCTGCGTCGAAACACTTACTCTGAATACCGGAACTTCACCAGATGTTAATGCTTCAACACCTTGTGATGATCCGGAAGTTGTAGAACAGATCGGAAACACTTGCGAACAATACAATTTCGATTTCAGTGAATATATCGTCACGACACAATACGAGCCCTGCTGGAAAAACATTGAATTACAGTATACCAATACTAGCACCGAAGATTGGAATTATATTGCTATTGATGGAACTGCAGGTCAAAATTATCTGTTCATCGATGATCTCGAACTTACTACGGATTGTGGTTGTCAAAACCCGGCAACGGGTGAAGGATCTGCATTGGCAGAAAGTGGAACTGGAACTGTGGTTATGTCCGGTTCTAATTCAAATGCCAGTTTCTCCGGTGCTTGCGAAGTCCCATGGGAAATTGTGTGCTATGAGCAGGACAACTACTTCTGTGTAGTAAATCCTCAGGGAGCCTCGTATTACATGACATGGAATGAGCCTGCATTTCCAGCGGATCCCAACGGCCATTGTCAAGATTTATCTGTAATGACTCCAGGTCAGCCTATTCAATTTACAATTTATACTTTTGATGATAATGGGAATAAGTGTCCTTATGTAGTCAATACCACTTGGGAATGTGGTCAAACCGGAGGAGGGGGTGATGATCCGGCATGTGCATGCCCCAACCCTCCTGACGATGGTGATAATGGAGGAAAACGCAATGCTTTGGCAATACATTCAGAAAATTTCGAAATGCGCCTCATGCCTAACCCAGCAAATGATTTGACCCGACTCACGGTAGTTTGTCCGCAGGAAATTATTGGCACATTGTCCATTTATGACATCACAGGAAAACTTGTGGTCACACAAAGGTTGAACCTGCCCGCAGGAAAAAGCACACAGCCTATATCACTGGGGCAATTGGGCAGTGGTACATACAATATTGAGCTTACTAATTCATTGGGAATTCGATTGGCATTGAATAAACTGGTAGTAGTTAGAGACTAAAAGTATTTTTTTGCAGGTAAAAGGAGCGGGCGATGGTCCGCTCCTTTTCATTTCAAATGCTTTTGAAGACCAGCTTTTCCTGTAGATAGCGAACCCTGAATTCCACTGCCAAAACCCATAACATGTCACAATGAACCGAAAAGAGGTAATAGCCGGGAATGAAATTGAATTTTCTTGTCAAAGCCCATCTATTAGCGTTTATTTTTCTCACCAGCCAATATTTTATTTAAAGCATTTTTATAGTCATTGTCATAAGTGACTTTTCCATTTTCGTCTTCCCCATCATAGATTTCGATATTAAAGTCTTTTATGGTGTCGCCCGCTATTTTGTAAAAGCCTGTCCAATTCCGTCCTGACATAACCATATTGTCAATAAGGTCGTATTTTGGAAGATAGTTTGGGTTTTTGATTTCTTCAAAGCCCTTTATTTTTCTTATACTATCTGCGTTTTTGTCAACGACATACAAATAATATGTCCAATTGCTTCTTACATCAGATTCATTTTGAACAAGGATGTCTTTTACACCGTCGTTGTTAAAGTCGGCAAATTGAATCTGTTGGACTGTGCTTATAATGGTGTCCCGATAGATTTCTGAAGATTGGCCGTTTTGCTGTTTCATGACAAGAAAAATATATTCGTACTCAGGGCCATCAACCTTGTTTGTGTCAAGAGAAATTAGCTGTATGGAAATTCCTTTCCCCTTGAAAATCGAGTCACAATTAATTTCGGTTATTTCAGATTTGTCATTTGGGTGATTCGTCAAACTATTTTGACTTGTTGTCGCGCTGTCAGGGTCAGAATTTACTTTATTTTGTATCGCTTGGTTACAACTGATCAAAGTTGCCAATAGTATTGATATGAAGAATAATTTTGTTGTCATTGCTGGTGGTTATAAAATGGCTGTAAAAGTCGGACTCCCGCAGTGGCAGAACCAGTTGCGAAAAACTCTCCAACACTCCGTTGATCTTTCATCGGATAAAAATACACAATACCTCTTGACCTGAGATTCCAGATTATAAAATATTTTCGCTTGGAAAGAACACAAGGAATGGTAGGAGATCAGATGGAATTCTATTGGCTGGATGACACCAATAGCAAAGAGAATCCGGTGAGAGTGATAGATGGCTGCGACGATAAACCAGGCCTTCAAATCACTTTCTGTCAGGTTAGTGCTAAAGTTATTCAATACCCATAACGTGAACTTCTCCGTTCGAGGGCCCCTGCTAGAATCACTGGGGTTCAATCGCTGCCTGAATCACCAGGAACTAATTCGAAGTAGAACTTCGTTTAACGCTTACCTACTATGGGGTCGTAGTTCATTCATTTGTCACACAGTTAGTTTTCCAATTTCTAAAATAGTCTGTTATTACTTTCTCTATATTCTCTCGTGTCGCTCCGTCCCAATACCATTGATTTTCAGAATATGATAAGTCGTCTTTAGCGAAGTAAAGGGAATAAAAGTCATACAGGTATTTTTCATAGTCAAGTTCAATACAAATGTCTTTCAGAATGTCAAGCACTATGAAGTTGCTGAGTTCTCCTTCCAGGGATTTCTCAATGAGATAACACGCATAGTTTTTTATAGTTTGGTCTTTGTCTGAATAGTCAAGTTGCAATTCCGCCAAAACTTTAGTTGCAAGTTCTTGCATTTGGAATTGGTTAAAAGGTTCGCTTTCTCCTGCAAGAATTATCAAATGTTCGGTGTCGAAACCAGCCAAAAGCATATCAACTGCCCAGTCAACCCAAGTCTTGTCAATGTCTCTGTTGAGTGCTTTAAATGCCAAGATTTTTACTGTCGTTTTTACTGGTTCCATATTGATTGTTCGGTCGTCCTGCGCTGTCGGATAAAGTAAGACTCACGCAATGGCGCGACAAGTTGTGAAAAAATCCCCAACCAAGCGTCTATTTTTATCCGATAAAAATAACCAAAACCTCTTGACTTGCCCTGCCAAATTATAAAATATTTCCGCATGGAAAGAATACCAGGAGTAGCAAGATATCAAAAGGAATTCCATTGCCGGGATGACTGGATTAGCAGAGAGAATCTGGTGAGAGTGATGGATGGCTTTGAGGGCAAACCGGGCCTTCAAATCACTTTCTGAGAGGTCGACGCCAAAGTTATTCAACACCCATAACATAAACTTCTCCCTTCGAGGCTGCTACCGAAGGGTCGTTCAACACAAGCTTAAATCGAAGTAGAACTTCGTTTAAGCCTTATCTGTTGGGCGTAGTGCTTTTTGGTTACGCCCATTCAAGTTCCAGTTGTTCGTACTTTATTTTCTCTTTCAAACCATGATTATGTTCTGCGAAATCTCCTGTGTCAAAGTTGCAAACAAGGGCTTCCACAACTGTCCGCCTGTTCTCTATACTGCCGCCATTATGGTAAAAATGGTCTTTCGTAACGACATTGAATTTGCCCCAGTATTTTTCTATCATTTCATTTTGTCGCCAGTCGTTATGATGCCAAGTTGAAAGAATAAATTTTGCTTTTGTTTCACTTAACAAGTCAAATAGTAGTTCTTCGTCTGCTTCTTTCCAACCATTATAATAATCAACATTTCGCCCATAATAGGGCGGGTCGCAATAAATCAAATCATTCTCTGTCGCCAGTGGTATAATTTCAGCAAATGATTTATTGTGAAATGTCCAGTTTGGTTCTGACTGAATAATTTGTGCTACATTCGCAACTTGGTTTGTTATTTTAGTAACATAAGCCTGAGCAAAACGGTCTGGTTTTTTACAAAATGGAATATTCCAATTTCCTTTGCTACCAAAACGCATCATTCCATTAAATCCAGCTCTGGAAAGAAAAATAAAATCGTAAGGTGAAAATTCTCCACTATTAAAGCGTGAACGTACTTTTAAGTAATGTTCGTAGCCATTGTTGTTAGCTTTACTTAAAAATTCGCCTTCTTGCTCCAAATATTGTTTCATTAAAGGGGCAGTAATTACTTTCTGCTGAATACCTTTATAAAAATTGATAATATGGGGATTTGTGTCGTTGAGAATTGCATTTTTGTAGCCAGAATTAAATGCAACTACACCAGTTCCTAAAAACGGTTCTATCCATTTTCCTTCAACTTTTGGGGCAAGTTCCATTAACCAAGGAACTAACTTTGTTTTTATACCCTGACTTTTTATTGGTGGAACGATTACTCTCATTTCGCTTTCTTATTTGAAGTTTTTGAAACAATTTTATCCCACAAGTCGGTTCTTCCTTTAAATTCTAAAAAGTCTTTTAGTGTTGTGATTTTTGATGTTTTTCCATCTTTCAGCATCGTGGCAGAACCATGATTTATCCAATATTCGTCAAACCATTCTTCCCCTAATTGACTAAAAATGCCGTTTCCACTCTTCAAGTCGGCAATATCAACAATAGACCCGATATTTGCGGTATTTCCAGAACCTTGTTTGTCGCTTGCGATTTTCCATTTTTCAGAAGCAAAAAAATCAAAATCTTTAATTACAGAAGTGATAGATTTTAAATTCTTAACGGTTGTAACTTCTCGTTCTCCAACTTTTTTGTTTGGGGTATCATATTCTTCTTGCAATTCTTGAACCTGAAAAATCTCAGTTTCAGCAAGGTCGTCCGAAATGTCAGTTCTTGTGTAGATTACACCCAAACAAAAGTGTCCAGTATATTGGTTGTATGGAAATTGAATGTTTTTGTCTTTATCCCTCTCTTTAAAATACCCACCGTGGCTACCCAGAGTAAAACCAGCCGTTTTATCATTTCGTCTAAAAGTCGTTTTTATATCAACTGCAAATTTTACTTCTTCATTTTTCTTGTTCACAAAAGTCAAGTCAGGATACCAATTTTGCTTCTCGGCAAGAATAATTTTATAGTCAATGCTTTCAGCAAACTGCAAAATCTGTGGAAAAATATGTATTTCAAGTATCTTTGAAACGATTTTCGTGTCGGAAGAAATAGTATAGATATTCTTGTAAACGTCTATAAAGCCTTTAATAGACCAGTCGCCATTGTCAGTAGAAACATATTTTTCGAGCTTGTCGGCAAATTTGTCAAGCTCGTTTTTAAAGTCAGATTTGTATTTATTTTTATCTTTTAATTCCATGCGGTAAAGATACAAATTTTATTCTTTTCTGTTAGTCGATAAATGATTTTTGTTAGGTTTCTGGCGTTTGCAGGTCGCTCGTAGCATTACGCCCAACGTTTTTGGGCTTGGCGAAGGTGGGGTTTAGAAAGTACAAAAGTTCAAATTTAGTACAAAAGCTAATAGAAAGTACAAATGTTCAGCCTAGTACTAAAGCCCCACTTTTGCCAAACCCATGTTGAACCGAACCTTCGGT
>JANNEQ010000160.1:0-6947 GCA_031378885.1 Flavobacteriales bacterium
AATATAATTTAACCCAAAGGGTAAATTATTTTGTGAATTGGTTATGCCGCCACTAAAAATAAATAGTACTATGAGGCGTAGCCGAAACCTGTCTTTGCCGGCAGGCAGGTTGGACTATATTATTTTTGTGAGCGGTATAACGCCTGATCAGCGATAAGCCTGATTATTATCATATTGTTACCTGATAACAGATATGACTGATATTCATCATAAGGCTAAAATTTGTCATGAAACAAGCAAAGAGTAAGTACAAACCGGCCAGAGACAATTTCTGACAATTGACCTAACTTTCGCCATTAATTGCAGCAACGAACCAAAAAATAATTTATGTTGAGTCGTTTTGAGACCATCTTTAATCACGTCAATGAAGGCATTCTGATTGCCGATAGTCAGGGTAAGATAATTCTGGCTAATCCAAAGTGCCATAATATGTTTGGATATCCTCCCGATCAACTTGAAGGTGTTAGCATTGAAGACTTGATTCCAAGTGAATTCAGGGAAAAGCATGTGAAGTACCGGTCCGGCTATATGGAGCACCCGGTGAAGAGATCAATGGGATCGAATTTGAATCTTTATGCAGTTAAAGCGAATGGTGGAAAGTTTCCTGTTGAAGTAAGCCTGAGCTACTATCAGGCTGAACAAGGAATGTATGTCATCGCATTTATCATTGACATAAGCGAGCGATTCGAACAGCAGGAAAGAATTATCAGGATGAATGATGAACTCAAGACGCTCAATGAAAGTCTTGAACGTAAAGTAGGAGAGCGCACATTGGTTTTAAAAGAAGCATTGACTCAGTTGGAGAGATCGCGCGATGAACTGAAAGGGGCTCTTGAAAAGGAAAAGGAATTGAATGAACTTAAATCTGGATTTATTTCAATGGCATCGCATGAGTTCAGAACTCCACTCAGCACCATATTGTCGTCAGCTTCACTGATCCAGAAATATCCTCTAACAGAAGAGCAAGACAAACGCGAAAAACATATCCAGAGAATAAAGAATGCTGTGAGTGGACTTACCGAAATACTCAATGACTTTCTTTCCATCGGAAAAGTCGAAGAAGGAAAACTCAATGTTTATCTCGTCGAATTGGATTGCTGTCAGTTGGTAGAAGACGTCATTTCTGAAATGCAGCCAATTTGTAAACCGGGACAAGAGTTCATTTATACACACGAGGGCTCATGTTTATTGTATATTGATAGGCAAATATTCAGAAACGTGTTGATCAATTTATTTTCGAATGCCATTAAATTTTCGCATGAATCTTCAAGTGTTGAAGTGCATAGTAAATGGATTGATGATGAGTTAGTGCTCACTATAAAGGATTTTGGAATGGGAATATCTGATGAAGACCAAATACACTTGTTCGAACGTTTTTACCGATCCAAAAGTGTCCAGCATATTCAAGGCACAGGATTAGGCCTCAACATTGTTGCCCGATACATGGATCTGTTGAATGGAAGAATTGAATTTGAAAGCCAGTTGAATAAAGGGACTTGTTTCTTTCTTCATTTCCCCAAACAAAAAAAAATACAATCATAAATTCACAATATGGACACCCAAATGAAAAGGAAACGAATAGTACTGATCGAAGACAATGTCGAAGTGCGCGAAAATACGGCGGAAATTCTTGAACTGGCGGGTTACGAAATAAGTACTGCCTCAAATGGAAAGGAAGGAGTGGAGTTGGCTTTGAAAGAAATTCCGGACCTTATTGTTTGCGATATTATGATGCCCGTATTGGATGGATATGGAGTGCTCCATCTATTGTCGAAAAATACCGAAACCAGATCCATTCCATTTATTTTTCTTACAGCAAAAGCAGAAAGATCTGATATGCGCAAAGGAATGGAAATGGGAGCCGACGATTATATCACCAAACCCTTTGACGATACTGAGTTGCTGAGCGCTGTGGAAAGCAGGCTCAAACGTGCAGAGTCCATTCGGCCTGATTTCGAACCGAACGTAATGGGTTTGAGTAAAGTGCTTGGAAAAATCAAAGGAATTCAAGACATCAAGTCCATTGCCGAAAAACAATCACACAAGAAGTATAAGAAAAAAGATATTATATTTAACGAAGGGGTTTCTCCCAATGGATTGTATCTGCTCACCAAAGGAAAGGTGAAACTTTATAAAAGTCACGAATTGGGCAAGGACCTTATTATAAAATTGCTTCAGCCGGATGAATTTTTTGGGTACATGGCATTGATCGAGAACCTGCCCTATACAATGTCTGCCGAGGCACTCGAAGATTGCGAACTCACTATTTTTTCGAAGGAGGATTTTTTCCTTCTGTTATCTCATCCACAAGTAATGCACGAATTTTTGCACCTCCTGAGCAACAACATTACAGAAGAACAAGAGAAACTTATTTCTCTGGCGTACAGCAGTGTCAGGAAAAGAACTGCAAATGCATTGCTTGAAATTCGTTCGAGGTACCACGATTTGAAATCAGACAGACCTTTTTCCATGGCCATCACACGCGATGATCTCGCCACCATGGTTGGAACTGCTACAGAATCTCTTATCCGGACTTTGTCAGATTTCAGGGCAGAAGGCCTGGTAGAAATAAATGGCTCCACCATTACGATTATTCAATTAGAAAAGCTGGAAAAGATGAGGAGTTAGTACCTGTTGCGTATATCAAAATTACTTGTATATAATCATTGTTGTCTGATAAAAAAATCGTTCTAGAAGTTTATACTCACGAAGGGATACTTTGATGCAGTGCCCGCCATGACCATCGTGATTAAAAACCTTGACATGCGGAATATTTTGCTAATGGTGAAGAGATTTGTCATTCCGGGTCTCACAAGTAAAACCCCAAACCATTGGTGCTGACATTGGTATTATTTGAATTAGGGGCCAGATTATATGCGCCGAGCCTACAGCTCTTTATTCTCATTCACCATTTTATTTCAACGGGTTAAAACCCGTTGCTACAATATGCACCGAGCCTACGGCTCTGTTAGGTTATACAGTCCGTGCTTTTCTACACACTCACTCATTCTTATGTGAAATTTGTCGGCGAAATGATTAAAAATGTGCAGATTGTGGCCACAAAAAGGTTTCAGGAAGAAATCCGCTAAACCCGACAAAATTCAGAAATTGAAACAAAAGATCTTCATGCCATAGCATTTTATACCAATGTTCATTTTAATTTAGTCTATGCCGTAGATGAAATCAGACAGTGGTAAATACCGAGAGAGTAGCTGTTTAGTGCAATCAAGCTCAGCGCAGATTGGACTAAAACAGATACCAAATCGGTATTATTGCCTGATAGTGAGCAAAATTACCCACCGCGATTATTATGAGGTTTTTGTTGAACGAATGAACAGATAAGGCCGCGTGGAAATTTTGTCACGAAAAATGGATGAAATTTTTCGTTTCCGTCAGAACGGCAGAAAATTTTACGTAAAAATTAGAGAAAATATTATTCAGTGAAAAAATGTAGCATTTTCCAAAGTTGTAGACGCTTTTTGTAGACGATTATTCGTCTACAAAAAGCGTCTACAAATTCAAAAAAGCACAAAATGGAATGCAAGACTTATTTCAAATGCGAAAAAACTGAACATCAGTTTAAGAGAGTTTTCGAAGTTCCTCGATATTTCCTATCAACTTATCTCCTTCATAGCATCTGGTAAACGAACTTTAAATGGAGCCGAACTTTTCTACGCCTCCAATATGCAAAATTTATTGATGGCCAATGAACTCGATCCGGAAGATTATACCAATGTTCATTTTAATTTAGTCCATGCCGTAGATGAAATCATACAGTGGTAAATACCGAGAGAGTAGCTGTTTAGTACAATCAAGCGCAGCGCAGATTGGACTAAAACAGATACCAAATCGGTATTACTCAGATGCGGATGAAATTTTAGAATTGTGCCTCTGGCTTCAATCACACATCGGAAAATTCGAGCATTTTCTGAACAAAAGAAATGACGAGCTAAAAAAAATGCTTGCCAATTACGAGAGAATTTGTTTTGGCATTCCTTCCCTGTTAAACAAACAACTTTTTATCAATAGGTAGAAGCTTCATGTTTTTTGCCTGACAACAAAGAAAAACAATTGTTACAAATCCCAAACTAAGTTTACAATGAGCGATCAATGACCAACCTGAATTTTCTTTTCGCCCGGAAGGAATTTATTTATGGCAACAATCTACCTGATGATTTCCGGTATTCAATTTTGGACTTGTGATTGGAATAGCTGGTTTTATTAATCGCGTTTACGAGGACTCAAATCATACATTATTCCAGCGTTCACTCCCTGAACAACTAGTCTTTTGTAAGTGGCTCGCATATAATCCAGTTCAGTAGTATCCCTGCCAAGCCATTCTGCCATTGTTTTGAGATTGGTCTCAAGCCCTTCGATTTTGAGTATCTGGAGGTTTTGTGCCCAGGGCCCGTTTTTTTGCATCGCCTCCAGTGCGCGTTGTCTTGATATGCTGGCCCAGCTACTTAAAAGTTGGTTAAACGGATCGCGCCCTTCATACAGGAAACTGCTAAATTCTACTCCATCATGCGCTTCGTTATAAACGCTTTTCATTTGTTCTAACTCATTGATGGCCTTCACCCAAAGTGCTCTGTCAGATTCAAAGCGTCTCATCAGTTCTTCTTGTTCCCTGAGCTTTTCCGCACCAAGCCATTTTTGATGTGCGTCAGCAGATACGAAGGTGCCCGTTGTGAGTGCCGTCAACCACCTGGACAAATAAATTTCAAGGTAATTATAAAGTTGCGAGCGCAATTTAGAACCCGACCGCCTTGCAGACTCCATGTGTCCGACAGTTTCACGAGAGCAGCCAAGCATTTCCGCCATCTCACTTTGAGTAAGATACATTGCACGGCGAATTAATTTCAATCTTTCCATCTTCCACTATTTTTTGCTGATTTCACAAAAGTAAGTACCAAAATTTTTGTACCAAAAAAAATGATACAAAAATTTTGGTACATCTTTTCTGGAATTTTTTTTATAATTCCAGTGTATCTTCCTTTTCTTGAAAAGATTTCAGGATCTGGGCAAAATACAAAGCCTAAATTTATTTGGAGACAAATTTTCGGTGATCCGGAAGTAAAGTTCCTATTTAAGGAAAAGATCGAAAAAGTATAGTTGTACTAAATATTCTGCGCCCTGTAAATATTGGACTAATGTGATTTAAGATTGATTTGCACGTGCAATAAAGGTTCGTCAAATAAAATAAATGACTATTCTATGATAAAAAAATACCTTCCTGCTAATTCTTAAGCTTTGAAAGTGGCAAATTCAAATTTTTTCAATAGTTTCGTCCCGTTTCTTGCAAAAGGAATAAAAACTAATTATTTACAAATTAGATTTTCAATTATGAGTACCTCTTCATAAAGATGAAGGGGTACTTTTTTTCCATTGTTAAAATGAATGCAGTTGGTTTGCCGAAGAATTTGCTTAAATGCTTGATAGCGCCTATAGTTTACTCTACTTCACCAGACGCGACAGAATCAAGCAAAACAATTCTACATTTTCATCGAATTTTACAAAGGGACTTTGGCCCACTTCTTTGTTTAGCAAAACTCCATTTATAAATTGCTCAAAAGATTCAATTTTATTCAGCTTAATCCTGATATTAATGGTTTGACCTGCGAAAATGATCCGATGGTTGGTGAGTACCAAAGTTCCGGTATCAATTTCATACCATTCCGCAATGGGGAAATTATTCGATTGATAGGAACTTAAAGAGTATTGGTCTCCCTTCAATATTCTCGTTGCAGCAGAATCCCAGTTTTTGTTTGCAGTTCGGCCTTCGTGCCAGGTGCAATGCGCTTGAAAATAGCATCGCTCACCCACTTCTAAAAATTGAGGGCTTTTGCTCTCAGGTAAAGTCCCATTTTCAATTACCCAATAGAGCTTGTATTTGTCCAGTTGGCTCTTGGTTCTATCATTGACGCCCACATGAATGTTCAGGCTTCTTGAAATTTTGTTCAGCTGATCTTCTTCCTCTGGCGAGAGTTTTTCGTCAGCGGAAGTTTGATCAAAATAATTTTGCATGTATTTCTCCTTTACCTGTTGCCGAATTCTGGCACTAAGTTCCGGAGATAGTTTGGTGTCTTGCGGTGCGCTGTTCAATAGATCAGTTTTTAAGTTATCACTTGAGCTTTTCGCCAAAGCCTCATCCACATATTTTTGATAAGCGGCTCCAATTACCTGTTCGTGAATTTCTCCAACATCCGTTTCGGATAGCGAAAGGATATGTTTGAGGTGATTGAGTTCAACCAGTGCTTCGCGGGTTATATACTTGCCGGTTACACAAAAGCGCAAATACTCGGTGTAGAATCTGGCCATCAGACCAGTACTTTTTTTTATGGTCTCAGCGCTTTGTTTCATGGTTATTGAACGGACTTGCGCTTGCGTTATGTCGAATAGCTTGTTGTCTGCCAGAAGATTATTTACTTCAATCTCATAGTTTCGCACAAGTTTTTTCCTGGCTAGAAATTCAAAAATATTGGGCTTGATAAGGACTTTGTGCTTAAAAAAGAAAGACATAGATTCTTAATTGTGTTTTAGGCAAATATAGCTGAGGCAGCAAAAAGAACTTCGGAATAATTTTTCTACTCCTTCAAAAACCTCTTTACCACATGCCCCTTATCAAACTCAATTGCGATTAAATACAATCCACTTGTCAATTCACGAATATCAATTTTCGACTTATTCGATTCCGTTTTGATAGTACGCCCTGCCATGTCGGTAATGCGAATGCTAAAGTTTACAGAAGGCGGAATGCCTTGAATGGCTATAAAGTTAGACGAAGGATTGGGGAATACAGAAATATCAGAGGGAATCGAATTAAATTCTGAAATATCTAATGCAGATAGCGCAGCATTCATTTTTGCCACGCCGCCATAATGGTAAGTGGTATCGTAGCCAATGGTCTGAAAGGCACCAGATATGTACAAAGTATCGTTATAAATATC
>JANNEQ010000175.1:0-2964 GCA_031378885.1 Flavobacteriales bacterium
TCATATAATGCAAATTCTTAAAAACAGAAACCAGGCCATTAAGTCAATGGAAATTATTAAATTAATGAAACTCTGCTTTTATGACAAAAGAAAAAGGAGAAATTATGACCTTAATATAACCTTAAGTTGACGCATATGCCCTATCGGGGTTGCGAATATGTGTGGTTCATTCATTTACCCCCGGTTTCAGGCCTTTGGCCTTTCACCGGGGGCTATCCATGTTGAAGTCCTTTGGACTTCTTTGAAAAACTGAACCATAGATTTTTTATTCGTAAAAAAGTTAATCCGAACTGTTGGCTTTCGAATTTTTTTAAGTTTTCCATGGTCAATCTTTTATCATTAAAACTATTTCAAGGACAATACACAGAAAGCCAAATTACTGATCCTGTAAGAATCAAACATGGATAGCCCCCGGTAACGCGTCGCAGACGCAAAACCGGGGGTAATTGTACGCGCCGCAATTTCATTCCCGACTCCGAATGGAGTCGAACATAATTTCAAAACAAGTAGATAAATTTTTGAAATTGAATTTTCCATGTAAATGTATTTTGTGATATGCCAGTTCGCGGTAGTTCAACCCCCTCTGTGGGTTGGGAATATGTGTTGGGTTCATTCTTTGACCCCCGGTTTCAGGCCTTTGGCCTTTCACCGGGGGCTATCCATGTTGAAGTCCTTTGGACTTCTTTGAAAAACTGAACCAATTCCCAATTCCAAAATCATCACACATTTGTTTTGTTCAACAAAAAGTCCTTTGGACTTCTTTGAAAAACTTCGCCAACTCCCAAATCACCAGACATTTGTTTTGTTCAACAAAAAGTCCTTTCTTCGCACAGCAGACCGATTAACCATGAGAAAAGACTACAAAATTTTTATTGCATCATCAGAAAAACTATTGGATGAACGACAGGCCATTCAACTTGAATTGGCCAAACTCAGCAACCGATATAAAAACAAAAATATTTACTTCGAGCCCGCTATCTGGGAAGATTTGGATGGTGGAAATGATCCCGTTCGCAAACAAGATTTTTACAACAGGGAGTTGTCTTCCTGTCACGCCGTGGTTCTGATTTACTGGGGACAGTTGGGTAAATTCACATTGGAAGAATACAATCTTGCACTATCTCTTTTTGTAAAGAATGGCAGGCCGCGTATTTACATTTTTGAGAAAACACCTGCTACTGATTTTTCACTTAATCCTGATAATGTAGAGAACCTCCGGAGAATTAAGGAAGTATTGCATAAAAAGGATAAGGAACAATGGCCGAATCGTTTTGAGCATAAAGCAGAATTGGTCAAAAAAATGGCGGATGATTTTGGTGGTTTGGTTGACAATGGTTTTTTTGCCGCCGGAGAAACAGCAGAATTAATTAGTCCCAATGGCCCTGAAAATCCCGCAGTGTTTATCGGTCGTGGTAATGAATTGGAAGTGATTCAAGATCGACTATCGAAACAAAAGCACTTGCTTCTGGTGAATGCCGAAGGTGGAATCGGCAAGACCACCATCGTTTCCCGTTACTGGCACATCACGGCGCACCAATACAGCCGGCGGGCATGGCTTTTTTGCGAAGGCGGAATTCTGCGGGCCCTTGCAGAGCTGGCACCCAAATTACAGGTTGATTTATCCGGGCTGGATGAAGATGGACAGGTGCTTGCTTTAAAGTTTGCATTGAGTAAAGTACACAACGACTTTCTTCTTATTCTGGACAATGCCAACGATGAAAATGAAATTAAGAAGTTCAAAAGCGAATTTGTAGGATTGGACTGGCACGTATTGATCACCAGCCGTTGCCACAATGTGTTGGAAAAGGAACAGGAGTACAAGATTGAGCATTTGCCGCCACCATTGGCCAAAGAATTGTTTCTTCACCATTATCCCGCCGAAGATAATGCGGATTTTGAAGCTACTTTGGACAAGGTGCTGAGTACATTAAATTACCACACCTTGTTGATTGAGATTTTTGCCAAGAACCTCCGGGAAGCAAAGGAGATGGACATGGATATGAAATCGTTTTTAGTGGCGCTCGAAACCCGTGGATTTTATTTGGGAGAAAACAGTTATGAAATCACCACCCAATATTCCGGCTATGTAAAAAAGGAAGCACAAACCACCGACGACATTCTCAGGATTCTTTTCGATTTTTCAAAACTCAGCGAAAAACAGCGCTACGCCCTGATGAACCTGGCGCTACTGCCTTCGGAGAATTATCAATTGTCATTTTTACTTGAGCTATTTACCACAGAAGATAGTAAACACGAATACCGCAACACCATTAAATTGCTTGTGCGCAAAGGTTGGTTGGGAGAAAATGAAGAGCAGTACAGGGTAAGTCCGGTGGTGCAGGAATTGATTTTGAAAAAGTACGAAGATCAGTTGCAAGCGGATTCTTTTCCTTTACTCGAAAAATTGGTAGAGTTACTTGAAAGTGATGCCTACAACTTAACGAAATTAAGTTTGCCGAAGGCGCGACCTTTTGCACTATTGGTGCCGCATATCACCAGAAAACTATTGGCTCATCCCTGTTGGGAGTTGGGAAGTATAAACTTCGGTGCGGGCTTATATTTTAAGAATAGAGGAGAGGTATCAAATGAAAGACTTTGCCATGAAGCTTATAGAGAAATTTATACCATCTTCTTGCGAAATGAACCCGATAATCTGGGCTATAAAAATGGCTTAGCCATCTCCTACGAAAAATTAGGCGGTCTTTATGAATCCCTTGGCGATCATCAGCAAGCTTTATCTCACTATAAAGAAGACCTTCGATTGACAGAAGAAATCTATTCCAGTAGCCCTGAGAATCTGGGCTATAAAAATGGCTTAGCAATCTCCTACTCAAAATTAGGCGGTCTTTATGAATCCCTTGGCGATCATCAGCAAGCTTTATCTCACTATAAAGAAGACCTTCGATTGACAGAAGAAATCTATTCCAGTAGCCCTGAGAATCTGGGCTATAAAAATGGCTTAGC
>JANNEQ010000188.1:0-7006 GCA_031378885.1 Flavobacteriales bacterium
ATCACTCCAATATTAATAAAATTATTTGGACACGAGTAGATTTGAACCAATTGAATGATTTTGATATTGAAGTAAAATCAAGACTTTTTATGATGAATCCAGATGGTTCAGAGGAAACAGAAATAATCATTGAATAAACAATAACACAAACATGAAAAAATCAGCCATTATTTTCTTAATCGTTCTCATATCATGTACAACCTTTGCGCAAGACAAAGGCAAGTTCTCCTTTGAAGCTGGTTACGGCATTGGGCAAGTTGGAATGTGCAAACTAAATCAATTCTACATTGACAGTCTTGCCAAGCCACAAGGCCTATTCAAAGACAATATCAAAACCGCGAAACATGGCTTCATTGCTATGCGCTATCAACCATTCAATCTATTTGACATTGGACTTTATGGAAACATACAACAAGCAGAACTTAAAGGAAATCCAATCTTCTATTCAAGTGATGAGATTGGTAATACCACAGCAAATCAAGGCACTTCAAGCCTATTGATTCAGTCCGTTGGTTATGGCTTAACCACGAATATTCATATCAACCATATTTTGAAATGGCATGAAAAGGAAAGCAAATTTCTAAAACGCTCAAGACTGCTTGCAGAAATAAGAGTAGGTAACACCATATCAAACGCAACAATAAACATTCACTATCCAACACTTCCAATTGCTTCAAGTTATGCTCGCTATCATGCCAACAACATCGAAGTTCAGGCTGCATTGAAATTTGAATATGACTATCTGAAAAAGTCCTTGATTAGCGGTATAGGATTAAAAATCGGGTACAATTATCTCAACACAAAAACCCTAAAAAATCCATTCAATGAAGACTGGAAAGTTCTGAATGACAAAACAATTAACCTGAATCTCAGTGGTTGGTTTGCTTCAATTTACTTGGTCTTCGGAAAGTGAAATTTCGGATTGAATTCAACAAAACGGCATCGTATAACCGCACCTTGGCGCAAGTCTTTTTTGCTCTTCGTCCTTCGCGCAAAGTGTGGTTGTGTAGTTTGAAATTTCTGAATTTATCCAAGTATCGAAAGAGCAAAAAAGCCCAGCGCCAAGCCGCCACCCGTTACCGGTCATGCTAAAAGACGACAGCGCAACAATAAAACGAAAGAGTAAATGAAAAGACAAGCCAACGCTTCAGCAAAATCAAAAGAGCTGCAACCCATCGCACAAGCCGACACAGTTGCAGCACATTTGCTTTTGCCCAACCGCACAAAATCCATTCTCCGTTGATAAGGATTAATTATTTTATGAAAATTATTTCAAGACAAAATGCAGTTTAAAGCAGGTTACATAGTTGACGCCATTGCAAAAGTTGTAACCGACTTTAAGGCGACCTTGGACAAACATAAGCCAACCGACCAATTACAACTTGACCAAATTACGGGGTTATTACAACAAGTAAGTTCTTTTGATGTCGAATTTCCTGATGGCTATAATCCCGACTATACAAAACTCAATCCTGTTTTAGCAACACTAAACAATGTCATCACAAGAGGTTTGCCAACAAGAGCACCAATACTATTGGAAAACTTGTTTTCTGAAATCAAATTAACCCAACCAAACAAAGACGAGTTTGAATTCAATTATCCAAACTCAACAAATCCAATTAGTGATGCAACCATTTTTGAATTGCTTCACATTGTTGAACCACAATTAGAAATACTTGAAAGTAACTATGGCGGCATCCCAGGAAGTAAGGCAGAATGGCTATTCCTTCATAAGAAGTTAGAAAGTTATCCTTTTACCAAACAAATTTTACAATCCCAAAGAGATTTTGCAACTATTAATCATGATTTAGGTGGTGGTAGGAGTGTGGATTTCTCTTTTGAGTTCCCATACTTGAATACAACAGGAATTGGTCCCAAAAGGAAAGGAATAATCTTTGAATATGATGGTCAACACCACAAAACCACTTCTTACAAATGTTACGATAATTACCGTGATGATTCAGCTGATGAAGAAGGCTTTGAAACATTAAGACAAGCTTCCGATAAAGTAGAGTTAGACCAATCAATAATTGACCAATTCAAGAAAGATATTTTCAAAATTCTAAAAAAGAATTTTGAAAATAATATAGAAGAACATCTTGCAGAATATTCTTTAATCTTTATTCCTCTTGCTGTCGCAAGAGTTCAAAAAACAATTCTTGAATTTCTTTTGGTTCATCCCGAACTATTCAAGCAAGAGAAAATTGAAATTGCAATTATTGAAAGAGATTTGCCTTGCGGTGCAATTGCAATAGAATCTTTGCAAGAATTATTTACCAATATCAATGCTATCTTAGAAAAAAAAGACCACTTACTTTTGCCTGAAATTTCATTAACTGTTTTTGAAAATCCAAAATGGGTTTTTAATGAAAAGTTACATTTAGAAGCAATTAGGGAGGGCGAAGACTATTTTATTGGAAAAGAATTTGATATTATAATTGACCATTCCATATTAAGACGTTCAAGTATTTATAAGGAAACAGATTTTCAACAGCATAAAGAAAGGACAATAAAAATTCGTTCCTCACATTACTTTGATACTGCATTTGAAACAGCAAGACGAGTTTATTGTGCTAATTTGCTTCACTACAAATCATTGGTGGAGAAAAAGGAAGATGGTTCTTATATTCCAGTGGGCAAATACGAAAGTCACATAAATTATTTCATTCAAAACATTTTTAGAAAAGTAAGTTTCAGAGAAGGACAGCTTCCAATCATTTCAAGAGCATTGCAACAGAAACCAGTTATTGGCTTACTACCAACAGGAGGTGGAAAATCTTTAACATTTCAATTACCTACTTTTTTACAACCAGGTTTGTGTTTAGTTGTTGACCCGATAAAATCTTTAATGGAAGACCAAGTGAGAGTTTTAAAACTCAATTGGATTGACTGTTGTGTTTTCATAAACTCAAACATAAAAAGACCTGAAAGGATAAAAAAACTAATTGACTTTCGTTACGGAGAAACAATGTTCCTTTTTGTTTCTCCCGAAAGGTTTGTTATGCAAGATTTTAGAAATATAATATCTAAAATAGGCAATTCAAGTTTGGAACTTGCATTTGCATATTGTGTTATAGATGAGGTTCATTGCGTTTCTGAATGGGGGCATGATTTCAGAACAACATACTTAATGTTAGGTAAAAATGCACAAAAATTTGCCAAAACTAAAAGTGGAAATGAAGTATCACTTATTGGGTTAACAGCTACTGCGTCTTTTGATGTTTTAACAGATATTGAAAGGGAATTAAGTATTAATTCTGAAGAAGTTAATGATGCAGTCATTTCAATAGATAATACGATAAGACCAGAATTGTTTTTTTCTGTAGTTGAAAATGAAACGAAAGCTACTACTTTTCCAATACTATCTCAATCTTTAAAAGATACAATTGGCTTTGCCAAACAATCACAAATTAATAAACATATAGACGGGATTATTGAGAACTTAAATTCAATAAATAATGAAGTTGTTACGGAGTGCTTAAAACAACATTTTAGCGATTTTGAATTGAATATTAATTTGAATGATGAAAAACAAATAAAGCATATAACTAAAATTAAAAAAGGCATATTAAAAGAAACAGAAATTCAAACCTTTAACGATGTTATATCAGTTATTTTTTGCCCTCACACTACTGGTACTTTTGGCATAACTCAAGATGCAAATCCATTTCCAAAAAATAAAGAGCTATTTGAAAATTTAATCATTCCAATTGAAAATAAAGGATACTTTATGGGAGGCGATGATAAAATCAAAAAAGGAGTTATAGAAAATGCCCAAAAATATTTCCTGCAATTTATGCAAGGAAAGATAAATTATATGGTTTGCACCAAAGCCTTTGGCATGGGTATAGACAAAGAGCATATTCGCAGTATTTATCATCTCAATTTTTCATCTTCCCCTGAAAGCTACATCCAAGAAGCTGGCAGAGCTGGCAGAGATAAGGTAAAATCAATTTGCTCAATATTTTTAGATAGAAATTTCTATTACACAATTAGTCATAACTATATTACAGAAAATAATCCACAGAATTTTCAACTAATTACCGATAGGAACAAAGCAAGGGAATTATTCGAGGATTACAATAGTTTTCAAAATAGAATATCAGAGAAGTATTATGGAGACATAACTTCCCTAATACAGAACTTTAAGAATATTGGTGTTGAATTGGACAAAAAATATATACTGCCATTCAATCAAGATTTATCAATCCACGAATACTTTCATAGCAATAGTTTTAAAGGCATTGAAACAGAACTTTTTCAACTTAATAGGTTTATCAATTATACAGAAGGCATAAACACAACCCAATTAAAACTATCACAAGAAAAATATAACATAGAGTTTGATGATGATATTAATTTAAATCTAACTTTAATTGGTAATTTTCAAGGGAATATGCTTATTAATAATTCTAAAGGCAACGCTATTGGTAAAATATTTTCCGCAAATACAAATCCAACTGTTACAATAAACGGCCTACCAGCAAGGCAAGAGCCAGACCTTAATAAGTCTCAACAAGTTTTAGAATTTTTAATTGAAGAATGGAATAATAATGGGAAAACAGAACCATTATTATTTAATTTTCTGCAAAAGGAAATCATTGAGGGTTTAAATAATGGGTTAAGCTTAGTCGAATATTTTGAAAACACAGCAATAGATAGTTTTTGGTTTAAAGTTCCAAGTTCCTTTAATAATAATAATCTAGAAAGTAGGTTAGTCAAGGATTTCAATTTAATTGAATTGCCAATCTTTAATCAAGATAATGAAACTGTAGATTTTATAAATACTTTAAAGAAGTATTCTTCAAATTTCGAGGACTTTATTTTAAGAATAGAAGAACAATGGGATATAAATATTACACCAAATCCTATTTATATTCAGAATAGAAATGAATATAGAGCAATGTACTATTCAGAAATTAACAGTGCTGATGTATCTAAAATGATTTATCGATTATATTCGATTGGACTTGTTGAAGACTATACAATTGATTATAATTTAGGTGTTTTTTCCTTTGAAGTTCTCAAGAGTGATAAAAAATACTACATAGAAAAAACCCAATCTCATTTGTTGAAATACTTATCAAGGACTGTAACATTACAAAAAATACAAGAATTAACTAATCTTACGTTGGAATTGTCGGTTTTTGAAACGATTAAAAAGTGTGTAAAGGAAATCTTGCTATTTACATATGAGGATATTGTCAAAAAAAGAAAGGATGCTGTAAATGATTTATTCAAATTCATTTCTGAAAGCCTAGACCTTTCAAAACAAAAAGACAACAATTTATCATTTAACGATTTTTGGTATAATTATCATTTTAAAGATGAAATGTATTACTATTTCAATGCTAAATATGCTAGAGTTGGTTTCAAAATTGGTAACGAACCATATTCTTTATTAGACGATACTGAGAAAGGGCAGATTTCAAATTGGGAGACATTTGAAAAATATGCTAAAGTATTGAATGACCAATCAAGTTTTATCTCTGAGTGCAAAATGATGAGGGGTTCTTGTAGAAGAATTTGGAGAACGCTATATAAAGACGACAACGATAGAGAATATACACTCAAGCTTTTATCGTCATTTGCAACTTTTGGTTTAAATAATAAATTTTATTATCAGGAAGCAGAAGATTTATTTATTGATGGTTTTTCCATTTATTATGACCAGAACCAAAATTATAATTCATTGAAATCCCGAATAGAAAACTTTGAAATGCATTTGCTTAATTGCACGAGTAATAAAAATTATTTGCCATATCTAAATATGGCTAAGCATAAGATTATGTTTAGAGTTAATCTCAAGTTTGCAAAGAATATAAACCAACAATTACAAAACGTATTATAAATGAGTATTGAAAAAAAATATGAAGAGCTAATAGAAAATAGCTATCTAGAGTTAGAAACTCTGAAGAGTGAAGTAACACAGCTTGAAGATATTCGGAAAAATATTGAAAACCTAATAGGCAGTAATAATGAATTGCCAAAGATTTTTGAAGAAAAATTCAAAAAAATCATACAGCTATCAGAAGACTATTCAAACACTTTGGGTACAGCTACCAAAAATTATTTGGACGGCAACAATACTTTGTTTACAACTAAGTTGAGTGAACTTTCAAGCAAAATAAAAGAGTTTGAAAAAGAAATTACACGACTTGTAAATACCGACTTCACTAAACTGTTCAAGGACTTGCAAAAGGTTTTCATTGACCAGACAAGAGCAGATTTAGCAACCGAGTTGAAACGGTTTGAGGAAAAATCAAAAGACCTGCAATCCAAAATTGACGAACTTAAAAAGCAAGTAGAACGCCTTGAGAAGATTGATTTAGAAAAGCACTTTGACAAACTACAAAAAACACTTTCTGAAATTTTTGGAGCTATCAACGCAATCAATCTAACTCTGACAAACATAATTCAAACGCTGACAGGAATTGTTCAATCATTAGGAACTATCCAATCAACGCTTGACACAAACCACAAGGAAGCAAGGCAACTCTTAAACACTTTCAGCGAAGCAACCGAAAAGCATTTAGCCGACCAAGACAAACAGGCAACCAAGAATGTAGAATTGTTAGATAATAAAATAAAATCTCTATCAGAACAATATGAGTTGCTAAGGAAAGAAGTTAAGACAAACCGAATAATTCAGATAGTAGGTCTAACAATAATTTTAATCATCCTAATTTATGTTGCAGTCAAGAAGTAACGCCAACGCTTTTGCAAGCACATTTTATTTTTCCTCAACACACAAAACCAGCCCAGAAAAAAATAAAAAGAGCTTGCAAGCCAACGCCCCCAACAATGCAGACAGCTGTGCATATTTGACACGACAAAACTACGACCAGACAGAAGCACGAACCGGTAATCGAGTAGACGGCCCTACCGAGTTTCCTCGATAGGGTGCGCCTCTCACACCACCGTACATACGGACCTCGTATACGGCGGTTCACGATGTAAAGGAGTGGCCCATGAACGTTTGTTCGGGGCGTACTTTTAAGTAATA
>JANNEQ010000010.1:0-15861 GCA_031378885.1 Flavobacteriales bacterium
TCATGGCCAAATTAAAAGGATTATTTGATGAGCAAGTTCGATTGGACAAACTGAGCCAAAAGAAAGACCCTCTTGATAAGCTCAATGGCTTTATTGATTTTGAGTTTTTCCGATCTCCGTTGAACAAAGTTATTGGATTAAATACAGATATGAGTAAAGGAGGCCGCCCAGCATATGATGTTGTGCTGATGTTTAAAATATTGATTCTACAGCGTTATTACAACATTAGTGATGATGCCGTTGAATATGCTATTTTAGACCGACTTAGTTTCATGCGTTTTTTGGGTCTTGGCCTCCATGATTCAGTTCCAGATGCTAAAACCATTTGGCTCTTCAGGGACAAATTAACTTCAAAAGGATTGGTTGAAAAACTATTCTCCCTTCTGGATAAACAATTGGACAAAGATGGTATTATAGTGAACAAAGGAAAAATTGTAGATGCTACCATAGTCGAAGTTCCCATTCAAAGAAATAGCAGAAGTGAAAATCAGCAATTAAAAGAAGGTTCAATTCCTAAAGAATGGTCGCAACAGAAGTTGCGACAAAAGGATACAGACGCAAAGTGGGTTTCTCATAATGGAAAGAACCATTTTGGATACAAGGATCATGTCAAAATTGATACTAAGACAAAGTTGATACGCAAGTACATTGCTTCAACTGCGAATGTTCATGATAGCGCGGTGCTTGAGGATTTATTGGATAAAAGGCATGACGCAAATCAAAGTTTACATGCGGATAGTGCATATAGAAGTGATAAGATAGAAGAAATTTGTGCCAAGAAAGGAATGCGCAGCCTTATACATGAAAAAGCCTATCGGGATGCTCCATTAAGCGAAAAACAAACTGTGAATAACCGAAAAAAGTCCAAAGTACGCGCCAGAGTTGAGCATGTTTTCGGATTTATGACAAATAGTATGAACGGTATTCGATTGAAGTATAGAAATAAAAAAAGAAATTTTGCAGCAATAGGATTGATGAATATTACTTACAATCTTTTCAGATTGGTACAATTAAACGTTACTTTGAGTAAGTGATGATGAGAAGCACTCCAAAGTGCATTAGAAAGTTCAATTAACGATTAAAAAAGACCTCGTTGAGGACGTTGAAAAGTAAAAACTGGGATAAATAGGCGCAAAAAATTACAAAATTTTCAAAAATATTTTAATCCATTTTTAAAACTGGTTATTAGAGATGCCCTTAATAGAATTCTCTTGCCTGGCATTTTCAATTTCCAATTTTTCTTTAGCTGCCTTCTTGCCGCAAGAGGCGAGAATAAAAATGAGCAGTATTAAAAAGATGTAATTTTTCATGGGCTAATTTTATTTTAAGGCTATTTCTTCTTCTAAAGGTTTATCAGATATGCCTCCATCTAAAACATACACTATTCTGTCGGCAAATGGTCTCAGCCTCGTATCGTGCGTAACCACCGCCACCGCCTTACCTTGTTTTGCTAATTCTTTTAATTCTTTCATCACTATTCCAGCACTGGCAAGGTCAAGTGATGCAGTCGGCTCATCGCAAAGCATCATTTCCGGATTGGTAACCAATGCTCTTGCAATTGCAACACGTTGTTGTTGTCCTCCACTCAGATCATTCGAAAGATTTTTCATCCTGTCGCCCATTCCTACTTTTTCCAAAGCTTTAGTTGCCTTTGTCCTGGCATCTTTGTCATTATTGCCTTGAAGCAAGAGTGGCATCATTACATTCTCCAATGCTGTAAGTGGAGCGATGAGATTAAATCGTTGAAAAATAAATCCGATTTTAAGTAAACGTAATTCAGCTAATTTACTTTCACTTAAATTATTCACTTGCACATTGTCAATCCACACTTCTCCAAAACTCGGATATAACACGCAGCCGAATAAAGACAGAAGTGTGGTTTTTCCAGAACCAGATGGCCCAATGATGAGTAATAATTCACCCGCTTTTAACTCTACTGTACTTGCCTTAAGCGCAGTTATTTTAGTATCTCCTGCCACATATTCTTTACCGGCATTCACCACTTTGGCAATAACTCTATTTTTATCCTTAGAATTCTCTTCACTCTTAATTTTAGTATTAACTTCCATCTTTTACCCTTTTTGTCAACCAATCGTCAACTGATTTTAAACACAAGTTCACAGCAATGATGACGGCGGTGGCAATTAATGTTTCCCAGAAATAACCTGCTGCCGCCAAACAGCCAACTGCTGAGCAACACCAAACAGTTACTGCGGTGGTTAAACCGTGTACATTTAGCCCTTCTTTAAAAATGATACCGGCACATAAAAATCCAATACCTGTGACCACTTGCCCAATTATTCTTGTTACATCACCATTTCTGTCTTCAGTCACCAAAATGGAAATCAAAACAAAAATTGCCGCGCCAACAGAAACCAAAGTATTTGTCCTTAACCCCGCAGACTTATGATGCCATTGTCTTTCAAAACCAATGCACAAACCCGCAAATAAGGCAGATAACAAGCGCAGCGAAAATTCTGTTTTAGTCATTTACCAGGATAGTTCAGGTTGATTCAATAGCCTTTTTAATTTTCTTATCGGTTTTCTTCACAATTCTTTTTATTGACTTATTGACCACATTCTGAATTTTATCTGTCAGTTCAGCTTTGTTGTCCTTTAAAACTTTATGTACTGCTGCAATCAGCTTTGATTTTAAAGATTTCGATACAGATGGCTTTACTCTTGTGGGTGCTGCTTCATTTTTTTTCATAATTTATGATTTAATTGTAATGATTGGCTCTAAGGTGATTTTAGTTTTTAGTGAATCTACTTCAGAATGATTTACCGACTTATTACTATTGCCTGAACAACTTGTAAATCCTATAACGAGACCCACTGCATTCAAAAAGATTCCAAAATTTATTGCTATGTTGATTTTTTTCATTTGATAGATTATTGAATTTGAAGTACAACCGGGAATTTGAATGTGGGATAATCTGTATATCCCTTCTCGTCAGCCGAATAAAATAAATCGGCATTGAGACTTTGGGATAACTCATGATTAAATTCTAATCGCCCCACCAAATCAGGATTATTGATAAATGGCCTACCGAAACCAATAAGGTCGAACAGTCCGCTTTGGAGGTCTGCTTCTGCACTTTCTCTATCATAACCTCCACAACCTATAAGGGTATTCTTAAAATTTTGGCGGATTAATTTTTTAATCTCTATCGGAACAGTTGGAGCACCCATTGCTGAATGATCCACTAAATGGATATATGCAATGCCTGATTTATTCAGTTCTTTGGAAAGATAATCATAAGTAGCATCAATCTCAGGATAGTTGGGCATATCGCTTGCCACACCGTAAGGCGATAAACGAATACCTGTTTTATCTTTACCAATGGCTGATGCAACTGCGTTAACGACTTCAATAACAAATCTGCAACGGTTTTCTACACTTCCACAATATTCGTCAGTTCGCACATTGCTGATGGGCGACAAAAATTCTTCCAGTAAATAACCATTTGCACCGTGTAATTCAACTCCGTCAAATCCTGCTTCTATTGCGTTTTTAGCAGCCGTTACATATTCTTCCCGGGTGGAAACAATGTCTTCAGCAGTCATTGCTTTAGGTGTAGGGTAATCTTGCATTTGTTTGGCATCTGTCCACATTTGGCCGGCTGCCTTTACTGCTGATGGCGCAATTATTTCCGAACCATCCTGCATGTTTAGAATATGGCTTATTCTACCGGTGTGCATTAATTGCACAATGATTTTACCTCCACTTTTATGCACTGCCGATGTTGTTTTTTTCCATCCTTCAATTTGTGCTTCATTGAAAATCCCTGGAATACGTGCATAACCCAAACCATTAGGCGATGGCGATGTCCCTTCGGTTATGATTAAACCGGCCGAAGCTCTTTGGTGATAATAGGTTGCCATTAAATCGTTAGGGATATTGCCAATGGCACGGCATCTTGTCATTGGTGCCATCACTATGCGATTTTTCAGGTCGAGCGAACCGACCTTAGTCGCAGTAAATAATTTATAATTATCCAACTTCGTCATAATTCTGTTTTTAAGGTATTGTTTATTCTATTTCCCAATTAAGGGCTACTATAATTTCATTTTTTCTACCAAATAATTGATAAGGGGGATTGTACCCCAGATAGCGAAAGTGACCGTAGTATGAAAGATGTTTTTCTTTTAAAGCACTTTCAAGGATAGCAATTTGATTTTTTATCTCTTCTTGCGAGGCAAAACCACCAAACGCAATTGCAGCTACATATTCGTCAGGTACAGTTTGAATGGTTACATCAGAACTATTGGGTAAAGGTAAATTATCCTGATTGTAATTGGCAGGCATCACAAAACTCATACTCGAAATGGTATCGCTTATATCCATGTGTACCGGCGAGGTCATGGCTATTTGTTTTTTGTCTTTGTTTCCGCCAAAAATGTAACCTGCCAATTTTGTGAAACCGGAACTACCGAGTTCTTTGTAAGTTTTAGCGGAAGATGTAATCGTAGCAATAGTTGCCGATGGATAGAACCTTATCTCAAATTCCTTTTCATCCCGGATTACTTTATAAGGCTGTGTCTCTGACTTTTTTGTTGACATAGTTATATAAAATTGAAATACGATAAATAGAATAAGTAGTATGCATGCTATAACGATTACATTTTTCATTTCTATTAATATTTAGCAGCTTCAATGGATTCAATACCTCTTATTATCGGAACATAAAAGATGATATTTTCACAACGGCACAAAGGAGACACCTAATTATGCCTAAACCTCACACAATAAATAATAAGAGTTACATCATTCACACATGACGGCTTGGGTCAGGATTCAGCCGGGTTCTGATGATGGTTGTCATACGGCGGGGTAAAATCAAATTGCGGCAAAGGCTTCGGCTTGTGAATGGGTTTGCTGCTCTTCAAATTTTTCGAAGTGTGATTTTGTCTATTTGAAATCTGAAGTGAAGGTTGTTGATTGCGGGGTTGCCAACCATTGCCATTAAAGGCAAAATGCCGCACTTACCAGAGAAGCTGTGAAAAAAGCTTCCTCATTTACTTTCTAATTTTACCTGTTAGAAAAAACAGCTAATGTCTTGGTTCAGCACCCAGGGCCTCCGCCTTTAGCTCCTGAGACCAATTAAGATTCTAATGTCTGTCTTTCATGTGAATTAAATACGCAAAGGGAAAATTGCCTTTTTGACCCAAGAATAATATAAATTTCGGTTTGCGGGTCAAAATTTTGACCCGCAAAATAATATTTTGAGACAGCATGGGTCAAAATTTTGACCCGCAAAATAATATTTTGAGACAGCGTGGGTCAAATTTATGACCCGCAAAATAATATTTTGAGACAGCGTGGGTCAAATTTATGACCCACAAAATAATATTTAGAGACAACGTGGGTCAAATTAAATGACCCACAAAATAATATTTAGAGACAACGTGGGTCAAACTAAATGACCCACAAAATAATATTTAGAGACAACGCGGGTCAAATTTAATGACCCACATATATTTAATAAATTAATTGACGGGTCATTCATTTGACCCAAGCGCCGTTTAAAATGCAATATGTGGGTCAAGCTAATAGAACCTGAATTGCTCATCATTAATCAGCCTTCTTTTTTATAGGTTCAAAACATTCTCCCCGCTCGATTCGTAAATCGACTGGTTATTAATAAAATCTTTCCACAATTAAGTTCCTTGGTCCTGTACCATATACCAACCTCCCTTTTTCCACCAAAAAAAAGCGCCAAAAATCTACATTTCCGGCGCTCCAAAAAATATACTCATAATCTCTCCCCTCAATAGACCTTGATTCCAAAATCCTTGAGCTTGCGGGGAAGGTGATCGTCGAGGCTCAGAATATCGTTGTTGGTGAGTTCGATAAGTGGAATGTTGTTCTTCTTGTAGAATTCAATTTTCCTGGGTCTTTTTCCCGAGGTATGACAGGCTCAAAGTTGTCAGTGCAGCGCGGTTTTGCAATGGGAAGGCGTTTGTTTGTCAAGCCAAACTTGAACAAAAGCCAATGTTGTTGGCCGAATTTTTTAGTATATTTGTGACATGAAAGCGTTAGTAATTACCCCAAAAAATAGCAACGAATTAAAATTCATATCCGACCTTCTAAAAAAACTAGGTGTTGGATCTTCAATTGTCAGTCAAGATGAACTTGAAGATATTGGCATGTCAAAGTTGTTGCGTCAGGTTGATAAAACCAAAAAGGCCAGCCGCGCTGAAATAATGAAAAAGCTATCTGTCTGATGAAAGTTGAATTTTTAAAGAAATTTTCAAAAGATCTTGATGATGTAACGGCCAAATCTGTAAAGCAGTCATTGATCCGAATAATCGAATTAATGGAAGAAATTGATTCTCCCGACAAAATTCCCAATACAAAAAAATTAAAAGGTCACACAAATGCTTATAGAACCAGAGTCGGTGATTATAGATTAGGCTTCTTTCTTAAAGGTTCTACAATTCTCCTCGCACGCTTCGTTCATCGAAAGGCTATTTACAAAATTTTTCCATAAGTAAGAGTCATTAATGTAACTCGTTACCATTTCATAATCTCCATTTCCACTGCAAAAAAAAGCGCCGAATATTTACATTTCCGGCGCTCCAAAAAATATACTCATAATCTCACCGATCAATAGACCTTGATGCCAAAATCCTTGAGCTTGCGGGGTAAATGATCGTCGAGGCTCAGAATGTCGTTGTCGGTGAGTTCGATCAGAGGTATGTTGTTCTTTTTGTAGAACTCAATTTTCTTGCGTTTTTTTTCCATGTACTTTGAATCTCCCTCCATTCCCCAAAATTCAATATAGACTTTTCCGGCAGGTAAGTAAAAATCGGAAAGTAATTCTTCGTCGCCGATAATGATCTTTCTTTCGTAGGCATGTACCAAACCATACTGAAAAAGAAGGTTGTCAATAATTACTTCTGCCCTCGATCGAACATAATGACCATCAAGTGTTCTGTGTTTGGCGTCCCATTTTTCCCGATAATCATCTGCCGGTAGTGAAGCAACAGTATCTGACGGAATGGAAATTTCTTTTTCAATCTGATAATTGCCAAATACTTCTTTCAAACTCTTGTGCTGAAGCATTGTGCCCGGCCATAACATATATGAACCTACAGAAGTCTCGATCGTAAAATTCCCAATACCCAAGCTCTTTCGGAGTTTCCCTATAGTCAAGCCATTTGGATCTTGTCCGGCTGGTGCTTTCTCCATCCAACCGTTTTCTGAAGAAAATAAGTTGAGTAAAAAAGACGATATATTAAAATATTTACCGTTTGTATTTGCCTGAATATTCTTTTGCGTGAACTTGAGTTTGTCACACTCGAAAGAAATATTTTCGGGCCACACAATAAATTCACCGAACTTCGCACTTGTCCGTATTTGTCCGCCTTTCTCTATTCCAAGTTCTGTCAATGACCACTTGTCGTTTTTGCGTTCAATCCAGGCCAATGCCTTAAGATTATCAAAAAGCTCGGCAGCCTTTATATTGAGCTCTTTGGCCAAAGCCGATGTAGAAATGTAGTTCATGGAGTTTCATTTTTTTTTGTGTTTTCGATTTATTCGTGTGAACGCCAAATGACGAGCATTATCATCAATGACGGCAAAATACAAGGCACAAGAGGTTATTGAAATTACATTTCAATTGTCTCCGAAAAAATAATGACCATTATTAAACATATCTAAGACCCAAAGATTTTCGGATCTGTTCGAATGTAAATCACGGACATCGCGTCTTTAAAAGGGGTGAAGATCAAGCGCAGCGTTGTCTTGTTTCAAATATACGGATAAAGAACAAAGCGAAACAGAATTTCCTTCAATTTATTTGTTGACCTATTCATTTAATTCAGATTATTTTCTTTTTTTTACAAAAAGGATTCAATCTCAATATGACAAATTTTCATGATCTGAAGTTGCGTCTAATAATTAATTTTGAATTACCACAAAAAATTACACCAAAGGTGCAAAAAAACTCTGCTGTAAAATTCTATTTTCGTTTCGTAGCGAATCTATATACATCACTTGGAGTTAAGTTATTGAAGCAATCAATCTACAGGAACGAATTTTGCATAAATTATAACTTTTCGTTTTCAACCTCTGTCTGATCATTATCAATAAAACGCAAATTTTTTACAGTATTTTCTTTTAGAAAACAATAAAATCCCTATTCAATAAGCATTACAGAACTCTTGCTTGAAAAAGGCATTACAAAAAATCTGTATCCAGTAATTTTATATGTAAGCATAACATTCACCAATTATCGGAAGCCATTTGTTTCCCGCCAAATCAGACAAAGCTCATTTTGAAAAATTTAATTCTACTCAATGTTTAGTGTGCAGTGCGAATCCAATAGACTATAAGACAATGGCTTAATACTGAATCTCTATCGTTATAGACTTTGCTGCCGCCTGCATTCGATAACGAACTAATACAAACCATTGACACAAACAGATCAGCCCTATTGCACCATTGTCGAACAACTCGCATTGGATGCTACCAACCCTACAAAATTATCGACGATATTGATTTTTTATCCGACGAGTTCAAGATCAAACTCCATTGTCAAATATCTGAAGCCGGATTGTGGTCATAAATACCGCTGGCAGACCGTTGTGCATCAAAGCCAATGCAGATGGGCGACAGGCGCGATTCTTCAGTAAAATTTCCATTCGTTGTCGCTACAGGTTAATTTCCACTGTTGGTTATCTTTATTATATGAGGTAGCGCCAGGTAAGCAAATATCATTGGGATACCACTGAAGGGTCAATTGCTTGTCGTTGATTACTGACAGCTTATTGCCGGGCCATATTGCAGACGTATAGGGCCATGAGCATTTCTATTTGAAAGGTGGTTATAGGTTCATTAGCTTCTGTTGTTGCAATCAATTCAAATGTTCTGCCAGACGGAGATATACCACCCATTCTGCAATAGAAATAAACAAATAAAAAAAATCATTATTGTCCAACTAAATTTTCAATCAGTTTATAAAGAATAAAAATACCGTGGCAAAATCATTTATTTTACTGACTCCGCAAGAAGTCGAACATTGAATAGCCCTCGATACAGATCCGTATGATCGAAAGGCCATAGGCCCACAGTCGGGGGTATGTATGAGATCAAAAGATAATTCCCGACTCTGAAAGAGTCGAACAATGTCATTAAATCGCATAACTAGTATATAGTTCAATTTTTTGCTCAACCCTTGTCAGGGTTGCGAATGAAGGCCTGCATTCTGTTAACCCCAGCCGCGGGCCCATGGCCTTTCGATCCCTTGGATCTCCACTGGGGGCTATTCAATGTTCGATCCTTACATGATCAGGATTAAATCTATTTGAAATTTTAGTCGGACAACAAGGTAAAAAAATACGCATCCCACTTGATTTTTTTTTGTCAATCAAAAAAAAGAATTATCTTCGCACCCGATTTCAGAATTTGTTCCATCATTTAATAACAAAGAAATCATGACAGCGCAAACATTCATATCGTCCACTTTGCTCATTGCCTTATAGGCAGACTGTCCGTCTTATCTTTAAATTTATTTTTCTTTAAAGTTACCTGCCGCCATTGTTCTGGCACTTAATGCGCATTGATCCGGACTTCCCATTCGGGAAATTTCTATTCAATTCTATTCATTCAATCATATACGCAGAAGTATGTGCCAGTTCGCTATGCCCGAAGATGTAAATTCTTACAGGCTCAAAACAAAACGACAAAAAACAAAACAAAAGAAAAAGGCTTTCGAAAAGAAGATTATTCAAATAAAGAAGTTGAATCATACTCTCTTCAAACAAAAACAAAATCTGCCCTGGATTCCATTGGAAAATCCCTATCAGGCAGGATGGAAAAGGACATTCATATTGACAAAAGAAACAAAGGATTTGCCGAACGCTGCATTCTATGAAGGCATTTTGTCTTCGATTAATACTGTGCAGTATTGCCCGGAAAAAACATTTGTGTTGAAACCAAAAAGGAACAAGTGGAAAAACAAAAGAGTCGAAAAACAAGGTTTGCTAATCTTTACTTTCTGCCAATTGCATCACAATAGTTGTCCGCTGTCAATTGAACAGAAAAAATTCTTCCATCCGGTTGAAAAGTACTATTACAATGGTAAAGATACTTATATACAATATGAGTTCTCTGAGCCATGGAGATTTGAACTTGCTGTTTTCCCCAATATCGTTCGGGAGAAGAAAATGCATCTGCCCGATTTGGAGAGTCAGATCCAACAACTGGATAATTTCATTGAACGAAAAAACCTGGGCAACAAATTATACCGCAGGTGGAAACAAACAGATGAATCTTTTCAGATAAAGAAAGCCACACAATTTTCCATCAGGCAATTATTGACCGAAGTGGAACAAGACAAAATTTTATCAGAACAAAAATGAAAAGTATTACCCCAAAAGATTTAACCCATCTGGGTTATAACAACAACAAGGCGCGAAGCCTTGCCCTACAAATCATTAGAAAACATTTTAAACACCAAAGTAAAAGTGAACACATAGAATTACTGACTAAAATTTTAGAAAGACCAGAATCCTTCGAAGAAGATCCTATCTGGAGGTTGCTATCGATGACAATACAGGGAAAAAAGCCCCGGAAAAGTTTTGCCCACTTTCAATTGTCCGATGCACCAGCGCCGCTTAAAATTTACGGACGTCCGGAAATAGATGATGCAGCGATCAAACAAATGGAGATTTCACTTGCACTTCCGGTGAGTGTGGCCGGCGCGCTCATGCCCGATGCACACGTAGGCTTCGGCCTGCCCATTGGTGGTGTTCTGGCTACCGACAATGCCGTAATTCCCTACGCTGTAGGTGTGGACATTGGATGCAGAATGGCACTCTCCATTATTGACGAAAGTGAAACATTCTTCAAACGCTATTCACACCAATCGAAGGAAGTACTGAGAGAATGGACGCACTTTGGAATGGAAGGTGGAATTGCTGTAAAACAAGAGCACGGCATACTGGACGATGCGCGATTTGGAAGTACTGCACTTTTGCGCAAATTGCAAATCAAAGCTTCGCGCCAACTGGGCTCTTCAGGAAGCGGTAACCACTTTGTAGAGTTTGGCGAAATCGAATTGTACGAAGGCAGCACAACCGGACTTTCACCAGGAAAGTACCTGGCACTGCTTTCTCATTCAGGAAGCCGCGGATTGGGCGCCAACATTGCACAGCACTACATTCAACACGCCATGAACTCCTGCAAATTACCGAGACATGCCCAACAACTGGCATGGCTCGATTTGCAAAGCGAGGCAGGACAGGAATATTGGCTCAGTATGAATCTGGCAGGCGATTATGCAAAAGCATGTCACGACAGAATTCATTACAATGTATGCAAGGCGCTTGGCCTGAATATTCTCACTACTGTGGAAAATCACCACAACTTCGCCTGGAAAGAAAACCTGCCTGATGGCCGATCTGCAATTGTACACCGCAAAGGAGCAACACCAGCGCATAAGGGTGAGATGGGCATCATTCCCGGTAGTATGACATCGGCAGCTTATCTGGTGCGCGGCAAAGGTGCTGCAGAGTCATTGCAATCGGCTTCGCATGGAGCAGGACGGGCGATGAGCCGACAACGTGCGAAGGAAAGTATGACGGCTTCTGCATTGAAAAAAATGCTGGGTACTGCCAACGTAGAACTGATCGGAGGTAGTTTAGAAGAAAGTCCTCTGGCTTATAAAGACATCGAAAGAGTAATGTCCTTTCAGGATGATCTCGTTGAGGTTGAAGGAAGATTTATTCCGCGAATTGTTCGCATGAACAGAGAGTGAGCGATAAGTCAACCTGAAGAAAGTAATACCGATCCGGGATCTGTTTTAGTCCAATCTTCGATGCGATTGATTTTACTAAACAGCTACTCTATCGGCATTAATCACTGTGGTATTTTAATTGGTCTTTTGACTAAATTAAAATGCTGCAGTGGTATAAGGTGCTTCTGAAGCGCCTTACTTTTTTTTTATTGCCAAACAATATCAGAAAATAAAATAGCGTTAGGGGAAACTTCTATTGTTCTTGTCTGCCGCCCATTCTGTTGTAGTGAATTTATTTGGATAGTATCAAAAGCAACGTTCCTCAATCTGGAATTGTCTATTTTGAAAATTCCTTTAGTGACTGACGTAATTGTTCAGATTCAATATTTGAAAATTAGGTCGATTGTGATTAAACCATTTTAGATTAACCAAACCTCGAATCATGAAGCCAATTCTAACGCTTGTCTGTGCATTGACGCTTTTTACAAAGATCTCACAAGCACAAAACGACACTCTTTTCATTTCGGTCAATCCCATTGCAAATTTAGAAAATGCTTTGAAAGAACACTCGAAAGCCCGCGTCGTTGTAATAGAACAAACCGGTGAAGAATTGAATTGGGCAAAAGTTGTTCGCAAACTCAACAAACTCGACAGCCTTCAAGCTTTGGAACTCAGGTCAAACGATCTCTTCGAATTGCCCGTTGCATTCTCCCATCTGAAAGTGAATAGCCTGACCATTCTGGATAATTCCCTTTTGGCAGACCAGCCTTTGCTCGAAGTCATTATGCGAATGCCGTATCTGAAAATACTGAGATTGGAAATCGAAGAAAACCCTGAATATGCCGAAATCAAATTAAAAGGCACAACAATCGAAAGCATTGAACTCTATGATTCAAAGTATTTCGGGCTTCAACAAAACAAAGACCTTACAATATTTTGCCATCAGGCCGATCAAAACAGAACACAGTTGGTGGTAGATGATGGAAGTGCCAATGAGCACAAAATCCTTGCGACCTATTTCACCAAATTTGAACAGGACATACCATCTGAAGAATTCATCACCGAAGAACTGTCAAGCGAAGAAATATCTATCGAAGAACTCTTTACGGAAGAACTTTCCACTGAAGAAAAATCGGTCAATGAATTTTCAAATACTACCAAATCATTTAAATCCGGTACTTTCGAAGTAAAATACAGGAATGTCAATCCTCCGACCGGCTCTAACCCGGTGGCTCCTATGGTCCAGACTATTGATAACAATCTGCCCCAAACTATCAAGCACGACCAAAGTGGGACAGAAATTAATATTCCAAAGAATTGTTTTGTGGACAAATCCGGAAAGGAAGTAACAGATCCGGTGACCATTCAATACAGAGAATACCGCGATCCGATAGACATTGTGCTCAGCGGCATACCCATGACTGAGATGGAAGGCGATTCCATGAAATATTATGAATCCGCCGGGATGTTTGAAATCACAGCAAATGTGAATGGTGAAGAAGTTTTTATGCAGCCCGGAAAAAAAATCGATCTGCAGTTCAGCAGTGTCCCAATAGCAAGCCAACCCAATTTTTACAATTTCGACGACAAGACGGGTGAATGGAAAGATCTTGGCGCAGTAGCAAAAACTCCAGCCAAACCGGCCAATACGTACAACTGGACTTTGGTTGATGCTTACAGCAAATATTGCAGGTGGAATGCACTTTCAGGAAACAGGCCAGACACAGCAACACTGCAAACCCGATTTGAGAATACCAGGTATATTAACCGTTATTCAAAAAATGAGGCCCGGAGTAAAGAAATAACAATAAATGACCGGCACTATCCTGTTAGCAGATGTGTTCAATTGGCACAAGCCAGAAAAACAAGAGCTCATGGTATATGTTTCAAGCTGAGGACAAATGGCAAAACAAATCCTGAATGTCACTATTTCAAGGATCTATACTTTAGTCTGGATGAAAATTATACTTACTCACAATTCAGAAGAGATTTTACCACCAGAAAATCAAAATTCAATGATATTCGATTGGTCGAAGAAAACGGCCAATTGACGATGATACTAAAATGTGATACCGGACATGTGGCTCTCGATGTCCATTGTGTTGAAAGAAAAAAAACAGGTTGTACTTACGTCTATCAGGACGTTGATGCGCCATTAAAAAATTACAAGGTACGCTTAAATAAAAGAACAAAGGGCTTTAATCGAAAAGTGAAACAAGCATCACTTGATGTAAGAAGATGGGAAAAGATGAGAACCCGTGAAATGAATAATTCATGGAGTACAATTCTACGTGAATTGGATAATACCTCGAAATGTCTGTCAAAAGAAGAAATAAAAAATTACTGCGACTCTATGGTTAGCAACGCGCCAGCCAGAATCACATATTTTTCTAAAGACACGCTTGGCAGAGCCCTTGAGATAAATGCAATGGGAATATACAACCTCGACATCAAAAAATCCATTCCACCCTCCAGGTCTGTAATGGCATACTATAAAGATTCAACCAATACACGAGTGGAACCTCATTATGTTTATTTGCTGATTAAATCAGTAAATACTGCCTTGTGTTTTAGCCAATCAGGCTCAGGTGCTCTTTTCAATGTAAAACGTCTCTACCTTCCTACATCCAGAGATTATGCATTTATGATGGTAGATCGCAAAGGGGAATTTTACTATTATGAAAAGACAACGGAAGAAAACAAAAACGATATTCCGGGAACAAAAACATTTGTAGTGCAGACCTTACAAAAAGACAGTGAAAAATGGAACGAGTTAAAGATGTTTAATCTCAGGTAGCATCTGGAAATCGGACTTCACATAGATAAAATAGCCTTATGCAGGAAAATTAATCCTGGCCCAAACTCAACAATAGCCTTTTGAAATTTTCAACGTCCTGGTCCATTCTACACGGTTGCTTCTATGACCTGATCTATTCCAGTATGGGCTGCAAAAGCCGCCTTGCATAATGGCTGCTTATTTGAAAATTATACTGAAACCAATTCCCGGGTTGGCCACTACGTGAAATACCGTATAAATTCATGGAGGCTTTGCTATACTATTGTTACCATGAAAAGTAACCTCATTGCCTTCATCATACTTTTGGCATGTCCACAAATAGCATTGGCCCAATACGCCGGTATTGGTTTTGGCGCTGTGTACGAAAAAGTAAAGGCCGGAAACAACGAAAAGTACCTGGCTGAAATAAGCAACAGAGTGCACGCCGCGAATCCCATTGTTCTTTCAGAACCTGTTGGTGTAGCCTTTTACTTCACCAGCAAACCGGGAACAAAAGGCGAACTGGAAGCGGGTATTTCTTTGCGGCAAAAATCTATTACCTTGCGATCCGACAGCGGATTGTACCTGAAACTAAGGAACAGATATGTAGGCCTTCATTTTGGCGGTAACTACTATCCAACACGGTGGTTGTTTGTTGGCGGCCAGTTTGTAGTCAACAACTTCAGTGGCATAGTCAAATACGAAAACCCCAAAAGCGATTCGCTTTTCGAATTCACTCCAGACGATATCAATATCTTCAAAGGATACTTTGTAGGAATCCGCCCACAGGCTGGATTTTCAATTCCATTCACCGCAATAAACGGGCGTTTAGATACAGGTCTGAGACTTCTTGCTTATTACGATTTAGGTCTGAGTCGTTACAATTTCTATGGCTCTTATGATAAAATTATGGATTATACCGGAGAGAAAAAAACAATCTGCAGCGGTTATGGAATTGAGGTGACTTATTATCTGCGATTCACGCGTTGACCATGGAAACTCTAGTTCGGGCTGATAACCACAATAATTTAGTTGAATGAAATTTCAATATTGATTGATCGATTTAGATACCTGGTTAATTTCGTGATTTCTTTGGAGTGGTGGGATGATTTTGATGACCACAGAGGGCATGGAGGAAACAAAGTGGTGTGGTTTCAAATGGAATTTTTTTTGTCTTGTGAAGTGGTGTTTTATTCCATAAAAATCGAGTAGGAAGTAAAGATAGCTTTATTACGGAACAAAGTTATCTCTACTGTCCTCTCACACCACCGTGCGTACCGGTCTGGTACACGGCGGTTTGTTAGAATAATTTGAGTTGGGCTACAACATTGTTGTGATACG
>JANNEQ010000055.1:0-29404 GCA_031378885.1 Flavobacteriales bacterium
TATTTCATCTGGGCTAATGCTCATTTGTAAGTTGCTACCCTGATGCCCAGCTTGCCCACCTGTTTTCTTATCTGATTGTTCCCGTAAGCTCTTAGCATTGCTACGTGATATATCATGGGATGGAGAGGTATGACTAGTACCGCTCTTTTTGCCATTCTTCAACAAACGAATTTCTTCCTGTAAAGACAAAACAAGAGCCTCAAGAGAAAGCAAGCGTTCGTATTCTTTTCTTGATATGGTTACAAATTCTTCGATGAACCAAATTTCACAAAAAAATAGTTACTTTTTACAAGATACAATTAAGATATCTATAGGCAATTGTTCTTAAAATAGCAGGGGCTGAGTAGTTACGAATATTTAAAGAGACCTGAACGATAGCAACGCTAAAAATATGAAATCAATCGAAACTATTTTAAAATCAATTCAGGTAACCAATCATCATTTCAAACTGGCTGATTTCAATACACGCTTACCTGAGAACATTCAGAAGCATCATTTTTCAGCAGTAAATTTAGATTCTGATATTGAAGAATTATCGAAAATTCAGAATAAACTTTATGCAGAAGACCGCCAGTCGTTGCTGATTGTATTTCAGGGAATGGATAGTTCCGGCAAAGATGGAACCATTAAAAACATAATGAATGGCGTGAACCCGCAGGGAGTAGTGGTTACAAGTTTTAAACATCCAAGTACGCAGGAGTTAGAACATGATTATTTGTGGCGACATGCTATAAAGCTTCCAGGGCATGGACAGATAGTGATATTCAATCGCTCACATTATGAAAATGTGTTGATTTCAAAAGTACATCCTGAGTTGGTATTATCCGAGCGCTTAAAAGGTTACGATAAAGTATCAGAAATTGATAAATCATTTTGGAGAGTACGTTATAATCAAATCAATCATTTCGAAAAAAGAAATATTGAAACCGGAACTCAGATTCTAAAATTCTTCCTTCATCTATCAAAAGATGAACAATGCCAACGTTTTTTAGATAGAATTAATAACCAGGATAAACATTGGAAATTTTCATCCACTGATATTGAAGAACGCAAATATTGGAAGGAATACCAAAATGCTTATGAACAAGCTATAAAACATACAAGTTCGAAAATTGCTCCCTGGTTCATTATACCAGCCGACGATAAATCAATTTCCCATATCCTGATTTGTAAGATCATTTTGGCCAGGTTAAAAGAAATGAATCCCATTTTTCCATCTAAAACAAAACAAGAAGAGGAGTACATGCAAATGGCAAAAATAAATTTAGAAAAGGAGCTAAAGCATTAAGTGGTAGGTTTATGATGTTCAGATTGTACAGAATATAGTTCTTAAAATTTAGAATCATATAACTTAAATCCCGAACTGTATAACGCATAGCTCATATATAGGGGCAACATATTACTGTTGAAAGAACCTTATTTCAACAAGAATTTATAGACCAATACTCCGGTAACATTTTAAGCCACTCGAGCCCCGAAATTGAGGCATTCTTTGCGTAATGTTTCTTCCAAAAGATCTAAGACCTTTGAAAGTAGTCTGGGTTTTTCATGCAAACAAAAATCACATGACTCCTTTATTTATTTCAAAAATTTTGATCCAGTTTTCAACTTTTAGAAGTTACCTGAGTATTGTTATATATCTCATGCGCAAATAATAGAAAGTGATCTGGTGCGATGGATTTTAAAATCAAGAGAAATCCAATGGCATTACAAAAATATTGTCAAGCGAAAAGGCAGATTGGAACGCCTGAAATAACAGGCAGCATAACGAGGAAGAGATGTGTCTATGTTTAGGTTCCGCATTGGAACGCCGGAAATAACGGGCAGCATGACGAAGATACAATCAGTAAATATTCATCGCCGCGGCATTACTGCCAGCAGGACAAGCGACTTTGAACATCCATCCAAAATCCGAAACAATTTATGGATTGGGAGTAACTCTTGCGTTAATCTACCCGCAATTCATCTGCTTTTGAGAGGATCAAACGGATCATTTTTTTGTGAAGCCTTCAGAAATGACTTGAGATTCTCCCTTGATTTTTGGTATTTGACGGTTGTAGATTATCAGCAATGATTTAAGACACAGTAGATATAAGGATAAACTAACTAAAATAGAACAGAATGAGAACACTTTTATTTGTTTTTACAATTGTCATTTTGGGAATACCCACACATTGTTTTTGCCAGTTTAATCTATCAGAAAATGGTTATTCTTTCGATAATGACACCCTACCCTCGAATGCAACCCAGAGTAATTTCCCGAGTTTAGGTGGTGGAGGTATTGCCTGCAATCCAAATAGTTTTTTCGCCGTATCTACAACAACAGGAAGTATAGATGAACTAACATTAGTTGGCAATACTGTGGTGTTTTCTTCTTCTCTTTTAGCACCAAACGGACCGAATTTGGCTTATTCTAATAATCTCAATGTCGGTTCTTTTAGCCCCACATTTTATTCCAGTAACCCCGGATATATAAGTTACTTTGATGGTACCGAATGGATTGATATGAGTTCTGGTGATGTTTACCTCTTTAACCCTGGCGCTAATGGGAATTATCTATATTATTCAGTTGCGACAGAAACTCCCGTGCCTCAGACGATTGTTAAATATGATGGAACAAATCTGGACACAATATACGTTTTCCCTCCAGATGAACGAAAGTGCGTGGCTGATTTAGCAGTGGATATTTTTGGCAATATAATTTTTGCTGTTAGCACCGGGACATTTGATTTTCAGACTGATAAAATAGTTATTATATCGCCTTCTGGTGAAGTATTAAATGAATATCCATTTATCTACGATTGTCATAATCTTTATGGCTCATTTCTATTAAATGGTGTTTACTATCTTGGTTTGGGACCAAATCATCCAGATAATCCAAACACTCTTTTGCCAATAACATTTTCTGGCGATTCAGTAATTGTTGGAACGCCCCTTGATATGCCAGCAACCGTATATATCGATTTAGCAAGTTGCAATGTTGGCGCACTATTATTCGTTGATAAGATAATTGAACCCAATAATGATTTTACTGTTTATCCTAAACCGGTGAATTCCCATCTTACCATGAACTTTACGCAAGGACAAACAAAAACAACTGTAAGAATAATAAATCTGTTAGGTGAAGAAATCAAAGCCTTCAGCATCAATGGCAGAGAACTTACCATCGAAAGAGGAAATATTGAATCGGGTATTTATTTTGTTCAGGCAATAGATGAAAATGGAAGGATAACGAACAAGAAAGTAGTATTAAACTAGATGCCTCATAAAATCCATCAAAGAAAAACACGTAGAAAATGACGAAAAGGAAAAGGCTGAGATGATTTTTTCTACCGTCCATCGGAGCAAAGGAATGGAGTACGACACCGTTCAACTGGTAAATGATTTTCTTTCAGAAGGAAAAATCAAGAAATTAATGGATGACAATGGAGCCAGGGCTTTGAACGCGACAAAACTCAATGAAGAAATCAACTTGCTCTATGTTGCTGTAACACGGACTAAAAACAGCATTCACATTCCAGAAGCATTGTTGCCGGATGGCTTTCCTGGTTCTGCGCAAATTCATGTTGTGAAGGCCATGGATGCAGAAGAACAGGACCGAACGCAAACAACAGGAAGTGTCCATAAAGAAGAGAGGAAAGCGGACACGAAAGAAAAGGCATATTCAGTGGATGAAGTTAGAACGAGGCACAGTGGCGCTTACAAACCCTGGACACCAGAACTGGACGAAGAACTGACCGTCATGTATTGTGAAGGAATAACTACAAAGGACATGGCCAAACATTTCGGTCGGACAAAGGGTGCAATACTTTCGAGAATTAAGAAACTGGAGCTTGAGGAGTTGTATGGCTAGCAGGGGTTTAGGAAGGAACCGCGCACAACAAGGTGTTAAACAAAGTGAAAATTGAACATTTTGAAATTGAGAGTGTTATGATTATGTTTTAAAGCAATTTTACCATGAAATTAAATATTCTTTTTTTGCTTGTTCTGATAGCCTCGTTGCCCCAGATCTCATTGGGTCAGTCAACAATTGATTCAGCGGCAGTTATTACAACTGATACGACTTTAATGGGGAAAGAATACTCAAATCTCAGCGAAGCGCTGCAGAATCCTGATAAGGTTTTTCGTTTAAATCTCAGCAACCAGAATGTATTAATGCCAAGTGATGCCTGGTCGAAGTTTGTCAACCTTGAGTTTCTTAGTTTTAAGAATGACCATCTAAAAGACATTCCAAAGGAAATAGGTCTTTTGAAGAATTTGAAAGTCCTCGATTTAAGTGGCAATGATTTTACCACACTTCCTCCCACTTTCAGTTCGTTGGTTAATCTGGAGGAGCTCTTTTTGAATGATGAGATAAACTTCAGTTTGAGCGCGAATATTGAGGTAATAAGTTTGTTGCCACGTCTTAAAATTTTGCACCTCGAAAATGATAAACTCGATCAGTTGCCGAAGGAGATTTTTAAGTTGCAAGGGTTAGAAGTTTTGTATTTGAATAACAATAATTTCGAAAAGTTACCCATGGAAATAATGGATTTGAAAAATCTGAAGTATCTCGACTTACATGACAATAAATTGAAACCAGGGCAGAAAGAAAATCTTCTCAATCAACCTTTTGGAATTAAAATAAAGTTTTAGGATTGAATGGTATATCCAATGCGCTTTGGCAATAGCTTATTAAGTCGAATATAGTTTCTAATACTACGCCGCAAGAGGGAAAATCTATTGCGTCAATGTAAACTCTAATTTGTCTTCTTTTTTGTGGACAAAATAATTTTCATTTTCGATTCATCCGGTGAGCCAATTCCTTAATTTACTATGCCCGGCGGGCTGTTATGATTGAAGCAGAAATGATAAAAAAAAACAGTGATGTGAAATTGTTTTCTTGTTCTATTTTACAGATAGAAAACCAGCCATCACGCCAAACCCGAAAGATGACCCAATCACCTGAAAATTTTTCTTCCAGACTCTATTGAGGTCCATATGGATTCAGTATTTTTATCCGGGAAACAGCAACGGCCGATCGGAGAGTTTTGGCTCTTGGATATGCCAGCACATTAAATGACACAGTCTGATATGCGGAAGTTTGTGATTGGAGACATCCACGGATGTTATGATGAATTAATAGAATTGACTCAAAAGGTTGGTTTGAAAGACAGCGACATGCTCATATCTCTGGGAGATATTGTGGACAGAGGAAACAAATCGAAGGAAGTATATGAGTACTTTTTAAAAAGGCCGAACAGCATTGTGCTGATTGGAAATCACGAAAGAAAGCATCAGAATTGGGTATTGAGTTACGCCCAGGAAATTGTGAAAGTTCAGTTCGGAAATGAGTACGAGGAATTTTTGAAATGGATTGACAAGCTCGGGTACTTTTATGAGACAGATGAAGCCATTATCATTCATGCTTTTTTTGAGCATGATAAAGAGCTCAGTGATCAGAAGCCTGAAGTTTTATGCGGGTCAACTTCCGGTGACAGGTATTTGGATAAGAAATATCCTGACGGAAAGCACTGGGTGGATTTTTACACCGGCACCAAGCCCATCATCTATGGCCACCATGTTGTTGGTGATGATCCGAAAATTTACAACAATACTTATGGAATTGACACAGGAGCCTGTCATGGAAATTATTTGACTGCGATTGAACTCCCGGGATTTATTATTCATCAGGTGAAATCAAAAAAGGATTACTGGAAGGAGGAGCAGAAGAAGTGGCAAATTCCGGTACTAAAAGCAAAGAACTGGAATGACATGGAGTTCTCTGAGATAGATAAACAACTCGGCAAGCTCGCGTATATTGAGGAACCTGAAATTGTAGATTACCTGGCAGAAATCAGAAGGTGGAAAGAAGAATTGGAAAGTTCATATCAGGAAATCAAAGTACGAGTTGACAATTTTACCACTGACTTTATAAAAATACACCAGGATAAATTCAATGCAGAGGCAGCTAAGTTGAGTTTTAAGACCTATATTTTCCTGAGCAAGTCCAATAATCTGACGGTTGATAGTTTGCGTAAAAGCTTAAACACACCGAATAAGATAACTCAATTTCTGAAAGACCTTGAAGGCGTAAAGTGAATATTTTTAATGATTGAATGACATTGTCCCTTTGCACCTGTGAATAGAATTTTTTCGTTAAATTTTTACTGCACACCAAATCAAAGTCACAATATACAAATTCATCTTGTCCTTATCAGGGAACTTTCTGATTGATTGTGACTCACTAAGTGAGTTTCACTAACCCTAACGGAAAGCGTCCCTGCCAAAAGCGGGGACGTCTCTTTTTGGGCACATTGCACCACGTGGTATTGGCCTTTACGAATTTTTGCTATTTTTACAGAAATAAAAGGAATCAATGATTCAATCATTCACGCAATATGAATAGAAAGCGTTTACCAATTATTTTGTGGGCGTTTGTTTTGTTTTTGAGCTCTTGTGCTACACTCCTCAACAACGAACAAACACTGGTAAATACTGGACACCAAGTATGTCGCTTAACCTGAAAGTCGGATGGAGGTTTTGATTGGGCATCGAGAGGATAATTTTGAGAGGCAAAATCGCTATTCGTGAAAGAACTTTTATTTAATAATGAAGATACAATCTAAATTTCCTGAATGGAGCATCTAAAGAACAGAGGAAAAGAATCAGACGACGATAAGTTATTTGGGAACGAAAAAGCAAGTCTCAAAATTAAGGAAGCAGTTCTGGATATGTCGCACCTGCTTAGCAGAGGTTATGCTGAAAAATCAACTCTGGCATTGGTGGGCAATAGATACAAACTCAATGTCAGGCAGCAAAGAGCAGTGCAGGGCATGAGTGCATCTTTTGTGCAGGTTGAGAATAGGGGAAAGAAGAGTTTATTTTATGATCAATTAATCAATAGGGAAGTGGCCATCGACGGATTCAATGTATTGATTGTGTTGGAAAGTCTGCTGTCAGGTGCTTATGTATTTAAAGGAAAGGATGGTTTTTACAGGGATTTGTCAAGTGTTTACGGAACCTACAAAAGAGTACAACAAACTACACGAGCCATTGAATTCATAGCTGATTTTTTTGTAGAAGCAAAAATTCAAAAATTGAATTGGTTCTTCGATAAGCCCGTTTCCAATAGCGGCCGTTTAAAACAAATCATTGCTGAGATAGCCGCTGAAAAAGGATATAACTGGCATGTTGAGTTGGTTTTCAATCCCGATCAGGAAATAGTAAAAAGTAATTGCGTTGCTATTACTTCAGATGCATGGATATTGGATGAGGCCAATACCAATTTTAATCTGATAGAATATATTTCCCAAAAGGATATTTATCCGAATATTTTTAAACTGGATGAATAACTGTCCCACCGGAGCTATCAAAAGGTCGTCCTGCCAGGACTTGTTTAATGACGCTTGTTTATTCGATACAAATGGTCAATAAAATTAATTTAGTCAAAATTTTATCAGCTTGTCTGGTAAAATTTGGTCGGACAACATAAATGGGTATATTTACCCAAAACCAAACCAATGAAAAAGAAAGTACTTTTTGTTATCAGCCTATTGTTTGGATTGATGTTTATCAATTCAGGGCTCAATAAATTATTTCATTATATGCCCATGCCGGATGACATGCCGGAAAGCATGATGAAGTTAATGAATTATTTTATAGAAATTGGCTGGCTGATGCCCTTGCTGGCAGTAGCTGAGGTAATAGGTGGAATACTTTGCATCACCAATAAATACAGAGCATTGGGTGCCATAATTATTTTCCCCATCATGGTAGGAATTCTGCTGACGCATATCGTAAACGCACCCTCTGGATTGCCCGTTGCATTGGTATTGATGGCCATCAACTTGTGGATGATTATCGAAAATCGCGACAAGTATTTACCCATGGTAAAATAGTAATTCAAAAGTCAGACACTTTTATAACGGGCACAACGGCATCCTTGCGGTGGTGTTGTGTTTTTTTTTTGTGAGAATAATTTATTGATGTAACTTCGTATGCTCTGATATTTTATGATAAAACCATGAACAAAAAAATAAGTGGCATTGCAGTGTTATGCTTTATTCTGCACTTCTTTTCGGCCTCAGGAACTACCTGGACAACTGTCAACAACGGCTCCTGGAACAATCCATCAACCTGGCTGGGTGGCATAGCCCCGCCATATAGCTGTGCAGATTCTATACTGATCGAAAATGCTGTTTTACTCGATGCCGATCTGGTTTTAGAGGCTGGTGGCTATATGCAGGTTGATAGCATTGCTGGTGGCATTTGCGGTCATTACAATATGGATGTCCAGTTTGGAGCAGAGGTATGGAACTACGGATTGGTCCAACTTGAAACGTTGAGCCTTACCGGAGGTGTTTTCCATTGTATGATTCCCGGACATTTAGTGATTACAACTTCGGCCAGTGTTACTGGAGAAGGATCAATGATGGAAGTGCAATCGTATATGATCGTAGGTCAGTGGTTTGATTGTGAAGTTCCTTTGTACTCTTTTGCTCTTGGAGTGGATGATGAATCACTTTCTCCTGATATGAGATTATTTCCTAACCCATTTTCAAATTCAACCACATTACAAACATCCATTCCGCTGTCAAATGCCACATTAACTATCTACAATTCTTTGGGGCAGATTGCAGATCAACGAAAAAATATTTTCGGGAATAGTATTGAATTGAAGAGAGGAGATCTTTCTTCAGGTCTTTATTTTATCCGTATTTCTGATGGTGGTACCATTTATAAGTTGCAGGAATTGATTATAGAGGATAATTGAAAACTTTGGGTTTAAAACCATCCCCACCATTCGGTGCAGACACGTTGTTTCTGCGTTAAAATTGGAGGGCTGTTAACTTATTATAGCGGCCGGTATTCATAATCAGAGTCTTGCGCATGCTATATCTGTCCTATATTTGGAGCTATTCATCAATTCTAACAAAATGAAATTATTCAATAACTTTCCCATTCTGTTTTTTTGTTTTGTTACAAATGTATTCTTCGCCCAGGAACCTTCCCGAGTAGTTTCGGGAATTTCGACACTCCAACAGCCTGTTACTTTTGAATGCCACGAGTATAAGCTGGACAGCACAATGCAAGTTACAGAAGGTGGTGAGTGGGTTTATAGCATGACAAGATGCCGTTTTGATTCTCTGTCACAGCGCGGAAGGGTAGTAGTTTATAAAAAAGACGGAAGTTTGCATAGCAATATGTTGGTGGGAGAAATATCTTATTTGAATTCCGGTTGTTATTTAAATCCAGCGGATGGCGCATTGGACGGAATTCAACAATTGGATTTTGCCTATACCGGAGAATTCAGAACCTATTACCCCAATGGTCAATTGAGGCGAGATGATTATTACGAGGAAGGATATTTAACAGCACTTCAGTGCTATACAAGTACAGGGTTAGACACCACGTATTTTCCATATTATCAGAAGGTAGATTATCCAGGTGGCTTGTTGGCTTTGAAGGATTACCTTAATACCAATGTTGTTATACCGGAAGTGAATGGTAAAAAAGTAAAGGATGGAAGCGTGAGTCTTGAATGCGCGGTGAATGAGCAGGGAAGTATTACGGAGATTAAGGTGCTCTCAGCAACCCATAGCATTTTGAAAGAAGAGGCCATACGAGTAGTTTCAGACATTCCCTTTTTTGAACCGGCCAGATTAGATGGTAAAATTGAAAAAGGTTCTGTTACCATCTATGTCCCATTTAAGGCAAAACCTCCTAAACCAGGATTTAAAGAAAAGGCTGCAAAGAGTGCCATGATGGCTGTTTTTATTGCCAAAATGAAGTTCAAACAAAAGATAGATAAAGGAAAAAAGAAGAAGAAGAAATAGGCGTTCCAGACTCTTTAATTTTTCACATTATTGATTTTAAATTGGGAATATTATGGGTCAACCGGGAAAATCCGGGGAGTGATTTTGTATAAAATAACATTCGATCCTGTTTGGGTCTTTTGATCTTGGCGAACTGATTTTGCTGTAAAGATGCAATCCTGGATCATTCACGGCAGCTAAAGGACTCCTTCTTACCACGATCGTTTTCAGGAACTTCGCACTCTTCGATCATTCCAGTTTTTACCCAAAGCATTATTCACAAACCTCTCCCGATCCAGAAGAGATTCATGATTCAGAGCGTTTTTATACTATTCTGGTGATAAGAAAATACGAAGTAATTCCCAGCCAGATTGCAGTGAAAATGAGGCCTGTGCGAAGAATTTTTTTACCTTGTTTTCTTGTGTAATCATTGTAATTATACACTTCAGTGCCATTGTGCAATGTTCTTTTTTGCGCGAGATAAGTCCAACCAATAAAGGCACCGATGGGTGCACCAACCACCGAAAGTAAATAAGCTAATGTTATCCATTTGCCATCGGTGGGCTCGGGCTCTGACAATTGGTTAATCCTCTTCTCCTCCAGTTGGGTTATTTCTGAGTTTGAAAATTCAATTCCCCTTTGTTGGAGAATATTTAGGGCCAGTGAAAAATCAAAGGCACTCCATTCATCTCTTTTACGGATTACCTCTGTTAGTTCTTCATCGGAAAAAGCGAAAAGGTAATGGCTGGAATCGACATGCAGGAGTTGTGTTTGGGCTTGTTCGAGCAAAAGATTCTCAGCCCTTTCAAAATTGTCGGGCTCGATTTTAATTCTGTATTCGTGATTAAAAACACTCTGGCTGAAAGTGGGGTCAAATTGCAGCGAATTATTCTCCAGTTCGTACTGAAGATTATGTTGATCAAAGAATGCGGCCAGAGCTGTTATTTCGCTTTCGCTGGTAGATTTGCGGAAGGTGAGGAATGCGGAGTTCAAGGTTGGGTTAATTTTTTTGCAAAATAGCCTTGAAGCAGGTTACTTCCAAGGAATCTGGCGGGTAATATTTCAAACGTTATCTTGGCGGGTAAATCGCAGGTTGTCAGTGCTTTAATTTTTATTTCGGTTTTTTTTGTGGAATTTCTGGTGTTTTGGCGTCTTTGTTTGAAATGAACTTTTCTTAAAATATAAACCTTGATATGAAACCCTTACCAGCTTTTCTTTTTCTTGTTACTCTTTTGCTTTCTGTTGAGGTTTCGGCGCAGGTTTGCACTGGAGATTTTTATTTTCAATCACAGGCAGAAGTTGATCAGTTTATCATTGACAATCCCTCTTGTACCTCAATAGAGGGTGAATTGATCATCAATAATAGAATTTGGAGCCTTAATTTACCCCCAAATAATTAATAAATCTCAATTATGAAAAGAATATATTATTCTCTTTTTGTTGTTTTTTTTGTGACATCAACTTCGATTGCACAAACCACATGTTCTGGAGGACAATTTCAGACACAGGCGGATGTAGATGCATTCGGAGTACAATTTTCTGATTGCAATTCAATAGAGTATCTTGAGATATTTTTGAATGCAGACGATATGGATCCAATTTCAAATCTCGATGCTTTTTCTAATGTCGAATATGTAGGTTTTCTCAGTATTAACGATCAGGGAATCTATCCGAACACTTATGTTTCGTTGCAACCATTTTCAAATTTGACAAGTGTTGGAGATGCTGTTTTTACTACAGTTCATGATTTTACCGGTCTCGAAAATCTAATTGAAGTAGAAGGAGGTTTGATAATCAACTTTGTAAATCTTGAAGCTGAACACATTTCCCTGGTGCCTTTTAACAATCTCGCATCAGCTACAACCATCTGTTTGGATATTGAGGACGCCGGTGCTTATTTGACGGATGTGTTTCCGTCACTCAACGTGCTGCAAAACTTGATTATTGGCGAAGGTGCTCAAAGTCTGGAATCTTTTAATGTTGCTGAGTTATCGGGATTTAGCGCTATTCAACAATTAGAAACATTTCAAATTGGAAGCGTCATGGGTCAGCCAAATCACATTGGTTCTCTTGATATTCTAAATAACGTAGAGACGATATCCATTTTTGTAATCGACTGGTTAACTTGTAATTCATTTGATGGGTTTCAAAATCTCCAAACAGCCGGCGATATGACTTTTTTGATTTTTAATTTTTCCGGTGGCATAATTGATTTTCCAATGTTAGAAACCTCTGGTAATATGTGGTTTTGGATCAATCAGGAAGTGGACTCATATTATTCATTTCCACTTTTGAATTCATGTGGTTACATGTATCTTTTTCAAGACCTTGGTGCGAACAGTTTTAATCTTTCTATGCCATCGCTCAATACAATCAATGGCTTTTTTGAGTATAGCAACTATTCTTCACAGATAAACGAAGTATTGGAGTTTCCACAACTGGATAGTGTAACTGGGGATTTTACTATCCAGGGTACTTCGTGGTCCGATCTTGATGTTTTTTCAAACCTCTTGTCAATTGGTGGGGATGTAATTATTGGAGCCAATCCGCAACTGAGTAATTGTGATATTATGGCTTTGTGTGAAAAGGTTGCAGTGGCTCCAGATCAAATTGAGCTTAATTCGAATGCAGATGGGTGTAATTCGATAGCTGAATTGGCAATAGCTTGTCAGGTTGGTGGGATTTCCGGAACTGTTTATTTAGATCTTAACTGCAATGGGGTGGTTGATTTTGAAGATAATGCTGTTATGAACCCAATCATTCTTGATTCGGAAGGGCTGCCAATAGGCGGGTCAGGTTCCAATGGAGATTATTTTATTCCATTTTTGCCGAATACTACATTTGAATTAGCACCGCAACCGGTTGAGGCAGCGCTGGCCACATTGCCAATCACTATTGTAACCGGCGACATTGAACAGGTGTTTGGGGGAAATGATTTTTTGATGTGCCCGAATTTCGATTTTCATGATTGTTCGGTGAGCGCATTCTCAAATGGCCCACCACGCCCGGGCTTTGATCTGGTTTACAATGTCATTATTCGAAACAATGGATATAATACAGAGTCAGCCACAGTAACCTTCGATTTGTCGAATATGCCCGGCGCGTCATTTGCTGAGGTCGGCAATGGGGTTATTAATGGTAATAATGTCAGTTATGACATTGATGCAATAGCGGCTCAGGAAGAAATCATTTTGGAATTGTTGATTAATACTTCTGCATCAACACCTTTATCAACCTTTCAAAATCCTCTGATAACATTGTATGTAATAAATGATGATGTGCCTGCAAACAACACATATACCTGGTCGCAAACCGTCGTCGGCAGTTACGACCCCAACGACATCACCGTAAACATCGAAGCCCAAAATTTTACCGAACTTCCATCCGAAGGATTAGCTTTAGATTACACTATTCGCTTTCAAAATACCGGAACAGCTTCGGCAGAATTTGTTCGTGTTACCGACATCATTGAAGAAGACTTGAATCTGGGCAGCATTCAGATGTTAAGTTCCAGCCATTCATTTCAGCTTAGCTTCAACGAAAACCGCGAAGTAGAGTGGCTTTTTGAAAACATTCAATTGCCCGATAGCACAACAGATTTAGAAGGCAGTCAAGGCTATATTCATTACCGCATCAAAACCAATGCAGATGTAACAATAGATGATGTGATTGAAAACACCGCCGCTATTTATTTTGATTACAATGAGCCTGTGATTACAAATACAGCAACTACTATTTTCTACACATGTCCTGTGCAGATTGCTGCCACAGGAACTGCATCAGTTTGTGAAGGAGAAAGTATTGAAATGATTGCCTCGACAGGCTGGGACAATTATGAATGGATGTTGGGCAATGAAGTTGTCGGAGATCAGAGTTCGATAAGTCTGGGAGGACTGGCTGCGGGTATTTACAACCTGAGTTATTCAGGAAGTACCCAATATTGTGAATCGATGGATATGCTTGAATTGAATATTATTGACATTCCACAAGCTCCAACCATTATTCAAAACGGCAACACCCTCACAGCCTCAGGCAGCGGCGTTTTCACATGGTCGTTGAATGGAGTTCTTTTGGATGAAATGACCAACACATTAAACATCACGGAAAGTGGCAATTACAGTGTTATATTGACCAGCAACGGGTGCGAATCATCTTTGGGTGAAGGAAATTTTACTTTTATTGGTGTGTACGAATTGACGAGTGGAGAAATATTGGTTTTCCCCAATCCCACAGCAGATTTTATTACCATTACAATCCCTGACAATTTGATCGGCTCTTCAATGGTGTTGATCGATATGTTGGGCAATGAGGTGATGAACAACGGCAAAATCACCAGCAACAAAATCACGTTGGATTGTTCCACACTCGCCACAGGTATTTATGAATTGCGCATTGGCAATTTGAATAAGGTTGTGGTGAGGCAGTAATTGAAAAAAGGAAATAGCGAAAAGCGGGCTATGCAGATTGGCGATCAACCATTGAGCGATTTTTGGCTTTGTCCTTCCCCGATAATGTGATCAGATAGAATCTCTAAGCATATTTTTGGGTAGAAGAGTTATTTTCGATAATTATGGTGTAACAAAAACATAAAATTAGTAAACATGAATCAATGTAAAATACCTGGATGGTAGTGGAATTTGGAAAAATTCAATTGTATTTCTATTTTCGAGGCCCAATTGAGATTGTCATTGTTCTTAAGTAATGAAAAGATGAAGAAAATTATTTTTACGTGTTGGTTTGTGTGGTCAGCTTTTTCCAATTATGCGCAATTTGATCAGCCTTTGCTAGTAGGTCATTTCGCAGATTCAATGGGTTGGATTATTGCTGTAGAGAATTACGTGGGCAACGACAATCTTGAGGTCTTCACATCAAAAGGTTTGGTTGTAATTGACCCCGATTCTATTACCGAAGCGATAGAAATTGACTACTGTCCACTTCCAAGTAATGCTTATCCTCCTTATCATTTGAATAATGATAATTACGCCGATTACTATTGTTTGCAATTCAGTTATCAGTTTAGCACTCAGGATTCAGTATTTGCAGATATTGATTTTCACCTGGGATGCGATAGTTTAGATTGTCTTTTCGATCCTTTGACTCAGCGCTTGTTTATTTCAGAATCCGATTCATACTCAACCGGGCAATATCACGATTTCTACGATCTGGACGCAGACGGTGATGAAGACCTTGTTGTCACTTTGGATTTCAATTCGAATCCTGATTATTATACCATGATAATTTTTGAAAATGATAATCTGCAGTTTAATAAGGTTGCAGAGGTTCCAATCTGCGCAAATTGTGGCAAACAATTCCGGCAGATGGTCTATGAAGATATGGATGCAGATGGTCTTATAGACATAATGCCGTATAGTAGCCAGGATTATTCAATGAGTTATATCAAACAAACCTCATCAATGCAGTTTGAAATGTATGATCCGGTTTTTTTAAGCCCGGTTATGAATAGTGAATTATATAATTCTATTTATCAGATTTCGCCGGTTATTAAGGATATGGATAATGACGGTCTGCCTGAAATACTCTATTATGAGTATGTTGGTACATGGCTATCTCCTGTTGCAATATTCCAGAATCTCGGTAATTTCGAATTTTCATTGTATTACAGTGAAGATCAGTTCACGGAAATCGGACAGACCATCTACAACGAAGATTTCGATAATGATGGTGATATGGACAGGTTGATCAGGTACAACAGTATTTCTGAGATGCCACTGTATTATTATAGAATGGAAGAGGACGGTAATAGTACCATTTTTTATATAGATAATCATGTGTATAGTTTTGCATGGAGTGATTATGATCTGGATGGTGATCTGGACCCTTTTTATACCAAGGGAAATGATCTTTACCTAATGCTAAACACAGGAGTTGAAATGACTCCGGACATTGCTTATGTCAATACTATTGCTTTCGCTGATCTAAACTCAAATTATATCAAAGACGCCAATGAATATCAAATAAGTGCTTATACATTCTTCGATGATGAAATTATGACATATTCTGCAGGCTCGGGTTATTTTGCTTTTACACCAGATACATACAGTATTCATACCTTAGCTCCTGATTCCAACTGGTTAGATTATAATTCTGTTGCGGTCTTCTTTCCAATGGATACTACAGTGCTTTATCTTCCCGTTCAACCAGTTGTCACAGTAACATCGCTTTCTACCGAATTATGTATTACCCAAAAGCCATGTGGGAGCTGGTCACCTTCATCCCTGTGGGTTACCAATAATGGTACTACAACTCTCGACAGCCTAACGGTAGAATTAGAACTTGATTCTTTATTTGGTTTTGTTGGTTCAGCTATAACACAGGATTCAATAGTTGGAAACAACATTTTCTGGCACATCGATAGCTTGAGACCCCTGGAAACTAAAATCATTCATTTGACACTCGAACTTCCTGCGGTTGAGTTTATGGGGCAGCAGTCCACAAATATTGTTCATGTGGGTGAGAACGATGGAACATATTCAATAATGTCGAATTATCTGTACGATATCAATTGTGCTTACGACCCCAATGACATTACAGAACAAAATGGCCATACTGATGCCGGATACATATTAGAGGGCGATAAACTGGACTACATCATTCGATTTCAAAATACAGGAAGTGCAGTTGCCGAAGATGTGCGAATTGTGAACCAGTTGCCATCCAATACCAACGCCAGTACCATAGAGTTAATTTCGTGGTCTCATCCTTTCGTTTTGCAAGTTGATGAGGCAGGTAAAGCCACTTTCAGTTTCGACAACATCAATTTACCCGATAGTGCAAGCGATGAACTCAACTCTCACGGCTTTGTGAGATTCAAAATTAACTCACTGGATAGTCTCCCGTCAGGTGAATTGATTCAAAGTACTGCCGAAATATTCTTCGATTTAAATCCTCCGATTATAACCAATACTGAAGTGAACACCATTTACAGTTGCGCCGACCTGGAGCAAGCCACAGCCAGTGCAACAGAAGTTTGCTCCGGTGATGAAATCAGCTTTTCCAACAACGCCATTTGGATCGAAGATTTAACCTGGACATTCAATGGCCAGGCAGCAGGAGAGGGCAATTACACCCATACACTCAACGAAAGCGGTACAATGGAAATGCACGCATCCAATTCCCTTTGCGAATACACTCAAAGCTGGAGTTTAACAGCCAATGAAATTACAGCTTCATTTTCGAGCTCCGGAAATATGCTGACAGCCACGCCAGCCATTTCGTACCAATGGTACCTCAATGGCGTTGAAATATCAGGAGCCACATCGCAGAATTATGAAATAACAGAAACAGGTATTTACACAGTGATAGCTGCAGACAACAATGGGTGTTCAGATCTCAGCGACCCATTGCAAGTTACTTTCATTGGTATTGGTGAAATAAGTGCTGATTTGATCACACTTTTCCCTAATCCTACGTCAGATTTTATTACCATTACAATCCCTGACAATTTGATCGGCTCTTCAATGGTGTTGATCGATATGTTGGGCAATGAGGTGATGAACAACGGCAAAATCACCAGCAACAAAATTATGTTGGATTGTTCCACACTCGCCACAGGTATTTATGAATTGCGCATTGGCAATTTGAATAAGGTGGTGGTAAGGAAATAATTAAATAAGTCTTCACCCAAAGCGCACAAAGTGGATTGAATATCGACTTTGCGCGCTTTTTTCATGAATCAAATTTTGTTGACTGGCCTGCGCTATTTGTATAATCCGGTAGGGACGGACTATGGCAGAAAACCGTTGTTGTGCGACTTAATTTTTCATTCAAGTCATAAATAGTAAAAAATACCGCGGCGAAATTATTGATTTTACTGACGCCTCAAAGAGTCGAACATTGAATAGTCCCCGACCGCGAGCCTACGTTCTATAGATCCATAGGATCGAAAGGCCATCGGCCAACAGCCAAGGGCTATTTAGTGTTTGGCCCTTTAGAATCACGATGCAATTCTATCTAAATTACAGTCAGACAACAATGATAACAAATGAACGATGAGAGATAATCCAATCCGAATGGGTCGCGAATTACTTTATACAGTCTATCACAAACAAAATTGATTAATCTGCTCGAACTTTTTTGTGATCAACCCGTTATAATATGCAGTTTTGATCACAATGTGATCAAATTGTTATAAAATGCGCCAATGATCACATTGTGATCAAATTACCACAAAATGAATCTTTGATCACAAAAAGACCAGTTCTTATTTTTTTTTTGAATGATTGAGCGATAAATCGAAATTATGACAACATCGAAGAAAGGGGAATACAAATATTTCAGTTACATAGAAGTGAGCAACTTTTTTTTGCACAGCGCAGCAAGATATGGCACTTTTGTTAGAAGTAAGTCAGAGCAATGTGGCAATGCACCAATCAGGTGAAAGGAAATTACCCGGGCCTGCACGCGCAATGTTGAGCAATCTTACCAATAGAACTGCATCTCGTATATTTGGAACCAAAAATATAATTCTTCAAATGAAGCGGTTGTGTACATTTCTTTTTCTCTCTATACATTTTCAATTGCTGCTGTACAGTCAATCGCCTTCAGATTCTTTTGTAAAAGAGATAAATGCCCCGCTTTATTTGTCAGAAATGACTGAATTAAACTGTAAGAAAATCTGGTTCGATTCCCTACTGGATGTTTGTGATAGTGCTAAAGCAGTCTATGTACAACACAGATGCCGTATCGATGACAGTTCTTTGAAAGGCAGACTTTATCTGATGGATATGAAAGACAATCTCATTGCTGAGATCGAAGTCGATGATGTGAATAATGTACGCGGCCGGGTAGGAGAAATGCCGGGCGACACGGGTGTAAGTCCTCCAGGTCGGCCACGTTTTAATTATAACGGACCAAATAGATATTACTACGATAATGGCCAGTTGAAGAGAGATGATTATTTCATTAATGGAATATTGGTCAGGAAAAAGTGTTTTACTTTAGAAGGATTGGACACTGCTTATTTTCCCCGCATTGAATTACCAGAGTTTCCTGGTGGGAATGACTCATTATTGGCCTTCATTGAGCGGTCTATTGTTTATCCCAAAAGGGCAATAGCAAGAAATATTCAGGGACTCGTTTTGTTGAGAGTAAGAATCAATAATCAAGGCGAAGCCGATCAGATTGCAGTATTCGAATCTCCAGATGAGCTATTAAGCGAAGAGGCAATAAGAGTTGTAGAGTCATTTCCGAAATTCAAACCTCCTTATTATGAAGGTGTTCCCGCTAATTTTTCTATTTCTATTCCTGTTAGATTTCGTTTATTAAAACCAATAAACAAACAAACTCTAAAACCAGAAGAAATTCTGACAAAGAAAAGTTTTCGAAATAAATCCTGAAAAGTGCAGTGACAATGCGCTTATTTTCCATGCATCACCTCACCACCACAAACCGATGATGCGATACCACATCACCATTCCTCAATTGCAACAAATACATTCCATGTGGCAAGGCTGAAATATCAACCGAAGTGGTAGACTGAAAAGATTGTACTTGCTCCATCTGTCTTCCGGCAGCATCAAAAATGGTGATCTGAACTTTCTCGCGATAAGAATTCCACTCCAGCCACAATGTATTTTGTGCCGGATTCGGATACAATTTTAATTCCGATCGCTGGTTGATTTCTGCTACACCAATGGGCAAGGCCTTGTAGATGCCTACGCCGCCGCCAATCTGTCCCACAAACAATTCCATTCTTCCATCATTGGTAATATCAGAAAGGAAAATTGAAGTTCTGTCTCCTTCTCTGATATTTTCATAATTGAGTGTCACAAGATGAAAATCGCCATTGATATTTCCTTCGATCTGGTCGTAGTAATTGATCTGACCAGTTTCAGTTCCCATCAGCAATTGCCACAATCCGTCACCGTTTTTAAAGAAGAAAGGTATGCTCTTGCCCTGAATGCCCAGATAACTTGTGGCATCGATATGGCCCACAGAATCTTCCACAAAAATGAAAGCTTTGTCCTGGGCGGTGCCTACATTCTGAAAATAATTTACCTGACCGTTGTACTCACCGGATACTATATCCAACAATCCGTCGTCGTTCAGATCCACTATTTGTGGGGTAGAAGTTTGTCCTACATCCATGGTTACATTGTCAGTAGTTTTCATCAGTTCATCCACCAGTTGGAAAACGCATGGAGCTCCCGGGCCTGCTATATTGTTGTAATACCTGAATCTTCCGTCCTGATAACCCATTATCATATCCGCGTCACCATCGCTGTCCATATCTCCAAAAGATGGAAACACAGCATTAAGTGAATCGCCGGGAATATCCAGCCAGTTGTTGTCTTCTAAAATAAATGCAGGATCAGAAGCGGTGCCATTGTTTCTGTAGTATGAAATTTTATTGGTGTAATCTTCTGTCGTAGAGAAGTAAATTCTGTTGGTCACCAGCAAGTCTTTGAGTCCGTCAGAATTGACGTCAAACGCTATCGGGAAGGTGCCGGTGCCAAGATCGATCATATCTTTTTGCAGGAAGTTGGTCATTTGAAATCCGAATACCGGTAAATCATCTGTGCCTGAGTTCGGATAAAGCCACACGCTGGAGCGATCTTCACCATCGTTGTAAACATTCGGTGAAACAACCAGATCTTTTACACCATCGTTATTTACATCCACATAATAGCCGGATGGAAAAACAAGCAGATTAACAGCGGTGGTATTATCGAATGTCGCCGGAAAATCATCGTGTCCTGCAAATGCGCTGTCGATGCCATCAGAGCCGTCCATCAACTGCAATGAGATCATGTTGGGTTCTGATACATCGCCAATAACCAAATCTTTCAGTCCATTCTGATCGAGGTCTATGGTAAGAATACTCCCGCCCGTATGGCGCATGGGGCCTGTGTTTTCTTCACCACGCGGATTTTCAACGTTAAAACTACAGGTAAAATCACTTCCAAGAAAGAGCGAGAAACTCTCAGTACTCTCACCAAATTTTCCATAACATCTGTTGCGGCATTCGAATGTCATGAGCGAACAATCACCAAGGTCGTTGCTTAAGTTTTCATACAAATAGATTCCTGTTCCACCGTCGTCATTCCACGACCAGATATCCATATCACCATCGCCTTCATAATCATCAATTGCCGGTATGTCTGATGCTGCATTGTATGCCGCTCCGTCATATTCATTGAATCCAAAGTCGTAATGCGCGAGAATGGGTCCGAAGGGTGTAGGATCAAATGTGAGTGAGGTGACGGAAGTATTCCAATACACTTTAATGCCGCTGCCGGTATTAGAACAAATGTCCATTTTGCCATCACAATTCATATCGCGGAGCAATACCCAGTTTTTCAAATTGCCTGGAAATGCGGCGTTGAATTCTCTTGTATATTTATAATCAATTGCACCGGGTGTTCCATTCTGGTTGATAAAAATGCTGATTCTGGAGCCAATTCTGTCAAATACAAACAAGTCCTGAAGTCCGTCGAGGTTGGCGTCAAATCCGGAAACCTGAATGGAATTAAGTCCGCCGGCCCAGGGATTGTCCATCAGAGTATTGCCCACCATGACCGGAATATCATATTGCCTTTCGTAAAGCTGAGCAAAGAGATTACCTGGAATGATGAAGGACAATAACAATATGATTGAGGATGATTTCATTTTTTTATCTATTCTATATAGGAGATGCATAAATGTTTGCCAAAGGTTGCAAGGTATTGATCGCAAAATACAAATGGGTCAGGATTTTACCCATAGAAATTTTTAATAATCACAATAAATATTCATGTTTGACCTTTTAGAATGAACCAAATTTTGAAACCAAACCCATGTCGAAATGCGTAAAATCCATGCATTAGGATTTGAATATGTACTTTTGCGCAACTTCGACAATTAACATGCAAGGATTATGACCATTACCCACGAAATTTTAATTGTATTTATTGCAGCAGCGATTGCTGTAATCGTTACTTTGCTTTATATTTTTCGGTTGTGGCTCAGGCACAAAGAGCGCCAATGGGCTTTTGTGCTGCGCCAGGACAATAACAAAGCACTTGGCCCTTTGAAAATTTCAGCCTACGAACGTCTGGTGGTCATGCTCGAGAGAATTTCGCCACAAAGCCTGGTGATGCGAAATAATGCAGGCTCAGTTCAGGCTGCCATGCTTCAGATTCAAATCATCAGGTCTATCAGAGAAGAATTTGAGCACAATATCTCACTGCAGATGTATGTGAGCCCGGAGTGTTGGATCAAAATCAAGAAGGCCAAAGAAGAAACCTCCGAACTGGTGAAGTTGGCCTTCACCAAAGTGCGGCCTGAAAGTTCCGGTATTGACTTGAGCCAGGAAATATTTAAGCTCGAGGCTGCGGTGGGCAACAGCGCAATCCGTGACGCGATTTTTGCCATCAGATCCGAAATGGCCCGCTATTTCTGAGGTTTGGATATCAACTCTTTTTCTTTGCGGATGTCTGTGGGATATCCGATAACGCCATCCAGCACGATCAGGGTTCCCTTGTTCGTTTTCACCTCATTTTTCATTATTGGAATGCCATCAATGGTCATGGACAGGGCATTCAGATCAAGTTTTTCGCCCGAGATAGTTTCTAAGACGGGATATTGACCCAGATTTCCCAGATTTATGTGGGTTTTCAGAATGTGCCGCGCCATAAGTTTGTTCAAAACGTCCCTGTTTTCTCTGGCTTTTAACTCCATCAATGAGGCCGCTCCTTTTCTGGCCAAAGCCTCATTGGTAGGGCAGAGGAAAACATATTTGCCGCTGTGGACTTCTTCGGCCCATTCGCTCAGGCGGCACAAAGTTCCCCAAAGACTTGTCAGTTCGTAGGTCTCTGCATAGCGCAATGCACTGGCAATATTGTTCGAGTCGCGCATGTCCGGACGGTTCATTACTTCTTCAAGGCTATATTCCTTTTTTGCCGGCTTTACTTCTGTTGAATTTTCAACTTTTGTGGAAGACTCTTCTTTTGGAGCTTGAGGAGTTGGCTCGTTTGAGCAGGCAATTAAGATATTGGAAATGAGCGAAAAAAATAGTACTCTGTATTTCATTTGGGGCACTTTAAGCCGCGAAAGTAGGGCTAAGTTCAGCATTTAAATAGTGCAAAAGTTTGAACAACAAGAACTTATTTCTGGACTTATCTTCGCGCCCTCGATCTCAATGAAAGTCGTACCAAATCATATAAAATGACGAACATCGGAAAGAAAGCTGAGGGTGCTAATTTAAATTACCTCGGTTTACAAAATGTGTCAGCAGCTTATTGGAATCTGCATCCAGCAGAACTAATTGAAGAAACGCTGGCCCTGGGGCAGGGAGTGCTTACCAACACAGGAGCTTTGGCAGTAGATACCGGAGAATTCACGGGCCGGTCACCTAAAGACAAATTCATGGTGGTGGATGAAAAAACCAAAGACAGCATTTGGTGGGGAGGGCAGTTCAATCTGCCATTCGACCCTGAAAAATTTGACAGATTGTATCAGAGAATTACGGCTTATCTCACCAGCAGAGAAGTCTACGTACGCGATTTATACGCATGCGCTGATCCAAGATACCAGATGAATGTGCGGGTTGTAACGGAGTATCCATGGAGCAATTTATTTGCCCACAACATGTTTATCCGTCCCGACGACGAACAGCTCATGAATTTCACTCCCGACTGGCATGTGGTATGTGCACCCGGATTCATGGCCATTCCCGATATTGACGGCACAAGACAGCACAATTTTGCAGTAATCAATTTCACTAAAAAAATGGCCATCATAGGTGGAACTGGTTATACAGGTGAAATTAAAAAAGGAATTTTTACTGTATTGAATTACGTTCTTCCGCATGAGAAAAACGTATTGAGTATGCATTGCTCGGCCAACGTAGGCGCCAAAGGCGATACTGCCGTTTTCTTCGGATTGTCGGGCACCGGAAAAACCACACTTTCTTCAGATCCAAATCGCCAATTGATTGGTGATGATGAACACGGCTGGACAGACAATACCATTTTCAATTTCGAAGGAGGATGCTATGCCAAAACCATAGATCTGAGCAGAGAAAGAGAGCCACAGATTTATGATGCTATTAAGTTCGGCGCCATACTCGAAAATATAGGCTTCGAAGACGATGGTGTTACTCCCGATTATACAGACAAGCACAAAACGGAGAACACACGTGTAAGCTATCCTATCGATCACATCGACAATATAATGGTACCTTCGGTAGGAGGTATTCCAAAAAATATTTTCTTCCTTACCTGCGATGCCTTTGGTGTTTTGCCTCCAATTTCAAAATTGACAAAAGGTCAGGCCATGTACCAATTCATTAGCGGTTATACGGCAAAAGTTGCCGGTACAGAAGCTGGAGTTACAGAACCTACTACCACATTCAGCGCATGTTTTGGCGCACCATTCCTGCCTTTACATCCTACAAAATATGCGGAGATGTTGGGTAAAAAGATGGAAGAAAGCGGCGCAACAGTCTGGCTGATCAACACCGGATGGAGTGGAGGCTCTTATGGCACAGGCGAAAGAATGAAATTGAAATTCACCCGCGCCATGATTACAGCCGCTCTGGAAGGCCAGTTGGACAATGTAGCTTACGAAACACACGAAGTATTCGGATTGGCCATGCCAACAGCTTGTCCTGATGTTCCGGTAGAGATTCTCAATCCACGCAATACATGGAAAGACAAAGCCGCTTACGATGCCAAAGCAAGTGAGTTAGCCGGCAAGTTTGTAGATAACTTCGAAACGTTCAAAGAATTTTCGAATGCAGAAATTCTTGCTGCCGCGCCGAAGGTGATGGCGAAAGTGTAAGAAGTATTCGAAACATATTATTAAAGCACAGAGGAATTTTTCTCTGTGCTTTTTTTTTTTGGTGAAAAAGAGAGACAGGGCAAACAATGAAGCCAATCCATAGCGGCGGCGCAACCGAAGGGTAACTTTTATATCAACCCTATCGGGTTTCCAACATTACTTTCGATCACCTGATGTTGCTATCATCATGATACCTCTAACGAGGTTGTGGGAAGGTCTTTGGTAGTATTGGATTCATTACATCCAATCAAAAAATAGTAAAGAAACCGCTGGTGATGCATACAAATGGCTGAATTGTATCCTTGTTTCCATTTCCCAATCCACCAAGCTGCAATTATGATAGAAATTTTCGCGGCGGCGCAACCGAAGATTGAACTTCCCCACCCAAAATCCATTCATCAATTTCCCAATCCACCAAGCCCAGCGGGCTACAATGATCATAGAAAAAAAGTGCGAACGACGAATCGCGCCACGGATGTATTTGATGTGATGAAAAACTTTAGCGGCGGCGCAACCGAAGATTGAACTTCCCCATCCAAAATCCATTCATCAATTTCCCAATCCACCAAGCCCAGCGGGCTGCAATGATTATAGAAAAAATCTGGGAACGAAGAATCGCGCCGCGGATGTATTTGATGTGATGAAAAACTTTCGTGGCGGCGCAACGGAAGATTGAACGTCCCATCCAAAATCCATTCATCAAAGTCCCAATCCACCAAGCCCAGCGGGCTACAATGATCATAGAAAAAATGTGCGAACGACGAATCGCGCCGCGGATGTATTTGATGTGATGAAAAACTTTCGTGGCGGCGCAACGGAAGATTGAACTTCCCCATTCAAAATCCATTCATCAATTTCCCAATCCACCAAGCCCAGCGGGCTGCAATGATGATAGAAAAAATGGATGGCGGACGAATCTCGCCGCGAATGTATTTGATGTAATGAAAAACTTTCGCGGCGGCGTAACCGAAGATTGAACTTCCCCATCCAAAATCCATTCATCAATGTCCCAATCCACCAAGCCCAGCGGGCTGTCATGATTGTAGAATAAACGCATCGGCGATGAATCGCGCCGCGGACGTATTTCGCGTAACAAAAAACCTTCTCTGCGGCGCAAGGAAAGTATGAATTTTCCTAAACAAAATCCGTTGTTTAATTTTCCTCAACCACCAAGCCCATCGGGCTGTCATGATTGTAGAATAAACGCATAGGCGATGAATCGCGCCGCGGACGTATTTCGTGTAACAAAAAACCTTCTCTACGGCGCAAGGAAAGTATGAATTTCCCCAAACAAAATCCGTTGTTTAATTTTCCTCAACCACCAAGCCCCTCGGGCTGCCATGATTGTAGAATAAACGCATAAGCGACGAATCGCGCCGCGGATGTATTCCGCGCAACGAAAAAACCTTCGCGGCGGCGCAACAGAAGCGTTAAATAACTCCACAAAAAAAACCGCCGGGACCAAAATCTCAGCGGGTTTTTTGAGCGAAAAATAACAGCTTACATTTTCACAAAAACTTTGCTCATCACATTTTCACCTTGTTTCAAAACCACGGTGTAATTTCCATTCGCCAAATCCGAAATGTCGATTCGCTGGTTGAGGCTGTTATTCATTTCAACAACCAATTGCCCCGCCGCATTAAAAATCTGAATATTTCCATTTCCACTCACTGTAGAGTTTACCTGAAGAAACTGCGCCGCCGGATTGGGGAATACCTGCACGTTCAAATTGTTCACCTCATTCACGCTCACCGGCATTTGTCTGGTCAATACAGAAGAAATCGTTCCTCCGGTAGTAATGATTTCGAGAACCGGAACATTATAATCAGGGCTTAGCCATTTATATTCTACAGATTCGGGTCTCGGAAAACTAAATCCAAAACCAAAAGCTTCGGCGAAGATAGAATCAGTTGCATTGACAACAGATCGAACGCGCAATACATCATAACTTTCATCATACAACACCAGCGATCCCCATCCATCTACTTCGTAGGTTCTGTGTTGGTCTGTGCTATACGAACCGAATGTAGGAATTTCAAAAGCCAGCGCCGAAAAAGATTCGCCTGTGTTTTCAAATGCTACCGGAACATCGAAGATTACGTCCGTATCGTTCATTTGCGAAGCAAGAGGAACACCGTTGATGGAAGCGCCAAGGCCAGTAATGGAAAATACACCACCGCTGTTTTTATAATATTGGTACACATTTTCGAATGAAAGAGTAGCCACGCCAAAAGAATCTACACCCACACCATAATCAGAATTGTGATCGGGATCGAAAGGATTATTGAAAAAGATCTGATACACCAGCGGAGTTTCGGCCACATCTATACAATTGGTCGTATTGGTTGTATTCTGTGGTTGAATAATTTCCGGTCCGAAATACCAGGTTTGGTTGGCGCCTGTTTGGGTGAGATCCGGATCAATTAAAAAAGTAGCAACGTCCTGATTCAATACATCGCCACCGGTCGGAAGATCGGCACTTTCAATGATCACTTGCGCGGAAGCACCAACGGTCAGGACTGCAAAGAGAACAAAAGAGTAAATTTTTTTCATTATCAAATATATTGGCTTTCAATGCGCAAGATAAACAATTCGAGGAAAATCCGGGCTATTCATTCTCAGGTTAAAAATCCTGGTCAAATGCACAACTCCTTATTTGAAGCCATTTCCGGAAGATTATTGGAGATCAGGATTTCAACAAAAGGGCATATAATACCAATGTTCATTTCAATTTAGTCCATGTCGCAGATGAAATGATACAGTGGTAAATACCGGGAAAGTAGCTGTTTCGTAGAATCAAGCGCAGCGCAGATTGGACTAAAACAGATACCAAAACGGTATAATTTACTTTAACTGCTTCAAATAGAGTTTCATCAACGATTGTTGGTCATCATTGAAATTTCATCCGGATTCACCACATTCAACTTATCCGATCTCGAAATCAACCCTGGATTAATCCCCGGCTTTCCCTCAGGAATTTCTTTTCCTAAAGTCTGATAATACTCTATCCAAGCCGGAAAGAACGCATCAGTTGCCGGATCTTTGAAAGTCATGGCAGCAAGCTGGAAAAATTCCTTATTCTGGTTGGCCGCTTTGAAAGCATCATAAATCAGTTCGCTGCAATAATAACTGCCGTTGTCGGCGATAAATTCATCATCGTAAGGCTTGTTGATCTGCGCCTTGGCAAATTCAATGCTCTGGGGCAAGAGGCCCGCATATTGATCGGCAATTCTACCCACCACGATATTCTTGACTTCACTAGTATCACCACTGCGCGCAAAAAAGTCGTGAAGTGAATTAAGCTGCACTTTATCGCCGATAGCTTCTATCACCATCCATTCTTCATTTTGTTTCACCACCATGCCGCAATGCGAAAAATCTCTGCCATTGACGCCTTCGGTTACCGTTTCTATGGCATTGCAGAGGTCGCCGCAGTCGAGGTCCTGAAAGAGGAGATCGCCTTCCAGGAGGGAAGAATTGGATTGGGTGCATTGTTGAAAGAGAAGAACGGCGAGGCAAAGCGATAATACCTGGATTTGAATATTGGGTTGGAGTTTTTTCATCAATGAATTTGTGTTGTTGGGTGCCGAAATTAATGGAGTTGGTTGCATTCAAAGGTAAAAATGGATATATATCTGAATTTTGACGAAGAAATTGGCCCGGGAAACCTTAAGATCCTGTAGGGCTCAAACACGGATTGTCCCCGGTTAAGTGACGAAGACACAGAACCGAAGGTAATTGTGTTGATTGCAATTCCATTACCAACTCCGAATGGAGTCGAACATCACTTCAAATTTTCAAGATGGGAAAAAAGACAAAATATAAACACAGACCATACTTGTTATATATGGCTTTAGAACAGATACTTTTCATCAAATTCAATTTGATGTTCCTTCAATAATGCTTTCAGCTCATCTTCAAAACTGATACTCTGATGATGAATTTCCTGGTTCTGTATATATCGGATCAAATTTTCTTTGGAAGAAATGGAATATGAAAAAGCTGCATAACCATCCTGCCAGCCATTGAAATCTGGAAAAATCTGGTGTCTTTTAATGTAATCATTGCTTCCCAATTTAATATCCTTAATCAATGATGACACAGACAAAGTTGGATGTACGTGAGTCAATATGTGAATGTGATCATCCACTCCATTGATTTGATGTACAAAGCAATTTTTGTTCTTCAGTATTCCGTATACATCTGAGAATAATTTCTGTCTGTTGTTTTTGTTTAATGTCCTTTCACGCTTGTATGTGCTGAACACTATTTGATAAAGAATTTGTGTATATGTTCCCATTTGGTGTCATTTTAATATTTGTTTCAAAACAAATTTCAGAATTATTATGAATGATATTTATTCTTTTTTATTCGTTTTTATTCGGTTAAAATTGGAGCGGTAGTTCAACCCCCTCTGTGGGTTAGGAATATGTGTTGGGTTCATTCTTTGACCCCCGGTTTCAGCACAAAGCCAAATTAGTGATCCTGTAAGGATCAAACATGGATAGCCCCCGGTAACGCGTCGCAGACGCAAAACCGGGGGTAATTGTACGCGCCTCAATTTCATTCCCGACTCCGAATGGAGTCGAACATCATTTCAAAACAGGTAGATAATTTTTTCAAATTGAATTTTCCATGTAAATGTGTTTTGTGATATGGCAGTTCGTAGTAGTTCAACCCCTATCGGGCATATGCGTCAACTTAAGGTCATTTAGATTTTTTTTAACTTCTTGAGCGGTACGGATTTTATTCTTTTGAGGACATAAGTGTTCTTGTCTTCTATTATCCATTCCATTTCTTCTCCCTTTGCCAATTCGGCTGCATCT
>JANNEQ010000075.1:0-24015 GCA_031378885.1 Flavobacteriales bacterium
ACGCAGAGAGAACCAATGGAACTATTCAAGAACTAAAAACTATCGCTAAGGGATTTCGAAATGTTGAGAATTTCAGAATCGCCATTTTATTCCATTGTGGTAAACTCGACCTAATTCCAACACGAAATTTCCTGTAGAACCATTTTTTTTTTAAGTCATTGTCATATTCTTATTTTCAAAATATCAGTATAAATTAGCTGCTCTCAACGACTATGTAGGGCTCTCTGTATCACTAGTATTCATCAAGTTCAAGTTTTAGAATATTTAAAGCAAAATCAAATTTTTGGGTTGAACTGCTCATTTTTATGTGCGACTTTAGTACCTCAAAATCCCTTGACATTACCGCTGAATATCGCCCGTTTTTACAATATACACCACTGCCGTGTGGGTATGCGCAGCCTACAATTTCAACTCCTTTCTTAAAATAAGCAAGATCACCGTAAGTTATTCCGTACACGCCAAATGCATTTTCAACGCAACCTATTGTCTTGGATAAACTAATATCACATTCATTGAAATATATATTAAATCCACTAATTAAAACCTCCTTTGCTCTTTCAATTACTTGTTTTGATTCCATTTCCACACAAATTTCCTCAAGTAGAATTGTATTATGGCTATTGCAATCCATGGCTAATTCAAATTCAAAAAAATCAGGTGAAACATCAATAGTGCCCAACTCCTGTCCATCTATTTGACGAATGGAGACATTGCTTTTCAATAATCCACCAGGGAGGTCAATATAGATTTCTTTTGGAGGTTTACACATGGTTATTGTAACACATAGAAAAGTTAACCTTAAAGCCTGACTTATATTCATTTTTCAACTATTACATTTGTACTCAATGGTCTTTTGTAGTAACACCAATGCGCTTACTGGTATTAATGATGTTGCAGAGGTACATTCCCCTTGTGAATAATCTCCGTATAGCAGTAAAGCCGTTATTCGTAAGTAAAATAGATCTTTTGGTATCCATTGCACTAAGTATAAGGTTCGCACTGGAATTTACCAGGATATTTTCTGTCAACTTAACAGCGAATATCCCAAAGATTTCTGGTCGTTACAAGACAATAGTATTAACTGCCTTAAGACCTACCAAAAAACTAATCCAGAAAATACGCCCTCTCCTCTTTGGTTGGCATTCTGCAACTTTCCTTTTTTCCAAACCACTTGTATCGGTTTCTGGCGACAAGGTCGTAAAAAAAATCGCGGATAAAGCGGGGAATAATCCAGAAAATAGCCAGCAACTTACCCCATCCTCCCAAATCGCTCATTATTTTGATGATGGCCGAAGATTTTCTGTAAGTCTTGCCTTCACTCCAATACACAATTGAATCCAGGTCCTGAAAATGAGCCATTTCCAGTTTTTGTCTGGCTGTACTTCCCTGAAGCGGCGAAAATCTGAGCACTCCTTTCTGATTGCGGGCCAGCAGAAAATCTACAGATTTGTTACATAGCCCACAGACACCATCGAAAAAAACAATATGAGACTGATCTGTTGACAAAGTATAATTGAATTGATTACGCGCACAAATATAGCCTTACGTCAGAGATTACAATTTCTCCTTCATCATTCTATACCAATACAAATTACTACCGTAAATGTTGATCATTCCACTGTTCCACTGCGAAAGCGAAGAAATGAGAAAAGTCAGAGAGCATAACTATCGTCAATTTGGGGTTAACCACATATCTTGCGCCCTGAATAAACAAAATAATCAATGTATTACAGCTCTTATCTCCAACTCGATAAAATCCTTTCTGCACAGGAACTCGAAAGCGACAAACAAGGCAAACATGCGCACGACGAAATGCTCTTTATTGTTATCCATCAGGCCTATGAGCTTTGGTTCAAACAGATACTCTTTGAGGTGAGGTCTGTACACGAGGTAATGTCGAGCAACAAAATCAACGACAATGCACCCGACATTGCAGTGGGCGTTCGTCGCCTGGGCAGAGTAGTTGAAATACTGAAGGTACTTGTGCATCAGATCGATATTCTGGAAACAATGACCTCCCTTGACTTTCTTGATTTCAGAGACATGCTTCGCCCTGCCAGTGGATTCCAGAGTATGCAGTTCAAGGAATTGGAGACTTTATTGGGATTAAAAGTGGAGCAAAGACATGGCCGCGAATATTTTACCAGCCAACTGAAGCCTGAGGATGCCAATAAGATTTACGATGAAACCAAAAAGATTTCTGTGCTGGAATTGGTGAACAACTGGCTGGAAAGAATGCCATTTTTCGACGAGAAGGATTTATGGTCGGAATGGAATGGCGAAGATTTCTGGACCAAATACAGAAGCCTTTACCAGCAATCACTTGCCGAAGGAGAGCAAGGCAATATGTCTGTTTTTGATGACCTCTTTCTGACCGATCACACCCGTGAGGCCAATAAACTATCAGACCGCGCCAGAAGAGCTGCCTTGTTTATATTTATTTACCGCGATTATCCCATTGTACAAAATCCATTCAGATTGCTCAATCACCTTTTGGAAATTGATGAGCTTCTGGCCACCTGGCGATGGAGACACGTCAATATGGTTCAACGAATGATCGGCACCAGACTGGGCACCGGCGGAAGTTCAGGTAAAGGATACTTGAGGGAAGCAGCTTTGAAGCACTTTATTTTCAGTGAATTTGCTGAGCTCTCGAGCTTTTTGATTCAGCGCAATAAACTGCCGCCACTTCCTTCAAAATTGATAACCAAGTTAGGTTTTGAGTATTGATTGGTTGGCGATTTTTACCACATAAGTAATAATAGTTGATCAACTTATGCGCAGCGAAATGCTTTGTGATAAAAAAAATTAAACACATTAGAAAGTAAAAATACAGTTACTGCTTCTTCATGCTCATACTTTCTTAATGGTAAAAAAAATTAAACACATAAGAATGTAAGGGAAGTAAGAATGCAGTTACAGCTTCTTCGTGCTCTTACTTTCTTAGTGGTAAAAAAATTAAACACATAAGAGTGTAAGAGAAGTAAGAAAGTAAGAATTTTATGCTAACCTTCATGCTCTTACTTTCTCAGTGTTAAAAAAGCACTAAACACTTCTAAAAGTAAGGCACCAGGGATCGCACAAATGGCCGCATCAATGAATGCAATTCACAAAACCTTTTTTACTGATAAAGCCGCCATTATCCAACCACCAATAAAACAAACTCCACCAATTGGCGTAATTGGGCCGAGCCACTTCCACTCCACTCCTAAAAGGCTTCTGGTCGCAAGGAAGTATAATGATCCGGAGAAGAAAATAATCCCCACAAATATAAGATTTTGCGCCCATTTAATTCTTGTCGGATTGGCGTATGGGCTGCCTGAAAATACAGCCAGACCAATCAATCCGAGGGCATGTAGAAAATGATAAAGCGCGCCGGTTTTCCATATGTCCACTTCTTTTGGCCCTACCCTATTCTCCAGTCCATGTGCGCCAAAAGCCCCGAGAGCCACAGCCAGCGCCATTAATATAAAAGCAATCTTCAAACGATTCATGCGTCAAAGATCGTAACGCATTGCGCCACGCGCCAACAATCGGGCATATATTCTTTTGATGCGCTGCGGATGACAATTCAGTCGAAACATAAATGTGGCTACAGTATTGGCGAAATTCACCCGAAGCCACGAGGCCTCATCATACTTTCTTGCACTAACCAAAACCGGTTTGGGAATCAATGTAAAAGGAATTCCTTCCTTTTTGGCTCTGCGGAGAAGATCATATTCTTCCATCACACAATAATATTCGTCAAAGCCCTTGAGTTTATCCCAAACTGGCCGGGTAATAAAAATAGTCTGATCGCCTCCGCGAAATGCCTGAATGTTGAAGCGCGTCATCCATGAATTGAACTTCAACATAGTTTTGGGTGAATCAAATTCAAAACGAAAACCTCCCAATTGCCCGTCGTTACAGATTACTTCAACCAAATCATCAAAACAACTGGCCGGTGGCATAGTGTCGGCATGGATAAAGTAAAGAACATTACCTCTGGCCAGTTGAGCTCCTTCATTCATCTGATGCGCGCGCATTGTTTTTTTGCACAATGCTGGTATAGTCTCAAATTCTGAGGCTACTTCAAGTGTTTTATCCGAGCTGCAGCCGTCTGCCACAATGGTTTCCAGGTGAGAAGGATGATTCAACGCACGAAGGTGAGATAACAGCCGGACAATATTATCCTCTTCATTAAAAGTGGGAATTATGACGGATATTTTGATGTCTTTGGCTTTCACCTTGTCAAATGTGATGAATTCTTTATACTTATTGCAACAGAAATTCGTGAAATCAGTATAGGTTTGCGTAAATAAAAATTAAAGTGGTGAATATAATACTTGCGTTACTCATTTCCTTTCGGACGGCGACATTTTCTGGTGCTGATTTTGAGCCTGCTCAGCCTGCAACGGCTTCAGCTATCAGTCACGAGCAATGGAATGTATTGCTCAAAAAGCATGTCACCAAAGACGGTTGGGTAAACTACAAAGGTTTTCAGGCCGACAGTACACAACTGAACACATACCTGAAACTACTCAGTGCCAACCATCCTGATGCAGCTACCTGGAGTGCAAATGAACGCAAAGCCTATTGGATCAATGCATACAATGCCTTTACAGTGCAACTTATTATCCGCAACTATCCGTGCAAGAGCATCAAAGATCTGGGTGGTAAAATTTATAAGGTCAATACGCCCTGGGATATTCGTTTTATAAAAATTGGCGCCAAAACTTACGACCTGAATAATATCGAGAACAGCATTTTGCGCAAGGAGTTTGACGATCCGAGAATTCACTTTACAGTGAATTGTGCCAGTGTGAGTTGTCCTCCGCTGCGGAACGAAGCCTACATGGCCGACAAGCTCGACCAACAACTTGACGAACAAGGCAAAGCCTTTGTAAATGATGGTTTCAGAAATAAAATCACCGCGGGCAAAGTTCAGATTTCTAATATTTTCAAATGGTATCAGGGAGATTTTACCAAAAAAGGGACCCTCGCTGATTTTCTCAACCAATACAGCAATGTGAAAATTTCAAAGTCAATGAATATTGAGTACCTGGACTACGACTGGAATCTGAATGAAAAGAAATAATGCCTTCGGGGCTTCAACATTAAAGCAAAAAACCCGCTTATAGCGGGTTTTATAATGACATCATTACAACCGATCGCACTTGACCGGAATCAGAAAATTATCCAAAAGATCGAAATTTCTGACAAATAAGCTTAGTCGTACTTTGGCTTTTTATCTCTTTTTTCAGCGCGCTTTTCGTCCTTTGTTTTAACTGCTTTTTTCTTTTCTTCTTTCTTTTTATCCATCGACTTTCCCATAACGATAATATTTTGGTTTGAGCAGCAAAAGGTAGGAATATTTTACAGATGTTCGTTGTACGGACAGATTAGTATTCCTCATTTTTTCAACACCCGAAATCCACCCTGATGTTTTAGTTAAATTTGAATTAAAAACCTGATATTAAAAGCCTTAGTACTTTTATAGTTCAAATCAAAACCTGCGATTTATCGACGCTTTCAGATCGGGGCAATAGTTATCGAAACAATCATTATCTGTTGCAAATGACACCTTGCAAATATCTGTGACCAGTAATTGTACTGACAGGCAGGCAGGTAAATCTGCTGAACTTTGGAAGATTCCCATACTTTTTTGAGCCAAAAATGAAGCTTTAACCGAACAATTGCTAATTTCGCACCTCTGTTTCTCTCCAAAGACAGTCAAAACAAATCATGGACAATTCTTCCGTACTGTTATATTTGCTCATTAATAATTCCTAATTATGGCTGGTTTTTTCAAAAAAGCACTGAGTGTATTTGTTGAATTTGAGGACGATCAAAAGAGTGATAATATAACGTCTGAGCCTTCAAATATCCCCAAACTGCCAACTGAAGTGGCTCAAAATCCCTTAAATCATTCTGAGGCCGAAAAATTTGAGAAATACTTTGACAATTTATTCGATAAAGCTAATTTTCCGGGCCCCGATTATTACGAGTTCTATAAAACAATGGAAACGCTTGAAGCGCATATTCCGGATGAAAAGGCCAGGGTTTCGGCCACCTTTGCTTCATTGTCCATTCAAGGTCTTACCAAACAAAAACTTCTTGATACAGCGGCACAATACAAATTGATCATCGAGCAAGATCATGTAAATTTCGAAAATGCATTGAACGCAAAGTCCAGGACTGAACTGGGCGACCGAAAAAATCAACTTCAAAGCCTTGAGCAGAAAATTGCCAGTAATGCAGAGTTGATTCAGAAATTAAATAAGGAGATGGCCGAAGCGAATATTCAGATTGGCCAGGTTAAAAACGAAATCCTTGAGCAGGAGAATAAGCTCTCTAGAAACAAAAATGGTTATCAGGTCGCTTGTCAGGCTGTATTGAATAAAATCAGCTCAGACGTTCAAAAAATACAATCAACACTTTAATTAATTTATGGAAACGAACATTTTTCCCTCCTCAAAACAAGAGTTAAAATCATATTGGAACCGACCAGGTGGGAAATTCGGGATTTTTGCAGGCCTTGGCATTTTATGTCTAATTGGTTATTATGTCTTACCCATCCTTACCGGTATTGTGTGGAACACCATCAATTTCGGAATAGCTCTTGTGTTTCTTGCGCTATTCGTTTATGCCGTTACGCACAGAAAGCTCAGGTTAAGTCTGTTCTATTTTTACGAAATCTTAATGAAAAAACTTGTAGGGCTGGTAATTGAACTGGATCCATTTATCATCGCGGAAGACTATCTCGGTGACATGGAAAAACAGAGAGAAAAGCTTTATGAGCAATCCATTGAGGTGGATGGTCAGAAAGAGAAAATCAACATGAAGATAAAAGAGAAGAAAGATGAAATAGATAAGTTGATGACCAAAGCACAAGTGGCAAAAGACAAAAACATGATGCCTGAACTAGGCAATGCTACCAGACAAATTGGTCGACTGAACGAGTATATCAAACAGCTTTCTCCCATTCACGAAAATCTATTGCGTATTGGAGATTATCTGACTAAGATTCATAAAAACAGTGCTTACTTAATTGAAGATGCCAAAAACGAATTGGATCTGAAAAAGGATTTGTACAAATCTGTTACTTCGGGAAATGAAGCTTTGAGTTCGGCTTTGAAAATTTTCAAAGGCGATCCTGAGAAAAAATTATTGGTTGAACAATCTATGGAGTTCTTAAAGGATGACATCGCCGGCAAATTAGCCAATATGAAAAAGGCAATCAGTTATTCAACCGATTTTATGAAATCCATTGATCTGGATAATGCCACTTATGAAAAAGAAGGACTTAAATTACTGGAAAGCGTGAATCAGGAAAATTCCTATAAGCTGACGCCAACCGGTTCTTCTCAAAACAATCTTACAGCCCCTGGCGATTACAACGACTTACTCAGATAATAACGAATCAATTATAACCAGTCATGAAAATCAAGACATCAGGAAAAGTTTTACTCATACTTTTAGTATTTGGTGGAGTTTTTTGCGCCAAAGTATTTTGGTGGGATAAACGCCCGAAAGTAGCAAAAGCATCCACAGAAATTGGCCATTTGTCATTACCCGATGCGCCTGAAGCCTCTTTGCAGGGAGCAGCAACAGAATTGGCCTTGCCCGGAAAAGAAGAGTCTGTAAACGGTGGCACAAAAATCCGTTGGGAAGTAATGGCATGGAACTCTCAGTTTCCATTGATGTATGCCAATGGCGGATCATTAACCACCAAAAATTCCTTAATTGATCAGGCCAAATTACAAATCAATATTATACGTCAGGACGATTGTAATAAGTCCATTGCTGACATAGTAAAGTTTGCGCAGGATTACAAAAACAATCCAAATTCACCTGGTGTTTTTGCCTCCTACATGGGAGATGGTATGCCAGCATTCTTTGCAGCTTTGAGTAAAGAGCTCGAACCACTGGGTCCTGAATATCAGCCCATCGCTTTTTATGCCATGGGAAAATCTTATGGAGAAGACAAACTTATGGGGCCTATTGATTGGAAAAAAGACCCTAGAACAGCTATGGGGAAAACAGTAGCCTGTTACCTCAGAGATGGTGATATGAATATACTACTTAAGTGGGCCGGAGATAATAATCTAAAGGTAAACCCCGACGAAACGACTTACGACAAAGATGCCATTAACCTGGTAGCAGCCAATGATTTTCTTGATGCCAGCAATAAATACATCACCGGTTACCGAGAATCAAGAAAAGTAATTAAAGAGGGCAAAAAAACCAACGAAGAAATAGAAGTTGGTGTAGACGGAGTTGCAACATGGACTCCGGGAGATGTGAACGTAGCGAAACAAAAAGGAGGATTGGTAAGCATTGCTTCTACCAAAGAATACTCTTCGCAAATGCCGAACATTACTATTACCATCAAAAAATTCGCATATGACCACCGCACGGATATTGAAAATTTAATTATGGCTTTGGGTCAGGCGGGCGACCAGGTGCGCTCCTTTAATAATGCCAAAAAATTCGCTGCCGACGTTTCAGCACAGGTGTACAACGAACAAGATGGCAACTACTGGCTCACTTATTACAACGGAAGCATAGAAAAAGACATTCAGGGTCTGACCATTCCTCTTGGAGGTTCAATGGCATTCAACCTGCAGGATGCTGCCAATACATTTGGTATGGGCAAAGATGGACTGGACCGATACAAAGTTGTGTACACCACATTTGGAGACATCTTGTCGAAAATGTATCCGGAATTAATGGCCACATATCCTCCCTATCAGAAGGTGGTGGATAAATCATTTTTGCAATCGGTTATTTCGAATCATCCTGAACTATTAACCGGCGAAGCAATAAAAGTTGCATACTCCGATGAAATCACGAACGAGATTTCTTCTAAGTCTTATGAAATTCAATTTGAAACCGGAAGTGCGATTATCAAATCAGAATCATATGCCGAATTGGACGAAATTTTGAAAAGTTCTGTCGTAGCAGAAGCTTTGAAGATTGGTGTTTATGGTCATACGGACAATGTAGGTTCTCCTGATGCCAACCAAAAGCTTTCTGAAGCGCGAGCCAATTCAGTGAAAAATTATCTGGTGAGTAAAGGTGTTCTGGCCAAAAGAATTGAATCGAAAGGATTCGGGCAAAAAGAACCCATTGCCGATAACTCGACGCCTGAAGGCAAGGCCCAAAACAGAAGAGTACAAATCGTATTAGGAGAATAATGTGAACTTGATGAAGAAGTTTTTCACCCCATTTTCGCCAATAAGCAAAAGCGCAACTACCATTCTTGTATTGGTTCAATGTGCTTTTGCAGTGGTGTTGTGGCAGGTGTTTGCCAGTGGCGGTCTCATACCCACGCCCTCGAAGATATTGGAGTCATTTGTGGCTATTATCTCCACGGGTAATTTCTACGACAACTTATTTTCCAGTTTGTCCCTCACCTTTAATGGCATGGGTATTTCTATCATAATTGCTTTGGTTATTTGCTATATTTCACTGGTACCTTTTTTCACTCCACTGGCAAAATTCATTATCAAATGTCGCTACCTCACATTGACAGGTTTAATTTTTCTGTTCACCTTATTGACCTCCAATGGTCATAATCTGAAACTCAGTTTATTGATTTTCGGTATTGTCCCATTTTTTGTAACCTCACTTTTGTCCATCATTGATTCGATCAATGTGCAGGAATATGAGCTTTGCAAAACCTTGCGCATGAACAATTGGCAAACCCTTCTGGAAGTAGTGATTATTGGCCGCCTTGATCAGGTAATAGATGTTATGCGTCAGAATTTTGCCATCGCATGGATGATGATCACGATGGTTGAAGGCTTGAATATGTCAGAAGGTGGTCTGGGAACGTTGCTGATCAAATCCAATAAATTTATTGATCTAGGAACTGTTTTCGCCATTCTGCTCATTATCTTTTTACTAGGCATTTGCTTCGATTTTCTTCTGGCCAAAATGCGTTACTGGTTCTTTCCATACACCAAATTGCAGTTGAGAAAATAATGCACAATAAAGAAGAGGTAATACTTCAGGTTGAAAATGTAAGCCTGTCGTACGATAAACCCATCTTGCGGAATATTAATTTTAGTATTCAGAATATCACTCGGCCCAATATGCAACAGGGACAAGTGGTTTCACTCATCGGAAGAAGTGGCATTGGCAAAACGCAATTGTTTAAGATATTGGCCGGATTACTGGTTCCACAAAGCGGTACAGTAAAGATTGGAAAAGACCTGCATCCCGTAAAAGCAGGAGAAGTTGGAGTGGTTCCGCAAAATTACATTCTCTTTAATCACCGCACCATATTAGAGAATTTAAAACTCGGTTTACGGGGCTCAGTCAACCAATACAGCGACGCACAAAAAGCCGATTTAATAAAGGACTATGCCAGCAGATTCGGATTGAGCGAACATTTGAAAAAGTACCCAATGCAACTTTCGGGAGGTCAAAGACAGAGAGTGAGTATTATACAGCAAATATTGACCGGCAATCGCTTTATTTTACTGGACGAGCCCTTCTCAGGACTTGATCCTGTAATCAAAGACAAAGTTGTGGAGCTTTTGGTGTCTATTTCATTAATTGATGAGTTGAACACCCTTGTTATTATAAGTCACGACATTGAAAATTCGCTGGCCATTTCTGATACAGCATTTATCATGGCCAATCAGGAAGGGCATCTGGGTGCAACAATAACTGAAACGATAGACATGATCCACCTTGGTTTTGCCTGGAATCGGGAAATCAAAAAAGACAAAGAGTTTCAGGATTTGGTCGGCCATATGAAATTCAAAATGTAAATAAGATGCGGAAAAGTTTCGTTTACTATATCGCTCCGTTGATCTGCCTCCTATTTTCAGGCTGCACCACTACTTTCGCGGGGAGTGTTTTTGAGTTCAACTTCTCTAACATCGTATCTTATGTAGTAATTGCTTTGGTTATTGCAACAATTTTTGCTTTCTTTCAGGATGGCGATTGGCGCAGAAATTTCTGGATATGTTTAGTGCTTGGCCTTGTATTAACACCTCTTGCCAGTTTAATTTATTTACTGATCAAATTTCTGAGCCGAAAACAAAAGTAGCTTTACGTGGGCATTTATCTCAGCTTAATAATAAAATGAGGCCTCTATTTGCATTATTATACTTCCTTTTTATCGGCCTTATTGGCTCAGCGCAAAGCACAGAAAAGGAAGAATTTATTTACGCCCGGGAAGACACCATTCCCGGACAAATTCATACTGCCGAATTGCTCCGAAATTATATGGAAAATAAGGAATATGAAAAAGCAATAGGGCTCTTTTCAGCCGAAGAGCAACAGAATATCAGAAAAGGTCAAAAAGATCCTGAGATATTCCAGTACTGGTGTTGGGCCTGGACATTCGATTCTACAAAAATGGAAAGGTATATTGCTAAAATAAAAAAAGGTCAGGCACCATTTGTAATTGAAGAAGGAATTTGGAAAATTGATGAGAGGTAGAGAAATGACCTGTATTGATGTTATAAGGATGTCGTTTTTTTTTCATCAAAACGAAACTTTCCAAAACTTCCCACCGTTCAAGACCCTGTAGAATGTTTCATTTTGGTTAATTAAGCAATCCGTTAAAAAAGCATTGAAGAGCCTCCAAACGTGGAGGCTTCTTCATTTTTATATGTCGCGTATACTCTTCAGGGAAGTAGAAAACTTTGAAAATGAAAGACCTGAAACAATTCTGAAAACAGGAGTCATACAATGTTCAATTAATCATGACGGCAACATTATGTGTAAGTTAAGAATTGACCTATATTGGCTACTTATTTCAATTAAATAAAGAGAATATGCTTAGAGTTACAGTCTTGTGCGGCCTCATGGTTTGTTGCCATTTAATGAATGCACAGACTTTCTCAAGCGAGCCCAATATTTCTATTCCTGACGATGGAACTACCATCATCGAAAACATAGAAGTAAGTGGGCTACCCGAAGTGAGCGGCAGTGATTTCGGCCTTATCCAGGTTTGTGTCAACATCGACCATACCTATGACTCCGATCTTGATGTAAAATTAATTGCACCCGATGGATCATCTTTCAATCTCTTTGCCGGTATCGGCGGAGGTGGAGGTGGATTGAACTTCAACAATACCTGTCTTAACATGGATGCCGATCAACATATCTTCGAAAGTCAGGCTCCATTTACTGGAACTTTTATTCCCACAGGTGATATGGGAATGGTCAACAATGGCCAGAATCCAAATGGCACATGGTCTCTTCAGCTCTACGATACATATGCATTTGCCGATGCGGGATTCTTATACTCATGGGATATTACCTTTGGCGAAAACGCTCCCATCCCAATTCCATTTCCTGGAACCAATCTTCCATTGGTAAAAATATGGACAGGTGAAATTCCCATCGGCGACGAGCCCAAAGTAGAAGCGTTAATGCAAATTGTCAGTCACAATGATGGAACTTTGAATTATTTTTCCGATACGATTTACGAATATGAAGGAAAAATACTGACCGAATTTCAAGGATTCTCCGGTCCTGGTTATCCTAAAAAGAATTACGATCTTGACCTGATTGATTCATTGGGTATTAAGATAGACACAACTCTGCTGGGATTGGCCGCCGAAAACGATTGGATTTTCAAAGCAGAATACCTCGATCCAACCCTGATGTACAATTCGCTGGCTTATGAATTTTCAAGAAGAATGGGCAGGTGGGCTCCGCGAACCAAATACTGCGAACTCTTTCTCGATGGAGATTATAAAGGCGTGTATACCCTGACTGAAAAAGTTAAAAGAGACAACAATCGCCTGGATATTGCCAAGCTCAATCCACAGGATACCCTTGGGGTAGAACTTACCGGGGGCTATATTTTTGAAATGAACATCAACGGCGATCCGGGTGATTGGAATTCTGTCTATCCTGCCATCAATGTTCAGTACAACAACCTTCCGGTAGAATTCAAACATGTAGAACCCAAATCGAGTGAAATTCATCCGCTTCAACATGCCTACCTGAAACAATTTGTCGATAATTTCGAGTTTACAATGCACCAGAATAACTACGATGATTTGACTGAAGGCTATTCCAAATGGATTGATGTGGGATCGTTCATCGACTTTATGTTGATCAATGAAATCACCGTGAATTACGACAGTTATGGCAGAAGTACTTACCTATATAAGGACAAAGCCAATAGTCCGGATAGTTTGATTCATATTGGCCCGCCATGGGATTACGACCGTGGGTTTTGTTGTGTGGAAGGCTGGGTTTGGGAAATCACCCATACGGGCTGGCCCTTTCCTGACTGGTGGAGTTTGTTTCACAACGATGAGGTATTTTTAGAAAAAGAAAAGTGCAGATGGGAAGAATTGCGTATTGGAATTTTTAACACCGGTGAAATTATTGATTATGTAGACTCAATTCAAACTTTGCTTGCAGAAGCAGGGTCCAGAAATTACCAGCGCTGGCCCGAGTTAGGAGTAACCAATTATTATAATAGTGTAGAAAATTTCAAAGATCTTATCACGGCTCGCCTTGAGTGGATGGACCTTAATTTTTATGGAATCGGCAATTACGATTGTAATTGGTACCTGAGCAATGAAGGCACAAGTTACGAAGAATTCGAAGGCACGGTTTTCCCTCCCAATTGCTGGAACCTCATTGATGCAGATCAGGACAACAACATGTGGAGCAATGCCGGAAATACCGCAGGTTATAACGGCGGAAAATGCGCTTACTCCTACTCTTTCACTTCTCCGTTGCTTTCAGAACAACCGGATAATTATCTGATCACTCCTCAGTTGACACCCCTTACCTATGAGCACCTCAGTTATTACGTATCTGGATACGATGGCTACGAAGAAAATATTCAGGTACTACTCTCCACATCGGGCACTGATGTATCTGACTTCAATATTATACTTCTCGATGAAGTAATAAGCGGCTCCGAATGGAGATTGCGTGCTACAGACCTCAGTGAGTGGTGGGGACAGAATATTTACATTGCCTTTCGCCATTACAACTCCGGTGGAAACCTTGCTCTGAAATTAGATCGCGTTCAATACCCAACGTGGACCAATCCCGGACAGGTTTGTATTTACCAAAGCGTAGCTGAAGAAAGTCAATCCATTGGAAAAACATATCCCAATCCATTTGGCGACAAATTGAATATTGCGCTTACGAATGACGATCATAGCAATCTGATTATTCAGATGTACAATGCTCTTGGTGAGTTGGTGATAGAAATGGAAGACCATTCGCACAGGAACAACATTGAAGTCAACACTCAGGCACTATCTGCAGGGGTTTATACATTGTGTATTGCCAACAAAAAGCAGAAATCAGTATTGAAAGTCGTGAAGCAGTAAAATGGCGTGCCATTCCTGATTACGGATCAACCGCAAAAGTTGGGGAGTGCTCAGATGTATTTGGCATCATGTAAGTTTGTCCACTGTATATCTTGATCCAATCGCTTTTAATGCAATTGGCCTTCATTTAAAGCCTATTGGTGGATCAACATTCGAACCTTACCGGGTGGTTTATTACCAAAGTCAGGATTATACCTATAAACATGCGATCCATTGGATCGTTTATCGCATTGGTCATGTCCATAAACATTTGATCCATTGCGGATAATTTATTGCATTGTTTACAAGCATCTCCTGATCCAGAATGGATCAAATGTTTATAGCACAATCGTTTTGCCATGATCAAACGACCCGGTAAGGGTCGAATGTTGATCCACACAATTTGCTTTATTACTCCCAAACTTTTGCCGTAGATTCCTTGTTTTCTCTCGCGTGATTTGAGTTTATTTCTAAAGTATAAAACCGCCGATAATTTTTTCTCTACAACTTCAATAGCTTTACCCCATGTATTTTAGTTCCATCAAAATAATTGAGTGAGTACAATCCTGAATTTAAAATACCCGTGTTTAATCTTGTTTGCCCTTCCGAAGTTTTTTGATAGATAACAATATTTCCCGTAGAATCGAAAATCGTAATCGCTCCCCCGGCATTAGTTCCTTTTAAAACAGTTTCGTCTTCAAATGGATTGGGGAAAACAAAAGGAAGTATAATATTCTCATTGTCATCCACCCCAATAATTGGTACGCATAAATTTTCGACCAGCAATGGAATATTGCTGCTCACGACGTCATAATTGGCAAGCTGCCCTACTCCATTCTCACCCCAAACCCAAACAGTGCCATCGTTCTTACGGGCCATACTGTGATTTCTTCCACCGATAATTTCTATTATGCCGGTGAGGCCAGTTACCTGAACCGGCACATTGCTGTCGGTATTGCCACCGTTGCCCAACTGACCATATAGATTCCATCCAAAAGCCCAAACTGTTCCATCGCTGGTAAGTGCCAATGAATGTCCATTTGCACCGGCAATGGATATTACATTGTTCAGGCTTGTTACCAGAGTTGGTAAATTGGTATTGACCAATGTACCAATACCCAATTGCCCTGAGCTATTGAGCCCCCATGTCCAAAGTGTTCCGTCACTCTTTAATGCCATAGAATGCGAATAACTCCCCGCAGAAATGGCTACCACATCGGTCAGTGCCATTATTTGTGCTGGTAGCATCATCCCATCGTTGTTGCCAAGGCCCAATTCTCCCGAACCGCCGGTTCCCCATCCGTATACAGTGCCGTCATTCTTCAATGCCAAACAATGGTAACTCCCAGCCGACACAGCTATTACATCGGTAAGATTACTTACCTGAACGGGAATGCTTGTACTATTTGTTGTGCCATTGCCAAGCTGCCCAATTGAATTATAGCCCCAGGCCCAGACTGTACCATCACTTTTGACTGCATAACTTTGTGCCCAACCTGCCGAAATGGAAATGACGTTGGTGAGACCAATTCCAGCCGGTACAGGTACATTGGAACTTATATTGTCTCCTGTACCCAATTGATTTTGGTAATTATTCCCCCAACCCCAAATGGTTCCGTCGTCTTTAATGGCAAGTGAGTGCTCGTAACTAGCCGCAATACCTGTAACTCCTTCCAGACCGCTAACCCCAACTGCACTATAACTATTGTTATTGGTGCCATTACCCACCTGTCCGGAAAGGTTGTAACCCCAGGCATTGAGTGTGCTGTCGGCACAAAGCGCAATTGAATGGCCGTTGCCTCCCGCAATGGTTTGTGAGTGCGCCGGAATAATTATGTTGAGAAAGACAGCTAGCACTAAGGCTTGTTGATATAATCTGATCTTCATTTCAATTAAGGTATTTGATATTTATACCAAAGCTACGTAGTTATTTCGAAAGAAGAAATATTTTTTAAATGAATACTATCAGGGTTACCTGAAGTTGTGCCTTTTTTTATTGAATATCGGGGTTATCCCAATTCGTAATTCAAATAAAAAAAGATATTGATAGAGCAGTAACGAAGTAACAACCACAGCGCATCTCTTACTTATACTCCCGACACGTTGGCCAATTTATCATTTCATTTGCCATGAATTACACTTATTTTCGCATTATCCGGAAGATTTCGGATTTCCTTCCAATATTCCTCTCTTACATCATCATCAATCTGAATGGGAATTCTTTCTCCATATAATCTGTCGCTGCCATCTTTCTTGCAACCCGAAATCCAATAATGATCACCAGAATCCACATCAAACTAATTTGCCTTGAATCCCCGTCCTCTCAATGTTTGAAAAGTTCTTCCAGTGTAATGAATGGATTTTCCGGTTTTGGAAAAACTAACGCGGCCGATTCTCGCATTGCCCGGGAGGTCATTCTGATTGCTTTTACTTTCGATGTACATTATTCGGGTTTTCATTCTCTAATATCAAGTCTGATTATAAATTAGTCCGATGTGCTTGTGCTTTTGCTCAACACTTCTTAAAAAAACAGGTTTGTTTTTTCGCTCACTTCAAAGTCAGTGTTATTATTAGTTGCCAAGGTAATATGCCCGATTTCATGAAGTACAGTCGACTATTCAAGGTTCAATCATTTCAGGATCAGCATTTAATTTATCTGAAATTTAAGGCAGATCATACTGATTAATTATTGTTCACTTATCTGAAATTTGCCGGCCACGTCAATTTTATTTCCTTCGGTTAAATGAAAGAAATAAATCCCCACGGGCAGGTTATTTCGCGATAATTGTAGTTCATTACCTGAAATATTTCTCAATCGAATTAATTCCTGTCCGAAAACATCATAAATTTTGAGCTCTGCCTTGTAAAGAGGTTTGTCTAACTTAATTGTTCCATAAGAAATAAGAGGATTGGGATATAGTTGACTGTCCAATATTGAACCCTCGAATTTATTTATTCCAATACTTGTATCACTATTATATCGAGCTAAAACAATATCCAGATCAGAACCATTGTAACCATTGCCCGCAACCACAATTTTACCATCGCTTTGAATGCGCAAAGAATTACAGGCGCTGTATGAAACTCCAAATGTGGTAATCACTTTTCCTTCATTGCCGAAAGTATTATCCAATGTGCCATCGCTATTGTATCGCACTATTGCAAAATCAGAATAGTTAATACCACCACTGGCGAAACCTGCAAGCAGAATTTTTCCTTCAGGGTCAACGCTTAAGGAATTGCAACCGCCGGAAGAGCTTCCCACATGGGTTGTCACCATTCCATTTGTGCCGAAGGTATTGTTCAATGTACCATCGTTGTTGTATTTTACCAAAGCAAAATCAGAGGTAGAGGCAGTAATGTACGCATATCCACCCAACAGAATTTTTCCATCGCTGAGAATAGTCAGCGAATTAGCTCCATTTCCGAAACTTCCGGGAGAAGTAATTACACTTCCTCCTGTGCCGAAAGTACTATCCAAAGTTCCGTCGTTGTTGTATCTGACAAGGATAAATGACAGTGCGGAAGATCCTCCCATGAGAATCTTTCCATCGTTCTGAATACTCAGTGAATTAAATTGACCTAAGTCCCCACTTACTAGCCCATCAACGCCAAAAGAACAATCTAAAGTCCCGTCGCTATTGTATCTCTGCAACATTAAATAGGAATTGTCATTGGCATTTTGTTGACCATATCCACCAATCAAAATTTTTCCATCACTCTGAATCGCGATTGATTTACATTGCTCACTATAATAACCTTCCACATCCGCTATTACTATTCCTCCCGAACCGAAGCCGGCATCCAAAGTCCCATCGCTATTGAATCGAACTAAATTGATAAACCATTGCGAAGCACCTGCAAGCAGAATTTTTCCGTCACTTTGAATAGCCAGTGAATTGCCCTCGGAAAAATTTTCCACTTGTGCAATTGCTTTGCCTCCGCTGCCAAAAGTATCGTCCAATGTCCCATCGCTGTTGTACCGCAGTGCAACAATATCAGCGGAAGTAAAACTGCTTTGACTATATCCACCTACCACAATTTTTCCATCACTTTGAATCGCAACTGAATTACCCCAATCGCCAAGACTTCCGGCAGAAGTAATTACTATTCCCCCTGTGCCAAATGAGTTGTCTAATGAACCCGGCTGTGAAAATGAATTAATTGGCAGAATACCGCTCACTACAACCATAAGTAAAAGACAAGTGCCACTGAAGTTGACGGAACTCCGGACTGTAATTGGTAGAGTTTTTAGACCAATTCGCAGCAAAGAATTCGCGAATTTGATGTGTAACAACTGACTCATCCTTTTTCCAAAATTGTCATTCAATTTGTCTGGAAGTCCAATGCTTTCAATTGCTGCCAGCTTCTTGATGGCACTCATAATCTTCCTCATGTAATTACTCCACTATTTAACCGATTCATTACTTCAGCTTCTCCGTGCTTAAAGCCCTTCAGCTCACCTGATTCAATTATCAAAAGGATGAATAAATTTTGTTTCATAAAATAACCAACACCTCTAAGGTATGTGCAACAATTGCGAATATAGTAATTAAAAGACCATCCAATACATACCTCATTTTCGATTGCCAAATCTGCATACAAGAGGCGAGAATCATGACAATCTTTTATTGGTCCTGGCTGCTGTTCATAATAACCCACCAAAAAAAACCAACATTTCACATTCAAAATAATGTAAAATGTTGGCCTCTCAATATCAATAGGCAAGAATTAAATTCTCCATGCCCCGCTATTTCATTATCACAATGTGAGATATTGCCAGTTTATCTCTACCCATTAGCCTGAGTGAATATGTTCCCGATGAAAACCTGGTTAAATCAATATTATTGGTGCCCGATACCACAGTGATTTGGGCCACCACATTACCCATAACATCCAATACGGTTAAGCTGGCTTTGCCGTCGCCCAGCCAGATTTTATTTATTTCAAAGATAAATAGTCCATTGTTGGGATTTGGATAAATACCCGAAATCACTTCTTCATTTTCATCAACAGAAATACAATTCACTACGGTGATAAAATCTACTTGCGATGCAAAACACCCATTTCCATCTATATAAGTATAGGTGATGGCGTGTATGCCCATTCCCGCTGTGGAAGGAGAAAAGTTTGATCCGGAAACTCCGGCTCCACTGTATATGCCGCCGGAAGGCGTAGCATACTGAAGAGGAACCGATGTGGTCTGCACACATTGCTCATCCATTGCAGAAAGATCAATGGCAACTGCGGGAAGTGGCAACACGGTGATGGTTATGTTTGACTGACTTGAACAATTGTTGGCGTCCGTGCCGGTAACAGTGTATGTAGTAGATTGTGCGGGGATGAAAGACTGATTGTTCTGAACACCAAGATTCCATTGGTAGCTCTGGCCGCCTCCTCCACTTAATGTAACACTCTGTCCAGCGCAAATGCTTGCAGAAGGTTGGGCTGATGCAGTAATGTTGGGTGAGGCATAGATGGCAATTAACTTCGAGGATGGTTCGGTTATTCCGCAGGATGTTATTGCCTTTACTTCAATAGACCCCTGGCTTGTACCCGCTGTAATATCAATTGAATTGGTATTGGAAGATCCGGTCCAGCCATTGGGTAATGTCCAGATATATCCGATGGCCGACTGTAATTCTGCAACGTAATACGTATGTGTTGCTCCCGAACAAACACTTGAAGGGCCAAGAATAACTCCCGGGGAAATCGAATTTCCAAAGGAAATAGCAATAGATTGCTCTTCTGAAGATCCACAGCTATTATTCGCCACAACACTCAGCACACCCTCTGTATCGGGAATTACTGTAATCGATTGCGTCGAACTTGAGCCTTGCCAACCCGATGGAACAGTCCAGGTATAATCTATTGCATTGTCAGCAGGAACAACAGAATAATTATAGGCCGAATCACCGCACACAATTGAATTGCCTTCAATTGGTCCGGATAAAACCGGCAAGGCATCGACTTCCACAAAAATACTTTGGTTGGCAGAAGCACCACATTCATTGTTCGCACTAACCAATACGCTCCCCGAAACATCTCCGGGGATGGCGCTGATCTGGTTGGTTGAACTTGCGCCCTGCCAGTTAGAAGGCAATATCCAGGTATAAGAGTCAGCCTGTGGTACTTCTTCAATCGATATAACTCCCATCTGACTTTCACAATCAATTGTTGAAGCATCAATAGGACCAGGCATTGCCGGAACATTTCGAACATCCACATTTTTAGTAATGAAATCCGAAACTCCGCATGCATTTTGTGCAGCTACTTCTATCGTTGCAACAGTATTGCCTGCCGTGATTTCTACAGCATTGTTCTCGCCGTCGACCTGCCAACCCAATGGGACATTCCAGATATAAGAGTCGATATTGTTGTCTGCAGCGACCGAAAAAAGAGCCATACTTCCTGAACACAAAAGATCGGGGCCGGAAATTGATGAAGGAGTGCCTGGATACTGCTGAATTTGCAACACAACACTTTGTGGTGCAGATGGGCCGCAACTTGTATTGGCCACTACCGATAGAGTTCCTGCATTACTATCAGGCACAACTTCAATCTGATTGGTCGTGCTTGATCCTGTCCAACCATTGGGAAGGCTCCAGGTGTAAGATGTTGCTCCCTGATAAACCGGAACCGAAAAAAATTTCGTTACTCCTGCACAAACAGAGTTGCCACCAAGAATTAGATCAGGCGCGCTCAAGGTTCCACCTACGGCAATATTAATTTCGAAATAATCCGATTGACCACAAGCATTACTTAAATCAACTCCCAGATAACCACTGGTACCATTAAATTCAATTTGAAAATATCCACCTCCAAGATCTGTAACATTCCAACCTACGGCTGGTATGCTCCAATTATAATCATCCACATTTGCCACCTCATCAATGTGGTAAACTATAGTTGAGTTGGCACAAACACTGGTGGGGCCAAAAATAGCAACAGGACTGGCGGGAACATCTGAAACTTCTACGGCAAGGCTGCTAAAAGGACTTGTTCCGCATGCGTTGACCGCGGCCACACTTACTGTTCCTGAAACATCAGCACTGGAAATATCAATACTGGTTGATGAAGAACTACCTGTCCAGCCTGAAGGCACATTCCATAAATAGCTCGTTGCTCCAATTACGTTGTTCACCGAAAATATTGAGCCTTCATTGGCGCAAATTATATTCGAACCTGTAATCGCTCCTGGTTGCGCAGGAAGTTGACTTGCGGTAATGGTTATATCATTTGAATTAGCGCTTGTTGCACTCAGACAAAAAGCATTCGAAAGGAGTTGAACTGACACTACATCATTTTCACTCAAAGCAGGATTCGTATAGTTTGGCGAATTCGAACCCACATTAACACCATTCAATTTCCACTGATAAGTTGGAGAAGAGCCTCCATTCAATGGAATTGCTGTAAATGTTACCACATCTCCCTGACAAATGGCACTGCCAGGATTTGCGCTGATGCTCACAGACGGTGCAACAATTGAATTGACATTCATCGTTAATGAATTGGATGTCGCCGGACTTCCCGTAACACAAGGCAAGTTACTGGTCAATATACAAACTACCTCATCGTTGTCATTCAATAACGAAGACGAATAAGTAGGACTATCCGTTCCTACATTGATGTTATTTTTCTTCCATTGATAATGAGGAGCTGTACCGGTGTTTTGTGTATTGGCAGTAAATATTGTATTGGTTCCGGTGCAAATATCCAGGCCTTGACTGCTGCTGATGACAATGCTTGCCACAGGCTGACCCTCTGTTACATTCACGGTAATGGTGTTGGACAAGGTACAAACACCATTGTTGCTTTGAACAGTATAAGTTGTGCTTTGTGCCGGAGAAGCCACAGGATTGGAAATATCGGTGGCACTTAATCCTACTGACGGCGACCATGCATAATTCGAAGCACCCGAAGCTGATAATTGAACAGATTCACCTTCGCACAAATTGGCTGAGGCCGGAGAGACAGTAATAACAGTACTTTGAATCGCGAATAATGCATCACTGTAATCATAATTTGTTGGAACAGCCGAAGATCTTATGCGCATCAACACAGTATTCGAATTGACGTTATTGGGAACCGACCAGTTGTAACTCAAAGAATTTGTAACATAGTTTGTTACTATATCGGTCCAGGTTACTCCACTATTGATGGAATAAGCTATGTCATATGTTCCGATTGGTGATGTTTCTGTCCATGTGATCAGTTTGTATGTACAACCATCCAATGTATCTGCTATTCCATTTGGAGCAGTTAGCGTAATAGGCGCAGAATTGGGGCTGATGATAAATGCCAGGTCGCTCGTATCGCTTTTACAATAGTTGATATTATCGCGCACCAGAATCCGGCAGTTGTTAGAGGGGAAATTGGGTACAGTCCATGGATAAGTATTGTTGGATGTATTATATCCGGTAACAATATTACTAAAAGTCGAACCACCGTTGGTTGAATAATATACATCATAGATATTCGAAATTCCATCGGAAGACCATTGAATATTATAGTTGCCGCCAATAGGCATTACACCTCCAAAATTGGGTTGGATAATGGTAACAGGTTTTGTAATGGTAAAGGTATTGTCGCTTTGATCACCGATGGATAGATCATATGCATAGCGGACACGCACTATAGTCTGAGTGCTCGGGGAATTGGGCAAAGTCCAGTTGTAAGTAGCCGGATTATTTGTGGTATACCAGTTTGCTACAACCGAAGTCCATGTCGCACCATTGTTCAAAGAATATTCAAGATTAAAATATTGATATGCAGGTGAGTGTTCGAAAGTCAACGAAGTCACCGTACAACCACCCCAGATAGTCACTCCATTGTCTCCGTTTGGAGTTAAGACAGTAATTCCAGGTTTAATAGTGAAGGTGGCATCGCTGATATCAAATCGGCTCAGGTCATTTACCTGACTTATTTTAACCAGACAATTTGTGGAATTGGCATTGGGCACTGACCAATAATATGTACCATAATTATAATAATTGCTCTCTATTAAAATCCATGTAGCACCTCCGTCAGTGCTGTATTCCAATCTTACATTAGAGTAAAATGATTCAGAATTCCAGGTAATAACAGAGCCTGTACCTGGGTCCAATTCTTCTCCACCATTGGGGGTGAGAAGCAAAGGCAAAAGCGGAGTGATAGTAAAATTCGAATTACTCATATCCGTTTTGCACGGATCATTCTGATCGTAAACCCTGATGCGATTGGTTGAGCCTGGTGTATTCACCACTGTCCAGTTGTATGAATTGCCGGTAAGATTGCCATCAACATAATTGTAATTGGTTCCTCCATCCGATGAAAAATAAATGGAATACACGCCCGAAGTATTGGCGGTGTTGGTCCATGTTATGGCATGCACTGAACCAGATTGCCAACTCTCTCCGCCATTGGGCGAAGTAACCGTTATATCTGCACTGGGTTGAATATTGAACACCGCGTTGCTCTGATCAACTATGGCTGTGTCGTAATAGCCAACAACTTTTACCAATACCTGCGAACTACTGATGCTGTTGTTCAACTGCCAGTTGTAAGTCTGAGTGCCCAGATAATTATCGTAAACGTAATAAGGATATGGAGTAAGAAGTATCCAATTAGAACCATTATCGGTAGAATAATAAATATTCCAGTAATTACCAAACAAACAATTGCTCTTGGTGAAAGTGATGGGAATAACTGAACAACCATAATAAGTCTCTCCGCCATTGGGGGA
>JANNEQ010000088.1:0-16138 GCA_031378885.1 Flavobacteriales bacterium
TTCATAACGATCTAATTTTCAGCAATATATAGATTTATTCTGAAAATTAATTTCAAATCGTTTTAGTAAGAAAATCACCTGTAGTGCTTTCTCTGATTGAGTTGCGTCATTTTTATTTTTCCGTCAACGCAACGCTAGTGGTAAATATTATAAGTCCATCCAGCGCCCGGTGTCTTGGACTCAACCAGCCTTCCTCTTGCATCATAGCGCCAGGCATTACCGAGTCCGTTGAAAATATCGAAATTTACCTCACCAGGCTGTGCTGAAAAACTGTAAGTGCCAGTCTGATCGAACTGCTCCATCATCAAAGGCGTTACCTCATAAGCGAGCCTTCCAAATCTATCATATATGTAGTAGTTGTCCACATAATATATATTGGATCCGTACAAGTCAGTGCCCGAAGTAATGGCGGCAGTGGACTGGTCTGTAAAATGTTTTCCTTCTGAATTGATTCCGGTATAATTAACTGGTATTCTTTTCAAAACAGTACGCCCAAACATATCGGTAAAAACCCAACTTGTCTTTCCATTTTCATCTTTTAATTCTGACTTGATCAATGTATTGACAGGCCAAAAAGTAGATCCCAAAGCATCGCCTGTTGCGGGATCAATTGTCCAAGCCCTTACTTCATTGAGCTGGTTGAGGTGCATGGCGCTTTTAATTGTGTGGCCCGATGCCAGATCAAATCCCTCACCAGGAGCGGATTGCTCAATGGGGTTGAGCATTGGAGTATTATCAGTTACCGTTTCGCCAAAGGCGAAATTTGTGTTGGCAATTCCACCTTCTTCCTGATAAAATGTGGCTTGTTCTGATTTGGCATTCTCGCGGAACCCATGGCCCGAATTGGGATGTGCATAAGGCAAATAGCGTTTGGGCTCCTGACCAAAATTATCGTATTCATGAAACGCAATAATGTCCTGATACAAAAAACCACCTGAAGCATCGCGCAGAACGGATTGAATGGGTCTGCCCAATCCATCAAAATATGTCGTACCAGTGGTTGCATCGCCCAATGATCCGCCATCGAGGTTCCAAGCTTCCTGATACTCCATGCCCAATTCGTGAAAAACGCGCTTGGAAACGGAGGCTCTTGTGCCTTGCGGGTCGGCAGGTTGTATATCGTCAATAAAAGTGTAGCTGCGGGCATTGCGATCGTCGTCTAAAATCCATCTTGGGCGCAAGTGAGGATCGTAACCGTAATAGACACATTCGCCATTGGCATTGCAGGTGCTGATTACCATTCCAATATTGTTGTATTGAATGGTCGAGACCAGGGCATCTTTAGGATAAATCCGGATTTCGTCTATTTTGCGCGCGGCATTGCCCTCTATGTTGAGGGTAATATTGGATCCGGCATAGATACGAAATTCATAATACTTCCATCCCGCCGCATCCTCGTCTGCCGCATGAATTTCCTCGTTTACAGAATTAATCCCACCAGAGGCACTGACAAAAACGTTATCAGAAGTAGACCAGAAATTAAGGGTGTAATCGCCTGGGGCAATATTAATTTCTATATCCTGAGCCAATCCGTAATAATTCTGACCGCTTTTGGCATTGTACAATTCAAATCCGTTGTACAAGTAGGTAGAGTTTTCAATCAATTCATCGCCAAATGACCATTCAGATCCCATTAATTCGTAGTCTTCAAAACCCAGATAATGAATTTGATTGGGTACTGCATTCGTTGCCTGCATAATTACCCTTCCTTCGGGCTTTGAACGTAACACCGAATTGTGAATGTCATGCGGGCTATGGGTCAGATTGGGCTTTAAAAACTCGTCATAACTATCTATTACACTAGAAAGTTTGTAATGAACATCCATTTGAAAATTGCCTGAACCATCCACTTCACTCATTTGAAAATCCGACAACAATATCGGATCTTCTAGTTGTAAGATATAAGTTTCTTTTACCAAAAAACCAGTGTAATTATTGCCGGTAAATTCAGGGAAAAATTCGTCCGGTGCATATCGAACGATGGTACCTCCAATAACATACATTTGATGAGGATCGGCACCTTGTAGTTGAAGCATCTCCACTGGCGCATTGTACAGTCCTTTTGACTGGAGTGTTTTAACGGCAAATGCAGATGCATCCTGGCCGGGAATACAACCCGGACAATTGTAATCTGACACATATTGAATGCGCTTTCCATAATTCACATCCTGATTCTGATCACAGAAAACTACCGAGGTAAGGGGCTGCGTTGTAGTCTTCTTAAAGCCATTGTCATTTATTGGCGTGTTGGCAGAATAAGCGTATTCTTCTACCATAGTGCCAAATTGATTTGTAAGAGGGTCGTATATCTGTCTGTTTACCCTGGATAATCTGAATAAATTGGAATGATATGAATATCCCCTTTGAGAATAATTATAATCCACCATATTATCATTCGAAACGTAGGTAATATCCGGATTTGCCCATCCCAGCGCATAAGCCCTCGCCAAATTGACAGCATGGAGCATACAAGCAGCAACTGCCAGTGGTGCTGAAGGTGGATTAGCACAGGCCAGAACAAGCGCTGATCCTGAATTAACAAGCGCGCTGGTCTTCATGGCATCTATTGTTTCCGGATCTATTCCGTGAATATTGAGAAAATGAGTGCCATCTATCGAGGAAAGTTCTTTCCGTGCCGCTTTTATTGGAGATCCGCCAAAATCCAAAACTTCGTCGTATTCATAAGTCATTCTCAATACTTCCTCACTCTGAGAATTGTATTCAGTCAAAGCGCGAAGCGCTGCATTCTTTTGTACGTTTACTACTTGTTGCTGTCCATTGGGTTGATCAGTGTTTCCATACTCAGTTATATAAAATTCCCGGACAATCTTGCCTTTGTTGGATAATGATTCTTCTAAATTTTCGATTTCATCAATACGCTCAATATACTCTGTTACTTTTGAGTACATCACTGACGATCCGTTATAACTAACCGTTGGATTAACTGAATATGCAGCGGTTTGATAAATCGTATTGTCGTGATCAACATGAAAAATCCAATCCAGCCCATCATCCTCTTCAGTAACCGGATTGTGTGATACCCGAACTTTGTTCAGAAGAAAATTTTGATAGCCGCTTTTAAAATTTGGATTCGTTAAGAGGCAACCGCTGCTTCTTAATACAGCACCGACTACCGGTATATTATATTGAAAACTCCGGGTGATCTCATTCTCAGTATCGGTGCCACCATCCGACACGACTAACTTTGATAATCTGTTTCCGCCAGCTAGTTTGATTTGACTTGTAGACAATCCCCCTCCTGTAGTCCAATATTTAACCGTTGCAGAAACATTTCCACAAGGCAATTGGCCTCCGCTTTGGGTGAACAATCTTGATCTTACCAGAATTTTATAGGATCCCGTTCCTAATTCAAACTCCTTATGAAAACTGGTGACATCTTGGCTACTGAGAGAGAAACCCAAATCATCAGAAATATTATAAATTAGTTGATCCTGCTGACCTGCACCGAGCACTCTGAAAAGTTGAACCAACACTTGAGTATTCAAATAATTGCATGACGCATCAGATTGGCAATTTCCTTCTGGATCGATAACAATATCCAGAGTAACAGTTTGATTCCCGACAATATAGAAATTTTCAGACTCCTCATTTTCTGAGTCATATGAACCTCCACAAGAACCTTGCGGAGTGGTGGCCATTACATCAATACTTTCGCGGTGAGTAATTTGATAAGGATCCATCAATCCATCCAAAGTTGTGCTGTATTCAAACCTATCGAATTCAAAGCGCTCAAATCCACCCAATTCGTTGACTATTTTATTAAGACGACATATGCCTATTCCAGGCTGTCTATTCACAGACCCTGGATCATTTACATTATACAGATGGTTAAATGGATAATAAGAAATAAGACCGTTGTTACCGGCAGCATTATAATAACCCCAATAATCCTGAGCTAAAGCATTTCTTGGAGGTGGAATACTTTCGTCATATTCAAATTGTTTACCTTTATCTTTCACCATTTCACTTCCGTTCAAGTAAAGCACTTCCTTTAGTTTTAGTCGTTTTGTATCCTGAGCAGGAAGGTCAGAAGGTACATTCTCGGTTATGTCGCAACTCCAATAATCATAATTCAGAACTGTCTGACCCACAATTTCTCCATTGACTTTATGTACAATTCTGGTTAATGCAAAATCACCTGTTAAGTCCTGCCTTTCTTGGGTGTCTAGCACAAAGGTAACTTCCTGATTTTGGGTTACTATTTTACTCAAGTGCGTTACCCTCTGCCTTACATAGGATCTTTGCTTAAAAAAGCGATAGGGTAACTCGCAAGGAGTTATATACTCATCGACCGTAGAAGAGTAATTGGTAAAATAATCGGCTATTGCCAGAATAAAACTACCCGCATTTATTTCTATGTGATGATCTTGCCCGGAGCAGGAGAGTTCTCCCTCTGCATAATTAAATACACTTGAAGAAAGTGCATTCTGCGTATAAAAATACTCAGCTTCTATCTGGCCATGTGGATTTTCTATTTTCTCCAACAACCAATTATTACAAACCTCTTCGCTTGAGGAATCATTAAAATACAAATTCTCGGAAACTATCTGCGCTTCAGCCAAACTTTTGTCTGGACGTGTGAAGTAATATTTATACCCTTGTTCGTTGGTCACTATGAAGGAGGTAAAAGTGCCATTTAACGAAGGGTCAAGATTGCATTCTACTTTAAGATTCTGAAAAGGAACCATCAGATAGTTGAAAGACTCAGAGCGATAAGCTGCATTATATTCAGAAAATGAAGTAAGACTAACTTCCTTGGGGGCAAATACGAATCGCGCTTGTAAGCCAGGGGCCGAAACATAAAACTCATCTGGCGTAAGGTCGATAGCACCCAAAGCCAACCTGTCGTTAAAAGAAGCGGGGTAATCGAAGTTACCTTGTACATTTCTATAAAAATCCTTTGCCCATAAATAACCTGCAACCTTTACGTCGCCTGCATCATTGCCGGAATTATCAGATTGATCAAATAACACCATAGCTTCGTCCGGAAGGCCGTTTCTAAGCCTGCTTACCTGCCCGCCTCCGGTCAAGTCCCAACCTGTGCCCACCCACGAGGCAACATCATTCACTTTCACACCGGAAGTGTTATGCGAAAGTGCGATTGGAATCGTCATGGTTTGTCCACCAATAGTAACCAAAGGGATATTGACTTGCGCGGTACCAGAAACGTGGTCTATAGTGGTTTGAGAATACGTAAATACAGTAAAAACAGAGAGCACAATGGTGATAAGTATAGTTTTCATCGTCTTATTTGGGTTCAATTTATTGTCGGAAGCTATGTTTTCTTTTGATGTTAATTCCCGCGCGCAAAACAATTTCTGGTTGATCGGTTCTCTCGTGAAGAACATTGTATAAAATTTCAAGCGTTGGAGAAGATAAAGAGCGGGAAGGATATTGGATCTTCAAGCCAAAAAATAAACCTGAATTTGGATTGTTCATCCGGATTCTGTCCAAAAAGTTTGTAACAGAAACCGCAGTCTCTCTGTCATTCGATAACTTATAATTAAGTTCTCCTGAGCTAGTTAAAAAAATCGCTCTTGAAATCCTTATATCCATAAATGACCTAAATCCAATACCGGCAGTTCCAAATGATTTCAATTCAGGCATTTCACCAAAGCCGCCACTCATTTGCCGACCATTCATGAACCCAACAATCCATGAGGTTCCCAGTCCAATATTAAAAGACTTGGCTACCTGAAAACTCAACTGCCCCGTCAGAGATCCACCCAAAGGAAACAAAATATTTCTTCGATTGGCCTGAAAGTTTGCTCCATAACTGAATCGGTCTATTATGCGCTTTGTCTTCAAAGGATTGGGTTTCCAATCGCTCTTATCTGCTGCTGTATTCTTTTTACTCTCTGCTAATCCGTCTTTAGAAGACTGATCGTTTGGATCTAAATAAGACTTGGCTGACGATACAATTTGAGTTGTATCATTACTTAACCTATCGCTGCTCGCTTTAGATTCAATTAAAAAATCCCTGATATCTTTCACTTTCTGAATCTCGGAACTACTTAAATTCGCCATAATAGCCAATGTCTCTATCGGAGCTTTCTTTAGTAAATCGTCAATTGAAATCTTATCGGGAATATCAGCTCTTCCACCTTGATTTGTTGCGGTAAGGTTAGATTCGTTCATACTACAACGCTCAATCTGCCTATAATGATTTATAATATTACTCTCTATATTGGTACAATCAGAAAACAAACTGATGTTTTCTTTTAGCTCGGACTTATAGTAAAAGAGACTTTCATTTATTTTTGACAACGGATTCAATTGATATGAAGAATTCTCCAAAACCCTATTCATAAAACCCGTTCTATCACCAATATATTTCCCTAGTAATTCCGACCTTTTCAATTCAAAATTTAGTCTTTTTTTGGATTCATTTAGCGCTTCAATTCCAGCGCATGCACATTGATCCTTTTCGGTGTCAGAATTATCACGGGCCATTCCGGTATTCAGGTTCTTTTGCCGCAAATAGTTGATTACCTGCTCTAAAGTATCAAGATTTCCGATAACTATTTTGGGATTTTGGGTCCCTTCTTTAGCACACAAATTTTCAAATCTATTAAAACTCAGCCAGGCGTCATGTATCATTGCTTCAGCACAAGACTCGTTCAATTCGCATAATTGCTGAAATAATTTATCTTCAAACTTCGTGAATTGCCTGAGATAAAGATCATTTGTTTTCTTGAGTCTTTCTGTTAGTTTATCTATACGGCGCTTACTGCGCTGAATAAAACGGTGGCAATCTGTTTCAGAAATTTCAAAGTAGGCTTTATTCTGTTCTACGGACACATAATCATCCTGGGCTTCTGATTCAACAAAAATCAAAAAGAAAATAAAAATCCAATTAAGTCGATGAAACCCCATGGGATAAGTAGATCAAGTTAGTTAATTAGACAATTAGAGTTGAATCGATCCTTATCGATTCAACAAAGCAAATGAATGTAAGATGGGAATTGTCTCCAATTTTTTTTATTAACAAAGAACAAAATCTTCATCACGGTAGCCTAAAATAAATAAACTTATAAAGAGCAACACCTATAAGTTTTACGTATTTCTACGCAAAATAATCAAACTAAGAGATTCAATTGAATTTCGAAATGATGCCGTATTTAGGGTCATAAAAGTCTTTTATCGATATTATTGCGAATTCTTCTGTTATATAGAGGCAGTCCAATTTAAAAAGAACGGATACATCGACCCACTCAACATTCAATCCTTTTGATTTGACTTATCTAAAATAAGTTTCTCCATCGTCTTAATTTCAGCAGTCAGCCCGGCTATTGCAATGCGCAAATCATTCTGCATTAGTTCTCCTGACTTATTCTTCATCACCTCATGAAAAAGAATCATCAACTCTTTCCACTTTAAATGTCGGTTCCGAAACTTCCCTGAGATGGTAATTTCCAGCTCCTTAAAAACTGCCTCCATTTCTAACGACCGCGCATAATTCTGTTCTGCCTTTGACAACGCGGACAATAAGATTTCGCGTTTTTCCTCAGCCTCGGCCTTCTTTCTCTTTAGCCGCCTTTCTTCGCTTGCTCTATTGGACTTTTGCATGCCGGACTTTATGGCCCTGTCCCGTGCCTCTTCGAAGCAACGCAGCATCTCCAGATAAATCTTATTGGCGTCAGGTGGCAGTTTACGAGCGCCGGACTCCGCCATGGCCAGATTGCTCAACGGCACTCCAAGGTAATAAGCCATTTCCTTTTGGGTGCAACCCGTCATCATCCTGAATTGCTTTATGCTGTAGATTTTGAGCTGATTTGCTGCCATATCAGAATTGATTTGTGATAATTATCGCGCTAAAATAAATAATATCACGTTGTGATAATTTTTCAGAAAAAGATAAAAGTATCACAATGTGATACTTTTATCAAAAACAAAAAAAAATCACAATTTTATTTGGAGAATTCTGATGATTAAAAGGTCCGACCTTATGGCCCAAGAAACCAATCAGATTTGGCCCATACTCAAGAATCATTTAAATTTGCCTAAATGCTTACGCAAAAAGACATAGAAGATAAAATCAAAGTATTAAAGCCTACTCTGGCGTCGCAGTACTTTGTGGACAAAATCGGCTACTTCGGCTCATTTGCCAGAAATGAACAAACGGCAACTTCTGACATTGACATAATTGTCTCTCTCCATAAACCACTTGGATGGACATTTTTTGACTTGAAGGAACTTCTTGAAAATGAATTGGGCAGAAAGGTTGATTTGGTCTCCATCAAAGCATTAAAGGAACAACTCAGAGAAGTCATTCTTAAGGAGGTGAAATATGTATGAAATCTGAAAGTAGGTTATATAGCCTTTACCTTGAAGATATTTATGTTTCGATGAATAGAATACTTGAATATATCGCCGATCTGGATTTTATTCAATTTAAGCAGCAGTATATTGTTGTGGATGCTGTGATCAGGAATTTTGAAATAATCGGAGAAGCATCCAAACATATTCCAAAAGAAATCACTGAAAAATATCCCGAACTCCCCTGGAAAAAGATGTACGCACTGAGAAACATTGTAATGCATGAGTATTTTGGAATTGACTATGAAATGATCTGGGAAATTGCAAAGTTTGATCTACCAAAAAATCTTGTCGATTTAACAAACCTTATTGAGAAGGAAATAGGCCGGAAGTAAAATAGGCACAGGTCAATTACATTCCTCTCGTTTTGGCGCAAACGTCCGTTCTTAAAGACAAACCTGACGAATGGTGATTAAACCGAAAAACAGTATAATTTAGCACAAAAAACAGAAGGTTCAAAATTTTCTTTACGCAATGCAACTATCAAAATTAAACTCTCAATTCATAAAGCGCTCATCCATTAAATTAATTCACTTTTTCAAGAATAACTTAGTTTATTTCCTGGCTATTTTTCTGTCGGCTATATTCTTGCCCTGGATTGTCAAATGGTCAGCATCGTATTTGGGACCAGTTCTAAGCGAAACTCAAAAAGATGTGGTGCAATGGTTCTGCCGGTGCGTCATTATATACCTGCTCATTCAATTGATTTATACCCTTTGCACCAGAAAAAAACCAACAGGTTTAATCAGCCCTATACTTTACTTGATTACTTTGGGCGTATATCTATACCAAAGGGATTTAATTGTACGTAATGCTGAAAGTAGCGGATTTACGCCAACGGAGCTCTTCATACCAGTAGAATTCTTTACACAGCCAATATATACGTTGGAATGCGTTGTTCTCGGAATTGCTTCAATAATATGGCTGCATAAATGGAGCCAAAAAAAAACAATCCAGGAGCCAACAAAAGATACACTCGGAAGAAAAACCATAGCAGAAAAACTTGGAGAAAAAATATGCAATTTGCCCACACAGTCCGGAGCCTACAATATTGGTGTTTACGGAGAATTTGGCTCCGGGAAGACCGTTTTTCTGGAATATTTAGAACAATATCTTCATTCCAGAAAGCCATCTGTAATATGGTATCGACCTCTTGAATTTTCGCCAGAATCGAGATTACAAGAGTTCTTGCTGCTCATTGCCGATTCAACGAAACAACCTCATTTGAAAAACTCCATTCATCAATACGCTGATAGGCTAGAAGGTATTGATTCATGGATAGATAAGGCCCTTCAATTCTTCGGGAAAAAGGAATACAGCGCCACATCAATGAAGTCTGAGATAGTAAAGAAATTATCGGACTCAGATCAAAAATATGTGGTAATTGTGGATGAGCTGGATCGCATGCAAAGTGACGATGCCATGATGACGCTGAATATGCTCCGAATTTCTGGCGATTTTCCAAACATTATTTTTGTCATTGCCGTGGACTTTACACATCTCACGTCAATTATTCATAGAGGAGGAATCAACAACCCTGAATTGTACTTGCAAAAGTACTTTCATGAAAAAATTCAGCTTCCCAAAATACCGTATGACAATATCGTTGATTACATAAATTCAGAAGTAAAGTCCAAATGGGGTTTATCTAAAGAAAATACGCAACTTGTAATTGATTATTTTAACGCATCCAAAAAATTACGTCTTGGATTACTAACCCGCGAAATAAAGCCCCCTTCAATACAAAAAATCCTTAACAATTTGCGTATCACCCAAACTTTTATTGAAACCACTTCTAGAAGAATCTCTGCAATAGGACAAAATAACATAGCTATTCTTGATTTGATAAAGCTTGAAGTGATTCACACGGCTTCAACTATTGCGTATGAAATCCTTAATGCGAAAAGGGATGACATTCTAGACTGGAAAACTGACAATAGACAAATGCGCTATGCTGAAATCAAAACGGAGAAACTCAGGGAAAAAATTGACAATGACGATAAAACAGAAATTGTAATAGGTCTTTTCGAGGAAATATTCCCAAATCTAGATAAATTAGTCCAGAGCAATCAAGATCCCAGATCAATACGATTCATGGCCAACTTCCCAAAATACTTTGGGGAAAACATGGCAAATTGAGTCGACTTTGATGAGTTCTTTGAATTAATGCGTTCGGATTCGCCTGATCTATTTAAAGTTATTAGTTCCAAGTGGTGGAATGATTCGAGTATTGTCGATCTCACAACTTTAATTAAAAACCTCACTATTACAACAACATTGCATTATACAAATCTGCTTAAAGTGAGACTAATTATTGCTGAATACTTTGAACGTGCTGAAACAAAATCACAGCACTATTATGGTTATCGCGATGTTATATTAACATTACGCACAAGAATAAATAATGGAAATGAAGAATTTGAATACTCAGATATTTTAACCAAAGGTGAAATATCAGAAATCGTTTTTGCACTAAATATGGATATTAGTTTACCTGATGAGTTAAAAATTAATTTTTACAATTATTTGAATTTTGAATTCCTAAAATTATACCAAGATCAAAAAATCCATGAAGCTTTAATAATAGATACGAATCCTCAAAAAACCCTTGATATTCTTATTAAACATTTTGATGGATACCTTCATAAGTCAAGTCTTGATTTTAATTCTTATAAGCTTTATCGATTCTGTATTATTAATACTGACCAACACATAGCACCCTTAGCAATTGAAATGATGAAATCAATTGCAGATAATCAACCCTTGAAGTTTTTAACCATTATGTTAGGATTTTTCGGTTCAAATAAGGAAAATTATGTAATTCAAAAAGGAATAAAAAACATTATACCTGATCCGAATAGTTTTGACAAATTGGTTCTGGAAGCAAAAAACGAATCCAGTTTTGACAAGAATAAAATAATCCAAATTATATCAAATCTATGTAAGGAAAATCAGTATTCAGAAACAGAATTGGGTAAGTGCGATATAAAAAGTGAAGAATACAAATATCTAAATGGATTAAAATTAATTAATCCGTACTTCAACTTTGACTATGTAAATAGGATGCTAACAGAAGATGATGTATTTTTAAGCTAGATCCAACTACCCCCCCTACTTCACAAACGTCACCTTCCTCACCTCATCCGCGCTACCATCAGGCGTTGTCACAAATACCATGTACACACCGGTCGCCGGACGCTCGCCATCGAAAGTCTTGCCATCCCATACGGCTCTGCCGCCTTCGCTTTCGGTTTCGAATAAAATGCGGCCCTGGATGTCGGTTACTTTTATGATGGTGTTGTAAGCGAGGCCATCGATGGTAATGTTGCCTTCATAATCGGGTCTGACCGGATTGGGAAATACACGGACATTCGACATCTCCTGATCGAAGTTGGTGGCTGTCGAGAAGAACGAAACTATTCCGTTTTGGGTACCAAAATATACTTCGCCATTTTCCTGGTTGATGACGATGTCGAAAATATTGTTGGACAACAAGGGCGAGTTCTCTGTAGTGAAATGGTAGATCTCTTGCAATCCATCGTCACTGAAAAGATATGCGCCACTGTTCTGTGTGCCTATCCATTTTCTGTTGCTGCCATCTATCTCTATACATGTAATGGTTTCTGTACTCAATAACTTTTGGGTATTGCCATCCTGCTCAATTAATATTTGTTCGGCGTCAAAATTTTCTTCCGAAAAAATTGCATCGGGATTATAAAAAATACCAAGGCCCTGCCCGGTTCCTATCCATACTTCGCCATCGAGATCTTCCTGCATACACAATACATCACGCGATGGAAGTCCGCCATTTCCCTCTGTGTCGGTGAGCAATTTGAAATTGTCATCACTACCCGACGACAATGTGCCATTTGTATTCAACACCAGCAATCCTTTGGCGGCTACGTTGGCCCAGACATATCCGTTTTGGGTTACAATTACGTCTGATACTTTATCCGAAGCTCCAATTGTTGGAGAAAAATTAAAGTCGTAAAAAGTGCCATTCTTATCCATAGCATGAAGGGCTTCTGTGTTCCAACTGTTGGTGCACCAGAGCACGCCATCGTTGTCGAAAGCCACTCCGGCCACACCGGTCCATCCGGGAGCCCAGTCAAAGCCAGAACCTTTTGGGCCATCGCTGCCATTCCCATTGTTGACATTGGCTGCAAGGGTTGATGCGTTTAATTCAATAAGTCCCTCTTCCCACGATCCGAAAAAGACGCGGTTGTTGTCGGTAGGATCAATAGCCGCAGCCATCACATCGCAAACGCCCGACAAAGTATTGGCATTAGAATATTCTGTGGCCAATGCGGGTTTATAGAGCCAGGTTTCATTGACAAAACCAGAAATACCGGTTTGTTTCCACATATTGCTCCACGAGGCATCTGCACTTCCATGTGCAATCCAGAGGTTGTTGTTGTACGCCGACATTCGTCGCACATCGGCCGATTGAGGGCCCTGTGGTTTGATAATAAGTTCTTCCCCGCCGTTTTTATACCAGAGCAATCCGAGTTTGTCATCGGCCACGATCATCCCTCCTTCTCTGTCGGCAATGGCCATGTTGGCACTTACATTAAGTCCGTTGTGCTGCACTTCACTGATGTTCTGTCCAAAATCAAAATGATACATCTGATAAGCAAAACTGCCCGCTATACACATCCATTCATCATCTGTCCAGATCTTTCTGATATCGAAACCATCATAGTCTATAAAGACCTGCCAGGTGCCTGAAGGCATCGCCTTGCGCCATAATTTATCTGAAGTTGGCTCCGGAACGACCAGGAGCATTTCATTCTGAAAAAATTCAATCTGAACAACCGATGTATCAGGTACGGGTAAATCAGCATATTCGGTCCAGTTAGCAAAATTGGCCAGGAAAGGATTGTCGACATCGGCAGTAATTACTCCTTTCTCTGTTGCTGCATACAATTTATTCTGGTAAATATCCAGGTCAAATACCCTGGAAGCGGATCCGTTTTCACCAATAAAATAGGTTTCTTTAATTTCTTTTCTGACCAGATCGATCACCACCACTCCAAAACCGGTAGACAAATATGCGACATCATTGTAAGGCCTTATGTCGTATACGCCTTTGTCTCCGACTACTGAACTAATGCGGATATCCGGAATATTAACCGAACCATTGCTCAGGAGCAAATCGATATTTCCGTTTTCGTAACCGACCACAATAATATCCTGATTGGGCGCATATTCCATTGAGGTAATGCCCACATCGGATAAGAGGTTGACTTTGGAAAAGCGCTGGATGGCTCTGTCTGCGGGATTGTATTCAAAGACCGCGTAAGGCGTGGCACAATAGACTTTTTTGCGGGCCCTGCACAGGTCTACACATTTATTATAAGGCAGGTGATCGCGCCAGGTACCAACACTGAACTGAGCAAAGATGTCCGTCAAGGTTATGGACATCAATATAATAAGAATTGAAATTCGGCTGATTTGTTTCATATCTGCAATTAAGGCCAGCTCCTAACGCCGGAATTGCAAAATTGGTACATCCGTGAGCAAAAAAAAGATCTTTTTCTTTCCTCTCTAAAGAAAAACCGTAAAAATGTTAAATCACACCGAAAAACCATTTTGGATCGCCGCTTATTCATTCCACCTCTGCCAGCCTATATAAAGCCTCAATTTAGGGGTAGGAATTGCAGCTCCTAAGTAAATAAACCCTTAACACAATTGTATTATGAGCAACAAGGCATCAGACAATCTCCACAAGCTGATTCACAGCATGTCGAAGCCCGAAAAACGTTACTTCAAAGTATTTTCTTCGAGGCATATTATTGGCGATAGCAACAACTACCAGGTATTGTTCGACGCCATTGACAAACAAGACGAGTATGACGAAGCAAAGCTTCTCAAAAAGTTTAAGGACCGAAGTTTTATCCACCGGTTTTCCATTTCCAAAAATAGATTGTATGCCGCAGTGCTCAAAAGCCTCGATTCTTTCCACAGCAACAGCAGCGTTGAAGCCCAACTTCATAAACAGCTCCACGCGGTAGAAATTCTTTACAATAAATCACTCTACGATCAGAGCTTAAAACTGCTTCACAGTGCGCGAAAAATAGCATCCAAAAATGAAAAATTGTTGATTCTGGCTGAAATTGCCAAATGGGAAAAACGCATCCTCGAAAAAGACAATTACGAGGAAATGCGTGATACCAAACACATCGACAAAATTCTCAAATCCGATATTGAACTTGGCACCACATTGCAACTTTTCAATGACCTGTGGAACATCAAAAGCAAGATTTTCTCTAAACTCTATGAGCAAGGCAAAGTGCGCAATGAGGCGGAACTCACTCAATTCAAAAAAATAATTGACGACGCCGCAGGTAAATTAGATGGTAAAATGATGAGTACAGAAAATGCTTATATGATGAACCATATCTACAGTGCCTATTATTTCGGACTTGGACAATATGAGCAATGTTATCCCTATCTTCAGGAAAACCTGAAACTCATTGATAAAAAACCACATCTCTTCAGCGAAGAGCCCAACATTTATATTTCGATTCTTACCAATACCATTTATGTAGGAATGCGTTTGGGCAAATGGAACGAGGCCCTTAAAAATGTGGACAAGCTGAGAAAACTTCCTGAAAAACTCGATGTGCAGAAAAATGAAGACCTCGAAATAAGAATATTCTCTCTGGCCAAAAGCACAGAACTTACCCTTTATGCACAGAGTGGAGAATTCGAAAAAGGTCTTGAATTGGTTCCATCGATTGAAGAGGGACTGGTGAAATTTGAAGACAAATTAAGCTCGGTGCGCAAAGCTCATTTCTACTTTAATATAGCTGTAGTGCATTTCGGATTGGAAAAATACCACGAAGCACTTAAATGGATCAACCAGTTATTGAATAATGTAGAAATAGACAAAACACGCGACATTCACTGCATGGCGCAGATCATGAATCTTGTGACACATTTCGAATTGGGCAACAAGAGCCTTCTTCCCTATGCCTTGCGCTCCACTCAACGTTTTCTGGATACACGGCACAAAGTCTATCGCTTTGAAAATGTGATGCTCAACTTTATCAATGAGTCCCTCAAAAAACGCCAGGATAAAAGTGATGTTGAACTCTTCGAATTACTGGTTGAGCAATTAGAGGAATTGAGAAAAGATCCGTTCGAAAGAAGCGTATTTGAATACTTCGACTTTCTGGCCTGGGCTAAGAGTAAAGTGAATGGCAAGAAATACAGGGATATGCTGGCTGCGTGATGCTATACTGGCTTTCTGGTCGACAAGACAATAAGATTATTGAAGCAAGAAAGTGAGATAAATTGTTGTTGTTGTTCAACTCAAGTTTCAAATAGATTTAATCCTTATCCTATAAGGATCAAACATTGAATAGCCCCCAGCGGAGATCCAACGGATCGAAACTGGGGGTTAATAGAATGCAGGTCTTCATTCCAAAGGGGTTGAACAAAACTTCAAATCATTGGCTGGTTATGTGATCTGTTTACATTGTTCGACTCTTTCAGAGGAATGAACGCATTTAACCTAATCATTCTATATCAACCCATTACAAGCGCCTTTGCGACATTGGGTCACGATTTTACTACTTTTTTAATGCGTTGAGGGCATTAGCGCATTGTTTGGCGGCGCATCGCTTAATGGCAAATATATTTCAAGAAAGTGATACCGCAAGGTTTCATTGCTTTTTCTTTTTACCGAGCAAATGATTTTTCGGAAGTTTAAGAGTTTTCAAATTGAGGAGCCTTTGCACAACAAAAAAATATTGCAGTACTTCAAGCTTTATTGTTCAACTAAAAACATGAG
>JANNEQ010000094.1:0-16251 GCA_031378885.1 Flavobacteriales bacterium
AATATAATTTAACCCAAAGGGTAAATTATTTTGTGAATTGGTTATGCCGTTACTAAAAATAAATAGTACTATGAGGCGCAGCCGAAACCTGCCTTTGCCGGCAGGCAGGTTGGACTATATTATTTTTGTAAGCGGTATAACTTTATATTTTTCACTTGATACAAGTCCGGTAAAATTTCAGTCGGACAACATGAAACAAAATAAATAAAGTCTTCATCCCGGTTTCGAATAATCAGGAGAAGGCCTTACTTCTATAAACTACACAGAACTAATTTCTGTTTCATAAGGATGCAGCATTCAATCTTCATCCATTTCAATAATTTTTAACGTTGTTTAAAACCTTGCGCGCAAGGTAACCATCAGGTTTCTTCCTGGTGCGCTTATACCAGAAGCGAATACCCTGTAGTGCATATTGAGAATATTGTCCAGAGACGCCTGTACCTGAAATTTATCCGTAATCTGATATTGCCCGCGAATGTTGAGTGTGTACCAGGCCGGCATTCCATCGGCTGTAGCATAATCTTCGTTGTCTTCAGTGTCGAGTCTGTAGTCCTTTATTTTTTTCCATCCATTGTACATCACCCAAAATTCCGCACGGAATTTATTCAACTTAAGATTGAATGAAGTTTTACCAAACACCGGAGGAATGTGATCCAAAGGAGTATCAACAGAGTCGCCCTTAATACGACCATAAGTATAATTGATAGAAGAACTGATATCAAAATTTGAATTCACGGCTGCAGAAAACTGTGAACTTACGCCATAGATATAAGCCTCATCTTTGTTTACATTAATCCGCGCCTCTGAGCCCAATACTTCCTGAAAATCCGGAATATTTGCAGTAAAAGTAGCGCTCTCAGAAGTAATTGCATTCTTCAGCATGGTATAAAATCCTGTTGCACGAATATTCACTTTTTTATTGATCATTTTATCAATAGAAAAATCAAAATTGGTGGCATACTCAGGTTTCAGATCCGCATTGGGCAATAAGAAAGACGCATTGTTAGGAACAGCTTCGAATAACTTTCCAACGTCATCAACATTCGGTGCCCTGAATCCCGTTGATACCAATGCGCTGAACCTCCAGTCATGCCCTGGCATATAAATCAATCCCAGATTACCGGTAATTGCTGAGTTACTCTGTTCAATTGTGGTATTATTGAGGAAGAAAAAATTAGTGGTGTCTGATCCGATGATGGCCTGACGACTAATGTTTGTACTGTCAATATTCGCTTCCAACGAAACATAACTCAAGCGCAATCCGGCATTCAGCACAAGATGCTCGTTGATCTCCCAGGTGTCTGTGGCATAAAGTGCAAGGTTGGTCATTGTGCTTCCACCATCAGGATATCGGGCATTCAGAAATGATTCAGCGCCTGTTACAATATTCTCTACATAGGCAGAGCTTTTCACATTATTATAAACGGCCTCTGCACCATAACGCAATTCGTTCTCTCCCATTTGCTTCTGGAAATCTGCATTGAAAGAATAGACCTTCACATTCTCTATGTTGTGGTTAAGATTAGCATTATTAAATCTTCTGGTATGCCTTGATTCATCTATATCCTGAGCGGCCAGCACAATGCGCGCATTGTCATAGAGTTTATTTGCATTCTTCAGATTGAGATTATAAGAAAACATAGTTCTGGTCTGCGGACCATAGTACCAGGTGGCACGACCCGGGGCTGAGGCTGATCCATCGGTCAACCTGTCATAGCGGGGAATATCTCCTGTATTCGAGTATTGAATATTCAATATATGTTGTACTTTATCACTCTGTTTGAATAAAAATTTCTGCAATACATCAAATTGTTTATATCCACTTCCAATCTGAAGATTCGGATCCTTGTTTGTAATGACGGAATCGCTTCCATTAATGCGCTCCACGTACCATGAGCGGCGACCAAAAGCATCGAGAGATGACGACCTCAAATCTCCGGTTCTGAGATCGTTGAAATTGGAGTAAGTAAAACTTGTCAATGAGGCAAAACTTTTGCCGCCCAGGTTAAAATCCAGGTGCCCGGAAAATTCCTGATTGGATGTGGCAGAGCGTACAAATGCATTTCCTTTCACCAACATTTTTTCGCCTAAACCCAATTCCGGATTCTTTGTGTAAAAGTGCATTACACCGCCCAGTGCATCACTTCCATAAACCACCGAGCCGGGGCCCATTACCAATTCTACCTTGTCCAAAATGGTATTGTCCAAAGTAAGAACGTTCTGTAAGTGACCGCCGCGATAGATGGCGTTGTTCATTCTAACACCGTCCACAACCAAAAGTACTTTGTTGGCCTCAAACCCTCGCATCACAGGCGAACCGCCGCCCTGCTGACTTTTTTGCACCAATACACTTCCACTTTGTTGCAATAGGTCGGCACTATTTTGTGGGCTGATAAATTTGATATCCCTCTGATCAATGACCTGCACCTGCTGGGCCACATCCTTACTTTTCTCCTCAAACTTTGACGCACTCACAACAGCCTCGTTCAAATAAAAGTTGGATTCGTGCAGATAAACTATGCCGTTCATGGCCTCCAACTCTGTGTATGAAAGTGTGATCGTTTCAAATCCAACAAGATTGAGAGAAATTAAAGCTGCGCTCTTAAACGCAGAGACCTCCGCCTGACCGACTACGTTGGTGGTGGTTGTAATGGTTCCATCGGGTGTACTGATAACTACGCCAGGCAAAAGCTCATTGGTTACATATTCCTTTACTGTAATTTGCTGTGCAAGACCGGTTGCGCTCAACAACATACATATTATGCCAAGTATAAAATTCTGTTTCATTGTAGATTGATTAATAAAGTACGAGTGGCCGCCCTTGCACCCGGATTGCGAAATGGAGACGCGACAACATCACCTATTCGGATAAATCCGATTGTGGCACCCACACATTTTGATTAAAAATAAATATTAGAAATATTTTGCGGTATTGAGGTACCGCATCAGCACCAGTCACAATTGTTCCAAATTGCGCTCAGCCTCCATCACGCAGATTAAGGTTGAAAAATAACTTCCATTAAACAATCGATAAAAGCAAATCCATCCTGCCTGATTCAGTGAGGATTGGTGAACTTCATACATGTAATGTAAGTAAAAACTCAATTATAACCGATGCTTCAGACTTAAGACCAGTAGTCCGGTGGATTGTGCCCTGTATCAGCATATCCCTCTTCCACTCTTTCAGTTTTTAATGCGCTGTAAGAGGTAACTTGAAATTGAGAACCCATTTGAAAAGAAAGCAATCTTCCCTTTTCAAAAACCTTATTGACCTGAGTGGATATATCAGAAGTAAAACACTCGCTGCGGCCATGATGGTGGGCAGCGATCTGGCGATTCAATTCAGTTTCCCGTTTGTCCTTTTTTACCCAAAGTTGCCTTTGGCCATTCACTTCCGAGCTCGATTCAACATCATACATTTCACCCTGAAACTCAAATTCTCTTTCATCCACCCATTTTATATGGGATAAAGTCTGATCGTTGAGCGAAAACCACTGCCCTTCCAGGCTTTCATTTCCAAAAGAAGAATTGTGGTGAGCAATACGAATACCTGCTTTCTCCACCAGAAGAATGTCCATATACAGAGACTGGCCCATGACAAATATCACAAGCAGGCACAGCGAAAAAAGGTATTTGAATTTTGCTCCCATCGGGTTAAGGAGCTACAAATTAAAGCAAAGAAATCCTATTTAATACAAAGAAACCCACAACAATCAGCAGAACACAGGAAGAAATCATCACAATCAGCATGGTATCTACTGCATTGGGACTTGGATTTCTTCTGTTTTTTTTCATCTGTCGGGCACAAGATTATGAGCCTCGGCTGGAAGACAAGAACCATGCCTGAGCCGCCTCCTTCATGAGAAGAAGTTCAAAATAAAAGTCCGGTTAATTTCAGAGGTTACCTAAAAAGAGGCCCGGCCACTGCATATAGGAACAACAAAAAATTGATCAGCGAGTAACACGGGCGTAACTTTGGCGTGTTCTATTTGGAGCATGATACCTATGGCAAAAAAGAAAGAAAAGCACAAGTTCATCAACCGGGAAATTTCCTGGCTGGCCTTTAACGATCGCGTACTGCAGGAAGCCCAGGACGTGAATGTCCCCTTAATCGAGCGGTTGCGATTTTTAGGGATTTTCTCCAATAATCTTGATGAATTCTTCAAAGTTCGTGTGGCCACACTCAGAAGAGCAATGGGGCTCTCCAAAAAACCCATTGACCCAATGGATTTTAATCCGGCGGAAACTTTGAGACAAATACATGGCTTCGTAGTTCAACAGCAGGAAAGGTTTGATAAAACTTTTACCCAACTCACCACAGATCTTGGCCGCAATGGAATTCATTTCGTGGATGAAACCAAAATGAACCAGGGGCAGAAGCAATTCGCAGAAACTTTCTTCGAAGAAAAAGTGCGCCCTTATCTGGTGCCACTGATGCTGAGCCATAAAAATATTTTCCCTTCGCTGAACGACAATGGCTCATACCTGGCTATCGAACTCAGTTATAAATCTAAAAAAGGAAATCCAACATTTGCATTGGTGGAAATTCCTGCAAGTCTTCCGCGATTTATAGAACTCCCCCCTATCGGAAAGAAACGCTATGTAATATTTCTGGACGACGTGATCCGATACAGGCTGCGCAAAATATTCAATATTTTTGATTACGACAATACAGCAGCTTATGCCTTTAAAGTTACACGCGACGCTGAACTGGACATTGATGATGATCTTTCGAAAGGATTGTTAGAAAAGATGTCCAGAAGCCTCAGTCAGCGAAAGAGAGGGCAATACGTAAGAATTAATTACGACCAGAATATGCCCCTGAATCTTTTGGACTTTATACTAAAGAGAACAAAAATCAGGGAGGTCGAAAACATCATTCCGGGTAGTAGATACCACAACAAAAAAGACCTTATTAAACTTCCTGATTTTGGAAGAAAAGATTTGTGCTTTCCTCCAATGCCAACCATACAGCACGTCGCGCTCAAAGGGAAAACCAGTTTGCTCGAGGAAATCAAAAAGAAAGATGTACTTCTGCATTTCCCCTACCATTCATTCAATTACATTATTGATTTATTGCGAGAGGCTGCAATCGATCCGCATGTCCGAACCATACGAATCAGCATTTATCGTGTGGCCAAAAATTCGCAGATCATATATGCACTGATAAATGCCGCTAAAAATGGCAAGCGTGTTATTGCTGTGATAGAACTTCAGGCCAGATTCGATGAAGAAAACAACATCAACGTGATGCGCGCATTACAGGAAGCCGGAGTGTGGATTATCCCAGGGGTTCAGGGATTAAAAGTACATTGCAAGCTTATTCAGATCAGTAGAAAAGAAGGCACCAAAACTGTCAGATACATGCATGTGGGGAGTGGCAATTTTCATGAAGGAACAGCATCTATGTACAGCGATGTTTCTCTTCTTACGGCCAATGCAGAGATTGGGCGCGAAGTGAGAAAAATATTTGAGTTTTTCGAGTCCAATTATCAGAGAAGTATATTCAGGCATGTGGTTATTTCACCTTTCAATACGCGGCGAAAATTTACTGACCTCATCAACGAAGAAATCGCCAATGCAGAAAAAGGGAAGCCGGCCTGGATCAAAATAAAAATGAACAACCTGGTTGACGCCGGCATGATTGAGAAATTGTATGATGCCAGCAATGCCGGAGTAAAAATTGATCTGATCATAAGAGGAATTTGTTCCCTTATTCCCGGAGTAGAAGGCCGAAGTGAAAATATTAAAGTAATCAGTATTGTTGGTCGCTTTCTGGAGCACGCCAGAATCATTTCATTTTGCAACAACAACAACCCCATTTATTACATTACCAGTGCCGACTGGATGACAAGAAACCTCGACCACCGTATTGAAGTAAGTTGTCCTGTTTATGATCCTCAATTAAAAAAAGAATTGAAGGCATATCTGGATATTCAGCTATCACCAAATGCAAAAGCCAGAGTTGTTGATAATTCATTAAAAAACCAATACATCAAGCTATCCAGAGGCGCCAGGGCGATTGACACACAAATAGCAGCTTATGAGTACTTCAAAAAGCCCTCAATATGATTTTATTTGTAGCCTTGGAATAACATACATTGAAATTTGCTGCGATCGATATTGGCTCCAACGCCATACGCCTTCTGATTGAGGAAGTCCACTTTGATGAAGATGAATACCACATTGAGAAGGTATCGCTCACCCGCGTGCCTGTACGTCTGGGTGAAGATGTTTTCACCAAAGGCAAAATTTCAAAGGAGAAGACCAATCAGCTCGTGAAAACCATGAAGGCATTCTGGTACCTTATGGATGTACACAACATTGAGTACTATCGGGCCTGCGCTACATCTGCGATGCGTGAAGCCAAAAACAGAAAGGAAGTAATAGAGCGGGTGAAGAAAGAAGCCAATATCCCTATTGAAGTGCTTACAGGCGATGAAGAAGCCAATTTAATTTTCTCCAACTATTTTGCTCAAAACATCAATAAAACCGGTAATTATTTATACATCGACGTTGGTGGCGGAAGTACCGAGCTGACCTTGATTAATAATGGTAAAAGAATAAAGTCCAAATCATTCGACATTGGAACGGTTCGTATGTTATCTGGCGCAGTAGACCCGGGCTTATGGGAAAAAGTGAAGAAATGGGTACAAGCCGCAGTGAAAATGGAAGATAAACTTATCGGCATTGGTACCGGAGGAAACATCAACACAATTTTCAAAATCCAGGGTAAAAAACCATCTGAAAGGATCACTTATCAGGAGATTGCCGAACAAAACGCCATACTAAATTCCTACACCTTCGATCAGCGAATTACCAGGTTGGGCCTTAAGCCAGACAGAGCCGATGTGATCATTCCTGCTTGCGAAATTTATTTAAAGATTATGGAATATGGGGTAATTCGGGATCTGTTAGTACCAAAGATCGGTTTGTCAGACGGAATCATTCTCAATATTTTTGATAATTGGAAAGAGTCGCAAAAGGTTAAGCCTAAAGGCACAGCATCACTTCCAAGCCTTTAAAGGATTATCTTCGCGGTCGGATGTCAAACGCTTTGCGCAGACAAATAATTTATGTATTTCAGTGAAAATGAAAAGAATTTATACCCTTCTAACGCTAATCATCCTTACAAATCTTTCCGCTTTGGGACAGGTTTTAGGCGATCCGATATACACTTTTGACTTTGCCAATGGGCTGCCTGAAGGTTGGGAAAACCAAAGTCTTACCGGAATAAGTCACTGGGAATATCGCGGTCCCAATACCACACCCGACTACACTGTCGGAGCCAGAGGCTCGTGTTCTGCCCTGGCACAACCAATGGCCTCTGTAACGCAGACCAATGGATATATGATTTTTGATTCAAATTATTGGGACGATGCAGACAGTATTTGCGGTGATCCTGGTTCCGGACCTGATCCAGCTCCACACCTGGCCTGGATCACAACAGCCGCTATGGACTTATCAGCCACAGAAGGTGCTGTGCTTACCTTTCAGCAGCAATACAGACACTTCACCGGATTCACCAAAATTCAGGTATCAAATGATGGTGGAGTGATATGGAATGATGTGGCTACCAACAGTGGTCCAACTTCTCCCAACGTACAATGGAAGACGGTAAATATTTCCACTTATGCAGCCGGTCAGAGTGATGTAAGAATCAAATTTGTTTTCACCGGAGTGTACTACTGGTGGCTGATTGATGATATCACCATTTATGAGCCCTTTCCCAATGACCTGAAAATAGACAGAGTTCAGTACACTACCAACGAAGGTATCACAGATGCTTTTCCATTAAAGGATCTGGAGTACGATAGGTATCCTGTAGTAATGGTACCCAACATGAGTATACATGCCCATGCCAGCAACATTGGCTCTTTCAACCAGACTGGTGTCAATCTGAAAGCCAAAGTGATCCGCGACGGCACCCAGATTTTTCAATCCAATACCAGCACCAGCACACTCAACTCAGGAATTTCAAGTGTTTATACTTTGCCCGGCTATACGCCGCCTTCGGTGCTGGGAGAATATAAGATAGCATATGAAATGGATCAGAATGAAACCGACAGCAATCCTGTAAACAATTTCGATACCCTCGACTTCAAAATCACTCCCTTCACATATGCCAGAGATGAAGGCGCTATGGAAAACTACTTTGCACCGCCACCCTCCTATTCTGAATACCTGTTTGAAGCAGGCAACTTCTTCCAGTCAAGGGCCAATGGAAAAATTTGTTCGTCCATTAGTGTAAGTCTTGCCGCCGAAACCAGGGCAGGTACCACTTTTAAAGGTATTATATACAAAGAAGACATGGAAACCGTGGTAGCCGAAACAGATATTTACACAGTAAATGACGGTTATCTCAACGAAATTGGCGAGGAAAAAACGGTGACATTAGACTTAATCGATCAGATAACTCTTGGCTTTGATAGCATTTATCTGGTAGTTGTGAAAAGCCTGAGCACCACCTACCCCATTTATGTTTGCCGAAGCGGTATATCACCCGAGGAAACCTCTATTGTTCGCTATCCGGATGTAAACGCCACATTCTTCTTTCTTAAAACTCCAATGGTGAGAATGAATATTTTCAATATTGGCCAAACTCCCGGTTGCTCTGACCCGCAAGCCATAAATTTTTTCCCCGGATCTACTATAGACGATGGCTCATGCCTTTATTCTGGATGTACCAATGAAGATGCCCTGAATTATCAACCGAATACCAATTTCGACGATGGAAGTTGTATTGTGGGGGGATGCACCAATGAGGCAGCCAGTAACTTCAACCCTGACGCAACTTTTGATAATGGGACCTGCATATTTCTTGGGTGCACAAATCTGACAGCCGATAATTACGATCCGACCGCAACCCAGGATGACGGCTCGTGTATAATTTCAGGATGTACCGATGCCAATGCCTCCAACTACAATCCTGCCGCCAATAACGACAACGGATCATGCTTATTCCCGGGTTGTATGGCCACAGAGGCAGATAATTACGACCCTCAGGCCAATGTAGACGATGGCTCGTGTATTTACCTCGGTTGTACGGATACTGAGGCGACCAACTTTGACCCAACCGCCATAACCGACGACGGCACTTGCCTGTACATCACCGCCTCGGTTGGCACAAATGTTACTTCCGGGTGTGCACCGTTGACTATTGTGGTGACCAACCAAACACAAACTTCCGGCGAAGGAGTTTGTCTCTTTACTATTAATAACAATCCCGTGCAAACTGAATGCACCGGTTCCTTTAACTATACTTTCAATTTGCCCGGTTCATATACTTTGGCCTATACCTATACCGAGGCGGGCATTACCACCACCGATCAGGTTTCTATTGTGGTAAACTCAATCCCGGAAGTTCCCACTATTGAATATGATGACGACACCCACGAAATGAGTTGTACCAATTGCAGCAACGTAAACTTCGAATGGTCAGTTGACGGCAGTGTAATACCACCAAATACCGGTGTCATTTCCACTTTTCTAAATGAAACCTATGAAAATGGTGATTATTCTTTGGTAGTAACCAACAATGCCGGTTGCGATCGTTCTTCAGCGTCACTGTTTGTTTTCGAGCCCTATTTCAGCCTCGACATTGGCGAAGGGTGCGAACCACTGGACATAGTGCTCACAGACATGACTGACGATGAAGGACAAACCAATTGCCTTCTGGACTTCGGTGATGGAACAACCATCTCTGATTTTACCGGCACCACATCGCACAATTACCCCATTGAGGGTGCTTACCCCGTTAGCCTCACTTGCACATTAAATGGTTTTGAATACACTTATACCGGTAATCCGGTAATTGTAAATTTTGTAATTAGTCCTATTCTGGTCAATGACGAAGCGCTCAACCAGGTAATCTGCTTAAACAACACACAGTTTTCTGATCTCGAATGGATCATCGATGGCCAAACCTTCAATGGCCCGGGACCTTATCCCAATACCGGCCTTAATTATCAGGTTACAGGCACCACCTCTTCCAATTGCGTGGCCACATCTCAGATCCTTATTAATGCTACCGAAGAATTGACGGGAAGTACTTTTAGTGTTTATCCCAATCCGGCCACCGATCAGATTCAAATAACCGGCAACGAAGTCATTAACGAACTTCGTTTGTATGATTCAACAGGGAGGTTGCTGCCAAGCCTCCGTTTCAACGCAGGAGCCAATCAGATAACCCTTGATTGTTCGGGGCTTTCAGCCGGATTGTATAACCTGAATCTGAATGGAATCAACAGGCAGATTATGATTGTGAGATGATAATTGAACTTAATCAGAAGTTAATTCCGGGGGTGCAGTTGCAACCTTCAACCATCTTTACAGCGTTAAAGTGAAAGTCACCGAAATTCAATCGCAAGGCATTCAGTGAAGAAACCATTGACAGTTTTACTGTTAAAGTTTCGTTAACAAGCCTTGAAAGTGAATCTAAGTGGCCCCAACTTTGAATACCGAATTAAAATAAAAAAATCAAATTAGAATAACATGAAAAAAGTTTTCCTTTCACTGGCATTAGCCTTCGGCGTATTTGCCTTCGCTTCTGCCCAGGGCAACCAGGTGGTTACAGGACCTGCAATTACAGTAGACAAAGAAGTTCATGATTACGGTGAAGTTCCATTTGGCGGAGACGGTACTTGCGAGTTCAAAGTAACGAATACAGGATCAGAGCCACTTATTCTGAGCAAGTGTAAAGGATCTTGCGGTTGTACGGTTCCTAAGTGCGATCCAACACCAATCCTTCCCGGAGAGTCTTCTATTATCACAGTGAAATACGATACAAAGCGCCCAGGTGCTATTACCAAATCAGTTACGATCAACTCTAACGCTGTAAACGAGCCAACGAAGATTGTACGTATTAAAGGTAATGTAGGTCCGGATCCAAACGCTGCTCCATCAGGTGCTCCTGAGAAACCAGCTACCGGTGCCCCCAACAACAACTAATCTGAACAGATTTTATATTTTGAAAAGCCATCCGAAAGGGTGGCTTTTTTTGTTGTCGTTAAAAGTCATAAAGACATATGGCAAAGTCCCGGAGGGACGACCCTTTGGTAGAATCAAAAAAGCACAGCGGTCATAAAAGTCCCGGAGGGACGACCCTTTGGTAGACTCAACATTCGACCCGTTCCGGGTCGTTTATCGCAGAAGTCAAGATCGTACCTATAAACATGCGATCCATTCTGGATCGTTTATCCCATTGTTTACAAGCATCTCCTGATCCAGAATGGATCAAACGTTTATAGCACATTCTGTTTGCAACGATCAAACGACCCGGATAGGGTCGAATGTTATTTTATAAAAAGACCTTAACTTAATGACACTGCCCTCCGGGACTTTTTCGTATGTGTCAATTTCTTAACTTAATGACATTGGCCACAGGCACGCTATATATCATAGCACCACCCCATCAAGACCATATAAAGTTTGTGAATGGCATTAGAATAAAAGCCACCATTACCAATGTCCACAAGCCAGACAAACCGTAATACATCTTCTCCACCCGTTTTAAAAAAAATCCCCACCCCAAACCCACCACCCAATGCCAACATGAATATATTAGCTCCATGAAAGACAACCTAAAAGCACTCATCCAACAAGCCGAAGACTTATTCGAGAAGGAACAATATGATGCCCTTATTCAATTACTTCCAGATGTAGTACTGGAAGAACAGAAACAAATTGATCTGTATTTCTACAGGGCCAGGGCGCATTTCAGGAAACAAGAAAATGAGCAGGGATTTTTGTACGCGGATAAAACAATCGCTTGTGACAATGAGCATTGGATGAGTTATTTTATGATTGCACTTGCAGACTCTTATAAAGACAACCAAAATCTGGATCAACAGATTGCCAACTATTCGAAAGTAATTGAATTAAAACCGGATTATGCATACGCTTACAACGGCAGAGGGAATGCTTGGCGCTCTAAATCAGATTATGACAAAGCTATTCTTGATTACAATAAAGCCATTGAATTAAAACCGGATGATGCCCACGCTTACAACAACAGGGGGAATGCCTCGTACGATAAATCAGATTATGACAAAGCTATTATTGATTATAATAGAGCCATTGAATTAAAACCGGATTATGCCAATGCCTACTACAATAGAGGGAATGCTTGGTATTTTAAATCAGATTATGACAAAGCTATTCTTGATTACAATATAGCCATTGAATTAAAACCGGATGATGCTATCACCTGCAATAACAGAGGCATTGCATGGAGCAATAAATCAGATTATGACAAAGCCATACTTGATTATAATAAAGCCATTGAATTAAAACCAGATTATGTCGACGCATACAACAATAGGGGCCTTGCCTGGATCAATAAATCAGATTATGACAAAGCTATTCTTGATCACAATAAAGCCATTGAATTAAAACCGGATTATGCCATAGCTTACTTCGCAAGGGGCATTGCATGGTACTCTAAATCAGATTATGACATGGCTAGTCTTGACTATAACAAAGCCATTGAATTAAAACCGGATTATAATGCACCTTATTACAATATTGCTCAACTATACTACAAAAAAGCTGAATATTCAAATGCTGAAAAAAATTACAAAAAGTACGTTGAACTTAATGCAAGCAACCCTGACTATTATACAACGTTAGCACAACAACGAATTGAGGAAATCAGCAGGCTCATAGCCGATTCTGAATTCAAAGACATCAGCGAAATTGTAGGCAAAATAAAAAAGCTACTCTTGTATAAGGATGATTTACTTACCCATTATACTACCCTGTCCACCGCCAAGGCCCTGATATTGGATAAAAGTCCGTTCAGATTGTCGGAAGGTTCTTTTCTAAACGACACTTCAGAAGGCTCTGAACTTCTTGACTTTCTTGGTATTTCCTTTTCAGGAGTAAAAGAAAAAGGCAAGGCGCAAGCCGAAGTTTTTGCCCAAAAACCATTTATCGGGAGTTTTGTAACGGATAGTAAATATGATGATCTGACATTGTGGCGCATGTACGGAAAAGAAGAAAAAGATGAAGCCAAAGGTTGCGCTATTACCATTGATATGAATAAACTCATAGAGCTGATCAATGATAAACTCATGCCCGATAAATCTTCAGGTCCGGCAAGAAATGACGAGGACATTAATTTCTACCGCGTGGCATATTTACAAAAAGATGAGAAAAAACGTTTTGTTATTCCCGGTTTAAAAAAGGCTGAATCTAAACTCAATACCTTAATGAATGAACTGGCCCAAAAGGTCAAACCCTATTGGGACAAAACAAAGAAGAAAAAAGACATCGAAGAATTATTAAATACCATTGTTTACCTTTTCAAAAGCTCCATTTATATGCACGAGAATGAGTTGCGCCTTGTGGTAAAAGGAATTGGTTTTGACAAAAATATTCCTTCCCCACCACGGGTCTATATAGAGTTGGTGAACATCAAAAACATTATCCGGAAAATAACCCTCGGCCCCAAAGTAGACAAGCCCGATGAATGGGCGGCGGCTTTTTATTACAGCTACGACAAAGAACCCGGCAAACCACCAGAGGTGATGATTTCGCATTTGCCCTTTAAATGAAAAATCAACTCTGAAAATTGATTCTTCTTTCTGCTTACAAGGCCCAAAAGTCGTATGTAATTTTAAAGTAAATTGAACATTTTAGTTTCGCTTCCACAGACTTATAACTCAATTGAAAATGAAACAAAAAAAACGAATTAAGTTCCAAAGCAAAGAAATAATATTGCGCGAAAAAAGAGCATCAATACTTTCAAACTACTTGATATATCTCTTCAGCCGCAACTCATCCAGAGTGATCTGAAAAAGTTGAAACAACAATTTCAAAGTTTCCATTTTCTGTATTCTTCCATCCGCATAATAAGCCAGCTCGCGCTGCCCATCTGGCAGAATCTCCTCCCATATCCCATTTCTGTCCGTTATCAGAAAATTGACATCCTTCAATGAGCTGATTAATTCTCTTATATTTTCATTTCGCAAAAACGATGTAATTTTTAAGGTGTCATTGGACTTAATAATAAAGCGCTTATCAAATTCAGGATAACCTGCCTCCACATCCATCGATCCAAAGAACTTCTCTATTCTGTGCATTGTAGTTGCATGGTAAATTTCAAATTGAAAATCATTAAGACAGATTATCGGAGCGCGCGCTCTTGTCATCGGAACACGATACTCTGAAGATTGCAGGATATAATGATCAAATTCAATCTTCCAATTCTTATATTCCACTATGGCCATATCACCCCGCCATGCAATTCCTTCAACAAACTTGCCTCCCATTTCAGTGGCAAATTCCATCCAAACATTTATATCATTCCTGCGCCCCATTTCAATTTATCAAGCTCATAATCACCCCCTACTTATACCCATCCTTATGCACCGCCTTCACTGCCCTGCCCGATGGGTCATTGGTATTCTGAAATGAAATATCCCAGGCCAATGCCTCCGGTGTGCTGCACGCAACCGACTTCACCGAAGGCACACAAGCGGCTGCCGAATCAGATGGAAACAATTCGCTGAATATGGCCCTGTACCGGTATTCTTCTTTCGACATCGGCGGATGAATGGGAAAACGAAATTTCGCATTCACCAAATCTTCGTCACTCACTTGTTCAATGGCAACGGCCTTCAATGTATCGATCCAACTGTAGCCCACACCATCAGAGAATTGTTCTTTCTGCCGCCACGCAATGCTTTCGGGCAAATAATCTTCAAAGGCTTTGCGCAAAATCCATTTTTCCATCTTGCCCTCGCCTGCCATTTTATCTTGTGGATTCAAGCGCATGGCGACATCCATAAATTCTTTGTCCAGAAAAGGCACCCGGCCTTCAATTCCCCAGGCCGCCAGCGATTTGTTGGCCCGCAAACAATCGTACAAATGCAGTTTGCTCAATTTCCTCACCGTCTCTTCATGAAAGGCTTGTGCATGGGGCGCCTTGTGGAAGTATAAGTATCCGCCAAACAACTCGTCGGCCCCTTCTCCTGATAAAACCATCTTGATGCCCATGGATTTGATTACACGGGCCAGTAAATACATGGGAGTCGATGCGCGAATGGTAGTTACATCATAAGTCTCCAGGTGGTAGATCACGTCGCGGATGGCATCCAGACCTTCCTGTATGGTAAAATTAATTTCGTGGTGTACAGAACCAATGTGGTCGGCTACTTTGCGGGCAGCAGCCAGATCGGGCGAGCCCACCAGGCCCACAGCAAATGAATGCAATTGAGGATACCACGCCTGTTGTGTATCACCTGACTCAATACGGTTGGCGGCAAATTTTTTCGTAATGGCCGAAATAATGGAGGAATCCAATCCGCCGGAAAGCAATACGCCATAAGGCACATCCGACATAAGCTGCCTGTGTACTGCTGCTTCAAGGCTGGTGCGCAACAAACTTATATCCGAACTATTGTCTTTTACATTATTATACTCTTTCCATTCCCTTTTGTACCAGAGTTTGGGCTCTTGCCCTTCTTTGCTGTACAAATAATGCCCTGGCAGAAATTCCTGAATTTTATTGCATTTACCTTCTAATGCTTTCAGCTCAGATGCCACATAAAAATTTCCTGATTTGTCCCAGCCCATGTACAAAGGAATAATTCCCATGTGATCGCGAGCAATGAGATAACAATCGTTCTCTTTGTCGTAAAGGGCAAAGGCAAAAATGCCGTTTAAATCTTCGATAAAATCAATTCCTTTCTTGCGATAAAGCGCAAGAATTACTTCGCAATCGGATTGGGTAAGGAATGTATAATCCTGAATGTCTTTTTTTAACTCCCGGTGGTTGTAAATCTCACCATTTACAGCAAGTATAAGATTCTTATCGCTGCTGTACAAGGGCTGACCACCCGACTGAGGATCTACAATAGCCAGGCGCTCATGCGCAAAAACCACCTTATCATCGCTATAGACACCTGACCAATCGGGACCTCGGTGCCTTATTCTTTTCGACATTTCGAGCACTGCTGGTCTCAATTCTTTTGAACCGCTTTTGGATGTAAACAAGCAAACTATTCCACACATAAGTTTTTCTTTAAGAGAATTTGTCTACGAATTTACTGATTTCTGAGCGTATCAATACAATAAGACCCAAAACAAATGCCCGTTTGATCATGACTGGTTTAATACCGATTTGGTATCTGTTTTAGTACAATCTGCGCTGCGCTTGATTGTACTAAACAGCTACTCTCTCGGTATTTACCACTGTATGATTTCATCTACGGCATGGACTAAATTAAAATGAACATTGGTATAATA
>JANNEQ010000099.1:0-101896 GCA_031378885.1 Flavobacteriales bacterium
AAATATAATTTAACCCAAAGGGTAAATTATTTTGTGAATTGGTTATGCCGCCACTAAAAATAAATAGTACTATGAGGCGTAGCCGAAACCTGCCTTTGCCAGCAGGCAGGTTGGACTATATTATTTTTGTGAGCGGTATTACTTATAAAAACATCTGGAGACAACGCCGATAAAACGATATCATCATTTTTAAAGTGGGTCGCTACCAATTGGTTTTCTTTTATAATCAACCTATACTCCATGTTCAATTCGGTGCTGAAATATCTGCCCTCCAATTCTGTGAGGTCAACTTTGGAGATGTCCATTTCTTTGGTTTCAATTCTCTTTCCTTTGTAAACAAAGTCAGAGAAATGCCATTTGAATTCTTTCGCCCTGGCTGCGCCATCCTTGCTGAAAACAATTTTACTGTGCGGTGCATTCGGGTAGATAAATTCGTAATTATTCAGTGCGGTCAGATTCAACTTCTGGTCATCACCCCGGCCCCGAAGAAACAGCGTGTCTTTATCGTGACCGATAGAAATAATCATACCCGGCATAACTTCATATTCACCCACAAAAGTCTCCAATACAGTTTCATCCATTGCGAATTTCGACTGGATCTTAGGAGCAGCTACTTCCTTATCGGCAAGGTAATAATCAATCACCTCATAAGCCACATCCAATGGATTCAGGGAAGCATTGCTCAACACCACCAAAGAAAACTGATGCTCCGGAATACGCACCAGATAAGAACTATAGCCAGCATCGCCACCACCATGAAAAATAACATTCAAGCCCTTGTATTCTTTTAACTCCTGCCCGAGCGCATAAGGAATTACCTCACCGCTATTGAGTTTGCTCTTTTCACTCATCTTCCTGAAAATAGCATCGTTGCCAACGATATGCTTCTCAAAGTTGAGCGACCACAGACATAAATCTTCTGCGGTAGTATTTAAACCTGTAGAACCTACAAATGAAAAATTCAAAAGACTTTTGTAATACATATCGTACGCCTCATGATAAGAATAGGCCCTGTTTTGAATGATAATTTCCGGATCATCGAGAAAGAAGGAATTTTTCATTTTGAGTGGCTCGAAAATTCTTTGTTTTGTAAATCCCGCAAATGTTTGTCCCGAAATCCGCTGCACTATTTCGGCCAGTAATATGTAACCCGAATTGCAATACTCAAACTGAGCTCCCGGAACGAAGTTCAAATTTTTCTGGCTGGTAATGAGCTTCACCACAAAAGCCTGACTCATCATTTCATTATCTCTGATGCCGATTAAATTGGTAAGATCAAAAATATCGCGGATACCACTGGTGTGATTGGCAAGGTGTCGGAGCGTAACGACATGACCATAATCGGCGATCTCCGGAAGATATTTTCTGATGTCGTCATCGATAGATAATTTCCCATCCTGCTCCAGCAACAAAATCGAAAATACAGTAAATTGTTTTGACACTGAGGCAACATGAAAAACAGAAGTACCCGTAATTGGAATATTGTATTCCAGGTTGGCCAAGCCCACGCCTTTGTTGTACACAATGGCGCCATGGTCTACGACAGCTACGGCAACACCGGGAGCGTTGGTTTTATTGTACTTCTCAAGAAGCTGATCTACCTTTTGTTCGGGGCTTTCTGTAGCTGCATTTGGTGCCGGCATTTTCAACTGGCCATCTTGCGAATAGCCCTGAAAGGAATAACCGATGAAAAACAGTATTAGAATAAGACAGCTTCGAAGAGTTACTTGTTTGATCATATAATTTGCCTATTTTGATTCAGCGGCACAGGTTAAAGAACTTCATTGCCTCAGCCATTTTGCGCGCTTTCGAAAGACGGGGTGAAAATAGCTTATAGATGGCCTTCTGTGCGCCCGGATGTGACTTTCGGTTGGAGAGAAGGTTAAGTGGGTGTTTTTTTGAGTTGAGTGAAAGAGTGTATAAAATAACATTCGACCTTGGTCGTTTGATCATAGCAAACCGATTATGCTATAAACATTTGATCCATTCTGGATCAGGAGATGCCTGTAAAAAATGGGATAAACGATCCAGGATGGATCGCATGTTTATAGGTAAGATCTTGACTTCGGCGATAAACGACCAAGGTCGAATGTTAATCGGTCAATTCCTTAACTTAATGATATTGCCCGAAGGGATCGAATGTTCAAATGCAAATGGACCATAGAATCTCGATCGCTTGATCTGGGATTAATTCCTCTTATATTTGAAACCATCATTCACTAAGAGTCATAAATCAAATTGCACCACCACCGGCAAATGATCGCTATGCTCAATCCATTTGTTAAACATTCCGACTTCCACGTTGCTCACCTTCTCATAAAGGTTTTCCGAAACAAAACAATAATCCAGGTGATAAGGTTTCTTTTTATCGCGGTGAAGAAAAAAAGTTGGGTGCTTTTCCTTGCCTTGCTCCTGACACAAATAGCGGTGGTACACACTGTGAATGTTCATCTCTGCCAAACTTGCCACCACGGCCGAATGATTACCGATCCTGCGCGGCCGATCCCATATCGTATTGCTGTTAAAGTCGCCGGTTAAAACAACTGATTCATTATCCAAATGTTTGTCGTAATGGTGGATGGCCTTCCAGACTTGTTCCACATATCGCCCATCGGGATCTGTGGCGTGATTGGCCCAAATGGCCATCAATACAAAGTCTGTTAGTCCTCCGTTGACTGCAATGGGTGCAATGAATTTTATATCTTCATTGTGCGGTTCTATTTTTTGTAATTTATACGGCCCGTATGAAAAAACAGCAAGGCCCTTGTGCACATTATCACCAATCCAAAGTACATCATTCGGAATTGGAATACCCGTTCTGAACTTCAATTTATCCGGGTGTTCGCATTCCTGCACTACCAGAATATCAGGCCGTTCGGACAAAATGAATGCTGCCTTTTTCCTGAATGCGCCCTGACAATTCCAGGTGATGAGTTTCATTGGGGGATGGTTAGCGACTAGATTGGGTTATTGGTGCCTTCACGTGAGGCTTGATTATTTTATTTTGGGTAAATCAACTGGGTATTTTACCCCATACTGATCCATCAGAAAATCGAATCTCTATAATTTTATCTTCCAGATTATAATATACATATTTGATATTTGAATCGAAACCTTCAGTTGTCGTGAATTTCCAGACCGAATAATAGATAATGCCTTTTACGGAGTATTCGCCAACAGACTCCGATTGACCGGAGCCAAAACCAGAGGGCAAAATCACATTTTCTATCCGCACTTCGAATGGATTACCAGAACGTGAAATGTATTGGTATTCCAATCTGGTATCTCCTGAAATTACACTCCCAATTTGACGGCACATTTCACCCCTGGTAAAAGAGCAAGGTTCGCCATATTTTTCACTATAATCAGACCATATACAACAAATCTCTCCAAAACGAGTCCATGCATGATTCCCTAATGAATCCTCATATACAAATACGTATTGGTTTGGTTCGAAATAACTTTGGTCGGCTGGAATTTCCGAGTAAGTGCTTTCCGATTTTGAACAACATCCTCCAAGAAAGAGAGCCAGTGTAAAAAGGTAAATAGTGATTTTCATATCTCAAATTTAGCGAAATCCATTTATAAACTCCCGGGTAACTCAAAAAATTCTGTCGTTGATTAACAGAAACTAACCATTCAATTCCTTGTCTTACACCAATACGGTATCTGTTTTAGTCCAACCCGAGATCACCAACTCTAACCCCTGAGTTTTGTCAAATGTATGAACGACATGTCCTAATTTTTTATTCCAACTCACAACCGCATTCATCTCCATACCACAGTTCCGTGCATCTCTTCTCCGCGCGCCTTTCAGTATCGTGAAATACTTCTTCTCCCACTGTGGTAACCTGCCCTGATGAAATATCAGTACACCGACAGATGCAGTTGTAATCTCTTTTGCAGGAAGTCAATGCCATCAGCAATACGATAAACGATAATATTTTCATTCTTACATTCAAAATTCTGTGAAATCTAATCTTCCCCCCAAATTCTTCCTTTCTAATTCACCTTTAAATTCAGGAAGACGCAATTGTGTTTTGTTCTTATGCTTTTCCATTATTTCTTCCTGATTTTTAATTCACTTTCTAAAGCTTTCAACTCCTCCAAATCTTGCTCATCAGCCTTTTTGGCTTCGGCCATTTTTCTATTGGCATCATAAGTTGCAAATTCAGCATCTACCTTTTTCTCCATTTGCTCGTTACTTACTTTGCCCTTTCCCTGCAAAATGATTTTGTCGTTGAGCAAAATAATCTTGTCAATGTTTTCTCTCCAAAATTCCATTGTAATATCCTGACGGTTCTTGGCTCTTAATTCTGCTGTTTCCAAAAATACCGTTACAAAACGGTTTAGACTGTCAATCTCATCTTCTGTCAGGTAGTTTTTGGCTATGTAGATATCCTGTTTGCGAACAACTTTTCCCTTCCAACTAGTAAGAGCCATATTGGGTTCGTTGGCATTGGCACGGCTTACTACTATTTCTGCTGCGGTTTTGCCCGTAATGCCAAAAAGTATTTTGTTCTGTGTTTCAGCATAAAACATTTGAGTGGCTTTGTCGCTACCGTCGTAATCGCTGCTGAGTGCAAATAAGTCCCGTACTTTTTGGTAAAACCGCTTTTCGCTGGCTCTTACATCTCTTATACGAGCAAGGAGTTCGTCAAAATAATCAGGTCTGCCATCAGGGTTTTTTAGTCGTTCGTCATCCATCACAAAACCCTTAACCATATAGCTTGCAAGGTTCCGGTTTGCCCATTGTCTAAACTGTGTACCTCGTTTACTACGCACTCTAAAGCCTATGGCCAAAATCATTTCTAACGAGTAAAAAGTAACGTTGTAATCTTTACCATCTGCGGCAGTTGTTAAGTAATCCTTAACAACTGAATTTGGGTTTAATTCATTCTCTTTTAATATGTTAGATATGTGCATGCTAATGTTCGGCACCGAGGTGTCAAAAAGTTCAGCCAATTGGTTCTGACTCATCCAGGCTGAACCATCCCTGGTTAAAAGCGAAACTGATGCTTTGCCATCTTGTGTGTTGTATATGATGATATTTTTTTCTTCCATTAGCTTCTGTAATATTTATCTCGTCATCTTCCTGACGTCAGGAAGATGACTCTCTCGCATTTTCAAAATACGCATTTCAATTTTGAACTCTTTACTGTCAGTTTATTTCTCTCAGTAAATCTGAAAAATTGTGGTTTATTGGGTTCAGTCCCTTTCGATTCTAATAATACTCCTTAATATAATCATAAGCCCGATTATACAAATCCTCATCTTTGATTTGGTACTTTGTCCAGAGTACTTTGCGTAATTCACGTTTTACTTCTCGTTCCCCAACCGTAGAATTTTGCCAACCATCAAATCGAACTACCCGCACAATTTCGTCTATATCATTTACTATCCGCTCCACAATAGCAGGAGTAGTGTCCGTTTTCAATTCAAGGAACAATTCTGTAAGAGCAGCCTTTGCACTTTTCTTCTCAAACTCCGGTTCGACGCCTCTTTCTGCCTGTAGGGTTTCTTTCGCCAATTGACATAGTTCTTTAATAAATTCTATCGAATTAATCAGTCCCCTTTCTGCCCTGTCGCGAATGGCTTCTAGTCTTTCGCTTAACCTTTTAAAAATTGGATTATTACCGTGTTTATTCAAACGACTAATGAGAATTTTCAAAACCCTCTGGGCTTGTTTAGGATCTTTTTTGTTCATCAAATCATCAATCACTTCTGCATCTAATATGACCTCTTCCATTTCGTGATTAATACCTGACACATGAATGTGCTCATGAATAAGCGCGGTAGTTTGTGCCCCAAGTGCATGCCACAACAATCTTCCATTATCATCTGAGGTTGGCTTTACAGAGGTGTAAACTTGCGATAGCCATTTATAATCCTTTTCAAATTGATCCAAAACCTGATCGGGTGATAAGGCCTCCCACAACTTTGTCAAACTACTGAAATCTTTGGCAAAGGCATCTCTCTTTTCATTCGTATTGATACTATCCTGAGCCAACAAAAGACCTTCAAAGCCCGAAATTCTCCTATCCACACCATCAAAATGTGCTAAACATTTCTCCATCCATTCTGGTAGCTTATCTTTCAGCTCCTGTAGATTCGAAATAACGTTTTTGATACTCTCTTCATCGAAAACCAGCGCTTTTGCCGTATCGTCAAAAACACCGAAGTAATCTACAATTCTACCAAAAGTCTTATGAGGGAATAAACGATTGGTTCTGCAAATGGCTTGCAGAAGAGTATGGTCCTTCAATGACTTATCCAAATACATGGTCTGCAAAATGGGTGCGTCGAAGCCTGTTAATAGTTTAGATGTTACAATTAGAAACTTCAAGTGAGAATCAGGATCGTTGTATTTCTCAACCTCTTTCTCTTGTTTGTCTTTGTCCATGGCCCACTTCTGCTTGAATTCTAAACTATCGTCAGCAGACGAACTGATTACAACCTGGCTGGCCTCAGGACTGATTAATAGATCCAATGCTTCCTTGTAAAGAATGCAAGCTTCACGATCTGGTGTGACAATCATTGCCTTTAATCCTTCCGGCTCAACATGAGAATTGAAATGTTCTACAATATCGGCAACGATTGTTCTAATTCTTTCCGGTGATTTTAAAAACACTGACATGCTAGCGGCTTTCTGACTGAGCTTGTTGCGATCATCCTCGCTCAGATCATTGGCCATTTCTTTAAATGCAATATCTAAATTTTCCTTGTCTATATGATAATTGGGCAAGCGTGGCTCGAAGTGCAAAGGCAAGGTCGCATTGTCTCTAATACTTTCCTGAAAAGTGTAGCGGCTCATATAACCTCCACTGTCTTGTTCTGCACCAAAAGCCCAAAAAGTATTTTTATCTGCTTTATTTATGGGGGTTCCTGTCAATCCGAACAGAAAGGCATTGGGTAAAGCCTTTCGCATTTTTCTTCCCAAATCTCCTTCCTGAGTTCTGTGTGCCTCATCCACCATCACAATAATGTTATCCCTCATATTCATATCGGGATAAGCATCTTTGAATTTGTGAACCATGGTAATGATGATCTTTCTAGTGTCTTGCTCCAATAGCTTATGCAACTCCCTAATGCTATCGGTGGTAATCATGTTTGGTACTTCTGCTGTGTTGAAAGTTGCAGTGATTTGAGTGTCCAAATCGATTCTATCCACTACAATCATTACCGTTGGACTATCAAGGTCTTGTTGCTTTCGCAATTTTTGCGCAGCAAACAGCATCAACAATGATTTACCTGATCCTTGAAAATGCCAGATCAATCCTTTCTTAATTTGTCCTTCGCGCACGCGCTGAACAATAGCATTGGCTCCTTCGTACTGCTGGTAGCGACAAACAACTTTGATTTTTTTCTTCTTACTATTGGTGGCATACACGGTGTAGTACTGCAGAATATCCAATAATGTGGCAGGTTGAAGCAAATGTGTCATTTGTTTGGACACATCCTGCAAACCGGCGAAATGACTCAGTTCATCCTTTTCATTCTCCAATCGCCATGGAGCCCAAAACTCGAGTGGTGTCCTTACACCGCCAATGAATATTTCTTTACCTTCAGTGGCAAATGAGAATACATTGGGGACAAACAATTGAGGAATTGCATTCTCATAGACAACATTAATATCGTGTGCCGCATCGAACCAGGTAACTGCTGGCCTAACTGGTGTTTTCGCCTCTCCCACTACCAAAGGAATTCCGTTGACAAACATGACAATATCTGGAATCTTTGTTTCTCTTGCTCTGAGCTTAAATTGATTCGAAAGAACAAAACTATTGTTCTTCAATTCGTCGAAATCAATTAAACGAATAACCACGTGCTCATTGTTTTTGCCAATAGGAAGTGTAACTTCATTGCGAAGCCATTTTGCGAATTCTTCATTGGCTCTGACCAAACCAACGTTGTTTACCGCAATGAGAATAGCTCTTAGTTTATGAATTACTTCTTCAGCCCTGTCTGGTTGTGATGCAATGTCAGGATTGAGACGACACAAGGCTTCTTTCAACTCCTTTTCTACAAATACTTCTGTTATATCACGTTGCAATAAATCGGCTTGTACATATTTCCATTTGACTGAAGCATATTCTACGGCATCTTCCTTCACCAAATTACCTTGTACTGCATTTAGATTCACTCCGGTCAGTTGGTGAATGATTAAATGCTCGACTGTATTTTGTTCGTTGAAGGTCACTGCTTAATTTATTTCAAGACGGCTACTGTAGTCGTGCAAATGATCGATCGCAATTTGAATATATTTTTCCTGAAAAAGTTTTCGTTTCCGGTCTGACCAATTGTGTATGATCTTCACAATTTCTTCCTGGTTCATACTACGATTGTCTTTGCTCACAAAATCAACCGTTGCTAAAATTTCTAATGATAAGGCCGATTGGAAACCATCTATCAATTTTATCAGATTGGATAACCTTGTTCTTTGTTCTGCCTTTAGTTCCTTTCTGATATAGTCACTTACTTCCTTTACTTTGTCATATTGTAGTTCTAAGTGTTCAAATGCTTTTGCATTCATTTGTTCCAATCCTTTGAGATACTTTCCATTCATATTGTGTAGCAAGTGTTCAACCTGAACGGCATATGGACCATAATGACTGGCTTCAAATTTTAATCGGTTTAAACTTGTTTCTCCCATCCGCTGTAAAAAGTAAGCCAGTTTATTGGCAACGAACAGACTTGCATTTTCTCCCAAAGACTCATAATAGAACATTGCATAGAGCACCATTGCCCTCGGAGGAGTCAGTTCTACTTCTTTTTTAGCATCTTGTTGCTTTAGAAATTCCTTGACTGCTTCGTTTGGTTCAAATACCTGAATGTTTACATGACTTAAATGTCCAAGGTATTTTTCAATCATTGGTTTTACTTTATCCCATTTCAATCCTCCATTTCCGCAACCCAATGGTGGAATTGCAATGCTCTCAATTTTATACTCTTCAATAACCTTAGCCAATTCCTTCAATCCTTCCTCTATATATTCGTATTTGGATTTCAAGTACCATTCGGTCTTAGTAGGGAAATTGATGATTATATATTCTCCCTCTAAGGTTGGCTCCTTAACCACAAGCAATTTGCCGGGCACTAGTTCTTTCTTTTTACATGCAGCCGCATATATTTTGAAATTCATTGGAAATGCCTCTTTGAATTGCAAGGCAATTCCCTTACCCATCACACCAACTGTGTTAACAGTGTTAACCAAAGCTTGCGTCTGTGCCTCTAATAGATTTCCTTTCAAATATTTCATCAATAATAAAATTGGTTATTTTTATCAACCCGAACTGGTATTTCCAATCCAAGTCGAGTAATGATCTCTTTTACAAAGTCTTTTACGCCTTCGCTATATACCATTATACTGCTAATGCAATTTGCTGGCACCTTACGTTTAACTAAGAATTCTGCTTGTTTCCTTCGCATTCTATCATAATCGTCATCGGTATTGCTCCAATATCTCTCGGCTACTACATTCCAATCTACTGCATTGAGATCATCTAAATCGTTATAAAACTCAGTCAGTGCATTTTTAGCATGTCCATCCGTAAAGCACCATTCTACACCATTTTCAATCAACGAGTCCACCCGGCAAACTACATAAACTATTTCGCGTTGCGGACGGTGAGTAATTCCCCTGTAACCTGTTTTGATATTGTAGAGCATTGGTGACAAAGGACCAAAATAAAATGGAACATAATCCCCTAAAACTCCATTGGGAGGGTTGATACCTACTCTATAAATACTTCTTTGGTCAATTAATAAACTATCTCCAATGTTGATATAACCAGGATCAGCCTTAGGGTGGTTTTTTGTAAACATACCATGAGTGAGCAAATACTCCACATTATCTATGTGAACTATTCTAAAAACTCTGACTATAATGGGTTGCTGTCCCGGCATTTTTATATTACAATTTTACAAATCTAGGCCAATATCTCATTCAATAACTTCTGCTTCATTTTTCTTCACGGCGGTTCTTTACTATTTGAGTTGCTCTGTTATTGAATCGAACTACTTGAATAATCCTACCGACCTATTTGCTTTTTTTTGCAAAATGAACTCCTGAACAGCTGCACTCGTAAAGGTATCACCACACAAGAAAACTGAACCATATCCTACAGCATCTTCCTTTACCACAAAGCCTTGCACAGGATTTAGATTCACTCCGGTAAGTTGGTGAATGATCAAATGCTCGACTGTATTTGGTTCGTTGAAAGTCATTATAAAACCAAGACTTCTGCTTGTAAATCAATTCTTACTTTATGCTTTCTAAAAAAAGCAATATTCATTTCATTGTCTATTTCCTGAAAATGCTTATGTTGTTTATTACAGGCAAAGGCCTTTTTGTGTTTGTATTGATTAATATCATGTGCTTCTTTAAAAAACTCTATAGTAGATTCTAATTGCTCTATCGCCCCTGTAATCCAACTCCTTGCTTGGTCTTTTAATTCAACAAAATATATATGTTCGTTTGATGTCAAAATACCATCGCATCTTCCTCTTCCTTGGTGTTCATTATCTTTTATCAACCATTTATCTACGGGAGTAAAAATCAAGTCAATACCGTTATCATTTTTCACAGCGGCAATCCATGTATCAGGTCTATCCAAATTAGTATATGCCTTGGTGCCATCTTGGCTGTCACATAAGCCAAAATACACTTCACTTCTCACTTGCTCTTTGCAAGCGTTATTCAAAAAATTTAAACTCATAACTCTTCTTCAATTTCAAGTAATGAATCAAACATTTCATTTCCAAGGCGAAGCGATTTATTCAGGTAGTTTTTGTCAGATGGAATTCCATCTGTGCTGCCCAATTTTGAAATGATTCCTGTTGTCTCATCTAGTTGATAAATGACAACATCATTTCCAGATATTATTGATTCACCAGGGATAATTTCTCTTAGTTTTTGAAGTAAATCACTCGCTCGTCCTCTTTTAATTATTTCAGAGTGCAAGTGACTTGCTTGAATTGCAATACTTAAATAATTAATCAAATAAGGACTATGCGTAGTCATTATCAGCTTATTGTTTTCATTCCTATTATTTATTTCCAGTAAACTATTCAATATCCTTTGTTGTGAACTTGGAAATAGGTTTTGTTCTGGTTCTTCTACGATGTTTACAAAATGCCTACAGATGTATCTGCTTATTACACCGGATTGCTTCCTTTTTCTTTCTACTTCTGTAATACCCTCTAATCTCAATTGGTTTAATTCTCTCTCTAGCCTCAATTTCTGATCGGTGCTCAATGTCTGCAACAAAGTCTTTTCGTCCTTACCTATGAAATTAACGAGGTTTTGAGAAACCCAGTACAATGGAACTGTTGAGTGAAATCCACTGGCTGCTCTTGAAAGTTTAAGAGGCTTGTCATTTACAGTTAGAATTACCTCATCTTTATCTTCGTCGTAGCGAATCTTTGCCCTATTTATAGGCAAATCAAGGGATTTTCCTTCGCTATCCAACTGCGCCCTTCTATACTCAACTGCAAATTCAGAAAGCCCGCCAGCCAATAAATTCGAAATCTTATTCGTGTCTTTGATGGATGAGAGAAAATTCCGTTCCGCTGGAACATACATAATCTTAGGTAAACTTGTAGCTCCTTTGCCGTTCTTTTTACCTGCTATATAAGGCTTGCTTTGCTCAACCGATGAATTCCAACGTATGTTATAAATCTCACCTTCATATTCAATAACGGAGTCATTTTGCAAATAATCTTCCATACGATGATATTCGAGTATTTCAACAAAATCAGCAGCAGAAACATTAGCATTTACATCTCCTCTTGTCATCGCTTTTTCCAACCACATAAAGGCAGAAATTAACTTTGCCACCGTACTCTTACCGCTTCCCTGATTGCCTATAAACACAGTAACTTTTTTCACGTCAACCCAGCCATCATTCTCCTGACAACCCTCTTTGATGGGACCGAAGTTCTTTATTTTTATTTTGCTCATGATACGGCCTTTTTATACTCTACAAAACTAATTATTTATTTCACTATTTCCTCACCCCAAGATCTCATTCAATAACTTCTGCTTCAATTTCTTTAAGGTGGATTTTTGGTGCTTGAGGTGTTCTATTGTTAAATCAAACTGCTTAAATACCGAAATCAACTCCTTTTGTTTTTCCTTCTTTGGAAAAATAAATTCCTGAACCGCTAATGTTTTGTTTTTGATGGTTGGGGAAAGCGAACCTTCTGAAATTTGAACGGCTCTACTCATAAATGCATCACTCTGCATAAAATAGGGCAGAAATTCCCTTTCGATATTCTTCTCATTGGCTCTTAAAATCATACTGTGTGCCGAAGCAATACCATCAAAATGCGAAACGGCTACTTTGCGCAGATATGCCCTGCGCTTGCCGAATATGATATCGCCTTTGTAGATTTTGAGTTTGGTGCCTATCACATCTTCCGGCTTTCCTGTTCTTTCTATTTTCAAATTATCAGAGTCCAAATGCTCTAATCCCACATAGGTGGTGAGTTCTGTTTTCTTGGGTTCAACTCTTTCTGAAATATTCGTTGCTATTTTCTCGAATCGGATGGTTTCAAAATCTTTCTCCTTCAAATGACTGCCAAATTTCTTTTTCTCACTGAATAAATCTCTTAGCAATTTATTCTTGAGTTGTAATAAATTCTTCTCCTGCCCCTCCACTTGCTCCATCGCTGATTCTATGGACTGAAAAAGTGATGCAATTTGTTTTTGCTCAGAGAGGGGGGGGAGGGGGATTGAATGTTTTGATAAATGCTGCCATTTTGTTCTGGGAAGGGTGGTTCCGATCGATGAATCTACAGCTCGTTTTAAAAATGCATCAGTTGTCAATAAATAAGCTAATAGCTCTTGACTTAGTCTTTTATTATCATTAGTTCTCAGTACAAGAATATCACCAGAACAAATGCCATTAATTGGTGCTACAGCAACTTTCTTCAGATAAGCTCTAATTTTACCAAAAAGCACATCATTCTTTTCAAAAGTCTTAGTAAATGTTACTCCATCACTCAAACTTCCAAATTGGTTCAAATAAATATTCCCTGGCTCAATATGCTCAAAGCCAATATATTTTTCATAACCATTCTCCAAAGGTTTAACTGAGGTATTCCTTAGTTCTGAAACAACGTCACCAATTGGTAAAGTTTGCCATTTATCCTTTCTCAACTTCATGCTTGTATCCCAATATTTCTCAGTTGAGTAAATAAATTGTCCAAGGAAGAATTGATTTGTTGCTGACCTGCTTTTATTTCTGCGATCAATTCATCGGTGTTGTGCTCAATGCCCGTGGATGCTTGCTTCACATACAACTGCAAACTCAAATTGCCATTGTTCTCCAAAACATCTTTATTGCCCATCACTTTCGCAAAACCTCCTGCATCTTTGAACTTCCAATAAGCTTCGCTTATCTTTTTGATGTGCTGTGGTTCAAGCCAGGCATTGGTGCGTTCTATGCGAAGTTCTTCTTTCGCATCAATAAAAATAATCTTACCCTTTCTCTCTTTGGGCTTTTTCATGCGGCATACCAGCAAACAACTTTCCATGCTACTGTTGTAAAATAGGTTTTTGCCCAAGCCTATTACTGCGTCAACATAATCTGCTTCAATCATACGCTTGCGTATTTCGGCTTCACTGTCTCTGAACAATACACCGTGTGGCCAAAGCACTACACAACGTCCCGTTGCGGGGTTCAAGCTGCGCATAATGTGCTGCTGAAAGGCGTAGTCGGCACAACCTTGTGGTGGTGTGCCCCATATATTGCGCCCATAAGGGTCGTTCATCCATTTGCTCTGGCTCCACTTTTTTACACTGTATGGTGGATTGGCCATAATCACATCAAACTTCTTCAGTTCGTCATTTTCCAATATCTGCGGACTGTCTAAAGTATCACCTTGCACGATCAAAAATTCATCAACGTTGTGCATGAACATATTGATGCGCGCAATGGCAGAGGTAATAAGATTGAGTTCCTGTCCATACAACTTGAGCGTCCGGTACTCTTTGCCTTGTTCTTTCAAATGCAAAGCAGCACTGAGCAAAATACCACCACTGCCACAGGTAGGGTCGTAAATACTTTCAATGCTTTTGGGATCGGTAATTTGTGTCATTAGTTTTACAACAGTACGGTTGGTGTAAAACTCTGCAGCGGTATGTCCGCTGTCGTCTGCAAATTTTTTGATGAGGTATTCATAGCCTTCTCCCATAATATCGTGCGGCACTTCGGCAACGGTGAGTTTCATCTTACTAAAATGCTCTATCAGGTCGAGCATTTTTTCATCACTCATTCTGCGTTTGTTGGTCCATTGGGCATCACCAAATACATCGTGCAGCATTTCGAAGTTGGCCTTCTCTATGCCATTCAATGCCTTTTGCAAATACGCTCCTACATCAACCGTTTTTTTTCTGACATCTTCCCAATGGCAACCTTTGGGAATTTGAAAGCGGTGGTTCTCGGCAAACTCTGCATATTTTAAATCGCCACCACTTTCTTCTTTGGCTATTTCAAATTCTTCGTCCCACAAATCACTTACTCTCTTGAAAAACAGCAGCGGAAAAATGTATTGTTTAAAGTCGGCCGCATCAATCATTCCGCGAAGAATATTGGCCGCCCCCCAGAGATAATCTTCTAATTCTTTTTGTGTCATATTTATTTATAAAATCACCCTCCCCGGGTTGGATGGTCATGGTGCCAAAGACCTCCTCCCCGCCTCCGAAATTACACCCCACGCCTCCTTCATACCAAAAAATCCCATAATAATACCCAAAAACCTTAAGTCAACGAACTTTATCGGGCAATTATCTTAGCTTATCAGTCCCTTTTTAAACTTAAATCTCAGCGAGTTACTGCCTATATTAAAAATTTTGACTTCACCAACCTTTCGCTGAGCTAAAAGCATTCAACCCGAAAAACAAACACCCCAATCCACCCCAACACCTCCAAATCAATTCCCAAACCCATTTGCCTTTCAATTCAAAAAACCAAAACAGAAAACCTATCCAGATATCCAGGTGCCAAAAAAACACCTGATCCTTCAATCCAATTCTCCTTTCCGGAAACTTCCATACCCCGATACAATTCCAATTTCAAATGTAAAAACAAATTCTTCATTGGTTTTTCTTTACAATTGTAACATGTTTCGATTGTAAAAATTTCTCATTGGGACAAAAGTTTATACATTTGAATTAATTATGTCGAACAACAGAAATTTACGCGCGAAAACCAACCTCTTCCCTTTGGAAGTACTTCAAAACCAAACCGGTTGGTCAAAAGCTCTGCTGGCAGAGTTGTGCGGGGTGAGCTACACCCTGATGAACCTGGTTTTTGAGGGAAAACGAACACTTTCTCCCGAAGCAGTGGCAAAACTCCGCCGATTTTATATTCCGGCACTCAAGAAAAAGCAAAACCAGTACCTGAGCAATCCTCAAAATTTGCCCTTCGAAAATGACCACGCCAGGCGCGCGCTCCAAAGTATGCTGGTGAAATTGCGCGCTAACCAGGCAACTATGATACTGAAATTGAATGAGATGAAGAACAAGATCAACGCCGCGTCGGAGAATGCCTTTCACCTCGACCACCAGTTGAGCTATATTAAAGAGAATAAACTCGCTAACCGGTCGGAACTCATTTCACTTGATTATTACAGGAATGTGGCCAAGGTGCGTTCCGGTTCTGACAGAGTGAAAAAAGTATTTCAATTGGAGATCAAATTGGAGGGAATCAAAGCAGAAATTTCTCATGTCGAATCACTTTTGGCAAAATTCGACGCAAAAAAGCAGAACAAAAAATAGGATTTTAACACCTCACAAGGTCTTTTTGGGACCTTTTTGCCCTGATCTTTCCGTTTGAGGGCATTGGTCCCGAAAAAAAATTTCTGAATTTATTTTGACCTACTCGCCATGATTTTATTGGGTTTCATGGCCGAATTCCGAATTTTTTCGGAATTTTTTATTGGTGCTGGTTTTGGGTTCCCCATCTCAGCGGGGCTTCGGATCCCCCTCTTTTAACCAGCACAATTCCAATGTCTTAAAAAAATTTTGACAAAAAAAATCCATTTTAACACCTACCCAAATGCCAAAAATCGTGTTGCGCCACCCCTTGCAAAAGTTGCTATTTCGTCTCGGTCAAAGGGATAACAAATCAAACCCCCGGAGATCTTGCCAATGACATATAATGTCCAAACAATCGAAAACCTCGCTGAGTGCGAGGGTCTGCTCACCAGAGTTAATGGTATCATTGCTGATGTGAGCACAGACAAAATCAACACAGAGTCGCGTGCTAACGGCCGCGCGCTGGCCGCCGAAATGACGCCGGCACAGTTGACTGCCCTGGATGCAGAAATTGCTGCGGCACAGACACAACTGGCTATCACTGTCGATCCCAATGTGCAGAGCGATCTGCAGTTGGAACTTGCCTCTCTGGCTGTAAAGCGACTTCGCGCACTTCGAAGACAGTCAGATGGTGAAGGCAGTTCGCTGATCTTGATGCAGTTGGAAGTAGGCCGTCTGGTTCAGGACCTGGTTGCACTCAATGAGTTCAAGGCTGCTCTGGAAGCGCGAAAAGTTGAGCTTCAGGCTGCGTAAGAAAGTCCTGTGCGAAATTATCTTCTTAATATTTCACGAAGCGGTGAACCTGGTTTTGGAGAAAATTTTGTCCGATGATAAAATCCCCCGACAACGGTTGGGGGATTTTTATTTTTGAGTCAATGCGATTCGTTCGAAAGATGTGGTTTTGATTCAAGGAAAATAGCATTAGCTGCGGAACAATCGCATTTCGTATTCTTGTAATTCGCGCAATTCGTTTCATACAACATACCATCCTCTTTTGCGCCCCATCAACTGTCAGTTTTTCGCGAATGTCCGTGCGGCGCAATTCATCGCACTCATGCATTATTCTACCAAAAGGTCATCCCTGACGGGATTTGTGGGCATTGGTCTTATTGAGCATTTATAAGGAAGAAGAGGCCGCCTCCGGCAGGTGGCCCTTTTATTTTACGATCCACCTGTCAAATTCTCCGAATACGACTCACAATTCGTAAAATACGCATTGTGAGTTGTATTCGGAAATGCCTTTTTATCTTTCGGCTGAAACCGGGATTGCCCGATAAATTTCATCACGAAACACAAAAGCCCGAAATATGATTATCCTCGAACAAATCATTGCCCACTTGAATGGGTATGAAAAAAATGATTTCTTGTCGTACGTCCAGCGACAAGATGCGCCCAAAGTAATACAACTGGCAAAAATGCTTCTGAGCGAAACGCCTCCTTCCTCTCAGGAAATGAAAGCCGCTATTTATGGTGAGGACGATGATAAAAATTTCAAACGCGATGCCTTCAATGCGTTGCGCAAAGAGCTCGCTGATGATCTTATTGAGTGGGTTATTCTGGGGCGAATCGATGTTGAACATGCTCCTGCCAGCAGAATTTTAAGCCTTATTATCGTTGCCCAGTTTATGCTCGAAAGAAATGCCGTGGAATCTGCCCGTCAACTTCTTTTTAAAGCTGAAGAAATTGCACAACAAAGAAGAAGATATGAGGTGCTGGAGACTATCTACTCGTGGTTGATTGATTATGCCGCGCCTATGGGAATTGATGCGGAGGAAATCATTACCAAGTGGGAATTGAACACAATTAAGTATGATAAAATCAGTAAGATGCGCAAAACGATCGCCAAACAAAAAGCGCAGAACAAGAAGGCCAAACAAACAGGCAAATCGCTGAATCCGGATATCAGAATTAAAAAGACCAAAAAAGACATGAAAATAACCGTGGACGACGCCAATGATCCATTGTTCATGATGTTGCTGGCCAAATTGTTTCGCACTGCCATTGTTACAGGAAAGGATTATTCAAAATTCGAGAATTACATTTCAAAAGTCTATCATCGTTTAAAGAATCATGGTCAATTCCTGAAAGGTGACAAAGAATATGAACTGGAAATTTTATACATGTATGCGCATGCCTGCTACCGCAACCGGAAATTTCGCAAGGCAGAAGAGCTCTGTCATCAAATGGAAGAATTGTATGGAGCCAAAAACATCAAGCTGCATCCTGTATTTCCACAATATACGGGACTTCGCGCGGGCATTGCCGCATATACCAATCGCCTGAAAGAAGCCATTAACACCATCGAATGTGCTATTGAAAACAACGCCAACCATTCTGAAATCACTGAATGGATCAATATGAAACTGAATCTGGCGGTGTATCGGTTTCACTCGCAGGACTACCGCAAGGCCAATCGTGTATTGCATTCATTCGGGAGCAGCGATTCAGAACTCACGAATTTGATGGGCATGGAATGGTGCTTCAAGAAAAAGATGATAGAAATGATCGTACAATATGAATTGGGAAATCCTGAATTGTCGTATAAAATGGTTCACCGCCTCCGCAATGAATACGCAAATATGCTATCGGATGATATGTACCAGCGGGCTGATATTTTTCTCAACTTTATTCTTGACTTGCTCAACGATCCGGATCAGGTAACCACGCCGGAGTTCAAAGAAAAAGTAAAGAACTCCAAGATTGCCTGGCCCGGCTACAAAGAAGACGTACATGCACTTTCCTTCTTTGTATGGCTGCGCAGCAAAATGGAAAACAGACCTTATTATGAATTGCTGATGGAAAGTATGGGCATAGATTTGAATGACGAGCGATTGCTGTATTAAACAGTGATTTGAGGTTGGGGGGGTGAAATTTATTTGGGTGAACCGCAAAGGTTGGAACTGATGAAACGATCCGGAATGGATCGAATGCTTATAGAAAGTGAATGACAACAGATGAAACGATTCCGAAGGGATCACATGTTTATAGCAAGTGAAGTGAAAGGATGACCCGATCCAGATGGAACGATTGTTTATAGAAAGTGAATGGCAACGGATGAAACGATCCCGAAGGGATCACATGTTTATAGCAAGTGAATATCAAGGGATGACCCGATCCAGAATGGATCGAATGTTTATAGAAAGTGAATGGCAACGGATGAAACGATCCCGAAGGGATCACATGTTTATAGCAAGTGAATATCAAAGGATGACCCGATCCAGAATGGATCGAATGTTTATAGAAAAATCTAGATTGCGCGTATTTTCCGATCCCCAAGGGCAATGTCATTAAGTTAAGGAATTGACCGATCAACATCCGATGCGATCCGGGATCGTTTATCCAATTATTTACACGCATCTCCCGATCCAGAATGGATCGAATGTTTATAGCACAATCGGCTTGCAATGATCAAACGACCAAGGTCGAATGTTATACACTCTTCTATCCATTCAAATAAATATTCATCTTTGAAATCAATATGGAATTCTTTTAAAAAATCCATGTACTCCTCCTTAAACGTTTTATTTCTATGATGATTCTTTTGATTCAAAATATAATGACACACATTATCCAAATTGGAATGATGATATGAAAATGCGCCATACCCTTCCTGCCACTGAAATTTGTAGTTGTTAAACCTTCGGGAATTAATGAATTCGGTAGAAGATTTTTTTACTTCACGAATCAAGTCGGACAAACAACATGAAGGTCTCATTCCTATGAATATGTGAATATGATCAGGCATTCCATTAATAGCTAGCATCTTTTGGTTTTTAGTCTGAACTATACCAGTCATGTATTTGTATAAGTCTTCCTCCCAATTGGGACGAATTAAGCAGTTTTTTCCTTTTACCGCAAAAACCACTTGAATATAAATCTGAGAAAATGTGCCTGCCATTACATTGTTATTAAATGAAAAAGTGCATTGCAATGATTAAAGAAACACAAAATTACATTTAATCTTTATTGAGTTTGGGGAGAGTTTATTCGATTTTATTCTGAATTGGGGATTAGCTGATATGAACTTTGCTATAAACATGCGATCCTTTCCGGATCGGGTCTTCCTTTGATATGAACTTTGCTATAAACGTTCGATCCATTCTGGATCGTGCAGCGCATGGGGTATGTCATATCTATAAACATGCGATCCGTTCCGGATCGGGTCATCCCTTGACATTCATCTTCTATAAACGTTCGATCCATGCTGGATCGTGCAGCGCATGGTGCATGTCGAATCTATAAACATGCGATCCTTTACGGATCGGGTCATCCTTTGACATTCATCTTCTATAAACGTTCGATCCATGCTGGATCGCGCAGCGCATGGGGTATGTCATATCTATAAACATGCGATCCTTTCCGGATCGGGTCATCCCTTGACATTCATCTTCTATAAACGTTCGATCCATTCTTCTGAATCGGGTCATCCTTTTGATATTTATCCTTCTTAACTCAATGACCGTCACTCTCCAGCTTTTACGGATGATTCTTATTGAATCCTTTTCCAATTTTAAGAACAAAAAAAAAACCCCGCCTTCTCAGGCGGGGTTTTAATATTTCATTACTGACTATTACTTCGTAACAGCCAATCTCTGTGTAATGGTTCTTCCATCAACCACGAATTGTACAAGGTACAAGCCTTGTGCAAGCGGGCGATCGAAGGTCACTACCTGATTCAATGAGTTTTCTGCGGTAAATGAATTGCTGTACACCATACGACCTGTATTGTCCATGATGCTTACAAACACTCTGTCAGAAACAATATCCGTTACATTGATTACCATCATTTGTCCGTTATTCGGATTTGGATAGATCACCGCATTGTTTGTTGTGCCTTCTTCTTCGATTTTAATTGCTGCACCCTCAAGATCGAAGGCGTTCAATTCTTCAATAGAAGAAAGAGGAGAAATCTGAATCACTTGTGCTGGTCCATATGTTCCCAAACCTGTTGGTAAAATCGGAGCTACACGAACACTGTAGTAAGAACCTGGTACAAGCGCCGTTGGTGTAGTGAAGTTCAAAGCCAGATAAGGAGAAGCAGCTCCACGATCTCTGGTGAAGAATGGAGATACTGTTGTCAATCCATCACACGCAGTTACTTCTGTAAACTCCCAACGGTAATCAACAGCGTTGCAAACAAATGGTTTGGCCTGAGCCAAAGTACCGCGCAACAAAGTAGCAGGGCAACGCTGAGCCAATACCACTTCTGGTAATGGTTGTGAAGCAATGGTAATGTTGCAGATCTGTGTTCCGATTACTGTAATAGGATCTGGTGCTGGAACAGCATTCACAAGGTTGCTGAAGTTGGCATCGATGCGCACATCGTAAGTGCCACCATACAACAACGCAAGAGTAACATTCGATAAAAGAATCTGGCCGGGAGCTGTAACTGATGTGGGTGCTCCTGGTGTAACTCCTGTTGGAGTGAATGTGTAAGTGTAACTTACAGCTCCTGCATAAGATGGTTTAAAGGCTGAACACAATACATAAGTACCAGAACCTGTAGCGCAATAGCTGTCAAGCAAAGAGGATATACATGCTGTGAATGTTCCTACTGCGCCATCATAAGATCGCACTGCAATAAAGTATGTAGTGCCTTCTATCAGGTTGTTGGTCGACATGATCTCTCCGCCAATAGCGCTTACACTGTTTTCGGTATCGATCAAACTTCCATCTACTGTGTGCAATTCGAGAACCGCATTGAAAGAACTTGTTGTAACCGATGCGCGAATAGCACTTGAAGTAGCTATAAATGCATACCATCTGTCTTGTCCGCCTGCTGGCAATACATTGAGAGTAGATCCTTCGGCAGAGACATTGGCTCCAACCAAAGTACCACTGAAACAATTCTGTGAAGGATAAGCACTGCCTGATGCAGGAGCCAATACAGCACTGAGGAAGTTGTCGTTGTTGCCTGGTATCAATGCAACACACAAAGGATCAAACGGAGCGTCAGTTGCAGCAATAACTTTCGCTGTAGTTCCCGTATTTGGATTCACAGTAACTGCTCCGCCTGGCCAGGTACCGTTGCTATCTATAGCAGGGCAACTCACAATATCACCGTTATTCAATGAGCGTTGTTCAATTCTGCGGATACCATTTGGAAGTGTGTTCGGAATAATCAAACCATAAGCGCCTGCTACTCCGTTTACACTGGTATTATAAAATGCTGCATAGTTGTTGGCTGTTGTATTGGCCACTCCATCTGATTCTACATAAGTAGAAGAAATCGGACGACCTGTTCCGCCTATGTTGTCATAAACTAAAATGAAATTTTTCGCTGTAGCCGCAGAGTTACCGCGAAGACCTGTTCCTTGTGTAGCAGATGATCCGAACTCAGTAACTTTTACTGTATTAGAAGTAGTCAGACGCAAAGCAACGGATGTTCCTCCGTTACCATTGTTGAGGCTGATTCGGCAGAATACATCGTTACCAGGAGTGAATCGCGCATTACCTGTTGGTTCAGTAATAAACCAGCCGGTGTAGCTTCCTGCAACATTGGTTGTAAACTCACCATATTCACCAAGGGTAGAAAGACCAGAGCTTGTGGTTCTTACAAAACCCGCAGGATTTGCATAAATTGGATTACCTGCTCCGGAAATGGTTGCCGGATCGGCTGCTTCTACCATTTGGTTGATATAACGATAGGTCTTGGATGGCTCGAGTCCGCTCAAAGTAACGCGGTAGGCAAATGGCATACGCGTGCTGTTCGAAGAAACCGTAGTGCCCTGCATAAATCTTGGAAGTGCTACTTCACTTAAAGATGCGGTAGAAACTGTAATGGCAGATGATACTGCAGAGGTAAGTGCTGTTGCTGTTACTTCAATTTGTTTTACACCTGGTGTATTGAAACTGATATCATTGAAAGTGGCAATTCCATTTACGAATGGCTTCACTGTGGTTCCCAATACTACGCCTGTTCCTGAGAACAATGCAACAGTAGCATTTCCTGTATAAGTAGGATCAACAGTAGCATTGGTTCTGCGTGCTTCTACTGTAAAGGTGCCAATGTTGTTGCTGGTAAAGGCAAAAGTTCCGAAAGTAGGAATAGCCAATAAACTGGCTGGCTCTTCTACTGTAATCAGTGAAGACGAACCGGTAGCCAATGGAGGACCTGCAGTAACACTTACATCGAGAATTACGTTTCCTTCGGCCACGGTATAGGTAATACCTGTGAAAGTAAAGGAACTGCTTCCCGCCAAAATAGTGCCTGTCAATGTGCCACCCAATACGCCTGTTCCAGATGGCAAAGTGATTTGGAAATCAGTGTCTGAAGTTACACTTTGTGGAACGTTTAGTGCGTCTCTTGTTTCAATGGTAAGGGTGAATGGTGCATTTTGTGTTGGGTTAATTCCGCCGTTGACGTCTGTAACTGTGATCTGAGCCGGTCCGCCTGTTGACAACAAGAATGCTGTGGTATTAAGTGTAGTCAGAGCAACTGTTCCGGTAAGTTTGGTCCAGTTGGCAGGATTGTTTACCAATGCTTTGTATCCGGCAAATGTGGCCTGGCCCAAACGAAGACCAGTGTATTGTGCGCTGGAAGCGTTATTCGCAATTGCAATATTGCCGTTGGCAACGTTTAATTCGGTAGGCAAATAAGAGGTGCTACCAGAAGCTGCTAAGCTCGTGATCCAGCTTGTTGCTGTTCCCGAACCCTGGAAGTTCAATCCGTAAAGAATATTTCCGGTAAAGTTTACTGCTGCACCTGTGCCAGAATAATCTGGTGTAGCTCCTGATGTAGCACTTCCCTGATAAGCGATCAACTGATCACCGCCAGAAGAAAGGTTTTCCAATCCACCGCCGCCGGCAGTTGTTCCACCCACTGCTAAACCAATGGTGGCAGTCTGACTCTGTATTCTAATGACAGTTCCTGCAACAATGGTGTTTCCGGTATTGTTTCTCCAGATAACAAAGTTCTCAGATCCACGGGCGTTGCCAGCAGTGTTGGCTGAGTTGGGTGCTGTTCCATTGAATCCGCCATCGGTAAATTTGATGATCATATTGTTTGGCAAATCCACCCAGGTAACAAAGGTGAAGTTATCAGGTGCATTTGAATTCCATCCAAGGATGCTGATATCACCCACATTCAAAAACTGCTGTGATGTAGTAAAGCTAGATTGGGCGCTGTAGAAAGCACCTGAACCATTTACTGCATAAGCTTTAAAATAAATGGTAGTATTAGATGGCAAACCTGTAACGGCCTGTGTAAATATTCCGGTAGAAAAAGTTCCGGTAGTAGAAACCTGTGTTCCGGCTCCGTCTGCAAATCCATTGGTCAAACTCCAGTAAATTCCTCTTTCGGTAACCGTGGTGCAACCGGTGTTGGTTATGTTACCACCCAATGTAGCTGTACTGGATGTTACTGCGGTAAAAGTTGGGGTGGTCATTGTGCCCACGCCTATTGGCAATCCTGTGCCAGATGCAGCTACTGTAACGCTGGTAGCACCGCCGCCGCCAACAGTGATATTTCCACTATAAAGTACGGCCGCAATCGGATCGAATTTCACAAAAACTGGCTGTGAATAGGTTCCGCCAGGTTGGGTCAGATTCAAAGAAGCAGTATAAGTGCCACCGGCTGTAGTAGAGAATGTATAAGCAGGATCGAATGAATTTACTGTGACGTTGGCAGCAGTAAGCGAAGTTCCGCTAATGGTAAAGGAGTTAGGGCCATAAGGACCACCACCCACACACAATGAACCAAAAGCAGTCAATGCATCTGTGCTCAAGGTTGGAGTCGCTGATGCATTTGTGATCTGGCTATTGGGGTTAAGGCTAGCCGTTGCAGTCTGGTAGGTTCTGTCTGGTGAACAATATTCATACACACTGAAGTGATAGGTAGTAGAAGAGTTCAAACCTGTAATCGTTATCGGGCCACTGCCTGTTCCATTGAATACCACTTGCTGACCTGCGTTTGCCCATGTTGTTGATGCAGCAGGGTTTGCTCCATTGGCTGGTGGTGTAAATGAATTGGTTGAATTCATTACCACTACTCTTCCTGCACCATTTCCATTGGTCCAGTTTACATCCATTTGCGATGTAGTAATACCAGAAAATGTAATGTTGCTGGCTTGTGTAGATGGAGCTGTACAAGCTGCTACTGGTGGAACTGCGTTAGAATACTCTAAGTCGTCAATGTACATGAAAGCCGCATTGGTAGCGGATGACTCTCCGAAAAATCCGAAACCGCCGAGTGTCGTATTGGCTGCCAGTGTTCCGGCAACAGCCCATCCGCCGGATGGTGAAATTTTGGTTCCATCCACCCACAGATCCCAGCTCTGGGCATTGAGTGTATTGCTTCCTGAACGGTTGTATGTTGTAGAGGTAGAGTTATTGTTGCCATAAACCTCTATCAGGTTGTTGGCATCTTTGGTAATACCAGAGCCTGTGATGGTAGTAAAGGCTCCTGATGTTCTTCTTTGAACGGTTGTGATAGCGCCTCCACTGTAGTTGACCAGCAATACCGCCAACGATGCATTGTAACTCGTATAGCCAGTTCCATCCTGAAAAGGAACGGTAGCGCCATTACCCAGGTGAAAAGCCAGTGCGCCATTGCCTGAAGATGTATTTCTGAAATTAAATTTTGCGTAAGCCGTATTGGATGGAGAAGACCAGCCAAAAACAGTGAACTTCTGGGTAGAAGCACCAACTGAAGCGTTGATTTGTACCTCGGATGCTGTGCCCAGCGCTGTGCCCGGATTGGCCAGAATAAATCCTGTTCCCACATTGCCTGTGCTTGCACAACGCAATCTGTAGGTTCCGCCACCTACAGGTGTGCCGGTGAAAAAGGTAGTGTTCACACCACTTGCTGTAGTGTAAGAACCAGTGCCGGTTCCGAAATCGTAATTCCATGGCTGGGCAAACATCTCTGGCGAGAGTAGCGCCATAATGGCCACGACAATTAGTGAATAGATCTTCTTCATGTAGAATTGGTTTAGGTAATTGCGAGCCTAAAAAGCTCTTCTTGGCAATTGTTTTTTGAAGGTTAGTAATGCATTTGTTCGCGGGGCGAAATTATTACCTTGTTGTGCATTTAAGAACAATTCAATATTACCAATTTGTAAACAGAATTCTGTATTCCACATCATGAAGGTTGATGCAAATCAATTGTTTTGGGGCGAAATAGTCGTCAAAGTATATAGGAACCCGCGAGGTTTCCTTCCACCAGGATTTGGAACTTTACTATGCTGCGCGTGCGATTGACAAGTGGGTGGAGGCATGGTTGCGCGTGCTACTCTCTTTTGACTTAACCAGATTCCTCACTCCGCTCCGCTGCGTTTCGGAATGACAGGGCTGCGGGCGGATTAAATTGTCCCCACAATTCTGTGGGGATACAATGCGCAAAGGCCAATTAACGGTACATTGGCCTTACTCTTTGTCACAATTGCAAAAAAGACCTTTGACCATCGTGAGCACTCTTTCGGAGTGCTTTGCTAACCTCCATGCGGTGTTGTCATCTCGAATGCAGCGAAGCGGAATGAGAGATCTGGTGATGGTGAAAGAGGCGCGTAATAATGGTAAAGAGAATTTATTTTTTTAAAATAATGAGGTACTCTCTAAACACAAGGTCACGCCACTGCCATTGACAAGTGGGTGGAGGCATTGTTGCGCTGGCTTTTCATTTGACAATAAATTGCGCCATATAATGAAAAAAACTCGTTTGTTTTATGCACAAAAAAAGGGTGGACACGCCACCCTCTTCTCTAAAAAACTTCTACGATGAATTATTTCTGAACGATCATCTTCTCTTTCAAAAGCTGATTGTCCATCACAAATTCTACAAAATATAAACCTGGTGATAAGGTCCGTTCCATCGAAACAATTGTGTTGAGCGATTTTTCCGCCACAAATTGTTCTTCAAATACCATCCTGCCCATATTATCCAGAATTCTTACAATCACCTTATCAGTAGTCAGATCGGTGAGGTTGATGATAAATGTCTGCCCATCATTTGGATTGGGATAAATCTGAGCCATCGGAACTATTTCAAAATCTTTCAGTTCATTTTGATTCTCCTGAATAGCACTATTGTCAAAAATGAACGACGTTGAGAAAGTCGAAATCTGAATAATTTTTGGCGCGCCATATACTCCGGGTCCGTAAGGCATAATGGGTGCAATTCTCACTCTGTAATAACCTCCGGGAACCAGTGCTACGGGTGAAGTAAAGTTCAACTGCAGGTACGGAGAAGCTGCGCCTCTGTCTTTGGTAAAGGTGGCTCCTGTAACAGTTGAACCCAAACAATTATTGACTTCGGTAAATTCAAATCTGTAATCAGTGGCTCCACAAACAAATGGTTTAGCGCTGAGCAAAGCGGACCTGTACAAAGTAGCGGGACAAACCTGTGAGGCCTTTACCTCCGGCAATGCCTGCGGTGCTATTGTAATCTGACAGTTTGAAATTCCGGATACCAAAACTGACTCGTCATTGCCTGCCGCGTCTGCGAGTATATAATACGCATCTACAAGTACTGAATACATTCCGCCATATTGCAAAGCAAGTACAGCAGAACTTAAACTGATCTGTCCGGTACTGGTCGTATTGGTCGGGCTTCCGGGAGTTCCGTTAGTGGGAACAAACCTGAAAGTGTAACTGTTGGCACCTGTCCACAATGCTTTGAAATTCGAACAAAGATTGATCACGGCATTACCGCTTGCACAAGCACTCAAGCCCAGGCTTTGGATACATATGGTAAACGGTCCTTTTGTTCCGTCATAACTTCTTACTGCAAGATAGTAGGTTTGTCCCGGAACAAGGTTCGAAGAAACCATAATCTCACCTCCTGAATTTCCGGTTACAGCATTCTCCACATCAACCTGAGTGGTGGCATCGCGCAATTCGAGCACAACATCCATTGAACTGGTAGTGCACACAAATCGATACGCGGTGGAAGTTGCCACAAAACTATACCACACATCGTGACCACCGGCCGGCAATACATTGATTGGATTTCCTTCAGGTGAAGGGGTAGCAAACTCCAGGCTTCCATTGTAACAATTACCTGTAGGATAAGCTCCTCCTGAGGCAGGAGAGGGCAATGCATTTGCAATACCATTGTTGCCCGGAGCAACACACGCATCGAGGGTTACGGTCTGAGAGGCCAGTGCACCGCAGCCGCCTGAATTTTCCATGGCAACAAAATATTCTTTTGTCGCATTGGGAGTAACTTCAACCGAAGAGGTTGTTTGTGTGCTATGGAACCACTCATAATTTATAGCTTCCAGAGAATTGGCGGTCAGTATTGAACTATTTCCCAGACAAACTGAAGGCGGCGAGGCTGTTACGCTTGCATCGAAATGCGCATCCGTCACCACTACTTCATTGGTGTATGAACTCAGGCCAGTATTGTTACAGGTACAACGACAGACGTAAGTAGAAGTTCCTGTGACATCGCCAACCCATGCAGATTGACCAACGGCTCCGGGTACTTCGATATAATCGGAACTGTTTCCATTGCATGTAGTGCAATTCTTTTTCATCCACTGGTAAGTCATGTTGGCATCGTGGTCGTAATCAAAAACCACCATTTGCACTGCGTTTGATTGTCCGCAAACAGTCGGGCTTGTAGTGTAAGCCACCGGAGATGTCGGCGAGCAGGTGCAAGGTGGCGATGGTGCTACCATGATGCGCTGGGTGGTAGAACCGGTATGAACCAAACCGTCTGATCCCAGACTTTCAATAGTTAATGTCACTTCATACTCACCTGCACTGTAATAATAATGCTGCGGGTTAGGTACTGATGATGATGGTGTTCCATCTCCGAAACTCCAGGTATAATTTAATGGGGTAGAGCCTGTAACTAAAGGCGTGGCGTCAGAGAATATAATCTGCAAACCGGATGCTGAGTAATTAAATGCTGCCTTGCTCGTGCCGATACAGCATGGAGGTGGAGGCGGCACAATACAGGTTTTGACTTTAATACTTTTGCAAATGGTAACCTTATTCAATTTGCTGCACCATGCAGTCATACAAATCTGATAAATACCATTGCCCATATTGCATAAAGTTGGATTTGCACTATTGCTGAAAGGAATGCCATTGATGGTCCACGAAAAATTCGTAGGTGGCGTGCAGCCTACCGGAAATACAGGTGTAAATGTCCGGCAACAAAGTGTGCCGCTTACTGTAAAGTTAGTGGGAAGACAACAAGGTGGAGTGCAGGTAACAGTAATGGATTTACATATCCAATTGTAAATGGGTGTTGTTTGACCAGGTACACGACAGCAATCATAATGACATACGTTATAAGTGCCCGATCCGGGGAATATCACTGTTAGAACATCGCCATTGAAAAAAGTGCCTACACCCGCTATGAACCAATATTCACATCCATCCACATTTCCATCAGGAGTTGTGTCAGTAAATGTAGCCGTACATCCATTCACTGTCCAGGTAAAGTCCGGATTAGAAGGAATACATGTACCTGAACAAGTAATATTCAAAACCTGACAATAAGTGTCGCGGCAAATGAGTCCGTTAGTATCAATATCGCAATCCGTAAAGCAAACGGTGTAATTGCCATTGGTATATGCATTGAAACAAAACGTCATTGAAGTTCCTAACTGGGTATGAATAACATTGTTCGAAGGATCCGTAATGGTGAATCCTGCGCCTCCGCATGCATTTACAGCAGAGCCTGCATTGAATGTATAGCAACATCCGTTGACGGGTCCGGTAGTGGTGAATGTTGCATTTGCCGTGCAAACTATACAGGGAAGTACGGTAGCTGAATAGGGAGTGGGAGTTGATGCTCCACCCACTAAATTGTATGTTGCAGTCACATTGGTAGATGACCATTCCAGTAAATTCACCGGAACCTGACTGAACAAGGGATCAATTTTTATACAGGCATCATCACCTCCCATTGTAGTGCGAATGACATGGTTTTCATCAAAGGTTGTATTGTCCTGAAACGCCGACATGCAGATGTCGTTTACTACAATTCCGGCAAACATTTTAGGATATAAAATTCTGGGCTGAAAAACGTTGAAATATGTATCAAAAATATTCGCTGCGGGGTTATAGTTTGTCGATTGCACAGGATAAGCCCAGTGCGCATCAAAAGCTCCATTGATGATCTGAGGGTTGTTCTTGTCGTATCTGAAAGTAAATGGGAAGGTGCCCTGAGTAGCATTATAGGTTTGATTTAATCCGTAACCGGAAATAAGTATTTGATTTCCGGCACAGGTTGCACCAAATTCGTAAGCGTAATAATCCATTGACGGCGTAGGAAGATATCTGGTACGCGCATAATTAATTACTCCGGTATTTTCATTGAATGTAACAATACCAGCTCCCCTGATTTGCGAAAAGTTGACGAGCTGATAGACCTCAGCGGGTTGGTCGTCGTAAGCACCATCCGATGAAACACAATATGTTCCAGCCGTATTTCCATCCGAGTAGATTTTAGACCATACCACATTTCCATTCACAGGATTAAGGCGCGAAATAAATGCGGCCTGCTCACCCCCTGGTGTAGTTCCCGATCCTCCTACCATGTAGCCGTAAGAACCTGTCCAAAGCCAATTGGCGTGCGAACACATATCCCAATCAGGAAGACCTCCGCCGAGCGGGGAGTCAAACTTTCTGGCCCATTGAAAGGTGAGTGCGTTATTCACTTTTATTGCGTAGCCGCTTTTACTGTCAAGAGGATTATATCCAACGCCCTCAAAGCCGGTCACCAGATATCCGCCATTGGGATCAGCAGGCCAAAAATTATTATTAGAATCAGTATAATAGGCCGAATTGATTACCCTGAGCGCGGGAGTGTGCTTGTTGTTGCCCGGAACCTGAATGTATATTTTGTTGATTACATTAAATGAGGCGTCTACCAACATCAGAAATCCGATGTCCAACAGGCCAATGCGTTCGTAGCCGCACACCAGATAATCACTGTTGTTTCCCTTTACCACATCTAATCCATAATCATTGTTGGCGGCTGAACTGATGGTAACGTCGTTGAGCACAGTTCCGGTACTTGAAATGCGCATGAGATGCACGTCTTTGTTTATCACACCATCCACTGTACTCACCTGAATGAAAGCGTTGGCCCCATAGTCGGTGGCAAGGGCTGTATGGTCGTCAGATGCCCCGTGAACATACGTGTTTCGAAATTGAGCTGGCAGTTCCGATGCTAAGAGGATAAAAACCAGCATTACTCCGAAAAGAATGATGGACTTATTCCATCCGTGGATAGGTCGTGGGTTTGTCATGGTTGTAATTGTTAAGGTCCGTGTAATTGACCCTCCAAATTTCTACCAATAAATAATTACCTGCAATACGTCAAAAGCATGATATTTAAAAAGAGATTATTCGACAGAGTTTGTCGCTAAACATAAAATACCTTCAAAATCATGGAATCAGGTATTGAGCCATACTACAACTGTGCGTTCCTCCCCGTTTTATTGATGGCCTCAATTCGATTCTGCACGTGAAGCTTTTCGTAGATATTGTAAACGTGCGTCCGGATGGTGTTCACACTTACATTCAACTGATCTGCTATTTGTTTGTTTCGAAATCCCTTGGCGAGCAAATCAAGTATTTCATTTTCTCTTTGTGTGAGTGTTGAATCATTTGCGCTTGTCTGATTTTTGGATTGAAAAGATTCCACTACCTTGCGGGCAATGGTGCTGCTCATGGGGCTTCCGCCCTGATAAAGATCCCTGATGGCTTCGATAAGAGAATCACCTGCTGCACGCTTTAAGATATAACCCTTCGCCCCGGCTGCCAATGCTTTGAAGATACTTTCGTCGTCTTCATAAGCAGTACACATCATAATGGGCAATTGAGGGAATTTTCCTTTAATAATCCGTGTACACTCAATGCCACTCATGCCTGGCAGATTAATATCCATTAATACCACATCGGCAGATTCTGCAGAAATTCCATTGATTCCTTCTTCGGCACTGGGAAATGTCTGGCACGAAAATCCAAGAGTACTGTTGATGATATAAGACAAACCTTGCCTGATCTCAGAATGATCCTCTACCAAAACAACCCTGATGATTTCTTCCATTCCTCTCATTATTCTTTGGCAATATCCGCGTAAAAATTTAATTCTCTCTAGTACAAAATCATTAGATGACTAATGTTTTTTCCCCTCGCTATCTAAATGCAAAAGCAAATGAATGCTACAACCCTTTGCGGGTGCTGATTCAATTTGAAATTGTGCCCCCATATCAGCGGCTCTCTTTTTCATACTGCCCAAACCAAGTCCCCCTCGTTTTTCTTCGTCAGTATTAAAGCCTTTTCCATTGTCTGTGATGCTCAGTTCAAAACTTGTGTCCTGCACATCAATAACAAGGTCAACCTGGCTTGCTCCTGAATGCTTCACTACATTGTGCAAGGCTTCTTTCACTATCAGAAAAACATTTCTTCTGGTCAGGGCTTTTACGTTAATCTTTCTGGCTACCCCATTTATTACAACATTGCCCTGAAGGTTATTTAATTCAAGAAAGTCATTGGTGTATTTTCGAATATAATCTGTAAGGTTAAGCAAGTTATCATTCACAGGGTTCAATGACCAGATGATTCCATTCATCTTACTGATTACTTCATTGGCGGAGTGGTCAATTTTCGCAATGTACTCGCCCGGGTCGGAATGTGACTTAATTTTTGAGCCTGCAATTCTGGACAGAATAACAATGTTAGATAATTCTGCGCCGATGTCGTCGTGAAGATCGGTTGAAATCCTGTTTCGCTCTTTTAAAAGGGCTTGTTCTTGCTCGAATACTACAAGCCGGCGTTTTATTTTTCTCCTTACCAGATAAGTAATGATCAGATAGAGTAAACCTGCTCCTACAAAAACAGAGATCGATATAAACCACAAGGTAGCCCAATAAGGAGGCTTGATATAAATACTACATACAATAGGTTCGCTCCAATCGGAATTGTATTTGCGGGCACGTAGTTTAAACAGATGAGTGCCATGATTCAATGAGCTGAATTCTACGGAGCGACTGCGGGTTGTTTGCCAATCTTGTCCTTCGCCATCAAACAGATATTGAAATTCATCGAGTTCGGGAAGGTCGAATGAAAATGAAGTGAAGTCGATTTTCAGATTGTCCTTGTAACGGCTGGTAATTTGGGTAAATGTGGAATCGGATCTCAATCCATTTATCCCTACTAATCTGAACATCGGCGGTTTTATTAGCCTGTCAGCATTTTTTCTATTGATCAGATAAATACCAAGGTGGGTCGCCAGAAACATTTGTTCTTTATTGGCAAAAACGTCATAAATCTTTGCATTGGGTATCCCATCGCGTTGGGTATAAATCTTTAAATTACTGATTGAATTGTCGGCCAATTGAAAAGAAACCAGGCCCCCTGAAGTCATCGCAAATATTTCATTTTCAAATACACGAACCCATTCACATTCATTGGATGGAAGGCCATTTTCTCTAGCCAAGACAGCAACAATATTTTCACCCTTCAGAAAATATAAACCACTGCCCATGGTAGATACCACAATTATCCCGGAGTTTAATTCTGAAATGGAACTTATCCTGCCTTTTGAGATGTTGTTAAAAGAATCGACTGGCTTGCCGTGGTGCTGATCAAAACAAAAGAGTTTGTCATGATTTTCGTACCACAATTTCCCGTCTCCTGATGCACAAAGCGAATAAATTCTGCCCGGCTCTATTTCCTTCACCCTGATCAATTCGTATGGCCTTTTTTTCGTGTTGACATATTGTACTCCCGAAAGAAAACCCAGATACAATCTGCCATTCCGATCCAGCTCTATCGTCTTGGGGACAGAATTAAACATTTTTTCAGGACTACTGATGCCCGGATTCTGATGACGAGAAATGACCAAAACCCCCGAGTTGGTCAGGCTATAAACATATTGGACGCCGTCGTAATAAAGAGACTCGATACCTCCCTTAGCCTCCGTATTGTATAGAATTCTGGCAGGGGAGAGGTTTTTTACTTCCAGGTGGTAAATCTCTCCTTCGGATGTACCGAAAAACAATGCGCCGGTAGATGACCTTGAAAAACAAGTAGCCTGATAAGGATGTCCGATATCATAGTGATATTGATTCTGACGTTCAGCAGGAATGCAATACAGGCCATGGTCTCTCGTGCAAAACCAATAATTAAGATCATAATCGACATAAACAAAATTGATCCATTCATTGGGGAAATAGCAATCGATAGCGTTTCTGCCATCGGGTTGCGGGGTAACCTTATATACGCCAAGCTCAGAAGAAGGTATCCAATATGAACCATTAAATACACTAAGTCCGATCGGGTGTTTCAACATCAACAATTCTTCTTTGGATAATGGACACACCAGGCTTTTATCTGCCATATTGATCAATCCGGACGAGTTAACCAATGCAATAGTTTTGTCCTTCTCCATGTAAACACAATTTGGAACGATGCGTAAATCGTGTTGATCTATTATTATGCAGTTCTTTTCCGCCGTTGGCTTAAGTTCCGTATAAAGTGTTGAAAAGCAAATTTCACTTTGCTCATCAAGATATTCATACACATTAATTTCTGTAGGTCCAATATCTTCCACCCTTAAAAAGTGCTTATGAATTCTGACTCCATCGTACATCAATACTTCGTGCCCTATTCCTGTGAACCAGATATTGCCCTTTTTATCTTCGAGCATGGTAGTCATTCCATTCGTTTTTACGTCAATGAAAAGATTCTTGTCATTCAAGGCAGAGCGAATTCGTCCATTGTAATAATAGGCTACGCACCCTGACAAAGTCAGAAACCAGATTCTTCCTTTGCTGTCCTGTTGTATTCGCAATACTTCATTATCGCAAAGCCCATCATTGGTGGTATAATTTTCAAACGACAGTCCATCGAATTTGCTCACTCCTGCGTCAGTACCGAACCACATATAGCCATCCTTATCCTGCATGGCACAATAAACCGTCTGGCTCGTTAATCCTTCAGTAAGGCTGTACGAATTGTGTACTACTTGCTGGGATCTTGCATTATTATGGGAAAAAAGGCAGACCACTGCGACAATAAAATATCTCATCAGAATATATATTCCTGCCTTTTTCACTTCATTAATCTGTATAAAGATTCCACTGCAAAATAACAAAAATGGCCGCTCATGGCGGCCATTTTATTATTTCCTTTATTTAATCGGAGAATGATTATTTCTCAACCACAAATCTTCTTGTGATCAACTCACCATCCACATTCATTTCGATCATGTACAATCCGCTGGCCAGAGGACGGTCGAATACAACGATTGTATTCAAAGAACCTTCTGCGGTGAAGCGGTTGTTGTAAACTACTCTGCCCATATTGTCGAGAATTCTTACGTAAACATTTTCTGCCTCTGTTACATTCAAGCTGAGCATCTCTCCGTTATTCGGATTTGGATATATACTGGCCTCAATTACTTCTTCTCCGTTCTTGTAGAATTCGCTTACACCAAACTCATTGGCATTCATTTCACCCATAAGCGATGTACTTGAAATCTGAATAATCTGCGGTGGACCATAACTTCCCAATCCATAAGACATCAATGGCGCAACTTCTACCCTGTAGAAACTACCCGGAACCAAAGCAACAGGTGAGCTAAAGTTCATTTGCATATAAGGTGATGCTGCTCCTCTGTCGCGGGTAAAACTCGGACTAACGGCCGATCCTGCTACACAGGCAGACCATTCTGTAAATCTCCATCTGTAATCAACAGCTCCGCAAACGAATGGTTTGGCCGACACAATGGTGCCTCGCAGAATAGTCGCAGGACATCTCTGGGCCACCACTACTTCGGGTGCCGGTTGGGCATTGATCGCGATTGAACAAGAGCTGGTTCCCAATACAGTGATTGATTCGGGGCTGCCAGCACCATCCAGCAAATTATAGACAGCATCTACCATTACACTGTAGGTCGACCCATATTGATTGCCAATTGATGGCGTACTCATTGGAAACTGTGTAGCAGACGTGTGATTTACCGTTGGGCCTGCTGTTGGTGCAGTTCTGGTGAACTTAGTAATGTAATTAGAAGCTCCGGTTGCTCTCATTTTAAAGCTTTGACAAAGATCATAGCTTCCAGAAGTGATATCGCAACCAGAACGCGCCAGAGGAGATATACATACCGTGAATGCTCCACCGGCAGTTGCATCATAATTTCTCACAGCAAGATAATATATGGCACCAGTTGTTAGAGCACCATAATTGAGTATCTCATTCACTCCGCTACCTGTAGCATTTTCAACTGCCAATTCGGTACCTGAAGATGTTTGAAGTTCAAGGACTGCATTAAACCCTGTTGGTACAACTCTGATGCGAACTGCAGTAGAAGGTGCGGTGAATTTATACCACACGTCTCCGCCACCACCAACAGCTACGTTAGCTGGATTGCCCTGAGGGGATATTACAGCATTTAATACCGAACCACTGATAGACGAACATTGCGGATACCAGTTGGAGTTGGCCACATTGATAGCACCCAAACGATTGTCATTAACAAGACATCCTTCGTCAATCAAACCATCACCATCGTCATCCAGGCCGTTTGAACATATTTCAGTTCCGCATGGTCCGATGGCAGCATTGTTGTCGTTGCAATCGGAGTTGTTGGTGACAGTTCCGGCGAATGGCGGAGAATTATAACATCCTGTAATCATCAGGAAGCTGCCATATCCGTCGCCATCCACATCTGCATACCAATTCGTATTTGGGTTAATGAGTGCATTCGTGTCGTTACAATCCGTATTGTTTGAAACATAACCCGGAGGCACTGTACAAGCCAATACTACAACCACTGGATTACCAAATCCATCCGTATCTAAATCCTGGTAGAAACTCACCAGAGGAAGAACAGACAACGTCACCACATCCGATACATTCGAACAAGGCGTGCCCGCAGTTCCATTCAACGTGAATGTGATATTTGTACCCACTTCAGGGCCCGTTGGTGTATAAGTTGGTGTTAAAGTAGTAGTGCCAGTAAAGGTTCCTGCACCTGTCGTTGTCCAGCTTACACCGGTTGTGTTTTCTGCATATCCGGAGAATGTAAATGGCGAACCTGAGCATGTAGTAACATTACCCCCTGCATCAACAGCGGCCAATGGCTGAACACCAATACTCTTGTTACCCGTTGCTGAACAACCAATACTACTTGTAACATTCACAGAGTAGTTCGTTGTGGCCGTTGGAGACACTGTTGGGTTTGCTACGGAAGAAGTAAAGCCAACCGGTGTAGAAGTCCATGCATAAGTATAGCCAAGTGTTCCGGTGATGCTTACGTTGTCTATTGCCCAGAAATAATCAAAGCTGGCGTCATATTTAAATCTGATATAAACAAGGGGTTGATTCAAATAAGAACTTAAGCTAAGAGAAACTGTGGCAAATGCTCCAGGGGCACCCTGGGTGGATGTGTAGGTGGTAAGATTAGACCATGATGTTCCATCCAATGAAATCTCGACGTTAGCAGACTCTGTTCCGTTATAGCGGTAATAATGGAAGAAATTCAGGTTAGCCGAGGCCATACCTACAGTACTGATGGGTATTGATTGAAGAATTGTAGCTGTAGTACTACTGCTTCCTTGTGCATCACTATTGGATAGGTAGAACTGGGACAAATCCGGAGTATTGAAAGTGACAGGCGTAGGGGCATAGGTATAACCGCTCGATCTCTGCGTCCATGCAGCCGAAGCTGGAGTTCCACCGGTTGAGTTATTTGCCGTTGACCAGTTTACTGTACCATTGAATGTTTGTGCAGTTGCTGTGTATGAAGTGATCACTGGAGCTACATTGAGGTTGCTGCTACCACCGATACAAATCGGATCGGGTGTACCTGTTGTATTCACTGTTAGTGCAGAAGAAACAAAAACGGTTGCAGTAGCAGTCGCGGTGCATCCATTTACATCTGTACCAGTAACTGAATAAACACTGGTTACAATTGGAGTCGCTGTCACGCTGGCGCCAGTTAATGCGCTCAGTCCGGCACCACCTGGTGTCCAGACATATGTAGATGCTCCTGAAGCAACCAGGGGCACATTACCTGTTCCGCATATGGTACCCGTAGTTGGACTCACTGTGACACCAGGATTTGGATTGACTACGATATTAATCACATTGGAAGGCCCGCCCGGGGTTCCGGAACAAACCCACAAACACTGATAGTATTGCGAGGAGGTCAGTCCAGTAATGACGAGAGTAGAGGAAGTAGCGCCGGAAATGTCCGTGAAAGTACCGGGGGTACCTACCGACGATGATTGCCACTGGTAAGTGATTCCAATGGCTATTGTTCCGCCTGTGGCTGTTAATGTTGAGGTTGCCACATTACAGAAAGGACCTGCAGCTGAAGGGCTGATGGTACCCGGGGTCGGTGTTCCTGAACAAATAGTGGGCGCGAACTCATCTGCTCCCATATCCGGTGTAGTTAAACTTCTGGAAGCACAATCAATATCCTGAGTAACTGAAGCAAGCACTGTGGCAGAATTATTCATTGGAACGTTAGATGCGCCTAACACATCCAGATGAAGGTCAGTTGATGAGGTGAAAACAGCATTCGAATTAACCGAAGCACCATCTCTTCCGGTCTGTGTTGTCCATCCTGACAAAGTATTGAAGTCAGTTCCTCCTGTTGTTCCCAATGAACCAACCCTGGTTAGCAAGGCAGAGGTTCCACTCACAAAGAAGTCGTTGTTGTTGCTGATCAGGTTCGCATAATTACCTACAGTACTTGTGTAACCCAAACCAATTGCATAGCTCTTACCTGTGCTTGCTGTTGTTTGAGTGTTGATCAGTATGTTGTTCTGAATATCTACCAATGGAATAGATCCTAACACTGCAAGTGCATAGGAATGTGCAGTGGTTCCTGTGCCCCTGTCACCTTGCATCAATACTGTATTGTTATAGACACGCACAGTTCCCGGGCCGCCACCCAATGCAATACCAGCCGTAATATCGGCAGGAGTAGCATTGCTGATTACTCCGCTAATCATGTTGTTGGAAATGGTGTTGATCCATCCACTGGTAATTCCTGTACAGCTTAAAATTCCAAAAGCGGTATTGGTGCTGGAGGCAGTAATTGATCCGATTGTATTACCATTGACCAGGGTATTGGCACATTCATTTCCACTCATAGACGTACCAGAATAACCCGAGGCACCCAGCGATATACCAAAGGCATCACTTGTTGTAGAAATATTTCCAATGTTGTTATAAGAAATGATAGCATTGTCTTCATAGCCGAAGAAAATACCTCCCTTTCCAATGTTATTGGTTGAGGCATTGTTCAGAAGGTTTTGTACGGCCTTATTACCTGTGTTTTTTGTTCCTGAATTGAACCCTTGAGAATAAATACCATATTGAACTTTACGTATGTCATTATTTTCAAAAGTATTGTTGTTATTTCCGGTACCCAACGAAGTAATTAAAATTGATGTGTTACCAGATCCTATACCAAATAGTGTGGTAGTGGGTGTATTTCCTTCTACAATACAGTTGCGAACAATATTGTTGGTTGCTGCGTCAGGAGTAGCAGTCGACTGCAACCATATTACTGCATTCGAAGAGCTGGTAGAAACAACCCGAACAGTAAGATTTCTGGATGCGGTTCCTGCTCCACAAGATGGATTCGAAGCGCCCGAATTGTTGCCGTCAATAATCACATAATCCGCAGCATTCAATATGAATATGGTATTGGTCAAAGCCTGACCCTGAATAACGGCGTTAACACCTGTTGCAGGTTTAATGGTCAAGGTATTGGTTGAGCTTGCCCCTGCAACTGCATTAACAGTGAAGGGGAAAGTTTCACCAGCGCTGTAAGATGCGTCTGTAAGATTGAACACAGTTGGTCCGCAAATGCCTCTTGTATTATAAGCTGACACGGCGGCTGTAATCGTTGTAAAGTTTCCTCCTGATCCCACAGTGTAGGTTCCGCTCAATCGGGTAACAATAGAAGACAGTGTAAATGAATCATTCGATGTTAATCCATCGGCTGCACCATTAGGAAGACTTGACGTGGCAACAATGGCATTACTCAATGTTGCACTCAGAATACCTGTGCCTAAAGTGAGGGTCGTAGATGCACCCGGTGCCAAACCAAGACCCGTAAAACTTGCCTGGGTTTGAGCCACGGCATTCAGCGTCCAGTCAACGAGTACTGTATTCAAAGTTGCGCTTCCATTGTTCAGAATTGTAACTGAAATAGTTGTTGCACTTCCCGGACATGGATTAGCTGGTGCACTTACATTGGTAACTGCAGCATCGTTCGGAGCAACTGTTGTGGTAAACTCGTCTGCTCCAACGTCTGGAGTTGTTACACTTCTTGTGTCGCAATCATAATCTGTTGTTACGCCACTAATCACTGTTCCGGTATTTTCGAAAGTAAGGTTGGCAGAACTGCCCGTGTTTAAATGTAAATCTGTGGTGGAAACAAATACCGGAGCAACATTGTCTGAAGCCGATTCAAACGAGTATGCAGTTTGCCAGGCGGACAATGTTGTGATCGCTGTAAAGGTTGTCAATCCCTGTCCACCAAGATTCATTCCTGATGTCGCAGTATTCACATAGTAATCATTGGTGCCGGACGTTCCGGTTACACTAAAGTTAGCTCCCAGTGCAGGAAGTATTACTGCATATTGTGCAACAGGTGTATTGCTGTTCAGGTCAACACTAACGATATTATTTGAAAGGGTAAGATTTGTAGTTGAAAAAATAATTGGATTTACCCGAATACCAGCGCCCGATTGTGTCGCTGTTGTTGTTCCGGCTGGGTCGATATCGCCAGTCATCAAAATATTGTTGTTGACCACCTTATCTCCATCACCAGGACCCACAGCAATTCCATAAGAAGCGCGATCATTGGATGTTGTTCCGTTCGCTCGAACATTGTAGATCATGTTGTTGGCAACCAGATTCGATGTAGTGTAAACAGAACTTGCTCCTACCGAAATACCGAAGGCACCTTGCGCTTTTTCATCGGCAATATCATGCACCCTGTTGTGTGTAGCAGATGCTCCAACACAATCAAGAAGAGAAATACCTGCACGTGAGTTGGTGTTGGTAGTATGGGCTACAAGATTACCAACGAATTGAACTTCGTTATAAGTAACCGCTGCGCCACTTTGGAATTGCATTGTGATTCCACTTGTACCCACTTGCGTTGTTCCGAAGGCTGTTCCGCCAACCAAATTCTGAGTAGCAGAGTTTCCTGTGTTGTTATTCGGACTAGCTGCACCTCTCATATAAACACCATGAGATACGGTGCTTATTCTGTTGTTGACAAAGCTGTTGCTGTTGTTGGCCAATCCATCAATAGTTGCGCCTACTGTAGCTCCGCTACCTATAATGCCATAGGTAATGCTGGTAGAAGTTGATTGGGTTGCTCCGCAAGTAATAGTAGTATTCCTTACAGTATTACCTGTACAACCGGCTCCGGCGCCAAGACTGCTCAGCCAGATTGCCGCAGTAGCTGTTGCTGTGCTGGTATTACTAATTGTAAGGTTTCTGCTTGCAGATACTATTGGAGGACAAGCACTGTTGATGGTAGAACCATTATGACCATCTATAATAATATTGTCTGCTCCATTCAATTTGAAAATTGAAGTAGCTGAGCTTCCTGAAATAGAAGATGTAACACCAGTATTCGGTTTAATCGTAAGCGTATTCGTAGTACTTGTGCCTGCAACTTGATTGATACTGATCGGGAAAGTTTCACTTCCACTGTAGGTAGCATCCAAAAGAAGGAATCTTGTTGGGCCGCAAATTCCACGCGCATTGTAGGCGGCTACCGCTGCAGTTAGCGTGATGAAGTTACCTGCGGTACCCACCGTATAATCACCCGAAAGCCCCGTGTTGATGCTTGCCTGTGTGAAGGCATCGTTTGCAGAATTGGCGTCCGTATTTCCATTGGGCAAACTTGTCGTACCTACAATGGTATAAACAGTACCTGAAACAAAGGTAAAAGACCCCAATGTTACCGTGGTCGAAGCACCCCCTGCAAGTCCAAGTCCGGTTAATGAAGCTTGTGTCTGAGCTACGGCATTCACAGTCCAATCTACCAGAACAGTGTTCAATGTTGCAGAGCCATAATTTCTAATTGTAGCCTGTACCGTTTGAGATCCGGCACACAATGGAGAAGGAACCACAATGGCTGTAACTCCGGCATCATCTGCGGGTGGAGCAAATTCATCGGCTCCTATATCTGGTGTCGATACATCTCTGGTGGCACAATCAAAATCTGTGGTTGTACTCAACACTGCTCCGGAAGCATTTAAAGATCCGTTGGTACTGTTTACAAGGTGTAAATCAGTGGTGCTCGTGAAGTTAGGAAGAACGTTCACAGAGGCAGCATCAGTAGAAGTAGCTCCCTGCCAGTTGGCGAGTGTTGTTCTTACTGTACCCGATACCAAACCACCGGTTATACCCACCTGATAAGTTCCGGGGCCAGCACCGGCTGCATAAAGATCATTATTGTTTGAAGTAAAGCCAGAGAATGTAGTTTGTGTAAGACCGATAGCCATAAACTTCACAGTGGCCGAAGTATTACCCAACTGGGTATTGCTGAAAATATTATTTTTCACATCAACTGTAGGTCCAGTAGAATTTGTGATCGCAAAACATGCAGATGCCTGGGTCGCGGCCGTTGCGCCCGAAATGGTTCCCTGCATGGAAACTGTATTGTAATGAACGTTGGTTGTTGATCCTGTACCTCCACCAAGAACAATTCCACCGCCAAAATCTCCTCCGGTTCCATTAGACGAAACTCCATAAATCATATTATTCGCAATTAGGGTAGTGCCACTTGTTGCCGCTGATACTCCTATACCAAATGCGGAGGAAGTGCTCGTCTGCACAACACTTCCAATTGTATTGTACAAGATACTGGCGTTGGTAACCTCATTACCGGCTGTGTTCGTTATAGACATAACATTGGCAAATCCACAAGAGATTCCGAATACGTCAGTAATTGAGCTGGAGATATTCGAGATGTTGTTTCGCGAAATCGTTACATTGTTTTCGAATCCTACCATAATACCACCTCTTGCACCCGCGCTCGTATTAAAGAGATTTTGATTGATAATGGTTCCGGTGTTCTTCGAGCCAGCACTTGCGCCCTGAGAATAAATACCGTACTGAGTGGCTGAAATGTTGTTGTTTTCGAAAACGTTGTTGTTGTTCGATGTACCCAAACTTGACAGACTTATCGTTGCGCTACCTGATCCGATACCGAAAAGAGTTTGCGATACTCCGCTGCCCACGATAGTACAATTCTTAATGGTATTGTTGGTAGCCGAGGTTCCCACACCTGTTGCAGCAGTCTGAAGCCAGATTACCGCCGAAGTAGTGCTTGTATTGGTGTTGGTAAAGGTCAGATTTCTTGATGCGGAAACAATAGGACAAACCGTATTTGCCGTAGCTCCTGTCGATCCGTCAATAATCACATAATCGGCTCCATTAAGAACGATCAACGCAGAAGCTGAAGTTCCGGAAAAAGTTGTTGCCGCCTGCGTTGGTTTAATCGTAAGTGTGTTGGTTGATGAAGCGTCCGGATTGTTATTGATCGTGATTGGGTAAGTCTCGCCAGCATAAGAAGCATCCAGTAAGCTGAATGTTACAGCACCTGTAAGGCACGATGAATTGTAGGCCGCTACCGCTGCCGTAAGTGTAGTATAAGTTCCTGCTGTACCAACAGTGTAGGTGCCATTCAGAATTGGAATAATGGTGTAAGTGGCCGGTGTAGAAGGTGCTGTAGTGATGGTATTTACATTCGTCGCTACAACGCCTAAAGGATTGGATGAAATATTCGGCGTACCTACAATATCTTGTGCAATGACATAATAACCCACCACATCGGCAAGGGCGACTCCACCCATATCAGCCGCCACAATGGTGAAGCTCCATGTACCATTGGTAGCGCTTCCGGCAGTCAAAGTTCCCTGTGAAGAGAAATATGAACCTGCATTTTTTCTATAATAAATTCTTGGCTGAAGGGCTCCCGTGGTGGGAACTCCGGAGGCGTCTGTAATGGTCACTCCGCTCAGTACAACGTTTCCGGTATTGCACGTATTGGCCAAAGCTGTATAGCTGATTACCGGAGCGCTTGCATCACCATAGACGAAGTTGCCGGCATCAGCCCCAATATCTACAGGAGAGAAACTGGTTCTTGTCTGATTATCGAAATCGAAATTCGTCGTACTCGTTGCTGTTCCTACTGCCTCTATCGGAGTGGGATTGGAGGCATGAATATGCAAGTCAACGGTTGAGGATGTTCCGGTAGGTAAGATCATTGTGGGATTCGCATTGATCGAATTCGCGTCCTGACCAGTAACTGATTGCCATCCACCTAAAGTAGTCACGTCTGTAGCGTTATAGCGACCAAAAACGCCACCCGTGCCATTGGCAAAAATCAGATTGTGGCTGGCGGTCAATCCTGTTGGATTTACAGTGGATCCGCCATAAAGCACACCATAGTGTTTGCCAGTTCCGGTGCCATTTGAGCGTGCATTCCAGAAAATATTATTCCTGAAAATACGCGTGTTCGTGGTTACAGGGCTATTGAATGCATAAGTAGCTGCGGCTCCTGTTCCAACCGTTGAACCTCCAACATAAATACTGTTATGCAAATAATTGTTGGTCCCTACTCCATCGAAAATACCGCAAATGATGAAGTTGTTGGTCAACGAAGCACCTGCCCCGTCAATACCCAAACGAACCATATTGTTTTCAAAAGAAGTAAGTCCACCATTGACATTGATACCTCTCATTTCTGCTGTTGCACTGCTGGTGGATAATGAAAGTGAATGGACAAAGTTTCTCGCAACCACATTGGTGCCTGTGGTTGGGCCACCATAGTGGATACCAATTATCTGAACGGCCGCACTTGCATTGGTATTACTCAATGAGTGAACAGTATTGGCAGTATAAGTGTGTCCCACCGCTGTAGTAGCAGTGTGCATAATGCCAATCATTGAGGCACTTGAGCCTGTTCCTAAATTGGCTGCCGACATGGTCATATTGCGTACAATATTATTAGTAACAGTACTGATGGGTAATGGTATTACAATACCATAGGTCAATGCTGAAGTGCTTGCACTTGTATTGTTAATTGAATTGGAGACTGTTCCTCCAATCAAATTACCATCGATGGTTGCAGTATTGGTAGACCCGGTATTGGCCCTCATGCCATAAAATGTAAATGTGCCGGTAGCTCCTGAGTTGTTTGCGGTGATTCCACCAATATTGTTGTTGTTGGCTGTCCAGTTGTCTGAACTGAAATTATAAATACCGTACACATCAGTAGCCGTAGTAGTCACAGTGGTGAAAACAAGAGAACCCGTAGCGGTCTGACTTCCAATAGTGTTAGAATTGGTATTCGCTAAGCCGTTATCAACTATAATCGCCATAAATGGGCTACTAGAGCTGGTTCCGGAAGAAGTAACCCCAGTCAAGCTTACCGATGCAATGGTATTAGAATTAATATTGGAAACAGTACCTCCTGTGATACCATTAAATCTTATACCTATAAATCTGCCGGCATTACCAGACAATGCATAAGTGCCAGTTGAAGTACTTGTTGCATAACCAATAATATTTCCAGTGATAGTAAATCCTTGTGCTCCGGACAATGCAGTGGTTGAAAGAATATTTATTGGACAATGCAGAAAAGCGCCAGTAAAAGTTCTGGCGGCAGTTTGATAAAATTTGTTATTGGTAATTGTCCATGTATTGCATCCATCGGCTGTATAAATGGCCGAACTTATAACACCTCCGTTGAATATATCAAATATGTTGCAATTGTTAATCAATATTCCACTATTTCCAATAGCAGTGCTAGCCGTAGAGCCGTTTCCATATATACCCTTAGATGGTAGATTCGATCCTGCAGGACCAATATTACAATTGGAAATAGTGTTGTTATCATTTCCTGTAGTGGTGCCCGTGCTGAAGAAAATATTTCCTCCATTTGTTCCGACCGTCATTGTGCTTGACCCCAATACAGAACAATTGGTGATGGTATTGCTTACCGCATCGCTTCCAAATCTTATGGTAGATGTTCCGCTGGTGGCAGAAACTGTTGTGTTCGAAAGAATCAAAGAATTACCACCAGTATTCAATCCATCAATTGTAACGTTATCAGCTCCCACAAAATTAAACATGGGAGATCCTGCTACGATGCCTCCGCTAATCGTCCTTGCACCAATTGGATTAATTGTCATTGCAGTCCATGCCGCTGAAGAATTCAATGTATTCGTTCCTGCCTCAGTGGTCACATCCGCTGTGACATACACATTCACTGCCCCTGTATGTGCAGTTCCTCCATTCAATGCTAAAAAAGCTCCTGCGGCATTGGTAAAGGACGTGTATCCCACACCTGCCGATCCGGTGCCACCCGCACTAAATACCACGACTGCACCGCTCACGACAGCCGGTGTCCATGAGTAGTTGGAGCCGGAATTGTTGTTCACGTTTAACGAACTCAAATCGTGTACTTCCTGAGTAGACAGAGAGGCCACATCTGCATCGATCGAAGCTTTCGAACGGTTGCTTGAATAAACATAAAAAGACACTGTTGCATTCTGCCATGGAATGGTGGCTGTCCAGGTGGTTCCTGAACCTGTCGCCAGAACAATGGTAGAAGTGCTGTATGAGTTGGTTGAGTATCTGACAAAAATATTTTCCCCGGCACTGGGTGTGGCCGCTGTTGTTATTGTAATGGTTCTTGAACCATTGGTTCCCGCTGCCTGAGCCACAGAGCTTAGGACAACCGGATTGTAAATGGTTTCAAGAATTGACATACGCTGACTGGCGTATGACGTACCTTTCATGATGTTGTACGTGTAATAGTAGTTGGCTTGGGTAGCAGGCAAACGACCATTGCTGTTGTAGGCTGCTGCTACGAAATTCGCAGAAGCCGTCGCAGTGTTTGCGCTTATTACGGAATTGTACGAAGCCAGAGTTTGAACGCCTGCCGCAGCGAGGGTTCCCCATTGGTTGAAATATGCGTCCGCGTTAAATTGCCAGTTACGTGTTCCAGATGATGTTCCCGTTGCATTTTCCTGTATACGGAACCTGAATGCGCCGCCCACGAGCGTCATGGTGGAGTTGGCATAAGTACCACTCACATCCTGATTGATGGACATCACAGTGGGCTGCGCGTAAGAAACAAAAGGCGCTGAAAGTGCGATGAGCACTAATAGAGAAAGTACAATTCTTCTCATTTTGAATATGGTTCTTTGATTAATTAAATACTAATACAATGTTTTGTTAAGGTAAAAACAAAGTTAGCCTACAAATGTAACAAAAGTTCACTTTTTTACAAAGTGTAAAAATCACACCAATTAACTGACTCATAATGTCTTCTTTCCGGTGGAGATTTTACCTAAACCCACCATTTTGCCTGATCTGTAAAACTGCCTCAACTTTCAAATTAAGAGCGTTCTCCTAACTCGCTGAGAATGTGACTTCTTTTACCCTGTAAGTCACCTCGGATTTTTCCCTTTCATTTGTTGATAAGTCTGAATGTGCCGCCCTTTTTAAAAAAGCTACCTTCGCCGGCAAAGTTTTATTCCAAATGAAATTCAAAGCAGAAATAGACGTAATGCCCATTGAGGCCTTGCTGGATCCTCAGGGAAAGGCTGTTAGCGGATCAATGAAAAATCTGGGCCTGGCGGAAATCAGCGGGGTTAGAATCGGCAAACACATCACCCTTGAGGTAGATGCCAAAGACAAGAAAAACGCCGAGGCCAAAGTAGAAGAGGCTTGCAAAAAGCTACTCTGCAATGAAATTATGGAGTTCTATACTTTCGAAATAAAAGAAAAGTCTTAGGGCAGGAGCCTGTTTTTTAGTCTAAAAAAATTGACCTGCTATTGATTCAGATCAATTCCAGCGTGATAAGCACTGCAATTAACTCAGCGTCTGTGATGGGCTTGCCTTGAAGGTATATCACAGCGTCCAGTGGAAATTTGCTGTCGCCCTTGTAAATGGCCTCAGATTGTGGATCGTAGGTAAACAAACAATCCAGCATCATCGTGCTGTCGCCTTTGTAAACCTTGCCATTCTTAATGCTGTAAACGACATCCATCGAAAAATTACTGTCGCCGAGGTAGACTTTGTTGTCGGCTATCGTGTAAAGCACGTCAAAAGTTGATGTGCTGAAACCCTTAAAAATCTTATCGTTTTTGGTAGTCAGAATTGCATCCGACCAGAACGTAGAACTGCCGGGCAAAATATGGCCCTCCAGCACCGTGTAACGAATGTTGCCGAAATAGGTGTGCTGCTCATCGTAAATATATGTCTGCGCTAAGAGGCTTTGCGCAACTATTAATGTTAGAACAGATAAAAGCAGAATTTTTTTCATCGGGCGAATTTGTGTGTGATCAACAAATTTATGGCTTGTCTATTGTGCGATATCAGAAAACGTCTAGCCAAGAATCAAACCAGCTCTGTCGCCTCGACTATTTATGGCGGATAGCTGCAATTCCGGGAAGCTCAATTCCCTCAAGCGATTCGAGCATGGCTCCACCTCCGGTAGAAACATAGCTCACCTTGTCTGCCAATCCGAATTGATTGATGGCCGAAACGGAATCGCCACCACCAATGAGGGTAAAACAATGGTTGATTCTGGTGGCTTCTGCAAGGGCTTCGGCAATGGCACGTGTTCCCTTTTCGAAATTACTCATTTCAAATACCCCCATTGGGCCATTCCATAGTATCGTCTTGCTTTGCATGATCACACTGGTGTAGCTGTCAATGGTATTCTGACCAATGTCAAGGCCCATCCATCCATCCGGAATAGATGCAATGGAACTGTCTGCAATCTTCGCGTCATTGGCAAATTTGTCTGCAATAACAGCGTCTGTGGGCAAAATGAGGTTGACGTTTTTGTCTCTGGCCATGGCCAGCAACTCCAATGCTTTGTCCAATTTATCTTCTTCTACCAAAGACGAACCGACCTTCCCTTTTTGGGCTTTGATAAAAGTGAAAGCCATGCCGCCGCCAATCAAAATATTGTCTACACGATCCATAAGATTCTCAAGTATCGCTATCTTGCTGCTCACCTTACTTCCGCCGATTATTGCTGTGATGGGAGTGGCATTGGAATTCAACACCCTGTCGATATTCTGCACTTCATCTTCCATCAGATAACCGAATAATTTATCTGTAGGAAAAAAACGGGCAATAACTGCTGTACTGGCATGCGCTCTGTGCGCAGTTCCAAATGCATCGTTGATATAAACGTCGCCATTTTCGGCAAGCTGTCCGGCAAAAAATTCATCGCCGGCTTCTTCTTCTTTATGAAAACGCAAATTTTCCAATAAGGCTACTTCGCCTTCTTTCAAACCATCGACAACCTCTTTTGCTTTCGGTCCGATGCAGTCTTCGGCGAATTTTACATTTGCACCCAACAACTCTGAAGTTCGCTGCACAATATGTTGCAATGAATATTTGTCTTCCGGTCCGCCTTTGGGTCGGCCCAGATGCGACATCAATATCACCTTGCCACCGTCATTCATCACTTTATGAATGGTCTTCACTGCGGCTTTGATTCGGGTATCGTCTGTAATATGAAAATTTTCGTCCAGTGGAACATTAAAGTCCACCCGAATGAGGGTTCTCTTTCCTTTGAAATTATATGAATCGATCTGGTATTGCATACTAACTCAATTTCGAATAATTATTCTGAGCCGGATAATGTTATTTCACCAACAAATTTCTCATATTCACCTTTTCATCGATGATAGATCGGAGTTGTGAAATAGGAACGCGTTCCTGTTTCATGCTGTCGCGCTCGCGAATGGTTACGGTGTTGTCGACCATGGTTTCATTGTCTATTGTAATACAATAGGGTGTTCCTATGGCGTCTTGTCTTCTGTAGCGTCGGCCAACGGCATCTTTGTCGTCGTACTGAAGATTAAAATCTAATTTCAGCGCGTCAACAATTTCTTTCGCTTTTTCCGGAAGGCCATCTTTTTTCACCAATGGAAGAATGGCTACTTTTACGGGAGCGAGCGCCGGAGGAATGCTGAGTACGGTTCTTTCTGAACCATCTTCAAGTACTTCTTCTCTGTAGGCTGCGCTCAGCACTGCGAGGAACATCCTGTCCAATCCCACAGAAGTCTCTACTACATAAGGCACATAACTCTCGTTGGTTTCGGTTTCGAAATACCTGAGCTTTTTGCCGCTAAATTCTTCGTGTTGTTTTAAATCGAAATCGGATCTGGAGTGAATGCCTTCCAACTCCCTGAATCCCATGGGGAAATTAAATTCAATATCACATGCGGCTTTGGCATAATGTGCCAGCTTGAGGTGATCATGAAACTGGTAATTTTCATCGCCAAGGCCCAATGCCTTGTGCCAGCGGATGCGCTCTTCTTTCCAGAAGTTGTACCACTCCTCTTCTGTACCTGGTTTGCAGAAAAACTGCATTTCCATTTGTTCAAACTCGCGCATTCTGAAGATAAACTGACGCGCGATTATTTCATTTCTGAATGCCTTTCCAATTTGTGCAATGCCAAATGGAATTTTCATTCTTCCGCTTTTTTGTACGTTGAGGAAGTTTACAAAAATTCCCTGTGCCGTTTCCGGACGCAGATAAATAATTCCTGCATCACCACTTACGGCGCCCAACTCTGTTTTGAACATGAGGTTGAACTGGCGCACTTCTGTCCAGTTGCGCGAGCCTGTTTCGGGATCGGCTATTTCACATTCTTCTATGAGGGCTTTGAGTCCTTCGAGGTCAGAATTTTCAAGAGCAGTTTTCATTCTGCCATTGACATTGTCAATTTTCTCCTGACTGCGCAATACGTTAGGGTTGGTAGCGCGGAATTTTTCTTCTTCGAAAGTATCTCCAAATTTGGCTTTGGCCTTTTCTATTTCCTTGGTAATTTTTGCCTCCGCTTTCTTTACATATTCTTCCAGTAAATTATCCGCCCGGTATCTTTTTTTGCTGTCTTTGTTGTCGATGAGAGGATCGTTAAATGCATCTACGTGTCCGCTGGCCTTCCAGGTTGTGGGGTGCATAAAAATGGATGCATCAATTCCAACAATATTCTGGTGCATACGCGTCATGGCGCTCCACCAGTATTGTTTGATGTTGTTTTTTAATTCTGCACCAAGCTGCCCATAATCATAGGCCGCGGAAAGTCCGTCGTAGATTTCACTGCTTGGAAATACAAAGCCATATTCCTTGGAATGTGAAATGACTTTTTTGAGTTTGTCGTCTGAATTTTGCATAGCGGCCGCGAAGGTAACAAGGGCTTAATAATTTTCTGAATAATCCCTAAAAGTCATTTCGCGCAACTCCAAAACCGATAGCATTTGTTGCCCCCGTTGAGAAATTCAGATTTATCAGTGTCCCTATTCTGACTGATTGAGGCAACAAAAAAAGCCCTTACGAGATGTGGTAAGGGCCTCTTTGGTGGTCAAATCCAGTTGACCCCCCAAGCTGATGGAGAGATTATCAGTTAAGTTCTTTGAGAGCGCGTTCAGCGTAGAAGCCTCCCATTTGCACGATTTCGAAAAATAATCGGTCTGCCTCTTCCCTTCTCCCCAGGTTCTTTAGTGTGCTGGCCATATAAAACTTTGCTTCTTCTTTAAATGGATTCATTCGGTTTTTAAGCGTTGTTTCAAATTCTGCAAGTGCTGAATTCCAATCTTCTTTATAAAAATGAGACATTGCCGAATAAAACATCGCATTGACATCTTCCGGATATTGCGACCGGATATAAGCCAGCCTGTTGATGGCTACATCATAATTCTTCTTGTCAAACGCATCAATACATTGCGTGAGATAAGCAATGTAGGGAATACTGATTTGATTTTTCTGGCTCTCCTCATAAGCTTCGCGCTCCTCTGGTGAACTGAAATTGGCCGGTAAACCGACCTCATCTATTGAAAAAGCTTTCCAATCGGTCTTTTTTCGGAGCTCCGTGTAGTCGGCTATTTTAAAATCCAGAATATTGGTGATTTTGATAGCCACCAAAGATTTGTTCCCAGCAGGCTCACTGGGTTTTAACTGATCATTTGCTGCCGCTTGTTGATTGTCCAGGCTGAGTGATTGGCTGGACGGATTGATTGGGTCAATATTGCTTAAATCGTTGAATGTATTTGGGTTTATGGTTGAGTTTGAATTTTCGGATATATTGGGATTTAATGCCAAAACGGGGTTCTCAGAGTTTGCCACCAGATCCTGACATTCTTCTGGCAAGCCGTTGTGGTTGCCGGTAAGGTTGGTTTCTGCAAATTGTGCTGTATTCTGCTCTTCAGTAAAATTGTTGGGAATAGCTTGAATTGTTGGGTTCAATTGAACCTGTGATTTTTCTTTTATTTCTACTGTGGCAACTCCTGCAGCAATGCCTCCGGCAACTGCAAGACCAGCCACCCAACTGTTAAGGCCCCACCACGAAGTGGCTTTGGCCACAGCCGCAGCACCCTTTGCTGTAGTCGCGGCGCCTGCTGCTCCGGCTGCCTGAGTTGTGCCGTGAAGCACAGAGGTAAGATCGGGGATGAATGCGAAAGCGGGTATTGCGGCATAACCCTCAATGGCATCAGCCAACAGCGGGTTCTCCTTCGCCAGCGTTCGAATCTCCTTCGCCCTCTTCTCTTCCAGCAATCCCTGCTGAAAAAGCTCGAGCTCTTCCCTTGAAGGCAATACGCTATGTTCTAAGTTCTTTCTCATTTTGCATTTTGGAGCAGCAATTTTAAGTTGCGCCTCCCATTTTGAATATACGATTTTACTTTACCTATCGGAAATCCGGTCAATTCCGTAATTTCCTTATAACTTTTCTCTTCTAAATAAAACATCTTTACACATTGCTGTTGTTCACCATTGAGTGTCTCAATGGCCGCTTCCAACTGCAACAAATCACCTTCGCGAAGGTGCGCCATCTGCATCGATTCCATCTCGCTCTCGAGGGAAGTAGTAAGTTGATACTCAAAATCTCCCATTCGGGTTGCCTGCCGCGACCTGCTTCGCAAAATCATCAGGCAATGATTTTTGCTCACTGCATAGAGCCAATGCTGAAAAGTAGCCACTTCTCTCCTGCGCAGATCATAAATTAATTTTTCAAAGATGGCGATGGTCGCGTCGCGGGCATCTTCTTCATTTTTCAAATATTTCAGGCATACACCGAATACCAGGTGGCTGTAACGCTGATACAACTCACCAAGCCATATGGGTTTCTCATCCTGCCGGTAGTTCTCCAGCAGGTCGAGGTCTGTCATTCGCGATATGTCTTTTCTAAAAAACAATTTTCAATCTTGATTTTTTTAAATTAAGGGCAGTTGGCTCGTTAGCCAAGCTGCCCGTTTCACTAGTTATCCTAACCTAACGAAAATATACATTTTTCTATAAACCATTGAGTTTTTCGTAATAAACCTCAAGGTAATTTTTGGTGTCCACCACGATTACTCCTCCGGTAGCATCACCGTATTTGGCCGGAACTCCTCCTGTGTACACAGAAATGGAGCTGATACCACTGGATGGAACACTGGGTACTCTGTCGCGGACTTTCATTCCATCTATAAAGTACACTACACTGCCGGCACGACTTCCGCGGAAGTACAACTCCTTTCCATCGCTGCTTGGTTTTACGTCGGATGTTAAAGAAGCAACAATGCCTTTAATATTGCCCGGACCGTTGGCAGAGGGCATGTTTTTAAGGTCTTTGGAGCGAATAACCGTCACCGGCGGGCCGTCTTTGTTGATTAAGTCGTCTATATAATCAATTACATCAGCAGTCGGGCCTATATTATCCCTTTCCAACAACACCATATCCTTCACAAAAGTGATTTTATCCGGATTTACAGTTACCCCCGAAATTTTAGCGTCGGCCATTCCCATCATTTGAGCAGTAACCGTGTAATTTCCCGGCATCAGCGGTTTCAACCTGTACTTGCCATCTGAATCAGTTGACAATCCAATAGAATCCACTCCGTTAGAAGCCATCACAATAACTCCCGAAAAAGGCAAGCCATTCTTGTCTTTCACTTTTCCGTGAATTTCACCGAAGTTTTGAGCTCCGGTGCAGAGTCCAAACATAGCTGCGAGTGCAACGCAGATGATTTGTTTGTTTAACATAAAAAACTGTTGTTTGAAAGTAAGATGATGGCCGGATTAAGATTCCATAAAAAAATCTCAATAAAATTGAAATTATTTTTTATCTCTCTGAAAATCAGTTAAATAAAACTTCACTTTTCAGCAGATATTCTTATGCCCGATTGGAAAAGTTCAAATCAGGAGCGCTGTTTCCCATCAAATTCCCGACAGCCCTGTATATTAAAGAGTGGTTTGATCAAGTCGTTTTCAGGCTGTGTTGGCTTTTCCCAGATTACAAATACCCATAACGGATATGGGTTTATAAGATGCAGATAAATAGCAAAGATTCCACGACAATAATTAAAATTGAAATTGTACTTTTGCGCCCTCCAATTTTACTGACCGGTCTGTATGACCTAATATATGAGTGACGCAATCAAGCACGAGTGCGGCATCGCACTACTCAGACTGAAGCAGCCGCTTCATTACTACACCGAGAAATACGGAACTCCTTTTTACGGCCTGAATAAAATGTATCTTCTGATGGCCAAAGAGCACAACAGAGGGCAAGATGGCGCCGGATTGGCCAATATTAAACTCGATCCGCAGCCCGGTAAAAAATACATCAGCCGCATCCGATCAAACGATCCGCAACCTATTAAGGACATATTTTCGAAGGTCATGTCGCGCTTTACTGAAATCAGTAAACACGAACCGGAGAAACTCAAAGACCCCTATTATTTAAAAGATAATTATGCCTTCACTGGCGAATTGTTTCTTGGACACCTTCGCTATGGCACTTTTGGTGGCAATAGCATAGAAAACTGCCATCCTTTCCTGAGACAAAACAACTGGATGACCAGAAATCTTGTGGTGGCCGGCAATTTTAACCTCACCAACGTTGATGAGCTTTTTGGTCTGCTGGTAGAATTGGGACAGCATCCGAAAGAAAAAACGGATACTGTAACAGTAATGGAAAAAATCGGACATTTTCTGGATGTAGAAAACCAGGAGCTTTTCGATTTGTACAAAAAGCAGGGCTATAACAACCAGCAGATTTCTGAGCTGATCGGTAAACACCTGGATATACAAAGGCTGCTGGCCAGAGCTACCCGCGACTTCGACGGCGGATACGCCATGTGTGGTTTGATCGGGCATGGCGATGCTTTTGTGTTGCGCGATCCCAATGGTATACGGCCTGTATATTTCTTTGAAGACGACGAGGTTTGTGTAGTAACAAGCGAACGACCTCCTATTCAGGCCGCCTTCAATGTGCCTCTTGAAAGTATTATTGAATTAAAGCCTGGCCATGCTTATGTGATTAAGAAGGATGGCACGTCGGCAGTAAAAAAAGTGCGCGAACCGCAGGAAAAAAAATCATGTTCGTTTGAAAGGATCTATTTCTCGCGTGGCAATGACCAGGATATTTACAAAGAGAGGCAAAATCTGGGGAAAAACATTGTTCCGCATGTGCTCAAGGCGGTGAACTTCGATCTTGAAAATACGGTGTTTTCGTTTATTCCGAACACGGCTGAAACTGCCTTTTACGGAATGATCAAAGCCCTAGAAGATTTTCAAAATGACAAAAAGATAGAAGCCATTCAGGCACTTGGAAATAACCTCACCCCGGAAAAACTGGAAGCGATCATCCGGAAAAGAGCTAGAATAGAAAAGATAGCCATCAAAGATGTAAAGCTCAGAACCTTTATTACGCAAGATAGCGCAAGGGACGAATTGGTTTCGCATGTGTATGATGTGACACATGGTGCTGTAAAACGCAATGTGGATTCTCTTGTGGTAATTGATGACTCAATAGTGCGCGGTACTACATTAAAACGCTCCATTATAAAAATGCTGGATCGTCTGGGGCCGCGTAAAATTCTGATTGTTTCATCAGCCCCTCAAATACGTTATCCTGATTGTTATGGAATAGATATGGCCAGAATGGGTGACTTTATTGCATTTCAGGCGGCCGTGAGTTTACTTAAAGAATCAGGCAGAGAGGCATTGCTCGATGTAGTCTATAAAAAGTGTAAGGACCAGGAGAACGCACCCAAAGAACATGTGCGCAATTATGTGAAGGAGATTTACGCTCCATTTACTGCAGAAGAAATTTCAGAGCGGATAGCTGATCTTGTCACTCCACCTCAAACTTTAGCCAAGGTTGAAGTGATCTTTCAGACCATTGAAGGATTACACGAAGCCTGTCCGGATCATCAGGGCGATTGGTATTTTACCGGAAATTACCCCACACCGGGAGGAAACAAGGTGGTCAATAAGTCATTTATTAATTATATGGAAGGCATCACCGAAAGGGCTTATTGATGGGATTGGTGGTGAAATAAAATATTTCGCCTCTATTCAATGGTTAAATAATCTTCTTTGCCTCATTTTTTTTCTCATTGGGCAACATGAATTTATTTCGTCTAAGAAGTTTTTGAATTCGTCGAAAATTATTGTCTCAAAAACGCAAAAGTTGAAAACTCCATTTTGGAAGACTTTTTTCGCTGCACCCTTCGCAGTTTGACATTTTAATTTCGTCTATGATATTTTAGAATTTGTCTTTTTGTCAAAGACCCCGCCAAACTGTAATCCGCTCTTTTCGAGCGATTTCGGTTGATAAATCTTTTGAGAATTATTTGCTTTTCGTAAACTACAAAACGCATCTTTGGCCTTTCATAAACAAACAAAAAACAAATTCACAATGAAAACGAAAATTACAATTCTGGCCATTGCGATGGCAATGTTCTCGTTGAACGCACAAAGTCAAAACTGGTTGACAGCAGGAAATAATCAAACGACGGCTGCCTCTGCAGCATTTCGTTTGGGTTATATCAACGCTGCGAATACCAATCCGATGAGGTTCTTTACTCAGGGGGCTGAAAGAATGCGGTTAACGAATGGTGGTTTGTTGGTAGTTGCCAGCCCACTGTATGTTCCGGGTGGAGCGTGTGCAGTGGATGTGGACGGCAATATCAATGCGCAAAAATCTTATTTTTTGGGAAGTTCCAGGGTTCTGTTTGACAATGGTGGTAGTTCCTCTATCTATTGCGGAATTGGCAGCGCGATGTCCCTTGCGGGTGGAACAGATAATGCGTTTTTCGGGTACAGGTCAGGGCAGCTAACCACAACTGGTAATAGTAACTGTTTTATGGGATCCTATTCCGGCATGTTGAATGCACTGGGAAATGAAAACGTTTATGTTGGTTTGTTCTCCGGATTTCAGGCTGATGCCTCAGGAAATACTTTCGTGGGGGCTTATACAGGCCAGAATACAACAACCGGTGGGGAAAATGTATTTGTGGGCCGCAATGCTGGTTTAAGCAATGGTATCGAGAGTGTAAATACCTACGTGGGCTATTCAGCGGGTGAAAATGCCAACGGATATAAGAATGTATTTCTTGGAGCTTTCGCCGGAACTGGTAATCTGGCAGGTTCGGCAAATGTTTATACAGGAGCCGGAACAGGTGGGGCTGTAGTAAACGGAGGTGGAAATACTTTTACGGGTCACTCGTCTGGTGCTTCAGGTGATTTTAATAACTCAGGTGCTTTTGGTTCTAGTGCTGTTGCCAATGCAAATGACATGATCAGATTAGGTAATACAGCCATTACTTCACTTGAATGTCAGGTAGCTCTAACCGTTACTTCTGATGCGCGCCTCAAGCAGAATATTCAGGCTAACGTACCCGGTCTTTCTTTCATTAACCAGCTTCGTCCTGTTACATATAACTACGACATTGATGCAATGGACAAATATCAGAACAGTTCGCAAGAATGGGCAAACAGTCCGGAGCGCCAGGCAGCTAAAGTGGAGCAGGAAAAGATCGTTTACACAGGATTCCTTGCTCAGGAAGTTGAACAAGCAGCTAAAAGTGTAGACTACAATTTCTCCGGAGTTGATGCACCCAATGCACAGAAGAGCTATTACGGTCTTCGCTACTCAGAGTTTGTAGTTCCATTGGTTCAGGCAGTTCAGGAGCAGCAAACCATCATCGATGATCAGAACGTTAAAATCGAAAATCTCAGCGCTCAAATCGAAGAATTAAAATCAATGATGAGGGCTTCAGGAATAGGTAATGTTCCTGCTACCAACAGAATTATGCCCGTAAGTCCTAACCCCGTTAGAGATGGCGCTATTCAGGTGAAGTATGAAATGTCTTCTTCTAACGAAGCTCAGATTGTCGTGACTGATATCAAAGGACAAGTAGTGTACAACAGCACTGCTACTGCCAATGGTCAGTTCACAATTGATTCAGCCACTCTTGCCGCTGGTGAGTATTTTGTGTCTATGATTATTGATGGACAAAAAACTTCTTCTCAGCGATTCGTGGTTGTAAGATAACCGGAATTCGTTTATTCCAAAATCAAATTGTTTCGAATGAAGATTTAGAATTATCATCTTCTCAGCATTGAAGCCCGTTGTATAATCTACAACGGGCTTTTTTGGCTTCATACCCAATACAATGAAACTGTCGCTTTTTTAACCGTACACAGGCGGTTGATTTACGCTTTTAAAGAAAGTGGCAAGTGAGTTTCGTCGATTTGTAATGCTGCTCTATTTGATACCGATTTGGTATCTGTTTTAGTACAATATGCGCCGCGCTTGATTCTGCTAAACAGCTACTCCATCGGCATATACCACTGTATCCTTTCAGTTATTCTATGGACTGAAATGAACATTGGAATAAGTTGCCGGTAAGTTTTGATTGGTGTAAAAGTGTGGTGTCTATGGTGGTGGTAAAATTATTTGTCGTCGAATAGTTGAAAACTCTCTTTTGGGCCACTTTTTTTGTTGCACCTTCAGCCGACAGACATTTTCATTTCATCTATTCAATTTTAAAATTCGTCCAATTGTCAAAAACCCAGCCAAAGCGCAAGCCGCGCCGGACGGCCATTTTCGGTTGATAAAACTATTGAGAATTATTTGCTTTTCGCAAAAAGGCGAACGCACCTTTGGCCTTTCTAAACAATAAAAACAAATTCACAATGAAAACGAAAATTACAATTCTGGCCATGATTATGGCAATGTTCTCGTTGAACGCACAAAGTCAAAACTGGTTGACGGCAGGTAATAATCAAACGACTGCGGCTTCTGCTGCATTTCGTTTGGGTTATATCAACGTTGCGAATACCAATCCGATGAGGTTCTTTACTCAGGGGGCTGAAAGAATGCGATTAACGAATGGCGGTTTGTTGGTAGTTGCCAGCCCTGCGTATATTCCTGGCGGAGCGTGCGCAGTGGATGTGGACGGCAATATCAATGCGCAAAAATCTTATTTTCTTGGAAGTAGCCGTGTTTTGTTTGACAATGGTGGAAGTTCCTCAATATATTGTGGAATTGGATCCGGCGCTTCTCTGGCAGGAGGAACAGACAATGCGTTTTTCGGATACCGCAGCGGTCAACTGAATACTACAGGTGGTCAAAATTGTTTTATGGGCAGCTTCTCAGGCTTAAGCAATTTAGCTGGTGGGGCAAATACTTTTCTCGGTTATGCTTGCGGCCAAAGTAACCAAAATGGCGGGGCAAATACTTTTCTAGGTTATGCAGCGGGGATTTCTAACGTGTCTGGAAGTGATAACGTAATCCTGGGTGTAAAAGCTGGGGCTTCTAACGATGCCTCTGGTAACACATTTGTTGGTGCATATTCCGGAAACAGCAACACTGTAGGAGATCTAAATGTATTTGTAGGCTATAATGCCGGCCTGACCAATGGTATTGAGTACGCCAATACCTATGTAGGTTATGCTGCAGGACAGAATGCCAATGGATATAAAAATACATTTCTTGGTATTTTTGCGGGAGGAAATAATACTTCAGGGTCTGGAAATACTGCGCTGGGAAAAGATACAGGAGGCGCAATTTCAACTGGTGGTGATAATACCTTTGTTGGTTCCGGAGCTGGGGCAGCAGGCGATTTCAATAATTCAGGCGCCTTTGGTTCAAGCGCTATTTCTAATGCCGACAACATGATTCGCATGGGAAATACAGGAATTACATTGCTGGAATGTGAGGTGAACTGGACCATTACTTCTGACGCAAGAATGAAGCAAAACATTCAAGCCAACGTACCCGGTCTTTCATTCATCCGCCAACTTCGTCCTGTAACTTATAACTACAATATGGACGCTATGGATAAATTCCAAAACAGTTCAGAAGAGTGGATCAATAGCGATGCCCGTGCAAAAGCAAAAGCTCAGAAAGAAAGTATCGTTTACACAGGATTTCTTGCTCAGGAAGTTGAACAAGCGGCTAAAAATGTGAACTACAACTTCTCCGGAGTGGATGCGCCCAATGCACAGAAGGGTTACTATGGCCTTCGCTACTCTGAATTCGTAGTTCCATTGGTTCAGGCCGTTCAGGAGCAACAAACCATTATCGATGATCAGAACACTAAAATCGAAAATTTCAACACTGAAGTCGAAAATCTCAACGCAGAAATCGAAAATCTTAGTTCAGAAATCGAAGAATTAAAATCAATGATGAGGGCTTCAGGAATAGGTAACGTTCCTGCTACCAACAGAATTATGCCCGTAAGTCCTAACCCTGTAAATAATGGAACAATTCAGGTGAAGTATGAAATGTCTTCTGCTAACGAAGCTCAGATTGTTGTAACTGATATCAAAGGACAAGTAGTGTACAACAGCACTGCTACTGCCAATGGTCAGTTCACAATTGATTCTGCCACTCTTGCTGCAGGTGAGTATTTTGTGTCTATGATTATTGATGGACAAAAAACTTCTTCTCAGCGCTTCGTGGTTGTAAGATAATTGGACTTCGTTTATTCCAAAATCAAATTGTTTCGAATGAAGATTTAGAATTATCATCTTCTCAGCATTGAAGCCCGTTGTAGATTATACAACGGGCTTTCTTGGCATCATACCCAATACAATGAAACTTTGGATCAACCGCAAAAGTTGGGGAGTGACTTTGATTTGAAAAATTGAACAAGCAGGCTTTAATGTTATTAACCCCGCGTTCCAACCTACAAGTGTTCGAAACCTTGCGAATGCGAGTAATAAAAGTGCTTTCAACGAACTAGCAAGAACATAATTTACCTTTTCAATTTTATGAAGACAATTATTTTAATGGACTTTAGAAATTATTCTTCGTGTCCTTTTTTGCTCTTAAGAAAATAGCTCATGAAAATCTGATAACCAAGTCTTTGTGCTTTAATTTTCTTCACCGGGTTTAGATGTGAAACATGTTAAACACTTGATCAAAAAAGACGAAAAAAACAAGGCTGTTATCATTTTTCCCCATAGGGACAGGCCAGGAAAAATGATAAAGGCCGTCCGGGAGTTTGGGCGAAAGTGATTGGACATTGATTCTAATTGGAATCTCATCTTGCAATAAGCAAACACGCAGCGTTTAACCCCAATTGAAAGAAGCCTTCCAAAGGTTTCGAACACTAATGAGTTCCACCCAGGGTTAATAACATATAAGTCCTGCGGACATAGTCAATCCAGTAAACTTGCTTCATCACTCCCCAACTTTTGCAGTTGATCCCTTTTTTCGTTTCAGTCAATACCCAAAAAAACGGCCATTTTAAAGCCCTATTTCCCGAATTCTCAGAAAACACGCCCGAATTCTTATAAAAAAGAACAAAGTGCGCTAACTTGATCTTCATTTGCCAATGAGATTTATATCCTTATTGATCTGACCAATGGTAAAGTGCCTGATAATTGACGACGAAAAGAATTCCAGAGAAAATCTGGAAAACCTGATTGGCTTGCACTGCAAACAAATTGTGGTATGTGGCAGGGCAAAATCGGGCGCCGAAGGGTTATCTGAAATAGACCGGCTCAACCCGGATGCGATTTTTCTGGATGTACACATGACCGACATGGATGGCTTCACCATGCTGTCTAAAATGACAGATGCCAAACCCATGGTAGTTTTTGTAACCGCTTACGAAAAATATGCGCTGCGGGCCATCAAAGCCAGTGCGATTGATTACATCCTGAAGCCTGTTAGCATCAGAGAGCTGCAGAGTGCGGCTACAAAACTCGAACAGCTTCATCAATTGAGAACTGAAAGCAGTGTATTCGACAAAGGATACAATGACGCGTTGAAAATGGTTCTTCTGAACAACCAGGACTCCTATCCAAAAAGAATAGCCCTGCCCGATCACGCAGGCTATCGCTTTGAGAATATGGATAATATTACGCACCTTGACAGCGATAGCAATTACACCACCATTCACATGAAGAGTGGCGAAAAAATCGTGGCCAGCAAACCCATGAAACATTTTGAGGATATTCTTGACGAGCAAATGTTTGTGCGAATACACAACTCGCACATCATCAACATCTTGTACTTAAAGAACTACAGCCGGGAAGATGGAGGAAGTGCAGAACTGCACAATGGCACTATTATTCAAATTTCCAAAAGAAGACTTCCTTTATTTTTGGCCATTGTCAAAGACCGATTTCTCAAGCCTTGAAATTCACTTACTTCTTACATATTTGTTTTAACCGGAAAAACCTGTTCGCCTTTGCTTTGGTTTGCCTGTTGCTTTCTGCTGTCCAAAATAGTTTTGGACAAATAAAAGCCAGCGTACCTTATAAGCATTACAACACAACAGATGGTCTGCCTTCAACTCAGGTTCAAGGCATCTTCGAAGATAGCAAGGGTTTTATATGGGCCATAACAGACCGCGGAGCTGCCCGATTTAATGGATACTCCTTTCAAAACTTCACTACCAATGATGGCCTTGTCAATAATAATGTTCTACTCATTAACGAGGACAACAACGGGCAGATTTGGTTTATGTGTGCCAATGGAGATTATTGTTACCTGATGAATGACACCATTATTTCATACAAGGGTAACTCGAAAATCAAATCTTTGCTCAAAGATAAATTACCGGGGCCATTTTATTTCGATGACCGCGATACAATGTGGGTAACAACCTTTTCAGGTATCCAGCTATTTAAATGTTATGGTGATAGTGTTAGTGAGTTCATTCCAAATACTACAAGTGCCACGCAGCAGCCTACCTACTATCTGCGCAAGGTTCACGATAAACTTGTCGCGCTGCAGGTGGGCGAAGTGACAAGTACAAACACCATTCATACCTCAGACAACATCAATTACCTGCTCGAGGTAGCCGGAGAATGTAAACTGGCCTGCAGCGTAAGAGTATCTCCTGAGCAATGGGCTTTGGCCGGGCCCGGTGGATATGTTGTTTTTAATGAAAACGGAAATGTATTGGCACACTTCAATACTTCTCCCTATATTTTTTCGACCCTTGAACACGACAGAAAGGGTCAGCTTTGGATGACCAACAGCAATGGTGCTTATCTGATCAACGATTATCTGACAGGGCCGGATGTATCGAAAGTTTATTTTGAAGGTCATTTTATCTCGGCTATGCTGCAGGATAAGAATGGAAATTACTGGTTTGGTGATCGGGACAATGGATTGTTTTTTGTACCATCACTTGACGTCGATATTTTCAAAGAAGAGCGCACTACAAAACAAAATAAAATTGTATCTATTCAAAAAAGAGGTGACCAGATATTTTATTCTGATGCAAGTGGAAGGGTCTTTGAACATTTGGGAGAACAGGCCGTTGCCATCAACCAGCAACAGGTTCCCAGCGCCGTAACACTTGATTTTGTGCCTACAGGCAAAGGAAACTTCATAGTGGGAAATAAGCCTTATCTTATTTCAAAAAACTCTTCTTCTTTCAAAGAGATCACCACTGCTTCGACCATCAGAAGAAGCACGAATCTTCGCAATGGCGAGTGCGCATTTGCCCTGGCCGATGGGTTGGCCTTTCTGGACCAAAACGAAGTCTGGCGAGAAGTAGATCGAAAGATTTACAAGGAAAGAAGCAATGCTGTTTATGAAGATAGACAACAGGTGCTTTGGATCGGATCGAATTCGGGGCTCTACAAGTGGCAACAAGATTCAGTATTAGCTATTGCAGCCGTTAATGCTCTTAAACCCCGAATTATTGATCTCGCTGAGTGGAGAGACCAACTGGTAATTGGCACACGCAATAATGGTTTGCTTTTTTACTCTGCCCAGGGTGTGGTAACGTTGAATGAAGAGTCAGGCCTGCTGTCGAATTCAGTGGATTGTATTTGTGTAGAAAACGATTCCCATTTGTGGATTGGCACAGCCTCCGGATTGCAATGCCTCACAATAGAATCACTTACACCCCTTAAGTTCTCTTCGTATATTTTTAATAGCGACAAAGGGCTCCCATCGAATGAAGTGAACGACATTGCATTGTACAAAGAAAATTTATATGTAGCCACAAATGATGGATTGGCTGTGATGCGCAAACCATCTGCCTTTAGTCAAAATCCAATGGCCCGGGTTTATCTGGATGGAATATCTATAGGAAATAAAAATATTCCATTATCGGATAATATATCCTTGACCTATGACCAAAACAATATTCAATTTCAATTTTTGTCTTTGAATTATAGAACCGGCAATCACACCAGTTACAGGTATCGTCTTGTTGGATTGCACGACCAATGGCAGATCACTACCAATACAAGCGCAGATTACTGGGCCCTTGAACCCGGAAAGTATACATTCGAAGTGGGTTCAATGAATGAAGATGGTATCTGGTCAGAAAGTAAAATTGTATCCATTCGGATTAGTCCGCATTTCACCAATACATGGTGGTTTCGTATTCTGCTCGCCACTGTATTACTCTCCATCGCTGCTGCTATTGTTCTGATCATTTACAGATCGAAAAAAAGACAACTACTGAATAAGTTGAAAATGGCCGAGCTTAAACAGCAGGCGCTCAATGCGAATATGAACCCGCATTTCATTTTTAATTCGCTTAACTCAATACAGCATTTTATCAATACTTCCAGATCCATGGAAGCAAATGATTATCTCATAGATTTCTCGAAACTTATCAGAATGAACCTGGAAACAAACCAGCACAATGAAGTTTCTCTTGAAGATGAGCTGGACAGATTGGAACTTTATCTCAAGTTAGAAAAACTGAGATTCGGTGACAAACTACAATATGCAATTGACATAAGAGATGGCCTGAATGCCTATGATCTTTCCATCCCACCAATGCTTCTTCAGCCTTATGTGGAAAACGCAATTTTGCATGGAATTTTACCGGGTGAAGGCAAGGGTAATGTTAGCATCAATGTATCCAGATCGGGTACTTCCTATCGTGTAAATATTCAGGACGACGGCATAGGAATTCACAAAAGTTTAAAATTAAAAACAACCGACCATCAATCGCTTGCGATGAAAATGAACAAGGAAAGAATGGCGCTGCTTGGTGAACAGAGTGGTGAAAAATATTCTATCGAAGTTACCGACCTCAGTGATGTTTTACCCAATACGCATGGTACTTTGGTAAGGGTTGAGTTGCCGTTGGGTAATTGATTCGGCTTTATCAATCCAAAAGCATATATTTGCCTGTGAACTCTTGAGTTACTTAAATTTTGCTCCATGAAAAATGTAATCATCTGTTTTTGTTTTCTCCTCCTTTCTGACGTTTACCATGCACAATTGGCATTCACTTCACCTTCTAATGCTATTCCGGCCTCCACAGCAGGTGTTTCCGGGTATCAGCTTACAGAAAAAATTTGTCAGTCTGAATCCATGGATCATTGTATTAATGTTACAAGCGGAGGTACTACACACTCCATCATTTCATTTACGGGTAATGTGGGACAAATCATATTATCTTCAGCAGAAAACTGTTTCGAATATATTGCTCCCTTCGGATTTACCGGTGAAGACCTTATTACCTTCACTGTTGAAAATGATTTGAGTGAATCGGCTACTGTCTCCATTGGCATTGTAGTCGTTAATCCATATACACCTATTGATGCAGGGCCAGAAATTGCTTTGTGCCAAACCAATACCACAACCATTAGTGCCATAAACCCAGACCCTCTTGCCACCGGCTACTGGACCGTACTTTCCGGAACCGGTGTGATAGCAAATCCGAATCTACCCACCACCACTGTCAGCAATCTTTCTCTTGGGAATAATGTTCTTGTCTGGCATCAGGAATATCCCTGTGATCAAAATCTGGATCCGTTGACTATACACAGCTATTGGGGTGTATTACCCGCGGCTGACGCCTCAACATGCATTGAAGGCAATAGCATTTATTTATGTAACCAGAATTATGTGACGCTCTGTGCAAACAACCCTGAAAACTCGGGTACAGGGACCTGGGAAATATTATCCGGAGCGGGAGTTATAGCCAATGTACATAACCCCAATGCCTCAGTTGATTTTTTAGCTCCGGGTACAAATACGTTTCGTTGGACTCTATCGAATGGATCCTGCGATGGAGAAACAACTTCTGATCTCGTATATGTATATGTCGGAACAGGCGATTGCATTTTTGGCTGCACAGATGTTTTAGCCTGCAACTTTGACTCCAGTGCCACAAGTAGTGATGGCACCTGTGATTATTCATGCCAGGGCTGCACTAATCCTACCGCGTGCAATTATGATGTTAACGCAACAACCGATAATGGCCTTTGCTATTATCTTTCTGTAAACGCCGGACCTGATCTGACAACCTGTTTGGGCGGGGTTGTAGAGTTGTCAGGATGGGCAACTCCCTTTATGCCGGGCAATACATACATATGGACGCCAGGCGTGGCTCTTGCGGGCTCAACTACACCCACTCCACTGGCTTCCCCGAGTTCAACAACGTTGTATACACTTATAGTAATAACTCCAGATGGATGCACTGCCTCTGATGATGTAGTAGTTACTGTAGGTGCGGCTTGCATTTTTGGATGCACTGAGCCATTCGCAAGCAATTACAATCCGGATGCTACTTTTGATGATGGCACATGCGCCTACTCGAGTTGTACAGATTCAACGGCGATCAATTACGATCCACTTTCTGTATTTCAGGAAGAATGCCTTTACACTACTTTGATCTTTGTGTACCATGACTTAAATAATGATGGCATACGCCAGAGCAATGAGCCTGGCCTTTCAAATTGGCCTGTTAATATGGCCTCTGGCGACATAACAGTTTATACAGACAATGAGGGCTTCATCTCTCTTGACCTGCAATCTTACAACTACAATTTTTCAATTGTAAATGAAATAGCCAACTGGGAGAGCACAACTCCCAGTGTAATTACCCTTTCTGTTCCTCAAAGTGTTTATGGCGAATTCGGAATGAATACCATTTCCGGCAATACCCAAATTGTGTCGGCGCAATATGAAGGCTTTTGGGACATTATTCACTGTACGAATGGAATGGAAGCCGGAATACATATTGAAAATACCGGATCTGAAAACCTGAATGGTATCCTCACGCTGTATTGCGATTCTGTTTTTTTACCTGAAGCCGCTGCCTTTCTAACGGTAGCACCGGATAGCACTTCAGCAGGATTTGCCCAATGGACCCTAACAAATTACTTACCCGGTGAAATGGATTTATTCGCCCTCCACATAGACGGCCCCGGGGTGGATTTTATCAACGAAATATTCAACTTTCATTTTGTACTTACCCTGGTCGATTCGAATCAAATCGAAATTTATAATGAGGATTGGACTGTGTCTTCAGTTGTAGCATGTGCTTACGATCCCAACGATATGTTGGCCACTCCCGTTGGTTATGCTGAACCACATTATATCCTGGCAGGTGACAGGATTCAGTACAAAATCCGCTTTCAGAATATAGGAAATCTTCCTGCCGAAAATGTGGTTGTAACTAACCTCATTGACACAGCGTTGTTTGATCTGGAAAGTTTTGTTCCTCATTATGGTTCAGATCTGGTATCGACGTCTCTGAACAATGATGGCGAGATCAACTTTGTTTTCGAAGATATCAATCTGCAGGCCGCTCAGGAGGATGAAGAAGGCTCGCACGGTTTTATGGTTTATTCCATTCAAACCAAAGCCGATCTGGTACCCGGAACTGTTCTTTACAATGAGGCCGATATTTTCTTTGATGAAAATCCTGCCATCCATACCAATCTGGTTTTTCATACCATCTTTGATTGCGCTGGTCTCGGAAGTATTGATGGCAATTTGTTCGTGTGCGAAAATGATTCCATATCCTTGTACACTGATCAAACAGATGTCGAAAACTACGAATGGAATGTGGATGGCGAATTATCCTCAGATTCTTCAGCTTACACATCCATGACTTTGACTCCGGGAGTGCACATTATTTCGCTTACAGTGGGTAACCCTATATGCTCCAATACACTTTCGGCAGTTGCAGAAGTATTACCAAATCCTATTCTTGATGCAGGAGAATACGCGCCTGTATGCATTGGAGAATTTGTTTTACTTCAGGCCACAAGCAATGGTATTATTGAATGGGACAACGGACTTGAAAATGGCTCGTCTTATGCTCCTGATTCAACAGTGGTATTAGGCGTAACGGCTACCAGTGTTGACGGCTGCATTGCTTACGATCAAGCCGAAATTGTGGTCGGTTCACTTCCGGATATTACAATCTCCTGGATCAGCGGGGTACTTCATGGGCCCGAAGGTACCGCATGGCAATGGTATGAAAACGGAAATGCGGTTGAAGGTGCAACAGACCAATTATACAGCCCTTCCAGTGAAGGCGAATATTACGTAATTACTACAAACGAATTTGGCTGTAGTGTTCAGAGCGAATCGCTTTTTATTGGTGGAACACCTGAAAACGACCTGACCGGTAGCAGGATATTTCCAAACCCACTCACTTCAAGTGCTCTTGTCATATTGCCCAATGGAATATTCGACGTGAGCCTTTACGATTCTGCCGGAAGATTAGTGAATTATTATGGAAAACAACAGAATCAGTTCGTTCTGGAACGCAAGTCGCTTGAATCCGGCTTGTTTCAATTGGTTATTCAAAACGAATACCGCAAAATACATTTGACTGTTTTGTTGGATTAATCGCTCCGTACTCCAGGTACTATCAGGAGCAAGAATAGCTGGATTACTTGTATTTCGAATAGTTTAACATCACTACTTTGGAGCCAGATTGGCCGTATTGAATTGAGCTATTGTTCTATTATGCGCGGACCTCTCCGTGATGATTAGAGATAACACCCGGGTTAAATCATCAGGCAACGACCCTGACTTTTGTGTTGTCTTGCATAAGCAATATGTCCCCGAAAAATTGGTGGCCAAACAATAAAGCTGAGTCAATAAAGTTTTACCCTCACCAAAACCTCAACATGAAACACATCGCTTACACCTTATTGCTTTTTGTGCTACTTTCAAACATCTCCTTCGCACAGATACAATCACAAACACTTTCGCCGCAAGCTTATAAACCCTATACCTTTGGAATTGCCCGCTCTATAGCCATGGGCGGAACGGGCGCGGCCGAATCGCACTCCGGTATTTATCAATTTATTAATCCTGCTTTGCTAAGTGACCTAAAGGGTATAGAACTCGGAGGTGGACAGAGTCTTGGCTATTATCAGGACAAAAACCATCCAACTTATGTGGGCTATTTCGGGGCGAAAATTTTGAAAAAGACTTTTCTGGGTGCATCGATAGAAGCTGACAATATTCGTTACACCTTATCCACTGATCAAGTTGTAAGGAATACCAGAAGAGAGTACTCATTTTCGATTGGTCAGAATATTCTGGAAACAGAAAAAAACCGGCTGGACGTGGGATTAAGATTTAACACTCATCCGCAAAAAATTCCAGGAATCGTAAAAGGAAAAGGAAGTAATCTGGATCTGGGCTTAAGATTTCAAAGCAGCATCGCTGAACATCATAAAATTTCTGCAGGACTGGTTTTAGGGAATCTATTGCAGGGCAAGGACAAATGGATTTATTACGAAACTCAGGTGCTCACCATTCCATATTCCTCTCAGCTTACAATTGGCCTCTCTTACCAATACGAAACAGCGAGAAAAATATCAAAAAAACAACTGACTCTGCTCACCGGTATTGCCAATGCAGAATACAATGACCAACTTTCTCTGAAGTATTATTCTACCATCAGATCAGGAGTGGAATTAAAATTTCTTGAACTCATTTCCTTACGGGCAGGGTACTATTCCTTACGGGCAGGCTACTATCGCTCAGCTTTACATAATTTTTATGTTAACGAAGAAGAAGGCCTGAAAGAGTGTTTATTTACAATGGGGTTTGGTGTAGAGTTGCCATTTGACAAGATATTCATTAAACCCTGGCCGTTTGTGATTGGTGCGGATTATTGTCGTGCAAAATATCCAAATTATGATCCCCCATTAATCAATTTTGCAGCGGTAAAACCTGCAAGTTCTTTCAACTTCAAATTAGTCTGGAAAATGAGTTAGCGCTCATATATGAATTGAAAATTGAACTATTAAAAGTCCATATTTTTTTACAAAATATTAAGGCCAACCGGATGGAAGTATTTCTATCCCCTTCAAGCTATCCAATGCAACTGACCACACAATTCCTGACTCCTCAATTGGATTCTACTGCCTATTATTCGCTGCACAAATTCCCATAAACACCAAGTAAGTACAACAGATCCTCAATATTAACCAGATCGTCAAAAGTGACATCCGTCTGACATGATTCCATGCACGAATACTCCCCTATAAAAATCATCATATCGGCGACACCAATAAAACCACTGTTGTCAAAATCGCCAAGGCAAATATAAATTTCGTCCTCATCCAATACACCGCTGCAATCATTATCCAGACCTTCATGTGTTCCGGGTGCATCGGGAAAAACCAATGAGCTCTTTGACATTCAAGATAAAATAATATTGTACGACCTTACCAACACTTGTCAACACAAACCGATTACCAAAACAAAATATGTGTGGCTCAAAACAGAAACTTAAAACAATTAAGACCCTTGTTTTGATGTGTTTGAAGAGCAAATAGCTCAACCTGGCATAAGAATAACTGGATCAAGTTCAGGAGGGTGGTTATAAACCACGGAAAGACCTACGCACTGGTTGCGCTGCGCTGAAACCAGCGCGATTGCGGGTACAACCTCCATTGCCTCCTTGAGTTTTGGAGTCGTGAATCACTAAATCGGAGCCGTAAATATCCTCATCTGGATAAAGCTAATTTCAAACAAGAAACTTTGATCTGTCGCAATAACCAACAGGCCATACTGCACAATTCACATAAAATTGTAGCCAACACAGCCAAACAAGCCACGTAACCTCAGTGCTTATGTTGCGCTGGCTGTCCCACAACCTGATAACAGCAGTGAAGGCTTTCACCGACATATTCCACCTGTTCACCGACTGTGCGCGTGTCTCAGACTTTTATTGTGATGGGCAATGAACTGCTTCGCTCTAAGTTTGTCGGGTCATAAGAATAAAACAAGCATAATTCCACACAATATGGATTTGAATAAAGAAACAACCGACAATCAACCCAAAGATGAATATTTTGAATTGTCAGAAAAGAACCGCAGAAGAAGTAAAATTTTTGGTGGTTTGATAGTTATAGGCGCAGGTGTTTTATTCCTGCTGCGTGAAGCGGGCCTGTGGCTTCCTTCGTGGTTCTTTACCTGGCAGATGTTGCTCATAGTGATCGGGGTTTATACCGGCGTGAAAGATTCGTTCAGAAAGATGTCCTGGTTGATTCTGGTAATTATTGGTCTGGCATTTATGATTCAGGATTTTAATCCCGAATTACCGCTTTCGAAATTTATCTGGCCGGTAGTGATTATTCTCGTTGGTGTAGGTATTGTTCTAAAGCCTATGAGCAAAAAGGAGGAAAAATGGAAGAGGTGCAAAGAAAAATACGAGCGCGACTGGAGCCAAAAAAAAAACTATCCAACTAATGCCACCAGCATTCAGGACCACATTGAAATCAACGCCATATTTGGATCCGTAAAGAGACGCGTGGATTCAAAACAGTTTCGCGGCGGAGAAATAAATGCTGTATTTGGTGGAGCAGAAGTTGACCTGACACAAGCTGATTTCAGCGGTGTAATACGACTTGAGGTCAACTCAGTTTTTGGCGGTACTCGCCTGATCATTCCGGCAAGCTGGACCATAAAATCAGAACTTAATGCCGTAGCGGGCAGTGTAGAAGACAAACGCACAATACAACCGGCAAATCTGGACGACACGAAAAAAGTGGTTCTGGAAGGAAACGCAGTATTCGGAGGAATCGAAATTCACAGTTATTAATCAACGCTATGAAACGTATCCATCTCAGTCAGCTTTTGTTCAAGGTAAATAGCCCTGAAACTAAACGCTTTGAGGTTTCGCTGAGGCTGATTTATGCAGATAATACCGCAGATGCCTATTTGCAATCCGAATCGCTTGGACTGATGCTGGAAAGCGAGTCGCACCCCGAAAATTTACAATGGATATTTTTGGGTGTGTCGCATATTTCAGATTCAATGCTATGGGATGAAGGCCAGGAAGTGTATAGCACCGATTTTCCATTGAATAATGAGTTAGATTTGGGAGATTATTTGTCAAGATATAAAAAGTTTGTACTCGAATATGTCGAACTAACCGAACAGATTAACTAAACATATGGCCCGAATTTTCAAAGGATCGCTATTGGCATACACAGGATGGTGGACGTTCTGGTTTATCGCATGGTCCATTGTTGTGCACCGCTTTGAGCCGTCATGGCCGGACGCCTTGATCGACGCTGCTGTCAGCATATTGGTTATGGTAATCGGGGGGGTGATCATCACCAACACTTTCAGGTTCTATCGTCCCGGAGGAAGTAATTATTTTTTCAGAGCTGTTTATATTTTTATTCTGACCTTGCTGGTTTCCGTTATCAGTAATGTTGGGCTTGGTCTGATCTTTCAATTTCTTGCTGACGACAATTACAGGAATTTTGTGGTCGCTTCCGGTCCGGTGCGCTTTGTCCTGACCTTACTGATGATGTCGTTTATGGGAGTCATCAACTGGCTGATCTATTACATTGCTGAATTGCAAGCTGCCGGAACAAGAAAACAGGAATCCGAAAAACTAATGCGCGACGCCGAGCTTACCCGATTACGCCAACAACTGCAGCCGCATTTTTTATTCAACAGCCTCAACAGCATTTCTGCACTGGCTGGTTCCAGGCCAGAAGAGGCCAGAAAAATGGTTCAACTACTGAGCGATTTTCTTCGTGGTACACTAAGAACCGACGAATACAAAATGGCCGAACTGAGTGAAGAGTTGAAACATATTGGTCTCTATCTTGAGATAGAAAAAGTAAGGTTTGGCAATCGCCTGAAAACTATAGTGCTCAATGAAACCGAACACTTGCCTGAGGTAAAATTACCGGCACTGATTCTTCAACCCATTCTGGAGAACACCATCAAATACGGGCTCTATGATGTTCTGGAGGATGTAACTATTGTGCTGAAAGCGAGTGTTGGTGATGATGGGCTTCTGCTGATCGAAGTGAGCAATCCTTATGATCCTGAATCGAAAGTTTCGGCAGGAACAGGTTTTGGACTCAAGTACCTCGAACGAAGATTGTACCTTCTATATGGTAGAAATGATCTGTTGAATGTCTCCGGTAAAGATGGCATTTTTGTAACTCGACTTCGCATACCACAAATTTCGTGAACACTAAATGACGCTATGATACGCACAATAATAATAGACGACGAGCCATTGGCAAGATCGATCGTGCAGGAATTTCTGCAGCACCACAATGATATTGAAGTAGTGGCAGAATGTGCCAACGGATTTGAAGGTGTAAAACAAATTCAGGAGTTAAAGCCCGATCTAATTTTCCTCGATATCCAAATGCCAAAAATTTCGGGATTCGAAATGCTGGAATTGCTTGACCCATTGCCCGAAGTAATTTTTACCACTGCTTTCGATGAATATGCGGTAAAAGCATTCGATGCCAACGCTGTGGATTATTTACTCAAACCCTTTTCGCAAGAGCGTTTCGATCAGGCACTGGCCAGGTGGAGAAAAATACAAGGCAGCCATCCGGTAACACAAGAAATGATCGAAAACCTGCGCCCGGCTGATGCAGAAGAAAACAGAATTGTTGTGCGCAATGGGGTGCAGATTCATATTATTCCTGCCGAAGAAATATTTTGTATCGAAGCCTTTGATGATTATGTGAAAATTTTCACAGCAAAAGATTACTTTCTAAAAAAGAAAACCATTACACATTTTGAAAACACTTTGCCAAAAAACGATTTTCTGAGGGTCCATAGATCCCATATTATCCGCTTGAGCGCCATTCAAAAAGTAGAGCAATATGAAAAGGGAAGTCATGTGGTTATTTTGAAGAACGAACGTCAGGTTCCGCTGAGCCGTCAGGGATATCAGAGGTTGAGAGAGGTGCTGCCGTGGTGAGGGTGGGGTAAATGTATGCTTACTAAAAAAAGAATGATTTTGTCAGGTTCTGGAGGGTGTAACAAGCGGCAAAGTATCCCATAGGAGCGGGCGGACTTCGCTTTGTTAAACCGGTAAGAGCTAATGCCTTTTAATAAAAACGAATAATTATGTCAAGTTCAGGAGGGTGGTTGAAAACCACAGCAAGCCATACGCACTCCATGGGAGCACGCAGGTTAAGCGATGCACAGCTCGAAGAAAAGGAGTGGCGAACAAACCTGCGCGAGAGAGAGTCTGTCAGTTTACTAAAAAAGAATAATTACGCTAAGTTCAGGAGGGTGGTTGAAAACCACAGCAAGCGGTACGCACTGGTTAGGCGATGCACCGCTCGAATAAAAGGAGTAGCGATCAAACCTGCGCGAGAGAGAAACCACAGCAAGCGGTACGCACTCCATAGGAGCACGCAGGTTAAGTAATGCACAATTCCAATGAAGTGAATCGCGATCAAACCTGCACGGGTTAAAGTGGTCACATCCTCAATTCTTTACAAAAGAAATTCTTTGCAAGTTACCATTTGATTCGGTGACAACAAAATATAATCCTGGGCTCAAATCGGCTATTTCGAATGTGTGACTTGTAGAAGCCAAAGCAGCTTTGGAAAGAACTATCCTGCCAAAGAGGTCTTCTATCCGCAATATACTAAAGGCATTGTGACCGGTAATGTTCAATTGATTTTCTGCCGGATTGGGAAATACGCGCAGTCCATTACTTTCGTTCTCATCGACACCAATAACATAAATATAGATTTCTGCCTGAAGATCATTCCATCCAGAATCGGGTAGCCATGTATCCACATTTGCCAGACGAATGTTGTAATCGGTGATTTCTGAAAGCGATGGATAAGGATCGGTGATTTCTAAATAAAAGTGATAGGGCTCTCCTACCCAACTTTGAGCGGAAACAAATTCAAAATCGTATGTTTGGGTCTGTCCCGGGCGCAATAACCGGAGGTCGATGTTCAATGGGAATTCGAATTGAATATCATCTGTATTGCGCAAAATGAGGGTCAGGTTGTGGGCATGTACCGGAGCACTAAATCCATCATTCTTCAATGTGATGGATACATTAAAGGGCTCTTCATATAGTGCTGATTGGGTGAAGGTCGCTTCCACCAGAGAAATTCTATAGCCCAATCTCTTTTGGATTTCATCGAAACAACCTTCCTGCTCCCAGTTGTCAATCACATCGGGATGGTAATAATCGTTGAGGTAGGTCCAGTGAAAACGCTCCATGTCGTGAATGGAATTAGCGCAATTTCCATATTCGGGGTTGAGTCCACAGGTTTCGCCACCCATGATGGTGTAACCGCTTTCTGTTGCCCAGAAAGGCCGTTCTGTCAATGTATCCGAATAGGTATAATCATCATACTCCACCAGAAAACAATCGTTGTGACCGCCCAATCTGGAAAGTGCAGAGCCGTTGTAAGCGGTTGCAATTGTAATGGAGTCTTCGGGAAGTGTGAGGTTGTAAAAAATTTGCTTGAGCAAAGGATAGCGCAAGCTGATCATGCGCTGCTGGTCCACCATATTGAGGACGTTATCGGTAACCTCTTTTCGCTGTAACCACTGCTCTGTCGTTATTGGTGCGAAATAACTACAGCCATATACATCACTGTAATAATTTTCGCCCCAGATACCCCAGAATCCATTTTGTAAGGTGAGGATAATGTCGCTGTTGGCAAGGGTAATGGGAGTCAACTGAGCAATGTGCTGCAAAAGCTGCGCATGTGAAGGCGAATCGCCAAAAGGCGGAATGGGCGAACCAAGTTCATCGGTGTTGAGATAATGATCTATATACGCAAAACGAATGACGCATTTCATTCCGGCATTTCTTATTTTATCAAAATCATCTTCGATAATTTGTAAAAAATCTTCGCTGATGGGCTGGTTGATGAAACTATCGAGATAAAAATACCTGAAGACAATGCGCTGACATTTTATATCATGAAAATATTCTAAATCACTGGTTGAAAGCGGCCCGGGATTGGACGACATGGTGGCTGTCCAGGTAACCATGCCACGCTCCGGATTGGGGAAGTTAGTAGTATCGGCCTCGTAAGTGACAGTGAGTGGAGGAAAAAACTGCGCAGAGGCGAATCGAAAAATAAAGCTGAACAAAAGAGAAAGTGTAAGGTGAAAGGTTATTGTGCCTTTGTTCATGGGTTGGTGTTTTTGATTGGGCTAATTTAGTGAATTTGGTTTGGGTTGGCTGTGGCGATGGATTTCATGAGGGTGGTTACAAACCACCACAAGCGATACGCACTCCATAGGAGCTGACTGGTTGCGCTCCTTCACCGTTCGGTGAGGACACGGTTCGTTAAACCAGCGAGGGGGAGTTATTCTTCGTGCTAAAAAATCAAATACAGTTTCTTTTGAGGGTTGGTCACTACGAAACTTTTGCATAAATGCAAATGAAAGGCAAATGAAATAAGATGAGCAGTATAAACATTATCAAAGCCAACACGAATCTATTTTGAATGATGAATTTATAAAAGTAGAAAACTATACCAAAATAAATAATTACCAAAGAAAAAAATCCTAACAGCCCTCCAAGATCTGATTCATTTCTAAGACTATAAAAAATCGTGATTAAACTGTAGCACGGTTCCCAATCACAATGTATGTCCAACCATAAAAGAACAAGAGTTGATATAGCAGACACTATCAATGGATTTTCAGCGATAAGATTAAGGACTTTTCTTGTCATATTTTGTATCGGTATTGTCTCGCTTTTCTTGTATATCTACTTTTCTTAGATCAATGGGTTCTGGCACCTCGCATGGAGCGTACCATTTGATCATAGTACAGCTTTAAATTCTCATGTCCAGGTATAATTTCAAGTGACCCAGGAACATTAATTGTCCCCGCCAAAGTAATTCATCAATACTGTTAGTACCTAATACTCCTTACGTGGGGTGTTAGTTTGATCTGGAGGTTACAGACCTCCGCAAATAGCACGCACCAGGTAAGTAATGCACAATTCCAATCGAGTGAATCGCGATCAAACCTGCGCGAGGGGGTGGAGAATGGTCACCAAACCATTGCGCTGGTGAGGTTTGTCTTGGTCGTGGCGCTGGAGTTCATGAGGGTGGTTACAAACCACAGGAAGCGGCACGCACTGGTTACGCTACGCTGAAACCAGCGCGATTGGGGGTTACAAATCAAAGCGGTCGTGGCGAGCCGAAAGGTGATCGCGCTTTCGTTCATGGAGGTTGGTGTTTTTGATTGGGCTAATTTGGTGAATTTGGTGATGGTGGAGTTCATGAGGGTGGTTACAAACCACGGGAAGTGGTACGCACTCAATAGGAGCACGCAGGTTAAGTAGTGCACAATTCCAATGAAGTGAATCGCGATCAAACCTGATCGAGGAGGCGCCGAACTTGTGTGATTAAGGAGAATGGTCACCAAACCATCGCTCTGGTGAGGTTTGTCTTGGTCGAGGCGCTGGAGTTCTTGAGAGTGGTTACAAACCACCGCAAGTGGTACGCACAGGTTGCGCTCCGTTAAACCAGCCCGATAGGGAAATGAATCGCGGTCAAAACTGCTCAATCTGGGACAAGAGACCACACAAATCTTTGTGGCCCGCAACTATTTTGTATGTGTTACCATTAAAATTTTTCCATCATCCTTTTGGATTTCAATATAAGGAACTCCTCCTTTTTGATTTTGTAATGTGCCCGTTACAATCCATTTTTTTTTACTCTCTAATTTTGCTACAAATGGTTTTTTTGTGTATATTTTTTCTCCATAAATAGGTAACCAAATTGCTTCTGCTATTTTTATGGCAGTTGTTTCATCTGGAACTAAATCCTTTGAAATATTCTCTTTCATAGACATAACAATTATTGTTGAAAAAATCAGTACACATATTAAAACTAAATTTTTCATTTCTACTCAATTTCATTTTTTCTATCCGGGTCATTTTTATCACTTGGCTGAGATTCATTTACAACACTTACTGTTCTAGTTGTTGGATCATATTTTTTTAGTGACCCATTGGGTGTTGTAACATATCCCGTTAATCCTGTTCGTTCGTTATCTCTTTTATCTGCTGGAGAAAAATTATTATTGTCATACCCCTCTTCATAAGCACCGTGTGAATGAATGTCAGCTACTGCTTCTTTTCCCTCGGGTTCTGGAGTACAAGTAGAGGAGTCGTTTCCTCCTGTCATATCAGGTTCGGTATAATTTAAATAAGTCGTGCCGTCAATTTCTAGCTCATAAATTGTTGACGCATATTCTTTCACATCTCTGATTGACATGGCATTGTAAGCGGCACCCCAGCCATTTGCAGCATCAACTTCGGTAGTAAATATTTCGTGACTTCCTGAAGTTGGTAATGTATTTGAAAAGTAGTCCGTCGGTGCTTTTGAAGGGTCTGCAAAAGCCGTTGTCGCAGCTGAAATTTCCGCTTCTTTTACTATTCTGATTTCAGTACTCGTTCCGTGTTTTCCGATTAGTGTACCGTCCGCAGAATAATAATGTTCCAATCCCTCCAAATCAATTCCATCTGTGACTCTATTTTCAGCAAAAGCATAACTGCTATTCCATGGATACTTTTTAAATAAGGGGTCAACAGACCAAAACTTGCCTATTCGTGGGTCATATTCTCTATACTTAAATTCATAGTGATTTCCTTTTCCCGCAACTTCTTCGACCTTCTCAACTCCATTAAATCCAAATCTATAGTTACTATTATCGAAATTTCTTCCCTTCATTGTCGCCCCAAACGGATAATAATCCGTCGCACTGACAATCTCAGCAGTATAATGATCAATTTGCCCACCACCATCAAATGCAGCCTTTCTATCAGTCACAACAGTCAATACATTACCCAAGTGATTTGATAATTCATATTGCTTCAAGCCTTGCTTTCTATCAAAATCATTCGGATCAAGAGTTGGTGCATTTATCATTTGTACAGTTTCGGTACACATACCCAAACGTGAAGAACCATAGAGATGGCGCTCATTCAATTCGTAGCCGCTTGCATCACTTTTGTATACACCCATTACATTACCTTGTGCATCACGAAGATAATAGGTAGAACTTTCCAGTGGCCCATTATTTTTTCCATGAATGTGCTTGGCAATTCGATTTCCCATAGCGTCATAATCAAATTTCAAATCCTTCATGGTATTGGGTGCAGAGGCATCCCTGCGAATCCACTTCACTTTACCTGTGACCGTCCAGGTAATGTTGGCTATAAACTCTTGTTTGTCCCGCACCAAGTTACCAATCTCATCGTAGCCGTAATTGTTGGACGTATTCATGGTAGGTAAACTATTGCTGAAAGCACCCTGATTGTCTATGTCGTCGGCGAATAATGTTGTATTGGTCTGGCCGTCATTGACATGGTACAACCGGTTCTGAAGGCGTTTTCCCTGCGTATTGTTTTTGTAATTGTAGGTTAAGTCGTCTATTACAACCTGGTTTTCGTTGTACTGCAATTGGCCTGATATATTACCGTTTCGATCATAGCTAAATTTATTATAATACTTCAAGGGCGTGGGATTCACCGCGGTAAAAGAATTGTCTCCTTGATCGTAATTGTTGTGTGCCCGCATGGCAATCAATCTATTCAATTGATCATAAATATACGAACCTGCCTGAACCAATTTGTCGGGATCTGGATTGGTAATTTCGGGCTTGGTAATAGTAGTAGTCATGTGGCTGATGTTGCCATTGTAAAGATCATTGCGATTGGCCATCACAGAGCTCTGGTCAATATCTGCTTCAAAACGATAGGGCTGGTTCCATACATCATCTTCAATTGGCATATAATCTCCGTAATAATAACCCAGAGTAAAACCAGTTGCATCGTGTGCAAAGTGCTCATTGACACCTCCATCCATTCCATCGTGTCCGATATCGGAGGAATCTTTGAGCGCTGCACTGTTCATTCCTTTTATCCAACCTTGCAATGTATAAGCATAATCAACGCCCTGCACTTTGCTGTCGCCCACCTCTGTACGCGCCAATGGGCCATGTGCATAATAAAGGTACTTCGCATCCTGATCCCAGATAACACCATCAATGCTGGTCTCAACCGTTTTGATCCTGTTGTCAGCATCATACTCATAACGGTGGTGGAGTTGATCTACCTCACCGGGCTGATAACTCACGGAATTTACGTTGCCGGAAATTAAGTCGTACTCATAATTCATTGTTTTGTAGCGCTGGCTGATGGCGGCAACAGGTAATGCGGCATTGTCTTGCATCAGTGTGTTGACATTGCCGTGAATGTCGTAGGAGTAATGCGTGGCATGAGCATAGGCATTTATATTTCCGGTGTAGACATCATAATAGGCCATCGAGGCAATTCTTTTCTCGATATTGTCTTGGGCCAAAGGAACTGTAAAGGCAGGGTTGTCATAATAAGTTCTGTTGACTTCCGTTTTTGTTCCATTCGCTCCAATCCACAGCGCCAGGTTAGTGTCGTCTATTACATTAGGTTGGTAGGTGTTGTTTACCAACGATCCAAATATTTGGTTAAATCGAATGACCGCCGTATTCTCTTTTTTCTGCCCAACTTCCACTACCCTGCCAAGATCGTCAAATAAGGTATAGGAGAATAATCTTCCGGCCTGCGGAGTGCCTGCATTGTACTGTTTCGTATTTTGCGAAAGCACCAGGCGGCCGAGTCTATCGTACCAATAATGCACGCTGAACAACCCGCTTTCTGTCCAGACCTTGCGCTGGTAGCCGTTGTTGGGGTCGTTGGGATCAGTAATGTTGAAAGCCCCCCCAAATACTCCATCATAACGTGAAGTAAAGTAGATGGTTTTCAAATCAATTTTAGTCTGACTGCTTTGTCCATTCAGTTGGTCCGGGAAAAAGCCGCTGCCAATTGTGCTCCAGGTAATCTGATCGGTCGCATCGAGGTAATCTGTCTCAATGTTGTTGATCAGTGTAGTGCTCTCACCTGTGCGATAAAACAATCCACCATCTCCCACGATATAACCGCTCAGATCGTCGTAGAAGAATACATCTCTGGCCATGACAGTGGCAGGCAATCCGGCTGTAAATAGGTTGTTATTCCACAATACTGTCGAACCATTCCAGAAGGCCACTCTTGCGCCATCCACTCCAACAGCAATAGCTGTATTATTTCTTGGGAAAGTATGAATCGCTGTTAATTCACCTGAGCCTGTACTGGTGCTTAAAACAGTCCAGTTGTTACCTCCATTGGATGTCCTCCAATATTTCGGTTTTTTCGTGGCTATGTTCATTTCGCCGGCAGCTCCAGTACCCATAGTCATTGTGCATCCCACTGCAAAAGCTACACTTTGCGAAGAGAACTGAATATCGTTTACAATCGAAAATATTTCCGCAAGTACTTGTGTGGGAGGATTAGCTCCGTCCAACTTTGATATTATCGATGTCTGCGAACTGAACAGGCCTGTGCTTGTGCTAAAAGTCCGGCGATCAAACGCCGCGAAATAACTTCCCGCGCCTTTTGTCAACAAAGCAGTAATACCCAATGGCTGAACACAGTTTCCGAATGCCGCCGGGTAAGTATTGACACCCCATGTTGTTCCACCATCACTGGTATAGCGCACGGTGTATTTGGTGGTGGTGTAATAGTTGTTTTTTGAAACTATTGGATTGGTTCCTGTAGCTCTAGGCATGCCATTTCCAGCCACATAACCCTTGATGCCCGACTCAAATGCCAACTCGCTGAGCCCGGGGGTAAATAAATCCTTTTCCTTTGCTGTAGTTGTTCCATAGCATTGGTAAATAGAAGAATTGTGACCAACGATAATCGGATTGTCTGAATTTAATTTAAACGAAATACTCCGCAAGTTCGAATTAGTGGAAGTTACCAAAGTGGTAAAATTGTTCAACGAATAATTGGGAGAGTACAAAACTTTTCCATTGTCCCCACAGATATAAGTTAATCCATTGGTGCCAACCTTTGCATCGAAAAGATCAACGGTGACATTGGTATTCAATGGCGCCAGAAATGCTGGTCCGGCCACAGCAACGGAGTATGCCTTTCCTCCATCACCTACGGTAATACCGTCTGTACCATTCTTCAGATCAATTGCGTTCAAATCTGTGGTGATACCGGTTGGCCTCAATTTCCAGCCATTCGCATTACCCGAATTGAAGGAAATATTGGTTCGCTGTGTGTAACCCCCGCCTTCGCCGCAGGTTACAGCCACATTACCGGAAAAGTCGATATCATTGACCTGACAAAAGGCGAAGCTGGTATTTCTATACTTCCATGCTATAGTGGGCTGAGTTGCCGGTATGGTGTATGTACCCAATTGATAGTTACCATCATCCCCTACCAAATAAACGGTATTTCCGCTTACGGCTATATCCCTGATTTTAAGCAATGCCGAATAGGTGTGCTGACCGGTAACCAAAGGTGTGGTTTCCGCTTTAAAATCAGCAGCCCAGGTGGATGGTGTGCTTGAATTGACGTTGACAATAGCTATTTTGACTGATGTGCCCGAATGGGCTGCGGACCAAAATCTATTATTCGATAAGTCTGCACATACATCGTCAAAAATAATCGGAACAGGATTCATCACCGAGGTATCATATACGGGATTGAATACAGGTAAGGTAGGCATTGTAAATTCACCATTCACGATCAGGCCATCAATAAATACTGTGTACATAATACCATCGTTAAATAGCAGCACACCAGAAAGATTCAAATCCAAACCATTCTGAAATGGCTTGAACAACATTTCTTTAATGCCCGAAGAATTTACGGAATAACTCAAGGTAGTCCAATCCAATACCTGAGCCTCTATTCCATCGGTTGACGCAAAATAAATGGAATTGCCGGCTGCCGCTGCCATCAATAATCTGTAGGGCGCGTTACTGAATGAATACGCCCAACATTGTTTGAAGTCCAATACTTGCATGGACAATGGAATACCAACGTTAATCTGACCATAGGGTGTTCCGTTGGTCATGATAATTCTTTTGACCAGCCCATTTTCTCCAACGGCAATTGTCTTTGATCCGTAATTGCCAGGATCGTGCAAATAGGTGAACTGGTCGTTATAAATCTCAGATGAAGAAGACATTTGCTCCCATGTAGCGCCGCGATCAAAGGTCTTGTACAAAGCATTTCCTGCGCCATTCTTCACCAATGAAACCCCTTCTGTATTATTCTTAAAGTAAATACTGGTAAATTCTCCAACGATATTTGTTTCCCTTTGTCTTGTCCGATCTACAAAAGTCTGCCAGGTGCCTGTGCCAGATCCCCCCGCCATAACCGACATAGTATTATTGAAGAAAAGATCTCCATCTTCTCCGGCAATAAATACCTTATTGTTGTCCAGTGGTTGAATGGCGTTGAGTTTGCCGGGAATCATCCCGTCATAGTAGGGAGCGCTTAACGACCCTGGAACTGCGCCAAGGTTGGTATATGCAATGCCCGAATAAGGTGCCTCTACTCCGGTGTTGTTCGATATAAGTGAGATTATCAACCTGGTTTGCCACAAGGTAAGAGAGGTCAGGTTCATATTCGATCCGCCTATCAAAGTAGAATTGGCGTTAAATGTTCTTCCTCCATCTGTGGTCCAGATTAATACTCCATTGTCTCCAGCCAGCCAGCCAGCGTTTTCTGTAGTAAACAGAACATCATTGATCTTCCCTACATAATACGACCCGCTATAATTCGCACCACTTCTAAACATATTGTACAAATTCAACATGTCCCAACTCTCGCCTCCGTCGAATGTTTTCATTACGATTCCGGCATCGGATGTAGCATAGCCAATGGTGGCACTCACCATTTGTACCTTGGTAAAATTGGTTGTGACCAGTTGTTCTGTCTGGCTCCATGTAGCGCCCGCATCTGTGGTTTTGTATAACACTCCCCGTTGGATATTATCATAAGAGGCCGGCATCAGAATATAACCTGCCGCAAAACCGGTGGAAGGCGATACAAATTGTACAGCATTCATCACAAACTCCGGATGCATTCCATTGGGTACTTTTGTCTCCCATATTTCTTTGGGATCGTGGTCAGGAATAAACTGTTTGGTCAATTGATTCAAACTGTTGTACTCATAAGTCGTTGCCAGATTGTGGAAGGTAAAAATGGTCTGTGTTCCATTGGTTCTGTCCTGTATAATACGCACTTCTGCAGGCGATGTAGGAGAGGTAACCGGCAACAACTGAACACCCTCCGGCGGTACTGTTCTGATAAGATTTCCTGCCTGATCGTAATAGTACAGGGTGAAGTTGTATTCTTTATCCTCGTACCTGGTGGTAAAGGTTTCATTCAATGCGCTCATACAATGTGAACGATAGAATTCTGCGGCATCGGCAATAATTCCATTCAAATATTCCTCATATTCGTCTTCCGCATTTTCAGTGAATGCGCTCGACATATAGTCCATACATGGATCTGTAACGGGTGCCGGGAAATACGGAATTGGAATAATATCTCCACAAGGCTCACAAGGCATTAAGGGCAAACACCAGTGGCCAAAAACGGTATCTATTGCGGGTGGTGCTCCATTGACGAGAAAATAAAAATCGTAATAATTACCGTCCACATCCGGTGTTCCTGTAACCTGAACATCTGCATTCACGAATGGTGTTGAATTAGGGCCACCTATGATATCGATAAAAGGTTCATTTTGAGAGGTGGTCATTTGCAATTGAAGTTCGCAACCTGTAAATGGGAATGTAATGGTCTGCACACAGGGTGAGACCGGAACCGGATTGTTGTTCGGACCTGGAATACTGAATGGAACGGGGCCCCCACAATTTCCTACTGTACTGGTTTGCGCCACCACAGAAGTCGAAACAGGCATGTGTGACTGCATTAAGTCAGTAAAATAGGGGTTGTTGACTACATTTAAACCATTGGTAATTTCCTGGAAACTCAAACTCTCAATGAATAATTCCATGTCCTGCAAGAGAATATTCGATTCACTCTGACAACATGGGGAAGGATCGTAGCAATTGCAAACGTCGTAAGGAATTCTTATTTGCTCAACCAATTGCGTTCCTTGAATGAAATCCACGTCGTGAACCACGGCAAACGGAATGGTAATATCAGGACCACTTGTATTGCAATGGAAGTTCAGCACGTCGGGCTGGGTATTTCCCCATATAGCAGGGGCATTAGGCGTGCAACCTTCAAAATCAATTGAGGTAACATAGCTACAGTAATTTTGGGGAACGCTCATGTTTTGAGGTGGCACAAGAAAGACAAAACTTCCTGTATCTTCATGCATTATTTTTAACCATCCACCAGTATTTATGCCAGGGAAGCCCTTATAGATAAGATCGTTATCCGGGCCTAAATAATAACGAATTGTGCTCGTCAATAAAGAAACATAGGGTGCAACTTCAAGGTTAACATATTCATCTGATTCAACATTGCCATTGTTATTAAAGTCTGTTTCAAGCTTTCCGTTTATGGCCAGCGCATTGATTAGGTTGTAAAGATCCACCCCAAATTCTGTGGTATGCTCAGCGCATTCGTCCTGAACAATAGAAGGGCACTTTATGTCAATACAACTTATTGAGCCAACGATATTATCATATTGCAAACCTCCATTGACATCGAAATAACTGATGCCTACGCTAAAATTGTAAAGCCCGCCTGTCCACTGTAAATTATAGAAAGATTCTACATTGTCCCATTGAAATAACGCCGTGGCGTTAGTAGTATCCAACCTGAGGTCGCATACTTTTTGCCCCGATCCATCGTGCCAACCAATTTCCAGGTAGTTTCCATTGGTGCCTCCCTTCCATTCCCAAAGTTCAGCTCCTGAAGGAACATCACCGGGATTGGTGCCATAAGCTTCTAAAAGTAGCGCGTTGTAAACACTATAAACATTTAATGGAATATTTGAATCATCCAACAGATCGTCATCCGCCAATGCATTGAAAAGACCTTCAAGCAAAATTTCGCGGTCGCATTGGTCATTCTCCTGATTGGCTACTATATTTCCCCCCTCATATTGTGAGGTACTAAAATTAAATGCTGGTTGCATATTCGCGTAAAGCATTGCTTCAGCCGAATTACAAACAAAACTTGTGTCGGTATAGTTTCCACTGGTGAAAAAATCATTTTCGAAAATATTCCATGTGGTGTTACCAATACATGCGTTATAACATCCACAATTGGACGGAGGTGTAAATTCTGAGGAATTTAATGCATAGGCAGTTGCGCGTTCGAATTGCAATTGCTGCTTTAATCCTATATACAATTGCTTGAACATAATCCACTCTTCATCTCTGTCTTCGTTCATGGCTGGGCTGCCATCGCTGTACCCAAACATTCCGCATTCGGGAACCTGCACAAGCTGGCACCGAACGGCAAAGGAAGCGAATTCAGGAAGTGATTGATCGTCAATTGTACCGGGAGCATCGAGGTAAGTCAATACTTTGTTCTTCAATTGCAAACCGTAGGGATAAAATTCTTCGCCCGGAGCATCGCCATTTACCACGAATGGATCATAAGGTTGAAAATCGTTGTTACATGCGGCAGCCAGTGTGGTATTGGTGAGGAAAATATCATTGATAAAACTATAGAAATCAAACGGGGTGTTCTGGTAGTTGGCTATATGAACAATGTTGTTTGATTCTGCCTGTGACATAGTATTGATGTCGCGCAACATCTGATCGAATTCGTCGCTTGTATAGCAATCTTCCGCTGTTTGCTTTTCACCATATTGGCGACATTCTTCGTAATAACAGTATTCGGGATGGTATCTTACCAGCGACTTTTCCCAACCGTCTTGCCAATTGTCAAGGAAATCCTGCACATTGCTGAGGTGTTCAGGGTAAGTTACCCAATCTCCTTCCGCATTGAGGAAGGCATTCGAAGGCAAATCAATGGCGGGTGAATAAACATTTGCCGATATTTCTGTGAGCGGAATTTCATTCCTTACATTGTTTACATCGATATACATGAAATAATCAAATCCATTAATTATCCGATGCGGATTTTTCCATGTAGGAGTTCCATGACATAATGGTAGAACATTGGATGAATTGAAAACGGACAAAGGAAAATTTTGTGGCCCGAAGACATCATCAGACTCAAATTCTCCGTATTGGCCACCTTTTTTAACGTCATTCAACATCACAATAAATGAACTATGACAAAGTGTATTAGGCTCACATGGGGCGCGGCAACCTTCTATCATAAGGTCGTATTCCAACTCCGTTCCGGTTTGGGTTGACACGAAATCATCTCTCGATCCAAGTGCCAGCTCACACTCTTCACAAGTAACATCGCAGTCGTAAGCATCAATTAACAACTGGGCCTCGTACATATAATCTTCAAATGTTTCCACACATGTATTGAGTGCCGGATTCGTTATCTGGTTTACATAGAAATCCAATGCGTCCTGATTGACTGTGAGGATTTTGTTCACGGTATATACACCGGGCATAAGTGTTACCTGATCAAATGTGATCAGGTTTCCATTTGGATCGGGCGTGCAATTCGTTTGAAAAATAAGTTGATTGTTCTGTCCGTATGTAAATTGTCCGACAATCAGATCAATGGGTTGGCCGCCTCGCAGAGCAAGGTTATCGCCACAATCATTCAAAATTTGAATTTCCAGGTCATATACACAAGTCATACAGATATTCGTACATGGAATAGGCATTGGTGGCACACTTACATCATAAGTAAATGCGTATGCACTTTGGTAACTGACCAGAAGCTGGGTTGAAAACACTTTCGACATGCCATCATTACTGAGGGTATTGCTTGTACTAACTCCGTTTGCATTTTCTGAAAGTAAATCAACGGTAAGTGTGACATTTGCATTTGTAGAGGTTGGCAGGGCCACCAGATTTACCGGGGCATCGCCGGCCAATGCTGTTGCCACAACTCTGCCACTTTGGTCAAGATAAGAAACACTGGCCTGACCGGCTTGTCCATTTGTTCCACTCACACCATTGGCATCGATCACCACATTCTTTTTGTAATGTGATGCATCACCTGCTTCAGATCCAAACATTCTATCCAGTTGAATCTGATAAGGCTGTCCATAAAGGTAGGTGGTTTCGTGATTGGATCCGATTTTATAATCGGGACCTACTCCACCCTGCTTTCTTATTCTGCCCGTGTTATCAGGCGTGTATTCTACCTGGCTAAACGGATATTCAAATGCATCGGGCACATAAGCTTGTTGTTCGGTTCTTTCGGGATTAAGTGGAGAATAATAATTGGATGATCCACTATTGGCATTCATCGTGCCTGTTGCAGACTCACAATTGTTGCCCGAATCCAGATCAAAATCATCTTTGTCGTAATGATCAGTACCTTGAGGGTTTCGATTATAGTCAGGGAAGTATTGAATAGCTGTATTTCCATTTGTACAGTTTGCGTCAGTAGCCGGTGTGGGCAAGACATTAACTGCCGGTCTTCCGTTATAATCGTAAATCGTTTCCCCAACAATGGTTCTGTTATCGGAATTAATCTTCGTCACGGTCTGGCGATTTTTATTTACACCGTCGAAGTAACTCGCCACTTCTTTTTTCTTTCCTTCCTCGGCATAAGTAACCTGATACTGCCAGTTCAACGCGCCTTCATGTCTGTGCTGGTTGAAATAAATATATTCATTGCCCGCCAGATCGATGGATGCCGACTCAGGACAACTCCATTCTCCGTAAATTGGAATAGTGGGATCGCTTATATCCCTTCCCACGGCTCTCACCCGGAATACCAAATAACCGTGCTCACAAACCAAACTAATTTTATATTGTGATTCTTCGATCATAACGCGGACGGCATTGTTTCTAAAATCGTAAGGCAAACTGTCCGCTCCCGGATCGATATATACAACATTACCACCAATACCCGGATCTGCATAATCGTTAACAAAAGTCCATTCCAATTGGTATGCCTCTGCCCATATTGTACTTGGCCATGAAATAGTAAGTTCATCGGGAATGTTCTGACCATCGCAATCCAAATCGACTTCTGCCAATGGACCGATCGCAAGGACAGTGGATGGAACCAAGTTAAAATTATAGTATCGCTCTATATCGATGTGACAATCCACATAAAATTGAAATGGCAGTTGATTTGACAATGCGTTGTTCACATAAATCTGAATCAATTTTACCTCAACCTTGTAGCTTGAGTTTCCCTTGTAAACAATTCTGTCATTTACAGGAATTCCATTGGTATCGAAGGTTACCTCCATGGTTTTGGGCACCACTGCCAGAAGGACGCCAGACTGATTGTATTCGTATATATCGAGTACTACTTTTACTGATTGATAGACGTCAAACTTTTGGTCGTAATGATCGAATCCAAACGTCACAAAGTGATTTACCCCGAAATCGATAAAATCACCGGTGTAATTGCCGACTCCAATATCAGCGGTTATCAGTGCTCCATTTCCTATTGGTGTAACACCGTCATCCTCCATTCTGGGTGCCGCTACAACTACATGTTTGGCAGTTGAGATCAGGTATGTCAGAGAAAGACAAACGAGAAGGAGGGTTTTCAAGATTATGTGTTGATTCTTCATGGCTCTTGGTGGTGTCTATTGGTTCAGAATCCTGTTGTCAATTAATTTGTACCCGGCGTACTGAGACGTCAATGTCAATTTACCGGTTGTGGAAGAGAAATATTTAGAGATGTCAAAATACTCAGCATTGTCGATGGAAGAATTCCACGAATAATTCGAAAGAACTATTTCAACACGTGGTTTAACCGCCTCTTCTCCTTCCTTTGGTGGCTGTGGAGTACGCGACATGTACAAAATTATCTTACTCATTTCACCGGCATGATTAAAGTGCATATTCACCGCGGAATACAATCCCTGATTAAAGCAAATGCGGTAGGTCCAGCCTCCATTCAACGGTGATTTGTCGATGGATTCAATCACACCTTGCTGTGTGGTGAAGGACATGTCAACGGGCTCAACTTTTTCTCTATTGCCGTGGGCAAAGATCAACTTGCGTTCTTCATTGATCACCCACATTCCGCGCTCATTGATGATGGAATGGGCTCCGAGAATATAACTATGAATTTTACTTCCATTTTTTACATAATAGCCCTTGGAATTATCATCCTCTTCTGCGGTGGTATGGTTGTTATATGAGGTCATTTCCAAATCAATTTTTAATGATTTGGTGGCACTCAATTTATTGGACCAGGCGGAAATCACCTTATTCAGGTCCTCCTGCGAAACTGTTGTCCAATCCTGGCCATACACTAACTGCCATGGAGAGGCCAATGCAAATAATATCAGTGTTAAAATAGTTTTCATTATTCCGGATTTTTTACGGTGGACAAAATGTTTTCCTGAATAGTCATGATTCCCCTTTCGGTTTCCTTCTTCGTTCGAATCAATCGACCTTCTTCATCATATTCATAGAATGTGGCATAATTCCTTTCATCAAGCTGCGCTACCAGCCTGAGAGAATAAGAATCGTACACATAAGTCTTCATACTTCCATTTTTCGGATGAATCCGAATATCATCGAAGAAACAATCTCCTGCCAGACATTCGAAACTAATGGTCATTCCCGTAGTACCGGATGGAACAAGGATTTCCTTTTCCATCTTTTGCCATCCGTCGATAATTAAATACTGATTGGATGGGGACAGCGTTTCTGTGGTGTTGCCTGGTAAGAATGTAATGGTGATTTGCGGGTTGTCGAAATTTGTATCAAACGAAGTTTGTGGAAGTTCAGATACCCATGTGCTGATTAAATAGGTCTCGTTGGGCTCCATCCCATAATCCGCTATGCACTCCTCGCATGGAGGTGGGGGAATGTTAATCCCGCAGCACAATCCTTCTTCACAGCATGGATTAATAAATTTAAAATTAATCAAATCAATTTCTACATTGCATGCATTATTGACTGTTATATGAAATAATCTAACTCCTTCAAAACACCAAATGTTGTAGAAGCTTCCGATGTATCCGAATTCATTTTGCTGAGCGTTAGAATAAGGTGAAAATGGATGGGAATTGAGAGGCTGCCCACAAAGCGTTGAGCCCGGACTTAACACATCGGTATATTCCATTTCAACTAATGCATTTGCATTATCAGCCAAAATGTATGTTTCGAAATTTCCATCTGGGTCAGTACAAGTGCAATTAGTAAAATAGAACCAAAACTCCATTTGATCCGTTTTCTGTCCCCGATAAGTGGAACAAACCGATCGGGTAAATGTGGTTGGACCACATATTCGCAGTGCTGTTTCACAAGTCGATCCAGGTATGGTGGTTTCCGTGGTAAAGGCCCAAACTTTCCCCAAGCTAATTAATAATAATACCATAATGAGCGTACAATTTTTTATATTCTTCTTCATGGTTCTAGTTTGTATAAATTTTTGTAAGAGAACATCCACTTGCATCAGTTGCTACTACTTTGACGATATAAGAGCCATTGTTGGCCACTGAAATCAGAACACTATTAGATCCATTTACAGCTACTGTTGGATTACCCGAAAGCACTTCATAAGTAATTGATAAAGCGCCATTCTGACCGCTAATACTCACCTGATAACCGCCATCTTTTCTAACGTTGCTCTGTTCTAAAGGACAATCATCCGATTCCTGACAGTTAGATACGGCTTCTTCGAAAACAACAGGCGATCCACTGTGTACCACTAAACTTCTTCTTCCGGAATGCGCATACTTTGCAATATTGGCCGGATCGTTCAGGATATCGAAATGCCCGTCGCCACAACCAGGATAACCCACGTCTTCAAAACTCGCCGATTTTACTTCACCATAAGATGCGTTGGAAGAAACTGCTGTGGCAGCAGACTGGTTAAAGCTATAAGTGGCCGCAGAGTATCTGTCTAAAGCATCCTTATTTTCAATCTCTTTTCCATTGTGGCTGTACTCCGTCACCTCTGAGGCATAAGTCCATCCCTGATCTTGTTTGATCCAACCATTTGTTGCTATTCTATAAAATGGAGAATATGTGGTCATCACACCATCGCGTCTTATGTTGGTGTTGTTGTCGTAACGCGTCTGAGACCGCGGCGAAAGATGGGTATATGAACGGTTCATCCGCCAGTTGCCCTTGGTACCCAAAACATATTGGTTGGTTGTAAGATAGGTATTGGTAGAAGCTTCATAAAAACAATCGCAACTTGTATTCGCCAGATCCGAAAACTCTATTGCAGATGCCTGTAATACATTCTCGAATACATTCGATGTAAAAGCATCTAACGGATTGCTCAATGCTGAGATGGAAGCAATTGGCGTGGATTGCATGTTTTTTCTTCCTGATCTTATTATCCTAACTTCCTTGCTTCCTGTGATTGGCAAGCCTTGCTTATTTAATACTTTAATATTTCCCGGATTTACTTCAACTACCCAGCCTTTTAATCCGGCCGGTGAGTTGATTAATACTTCATCTCCTTCTACAAAAAACTGATCCGCGCTACTCAAGTTGGCGACACCGTTAGCGTCAAAAATGGCGGGTGTGGAATATCCAATGTTCTCATAAGCCAATCCCATTCCGTCATATACCCAATGGGCCGGATAAGTTAAAGAGTAGATGTTGTCATTGTAATCATTGGTAACCTGAGTCAGAATGGATTCGCCTGTTTCAGAGTCGTAAGCGAGATTTTTTGTTGATACAACGGAGCCAAGATCTCTCGCCACAGTCTTTTCGAGTATTCCGAATCTGTTGATCACTTTACAGGTTGAGGCACTCCTAAATACTGTTCGCTCATTCGCATAAGAGGGCAATATCATGGGAATAACCCATGGGCCGGTGAATGGTGGTGGCAAGGGAAGCAAAAATGCATCCAGATTACCAGAGGCTCCTCCGGATTGTGTTCTGTCTTCGTGCTCTCTGAAATCAGCCACAAAGTCGTACATCACACCAATCATTTCCTGACTGATTGTACCGTCTGGATTAATTGCGATCACGTCATTATTCAATCTATAATACGCCGATGCTCCGGCACCTATTATTTCAGACTTATAAATATATTCCACGCAGGTAATGGGCTCTATTGGATTTCCCCCTGCTGTATAGTCCTCCTGATAAACACTTTCGCGTTTGGGTTTGCCGTGCATGTCGTTGAGCTCGACACTAAAGCCCTGCGATGCCGTCATAACTTCCTGATAATCGATTCCGAATAAAGACTCAAGGCTACTTTTGCTGGTATGTTTTCTATGTGGGTCTAAAACCGTTTGATCAACTATGGTAGGGAAATCTTTGGCGGTGTAGAACTCATGCACCACTTTTCCAGTGCCGTGATGGGTGACTGTGTCCGGTTCGATATTCTCGACAACAACCTTACTGTAACCTACAGATGGTGATGGGAAAAAAGATTCACCGTAGGGAAGTTGTTTGTAGTGCTCATCATCGGGTGCCATAAGCGCATCTGTGCTGAAGAAGTCGGGCTGTCTCCATGGGTTTTCATCACCGCCCAACTGAGGTTCATAAGAGGCAACTCCTGAGGATGTAACGCCATTGTCAAGTTTATAAGAATACTTCTGGCCATAGACACTATTATCATCACCCACCATGTCTTGCCAGTTATCATGCATTCTGATTTCTTTCACACGACAACCTCCGCCATACTTAACACCATCAGGAACCATTAAACGAACAAAGGATTTTGATAAATAGGCCTCACGGCATTTATTGTCATCATAAATGGAATTGTTCGGTCCGTTGATGGCATCTCCTATATTGTTTATAAAATTACTTTGTATGAACGCTTCGAGAAATTGCAAACCAAGACTCGAGTTTTCGTCAATCTGATCGTTACCCCACATGAGCCTGCTCAAGTTGAGACGACCAAATTGAATGGCTGATTTTACAATTGGATGGGTTGAGCCAGAGCCTCCGGTATTCCCCAGGTTAACTCCATTGAAGTGTATTCTGATATAATCCGGTCCTGCGTCTGATATGGTTGCGTTGGCATATCCTGATACATAGTCAGCCTTGCTGTGATTATAGCCGGGGCCTCCCATATCCATTAACGCTCTGAAATAAATCGGACCAGAAAGTCCGTTTGAATAATTCGAAGCTGTTGTTCCGGGTTCCTTTGCAACGAAGATGTCTCTGTTGCCATTGTTACCGTCACTCAAAGATCGCCAATCGTTATCTGGTGAAGGATTTCCATTGTTATCAGCGACGGCCACAACTCTCATCATTTGCATGGCCTTTTTATTCTGGACGTAAGCGTAATCATCCGATTCGTACACAGCTTCGATGCGTCCTCCGGATGGAAGCTTGATTGTGGTTAAACACCAGGCAGCAGCATTCTCATTGGCCTGAGCCTGCGACATGGTTTGATTGAGATATGGAAAATCCGAGTTGGGAATAGTAGGATCAGTTGGTTTAAAATTGCCCCAACGATCGTAATTTTTCATGTTGTAATCCGGATTGCTTCCGTAGTTGAAAACATAAGGATTGTACTGCGCTTTGAACGATTTTCCATAAGTAAAATAGATTTTCTTCAATGTCAACTTTCCCGCCATTCCATTCACGATACCCTGACATAATTCATTCTGCGAATCTTCATATTGAAAGTGAACAGATTTAATTGGAGTGGGAACCTCACCCAGCGCTATATCCTCAAGATATTGAGCCTTAGCATAAAGATCTATTCTAATTAACTTCTGCATACCTGAGTTCAGAGCTGGCGGAACAGCTGTGCCATTCTCTCCTAAAACGGGATAACCATCATCACGATCTTCTGTACGAAATATGGCTATATAATTCTTGGATTCGATTCTATCAACATACCAAAGTTCTTTCGTACCATAAACATAACTGGCCTTATCATCATCCGGATCGGAAATTAATCCTTCGTTATAGTTCGCAAAGCTTCCTGACTCTCCATAAGAAGGAGCGATTGGGGTTCTCCAATTGTACACCTGATCCATCTTTTTGTAAGAGAATTTTGTAAACTCTCCTAAATCTTTGTCTGATGGGCCCTTAATATTGTCTGAATCTATGTAATCGTTACTGAGAACAGCCGTGAGTAAGTAAGAATGTGCAAATGCTGGTGTTGTTGCTCTTGAAAAATAATTATCTGTTCCATGCGAATTGGATATTGAATTATCCACTCCGCTGGTATAAGATACAAGGCCACCCGCCTGCGGTGTTTGTCCGGAAGGAACAGCAAATGTTGCCTCTCTTTGCGAAAGATTGTACGCAGCAATGCCATATACATATCTTCTTCCATCTGTAGTAGTTGAAGTTATCTCTCCAATATGATGACCCGGAGCACCGTATGACTCCGGATGCGGATATTGCAACCCGTAACCCAGTTGCAACTCTTCCCTGGTAAGTTGATTTATGGTCTGGTTGCGTTTGTCTCTTTTGTCTCTGGTATTATCCGAAATACTAATACTATTACCATTGTCATCGACAAAAGCCGCCTCCGCTTTCATTTCATATGCTCCGAAAGAACTGAGGGCCACCCTGACGGGTTCAAAGGCACCCACCTGGTTAAACAATGCCTGATCAGACTCAATCGATTTTTCGTTTGCTTCCTTAAAATACCATGACTCGAAAAGAGGGCTTTCATCGGATGCGCCATTAGATAATGCAGACTTCGCATCATTACCGGCTGACCACGCTCCGGAAGAATTACTTGTCGTAACGGTATTAACATCTGCACCGCCATGCGCGATATTTCCTCCTCCTGCTTCAAACCCGACAGTACCCTGATCGTCTGATGAGGAAACTATTGGATCGAAAATATGTCCCAGCGCACCGCGATAGGGTCTGTAACTTCCACCTACGCCCTGGCCCGCTACACTATATGTATCAAAAGTATAATTAGGAATAGCAAGGCTTGGTGTTTCTGTAGTAAATGAACCATCATTCTCCCTGTTAAAGTCCAACATGGAACTACCCCCTCCTGATTCAGTGTGCATATATCCATATGCAGGAACTGTTTTGGATTTCTCTTTCAACTGTGTGTTCATATAGTAAGCTGAAATACGTGCGTTCGGGTGAGCCCCAAATGCCTCAATAGCCCCTGTATAACTTCCGGTTATTCCACCGCCTTCCATGGGCATATTCACTTGTGGGGTATAAGTTGGAGTACCAAAATCAAACGAAGCAGAGGGTGAACCGAATAATGACTGGCCTATATTGGCAAGATAGTTATGTGTTTTAACACTCACATTAGCACTCACGGTAAGTTTCTGAAGCCCTGCCCTTGAATTGAACGAAGATCCTACAGTTAAACCCAAATTGCCTTCGCGTTTGTCGTTGATAGCACCTTTTAGTTTTATTCCTATACTGGGTTGAACACTCAATCCATTGTCACTGCTGGAAGTAATACCCAAACTACCCGTCAATGGGCCCTTTGCCTTATCGCCAGCATTCAAAGCTATATTGACAGATTGCTCAATACCAAAACCATTGTAGCTGTTGTAACGCATTCCAATTCCGAATGTCAGACTTGCGAAATTGGCGTCCCATCCCAAAATTTCTACGCCTCCTGTAAGCGATCCGTTGATACCAACAGTCCAGTTCTTCTTCATATTCATTTCCTTGGTAACAGGATCGCCATTGAAATCGTCAGGAATACCCCGCATATTCCTGTTCACCACACCAGGATTTAAATTCCAACCCAAACCTACCCAACTGGCTTCCTGGTCCATCGTGACGCCCGAACTGTAGCTGATGTTAATAGGATAACCCTCGATATCCATCAAAGGAATATTGTAATTGAAATCTCCTGAGAACAGATCAACCATATCGGAGGTTCCCACCGGAGCAAAGCCCTGCACTTCGGGCTGGCTCGGCCCACCTGTGAGTGCATATGCGCTGGTCGGATAAACAATCTGCGTGATGAAAGTGAGCAGTAATAATGCTGCTATACCTCTTTTGGATTTATGTAATGCCTTCATCATTTGCAAGGAGAATTTGCTATGCGTTTTCATGGCGATTTATTAAAAGTTTAATTCGTCCGTTATTAAATAATCTATCTTCAAATACCAGCGTACCCGAAGTACATTTTTCGCAGGGAAATCCAAGAGTGAACTTACCTACAGGGCTGGCATCAAAATTTCTTTCAAAATGATATATTACGCAACTAATAGTATCATTCGATTCAGTAATAAACCAAATGTCCTTTTGCATTTCAAAGGCACTGTACTTTACACGCCGGTCGTATTCATGACCTTCATATATATCGAATTTCAAAAACTCCAAATGGCCTGGTGTAGTAATGCTCAAATCCACATTGATAAAATCATCATAATCATCCAGATCGGAAGGCTTCGCATTTGGCTCTCCTGCACGGGCAGCCATTACAACGGGCGGAACCCATTGTGCGCTATACTCTATCTCGTTTATCCTCTGGCTGGTCTTTGCTGCGGGTGCCCTTTGTATTTCACTGTAGGCCGCCATCACTTCAGATGAAGTTTGCTTTTCTGCAAGATCGTTTAAGACCGGTTTTTTGTCATCCGAACAGGATACAAAAAACATCAAAACCAATACTGAGAGAGAGTAATTATATCTTAGCTCATTTACCATTGTATTTTTGGTTCATATATTTCACAAAAGCATCCGTGCAATTCATTGTACTGTCTACGAACAACACTGTCCCTGTTTCTCTTTCTGAAAGCAACAATTGCAATCCATTGTCTATCGCAAATGTTCCCATATATTCATTCATCCTTTTTACAATTTTATTGTCGTATTCAGCAGTCACCTCATCCATGGCTCTTTGTTTGTCTTCTGCCTTTCGCATCAATTCATTGTATCGCGTATAATATGCGCTGGCATCCTTTCCCAAATCGGCCAGAGAATCATGGTTATTACCAATAAGTCTCATTTTATTCTCTATGTCTTCCTTTTCTTTTACCATCATTGCTATGGTCCTTTCGTAATCTACCTGATATTCCTTTTTCATATCGAAGCTATCAAAGGCCTTCTTTGAGTTGATGAATGCGATCTTCGGACGGGTGTAGTAAAAATAAGCACAACATAATCCTCCGATCAGCAACATAATTATTGCGATATATATAAATCCTTTACTGGACATAAATTTTTAATCTTGCTTTTTCATTCTTTTTGTTGATAGTATATATGTCATATACGCCCGATGGTAAATTCAACTCACTCAGGTCTGCTACAAATTGATTGTGACCTGATTTGACCAAATTGGCATTTGATGAGTCAGTATTTACAAGCGTTGCTCCTACTTCAATTGCTTTACCTCCCGGGGCATTCACAAATAATTTAAATTCGCCCGCAGCATATTCCTCATCGAATTTAAAATACAGTTTGTCTCCATTCATCATATAAGTATAAGGCGTACCATAAGACTTAAACTGAGCATACTTATTCGCCACTTCGGGAGCTGAATTCTTAATTGTAAACGACCAAGACTCCGTTTCGGCAACTACATTTTCCATAGATAACCGCTGTACCTTCCATGCGTATCGACTTCCCGGTTTCAACGGTTGAGCTGAGGCCGGATAGTTTATCGCGTGAAAAGAAATAGCTTCCAGTAAAAAAACAGGATTATTAGATTCCAACGCTTCCTGTGCTGATTGCCCTTCCAACTGCTCGACCAGAGCCAGTCTGAATCTTTCCTGACTATTCAAAGAGGTGAACGGTTCACTGTGATTCCACAGAAGTGTGGGTTTCGTAGTTTCGATTTCTTCCTCATTATAGGGCGAGAGTAGTTGCAAAAAACCCAAATAATTACTGATTATTTCTTTGCAAAATTGTTGGCTGTCACTTTCGCCATTCATAGTTGAAATAACCTCAACACAAATAGTAAACTGACCTGCAGGCAAAATACCCTGCGATTGAATTGCAGCAGAAACATCTCCGGAAGAGTATTGCACACTCTCTACCTGAGCACCCAACGAAGAGGTTCTCCAACTACCCGAAGGAAGATTAAACAATTGCGACTGCACCACCACCAAAGGCTCCATTGACGGGCCATACAGCGTAGTGATGGTTTGTGCACTTGCTTCAGAACCTGTGTTAAGAATTAATGCATCCATCATAGTAGATGGGGAAAGGTTGTATTCAGTAACGAATACGTCCACCGGCTGTACCTGTGAATAAAGAGTACAGTAAATGATGCTAAGCACCAGAGAAAAAGAGAGAGAGAGGGCTTTCATAGGTTATAAAGTATTTTTAAACTTGCTCCTATTGGAATAGTGTCTTGCGGCATTCCAAAAGTAAATAAATTATTTCTTAATGCAACTTTTTCTGCAAGAAAGTTAATAAATATTTTTTTTCCCACTTTTGCATCAAGCGAAACCATACATCCGAAATCATTAACGGAATAATTCTTACAAACTATGGTTCCACCGAAGTTCAAGTTGATCTTTTCGTTACACTTATATATATAGGTAGAGTTCACCGAAAACAAATAAGGCGAATCGCTTACAACTGTAGAAGACGGCTGAAGAGATGCCTGTACATTCACGCTGCTTTGCCTTCCCAGCAAGCGATTCCACTGCATGTTCACGTCCAGAAACTTACCCGAAATGGAATCAGTTCGCGCATCCAAAACGCCTCCTGTAAGCGTAACCACTTGTTCGGTTCTTCCGGAAGTATTCCAAACCATTACACCATAATAATAACTGAAGTGAGTAGCGCTTTTATTTTCTTCGGATACGTAAAAAGTCGTAGAGGTGGTTCGATTTAATCCAGTGGCAAGTTTGAAATGACGATTGGCGGACATTCGAATTTCGACTCCAACCTGATTAAAATTAAATCCCGAAGAATACTCTTTGTTTGAGTTCAATTGTGCCTTTTCATTCCGTCCATGAAATCTAAACTGGTATTTATTCAGAAAATCCTTGTTTAATTCATACTTCACTCTTTTCCTTCCGGATAATAACCTCATTGTACCATAACTTTTGAATCCGGCGTCTGTAAGACTTCCTTCAATCATCGACTTGAACTTGTATTTTTTGGCGTTGTATTTCATGTTGATGATTCCTGCATTGCCCGCCAGGCTGCCCTCTTCAAGCAATCCATTGCTTTCGGTATTGGCTCCGCTGTAAGATACTGTTTGAGAATGCGCATATACCAATTGCAACTTCATTTCGTCTGAAATATCATAGACATCTTCCAATTCTGTAACCCAGTTTCTCTCAGAATAACCTCCTGAGAAAATTCCATCCAAATCGCGCTGTCCTATTTTCCTTTGACCGAAAAGCATTCCAAATCGAAGTTGATGGGTTTTAGATTGAAGCAAACCCAACTTAAAACTTGTCATCCGTCCCTCGCCCATTCCGCGCATATCATCAAAACGATCCATAAGTCTGGAAAACATATTTCTGCCTGCAAGAGGCCGTTGCATCGAATACCTCATCAGTTTACCATGCGAAACAGCAAAGTACCGAAGCGAATCTTCGTATTCAATATTTCCCCCGTTGATACCAATACCATCCGCAATAATCATGGAATAATTAGGATTGCACCTTCCTAAATTGACTGCTTTCACATTGGAAAAAAACTTCAGCTTTTTACTTTTCACGAGACCTCCAGAGAATAAATCTTTATTCTTCAATCCATTAATCGTTTCTCTGGTCTTATGGATTCTATCCTCCATTTCGATCAGTTTGGCCTGCGCATCATCCTTAATCTGAATTAAATTATCCCTTTTGGCTTCAAGTATTTCTTTATCTTCAAGCAGCGTATCTGCATTTCCCATCTGGCTCAATACAACCGAGGTCAATGAATCGCCAGATGGTATGGTTATGTCTGGTAGCTGCAGATCAGGAGGGTTGACATCCGGTAACTGCATATCTATTGACGGTAGGTTCAATTCCGGTTTTTGAATATCGGGTTTCGTCAAGTTGCCCAAATCCCAATCTGCAGAAAATGCTTTTAAAGAAAGTTGCTGCTTAAGATTGGCCAATGAATCAAGCTCACTGTTACATTTTTGTAATGCATTCTCCTTTGCCTGCCTTCCGATATCGCTAAAAGAAGGTTTGCTATAATTGAACCTAAAATTCACGTATCTGCCTGTAAGATCGGGCAATGTACTCGCCTTTAAAAACGCATTAAATGGAAGGCCGAACAAGTTGAGATCAGTATTCACTTTTACCCCGGCATTATAATCATGAGGGGTTAATGTGTATAAATTAGCGCGTACTCCATAATCTGCAAACATTTCTACCGAACCTGAAAAATCGTGCTGCTTCAATAACTCCTTATTGAATTGCTCCTGAATTGAAATGTTGCTTAGCTCTTCCTTGAATCCATTTTGGGGCCGCTGTGGTTTGGCGTTGTCCGACAATGGGAGTGAATCTGGTATTATAAAAAAAGTAGAGTCAATAACAGACTGAGCTCCTATACACATAGGAAGAAAAATGATAAGGAGATAAAGAGAGAGTCTGACTAACATGTGGCGATGTTTAGCGAGACGAAATGTAAATAAATATTTTTTAATTCCCGCACAAAAAACAATGTGTCACCTCAAATTACGTAATTCGTCGTAGCGCCTTTTGGTTGGAAAAATATTCGTTAATCTGCTATAATTTTCTTGCTTCCTTTTATTATCAATTCAATTTCGCCATCTTGTAGAGGATAGAGCGTAATTTGTATTCGGGCAATTTCACTCCTGTAAGTCAGACTTTATACTTACAGCAATTTCGGAAAGTATTTGAAAAATGTCTCCGACTATCCATTCCGGTTTAAAACAATCCTTCTAATTGATCACAATGTCGCATTTTATTTGTTCACATACCAGCTTTAAACGAATCAAATCAACGGTCTGTTTGTTCTGATCATGAAATAATACCGCTCACAAAAATAATATAGTCCAACCTGCCTGCCGGCAAAGGCAGGTTTCGGCTACGCCTCATAGTACTATTTATTTTTAGTGGCGGCATAACCAATTCACAAAATAATTTACCCTTTGGGTTAAATTATATT
>JANNEQ010000101.1:0-28037 GCA_031378885.1 Flavobacteriales bacterium
GATAAGCCCCGGTTGCAATTAAAGTGTCAGCGGAAATAAGTAGGTTAGAAATCAGAGCACTCCCAGCATTGGAACCACCAACTGGTAAAAGCCCAATATTAAAATAAGTATATTGCCCGAGTATAAACTCAGGCAATACACATAATGACACAAAAATTAATATAAATCTCAATCCTTTATTATTTTGCAAGAAGTTAATATCAATCCTTCGGAATCCGTCAGTCTGACTTCGAAGAGCCCCGAACTTAAGTCTTTCAAAATTACTACAAATTCAGTATCAATGTCATTAACTTTTTGAATAAATACCCGCTTACCCATAATATCAAACAATTCAATACTGGACACTCCGGCGGCATTGTAAGCTATTGTTACAAAATCAGCGGCCGGATTGGGATAAACTTTCATTTCAGGGCTGACCAAATTCTGCTTCGCCATCCGTGATCTCAATTCTGGTTCATCTTCTATTATGGATTCTGAATAAGACAGACCACCTTTTTCAATCAATAAATTTAATGCGTAAGAACTTGAAATAGCGCCAGAATTTAGAAGCATGTCTTCTAAAACATTGCGTTGAGACAAGGTTAAACTGTCGGCATTACTTTCAGCCAGTTGTCTTTGAATGTCTATTATTACTGCAATGGAGGCCATGTTGTCCGATTCTATTCTACTCAAATTAAAGGAATTTTCGACCCCGCTAAGAAGGCTCAGTGCTTGAGCAAACTCTCCATTTGAAACTAGATAGTCAGCCTTATAAAGAAAGTCCGAGAAATATTGATTTTCATTGAGAATCTCGTCAATGGCAGTGCGCTTGTCTTCGATTGTTTCGTCAATCTCTATTTCCGCGATCAAACATCTCACAGCGTCTTCTCTCCGCGAAAGTTGGGATGCCATTTCACTTTCTAAAGCAAGGGTACTACTCATCAAATACATTCCCTGCTGTATAAGTTGTTTTTGATATTCCGTAAAGGGGATGGGGCGTTTATCCATTTCTTCTTGTACCTCTTGACTCCAAGAGGCAGTGGGGTTCGAGCTTAATATTTGCGCCAGAAGAACGTTAGGGATATTGTATTGTTGAAGCGCTGCTATCAATACTTCATTGCTCAAATTGGGCGATTGCTGCATGAGATCGTAATAGGTTTGCAAGGCACTGTTGTAATTGGTACCTAATACTTGGCCAATTAACTCTTCCGTGTTGCCTCCGTCCACAAGATTATCATACCAACTTTTAGCTACTGCATAATCATTTTCGGCCATTGTCTTTTCGTAAGCGGAGTTTGCATCGCCTCCCAGTAAAACAGGAATTCCAAGAAAGGCAGCACAGTCTACAAATGTGTTTGTAAACGTAAATACAATGGTACCCAAAGATGTTTCCGTAGCATCTGGTTCATTGCTATAAGCTCCGAATGTGGGCTTATAATATTGATGGGTTGCGACACTATTGGATAGATCATCAACGAAACATAAATTTCCACAATTACTCTGGTTCCATACATTTTTATGATTTTTCGGCCCCTGATGTGGCACACCATCAAGCGTTTGCCACACTTGAGCGCTATGCAATTCGCGAATATCAGTGAAGTTGGGGTCGTCTGAGCCATCGGCGGCATAACCAAATTGGTTGCATTTGTATTTTACGCCATATTGTTTCTCAGAATCCCTGTTGATCCCCTGAAACTTCAACGCCCTTGCCATACCATGGAAGTAATTTCTGCGAATGTTGTTGTTGGCCTGACCCGTGTTGTTGATAATAACGCCGTGGCTAAAGGCTTGGTTGTAGCCCTGAAAATGGGTGTCGATGTCGTTGTCTTGAATATAAAAATGTTGGGCACCATCCATGTAAATAGCATAGGGCGCCGTGGTGACATCATTTTCCAAAGTAATGGTGGGAGAGTTTCTACTGATCCACATTCCATTGGCCATTACCTCGGCCATAAAAGGTGCATCGAAATTGCGGAAACGGTTTTCGAGAATGAACATATTGTTTTGGGTACGCGCATAAACACTGCGATAGCATTTAAAATCCACGTTTCGTATAGAACTGGTTGAATTGGTGTTGGCATTCATATAAATGCCGCGCGTAAACCCTGAAATTTCAGAAAGAAACATATCATTCGCATCTACTCCGGTGGAGCGATAAAACAATGGAGCCCGCCAACATAATATGCCGGTAAGTTGGTAAACAGCATCAACAAAACTGCTTTGGGTATTGATAATTTTTACATCGGCCAGATCGCAAATGTTCTTGTTGTCCATGATCATAATTCTGCTTCTTGCCGGAAGATTCTGTGCATCAAAATCCTGATTGATCTCGAACCTGGTTCTCGTTGCGGCCACCTGCATTTTTATGGGTACCGAGTTTTGGGTAATCCCCAGCACATAAATATCCATTCTATTGTTGATAAATTCAGAATCGGCCAACTTGAGGCTTTGCCATGGATGGCCCAGATTAACCTGCAGTATTCCTCCTAAATATCCAGCGGTGGTTCTTTGTTGTATAGCGGTATCGGCATAGCTTATTTCACTATGATCGAATTCTATTTTGTTTAGCGCAACCGAATTGGGGTAATTACTGGTATGCAGCGATTTTATTCCCTTCCAAAGGCCATCACAATCGGGTACTCTTGTCAGCACAGAATTGTTGTATACATATATATTGGAACCTTCCTCCATAATAATTCCTTTGCCGGCCACGAAATAAAGCAATGAGTTGTTCACGAAAAAATCAGAACCTGGCTGCAGAACGAGGTTTTGGTCGAGCACATAAGTGGCATTCTGCCACGAGGTGGTGCCGGGTGGAATGAGGTAGGTCGGCGGTGGCAGGTTGCTCTCAGCGCAGCACAATACACTCGTTACATCTACTGGTGTGGGTGGACTGGTACACCCATTGCCATCTGTTGTCCAGAATGTATAAGGTATTTCGGCGCAAAGCGCATTGATATCTGCATCGGGCGGATTGGAGAAAATGGTAAGCGGTGCAATGCCCTGTGGCGTTATGCTCACCGCGCCATCGCACTCCCCCGGGCAGGTGCTTTGAGTAATGGAGACAATGGGTGGGGTGGTTGGGGAGAGTTGGACCACATCCGAAACAGATACCCAGCAACCTTCGTTGTTTTGCTCTGAATAAGTGATGGTTACCGAAGTGGCACCAGGGTTGGGCAGGTTGTTTGGGTTGTATATAAAATCGTCGCCGGTAATGATCACTCCATCCACATCATATTGCCATGTGGTATTCTCAAAAGATGTAGCGTTGCCCGATGTGGTGAAGTTAAGCATATCAGATATGGACTGGCCAGGGCACAATATGGCATTGGGGAGGTTCAATGTGGGCAATAATGGATTTGCAAGGCTTAACTGCATATCATCGAAATACAATCTGCCATCGACATCAGCCGCTCCTTCTGGAAAAGCGGCAGTAATGCCAAAGTTTTGTGCACCATTCATTTCTATAGGGCAGACAAATTGAAAAGCAATAGTAATCCATTGTTGATCGGTGGGCACCGGGTAAAACTGACTGCTGGGATTGCCGGGCACAAATGTGGCAAAATCCCAACTGTTGGCTGGATTAAAAATAAAGTTGGTCTCCGGATAAGAATTCATGCTCAGGAAAAAAGTAAAGAGCATATTGGGTCCTGGCCCACCACAGGCCATTGCTCGCATACTAAAGTTATATGTTTCATCCGCTATGAGCGGAAATTCAAGTATTTGCTGCGCTCCTTCCTGGCTAATGCCAGAGGTTGTTCCGCCCTGTATGCCACCTACTACGCTCAAAGCGGCTAATCCGTCGGGTGGTAAAGGTGGTTGCCCAGTGCAGCCTGATCCCGTGAGCGAATATGAGGGAGGGCCATACACATCAGGAGATTCACTAATTCCTGACCATCCACACTCAACCTGCAATAAATCCAATCCCTGGCCGTAAGTTCCGCCAACTGCGGCTCCCGTCGCACTGAACTCAAAACTACCATTGGTAAAATAGTTACCACATTCAGGGCAAAATGCTGACTGTAGCACCAAACCATTCTGCCCTGATGTTTTCATGAAAATACCACAAAGCAGCAAGGCCATACTTGCGAGCCTCAGCCCTCTGGGGTATTTGCGTTTTTTGGAGGCCCAAAATCCGGGCTTTTTACTTGATGTGGTAAACAATGATGTTTTCATAGCATAGAATTTATTAGAGGTTTAAAAAAAATTAATGAGCGTTTTTGATGAAAGCGACTTAAGGTATTCAGACCACCTGAAAGTTAGGGAGTTGGCTCGGAATTAAAAAAAATAAAAACACCCTATTTTAGGGGGGTTAAATCACTCCCATTGAATACCGTTAAATCACCTGCCTGACCTCGGCAAATGCACGTCATTGCCAGAGGCCGAAAAACACACCCCTTCAAATTGCCCTTTTCTTTGGACTTGTACTTTGGCCAAAGGGCAATAGGGCTGGGGTCTGTTTTGGGGTGTTTTTTGGCTTAACCGTGGAAAAATGTCCATTTGTTCAAGCCCAATTTTACCAGATGAATATTGGAAGTGTTCTTTTCTCCTGATTGGTCAATTATTGGGGGCAAAACATGGCCCTCTAATTTGTAGCCGGGCAGTTGTGGCCAAAATTATTAATTTTCCAACCTGGCCACGCTTTTGTGGCCAACATGCTGTAGCATTCCTTTTTGCCACGAAAACCTGGCCACAACTTTTTAAGGAGTATTTAAATGGATAAAACCGGACTTTGGCGGTTAATCAATACCGAATTTCATGAAGTACTTCGCGCGAGATAGTTCGGGTACTCCCTTGGCTAAAAAAAGGCCCGGATTCAATGTCCCGGGCCTTTCAAGGATAAAATGAGGTTGAGTTTATCTTTCGATCATCATTCTTTCTTCGACAATATTACCATTCAAAATTATCTGAACAGTGTAAATACCATTTTGAAGTGACTTGTTGATCTGCACAATTTTATTGGTCGATTCGGCTGCGAGGAAGGATTGAGTGAACACAATTTTTCCCATTGCATCAAATACATTCAGTTGTGCATATCCGCCTTTCTCACTTACAAGATTTACATTGATCAACTCACCTGTATTTGGATTAGGGTAGATGGCCATATCCAATTTAGAATTATCTTCTGGGGTTAAATCTGTTTCGATAAGGTCTTCAGAAGTAATCAAATTGGAAGTTGTGCTGACCTGAATACACTGCGATGGACCATAAATACCAGGGCCATATACGAATAAAGGTCTGATTCTTACGCTATAGAATCCGCCGGGAACCAATGCCATGGGCGAATTAAAGTTAAGCGGCAGATAAGGGGAAGCGGCGCCCCTTGTCTTTGTAAATACCAATCCGTTTGGAACACCCAAAGAATTTGTTTCTGTAAATTCGAACTCATAATCTACAGCTCCGCATACAAAAGGTTTGGCTGAGAGCAACTGACTTCTTAGTACAGTAGCAGGGCAGGTCTGAGAGGCTTTCACTTGTGTCATACTCTGCGCACCAATGCTAATGGGGCAGGCATCCACTCCGGGAACAGTTATGATTTCTATATTACCTAATCCGTTGGTTAGATTAAATACTGCATCTACAGTTGCATTATAATTTGACCCGTATTGAAGCGCCAGTTGGGCTGAACTCAAAAGGATATGTCCACCACCACTCATAGAAGTTGTCGGGTTGCCCCCACCTGGCTGGAAGCGGTATGTGTAACTGTTGGCTCCGGTCCAAAGTGCTTTGAAGCTCTGGCACAATGGATAAATTCCGGGTCCATCAGCACAACGACTGTCGAGCAATGCCTGTACACAGATGGTAAATGCTCCGTTTCCAAGTGCAGAGTTGTAATTTCTCACAGCCACATAATAAGTATTGCCCTCAGTTAAGCCCACATAATTCAGGCATTCAAGACCACCATTGGTATTGATGTTTTCTGCCTCCATCTGGTTTCCGATATTGTCCTGTAATACGATAAGCGAATTAAAAGCAGAGGAGGAGAGAACTATTCTGACACCAGAGGACATGGCTACAAACTTGTACCACACATCTTCGCCGGTAATGGCATTTGCACTGCCGCCTTCAGGAGAAGCAGTTGCCCCAACACATGTTCCCTGAAGGGGCGAACATGTAGGATATGCGTTTCCGGAATTGGTAACTAAAATAGCCTGCGAGCGATTGTCGTTTGCAACAACGCTATTTCCTCCACAACCTTCGTCGATATTTCCATTGCAATTGTCATCAATCAGGTTGCCGCAGATTTCGGTTACACCCGGATTGACGGCGGTGTTGTTGTCGTTGCAATCTCCGCCAAGGGTGGTAGAATTGGCAGGAGGTGCACAGAACTGACCAAGTAATGTGGAACCAAATCCATCACCATCATTGTCGAGATAGTAACTCAATTGGATGACGTTGTTGTCTACAAGGCCGTCGCAATTGTCATCAATATTGTTGCAGATTTCCAGAGCTCCGGGATAGATCGCGGCATTGTTGTCGTTGCAATCTCCATTGCATTGTGTGAAGCCATCGCCATCCAGGTCAAAGCCTTCATCTGCCAATCCATCACAATCATCATCAATACCATTGCACACTTCAATTGCGGCAGGATTTACAGCAGCGTTGTTGTTGTTACAATCGCCCTCACAAGTAGTGAAGCCATCGTTGTCTGTATCAAATCCTTCATCCACCTGTCCATCGCAATCGTCGTCGATGTTATTGCAAATTTCTGCAGCTCCCGGATGGACAGCCGCGTTGTTGTTGTTGCAATCTCCATTGCAAATAGTATATCCATCGTTATCTGCATCGAATCCTTCATCGGTTAATCCATCGCAGTCGTCATCAACTCCATTACAAATTTCAATAGCTCCCGGACGGATGGCTGCATTGTTGTCATTACAATCGCCTTGACATACCGAGTAGCCATCGTTGTCAACATCAGAACCTTCGTCAACATCACCATCGCAGTCATCATCGATACCATTGCAGATCTCAGTAGCATTTGGGCGCACTGCAGCATTGTTGTCGTTACAATCGCCTTCACATGTGGTAAAGCCGTCGTTGTCCACATCAAATCCTTCATCTGTAAGACCATCACAATCATCGTCCAAACCATTGCAGACTTCAGAAGCATTTGGATGAATAGCCGCATTGCTATCATTACAATCTCCTTCGCAAATAGTGTAGGTATCATTGTCGTTGTCAAAACCTTCATCAATCAATCCATCGCAGTCGTCATCAATGTTGTTGCATATTTCGGCAGCGGCAGGATTTATACTGGCACTGGCATCATTGCAGTCAAGATTGTTGAGAGAAGAATTACCACCAGGTGGTGAGCATGCATTCACAATCAATGTGCTTCCGAAGCCATCGTTATCTGCGTCTGTGTAGTAGTTCTGAGTGGTAACGCCATCGTCTATATTGCCATCACAATCATCGTCCTGGTTGTTGCAGGCTTCTGGTGCTCCGGGGAAGATTTGGTCGTTGCTGTCATTGCAATCTCCTTCGCAAGTTGAATAACCGTCGTTGTCATTATCGAAACCTTCGTCGATCAATCCATCACAATCGTCATCCAGGTTGTTACAGACCTCTGTGGCTCCGGGATGAATTGCCGCATTGTTGTTGTTGCAATCTCCTTCGCAAGTAGTATAGCTATCATTGTCTGCGTCAAATCCTTCATCTACCTGACCATTGCAGTTATCGTCAATGTTATTGCAGACTTCAGTTATTCCGGGATTTACACCGGCGTTATTGTCATTGCAGTCGCCTGCACAAGTTGTAAAACCATCACCATCATTGTCGAAGCCTTCATCGGTCAATCCATCACAGTCATCATCAATTCCATTGCAAACTTCAGTACCTGCGGGGTTGGCACTGGCCACAGTGTCGTTGCAATCGGTGTTGTTCGTTACATAACCCACAGGTTGGCTGCAGGCAGAAAGAGTGTTCAAAGGATTTCCGAAAGTATCTCCGTCCTGATCGCGGTAGTAGATTGTGGGTTGAACACAAGTTCCATTGTCGATAGTCGCAACCGCGTTGTAGTTGCATGCTGTGGCGGAGGTACAACCTGGTATAATACAAGAACCATCATTGAATGTAGCACATGCATTGTAGTTGTTAGCCACAGGATTTGTACATCCATTAATCTCAGTTTTGGTTACTGCAATTTTGAATGCTCCTGAACCGCCGTTGTAACCTCCTGCCTGTATATAATAGGTCTGTCCGATTACAAGAGGGTTACAGGTGAGATTGATATTACTGTAATAGTTTGATCCGCTTATATCATCATTACAAGCGATCATTGTTCCACCGCAAGAAGGGTAGACTGCAATTCTTGTATCGGTTAACAATCCACCACCTGTCGCTGCTGAAGTGGTAATGGAAATATTTCCACCAGTATAAAGGAATTTGTACCAGATGTCTTTGATTTGAGTAGCTCCACCGCAATTTGGGTTTGGCCCGTTGGAACATGAAGTAGAATTGTTTATTGTAATTGCAGCAGCATTAACAACAACACTTATTGCTCCGGCGCATAAGTCATTGGCAGGTCCAAAGACGCAAGAGCCGTTGTCCAGAGTTGCCAGAGGATTATAATTGCATGCGGTGGAGTTGGTACAACCACCTACAACAGAAAGCGGATAACAAATTGAATGTGCAGCAGCAAAGCCAAAGTTGGCCACCGTCATTACCACCATTGTATTTCCTGTAGCTACATCAGTTACATAGTAATTTCCATTGGCGCATCCACCAGAAGACAGTCCATCTCCATAAGAATCGAAAATATTCAATGTGTAACACTCATTGCCAAGACACAAGGGAATGTTGTTGGTGGTCTGATTTGTATAGCCGCCACCACTGAAAATAATAGAACCAAGTGAATTGGTAATATTCCATGTGGTTTCGCCCGCATAACAATCTGTAACTATTGTCAATATTGCATTGTTGGAGCCATTTGTAGTTACATAGGAAGAAAGCCCTGTATTGTTGATGGCATTATCATCCGCTCCGCCATTTACGGTGAGAATAGTAAAATTAATATTAAAAGAACCTGTTCCGTAATTGATTACAGGCAAAGTAATGTTGGTAGAAATTCCTGTTGCAAGACTCCCTGTCCAGTTGTACACCAGCGCACTTTGGCCGGATACCTGGTATTGTATGCTCATGGAGGTAATTGTGTTAACACCTGCATTGAGCACCTCGATCTGAGGAGTTACAGAAGGCCCGCAATACGTTCCGGTAGGAGCAATAACAGCATTTAAAACTGCATCAAGAGTTGGAAGCGCATAAACAGGAGCCCTCCAGGTTCCACGTCCATAAGTGGCAGCGGTGATAGTACCTGATCCATAATGAATTTCTAATTCGTAAATGGGAACGTTGGGTAATGCATTCATATAAGGAACCCATGCACCAAGTACATTGTCTCTGTAAAATACACCGACATCCATTCCCACATAAATACCATCAGAACTTCCATTCTGATATACTATCGCATTACAGGGTAAGTTGGGAAGTGTTCCAGAGATGTTTGTCCATGAAGTTCCTCCATTATTGGTGAAAAAAACTTTCGATCCACTCGTATAACCTGAAAAGGCCACCCAGACTTTGTTGGCATCGGCACTGCTGATGGTAATGTCCTCTATGAAAAGGTTCGGCAGGCCACCGGCCAGTAAGGTAAAGTTTACCCCATCTGTAGACTTGTAGAGGCTATTTCCTTTTGAAGCATAGATAATGTTGTTATCGGCAGGGGCAATGGCCAGATCGTTAATGTTGCCCGAACCGAAAGCCGCAGAGGCTGTCCATGTTGAACCTGCATTGGTCGATTTGTAAACTTTAGATTTTCCAAGAAAAATGTGGTTTGGATTGTTACCGAGAAGATAGGGAGTAACCCATGCGCCACCTTCATTCTGTTCAGTTCCATTGCTTGCCACTATATTCGACCAGTTGACTCCGCCATTCGTACTTTTCGAAATTCGTCCATAGTATATTTCTCCGTACATTACGTTCTGGTCGGTCGAACTAATGGCGCATTCCATTCCGTCTCCACCGAGGGGTCTGGAAAAGGTAGATCCATTTTTTAGAACCGTCCCATTGTCTTGCCATCCGGACAGAACTCTGTTCGAATTGGTCGTAGCCACTGCAAGTCTGTATTGCATGGAAATGGGCAGATTGGAAGAAATATCGCTAAAAGAAGTTCCATTGTTGGTAGAAGTAAATACACCTCCATCACAACCGATTATAAGTCTATTGGTTCCCGGAACCCAGTGCATTGCGTGTATATCAGCGTGTACATAAGGTATTCCCTGATCGCCATACCAGTGGCCTACTATGCTAAAACTGGTTCCACCATTGGTACTTTTCCATGCATTTACTCCTCCGGTATATATTTCATCCGCGTTGGTTGGATTGGCCACAATACGCAGGTCGTACCAGGATTGTCCGCCCGTATCCGACCCGTCAAATACATATCCAAGAAGATTTGGAGTAGCTCCATGTTGTTGTGTCCAGGTCAATCCTGAATCTGTCGAACGATAGACACCAAACAATGAACTGCCCGCGGATGCTCCCGCTACAATGTATATGTAGTTAGGATTGGCTGGTGTAACAGCCAAAGACATTCTGTTTACTCCAGAAGTTGGAAGCCCGGTTGTAATTTGGGTCCATGTTGCACCAGTGTCTGTGGATCTCCAGAAGTCGTCACTGTTTCCGGTAACATAATATGTATCAGAAGTTCCGGGCTTTAAAGCCAGGTCTTTATACGAACCTGTAAGTACCTGTGTCCAGGTTGTACCACCATTAAGAGTTCTGTAGACACCATTACTTGTGGCAGCAATCAAAATCTGGCTGTTTCCAGGAGAAATAAGCATTCTGGAAGTTGTGCGTGTTTGTGTAAGGGCCCAATTGAGTCCGGTCGGACTCCATGTTGCTCCGGCATCAGTAGTTTTCCAAACACCTGCAGAGTATGTATCACCTGCTTCACCATCGCCGGTAGCGATATACATAATGTTTGTGTTATTGGGGTCAATGGCTATATCTGATATTCCTATTGAAGGAAGGAAGTCCGTATTCACCTGAGTCCATGAAGTTCCAGAGTTGGTTGTTTTCCACAACCCACCAGCCGGAGCGCAGGCAAAAAATGTGGTAGTACTTCCGGGAAGTTCTCTTACAGAGTTTATTCTTCCGGCACCACCAGCCTGTGTAGGCACAGAAGTATTTCCGATGTAAGTCCAGTCACCGGCCATCATCTGGTTCATCATGAACATCTGTGGATTGGCGTCTATAGCTTGCCAAGCCGCATCAGGAGCAGGAAACTCTCCGCTAGGATATACCCTTGGTATCATCCAATCTTCCCATCTTTTAAACTGTTTGTAACCCTTACCCTTTACTATTTCTTTTCCGGCCCATGCTTGTTCGAATTTTTGTTGGATATCGTAAAAGTTTCCGCGGGGATCCATGATCAGATCCTGCCATGTAGCCTCGTCCGGAACTGCGGATACACCTTGAGCTAATAATCTGGTACTGAAAATTAAAACAAAGGCCATGGACGTTACCATGGTCATAATTTTTTTTAGCATGTAACTGAATGTTGAATTATTAAGGTTCTTTTTTGTGCTTGCTTTGCAAAGGTGCTTAATCACAGTTAATTATGCTCTTAATTTCAGAGCTTGTATTTGATTCCCAACCACCGGTTTGAATGGTGCAAAGACAGGGTTAGGTGGCAAAAGTCGCGACCAATAGGGCTCAATTGTGTATCAGCCTTTGATTTCAGCTAATAAAGTATTGAAGTCCAAAAGTGTGCTTACCATTCATTCTCAATCATTTGTTGAAAACAAGTTGATCTCAATCATTAAAATCTGCTTAAATTGCAACTTCAAGCACCTTACTAACTAAACCTTGCACTATGGCTACTTCAAGAGAAGAATTAAAAAGTGCTGTTCATGAAATATTGAACGACGTAATCGAACAAGGGTTTCATCATTTGGTGAGACATCCGCAGCAAAACGATGAGTTGAATCGTATTATCAAAGATGCTTCGGAGGAAATGAATTATCAATTGCTGAAAATTGATTCACACAATTACAAGGAAGACACTCAGGAATTATTCGAACATTACAATACTATATCGCATGACGCCCAGAAGAAAAGTCTGGAGTTATTGGGGCGTTTGCAAAAAATACAGGTGCTGGACAATCCAAGGTTAAAGCGTGTATAATGTGGTTAACTTGATTGTTTCTTTTTTTAAGGACACCTTGATAGAGAAATTCTTCACCTGCAATTGAAAATGAAAAAAGGCTGCACTTTACTTGCAGCCTTTTTAATTTTTAAGAAAGTATTTCTATTCCTTGATCAACTTCACAACCTCATTTTGAGTTGATGAAATCAATTGAATGTGATAAACACCTTTTGGAAGAGCAGAAATATCAAGAGTTGAACCACCGTTGATTCTTTCTGTCATTACTACTTGTCCGGCCATGTTGTAGATGGTTGCAGATCCATTGCGGAAATTAGCAATGTTCAACATATCATGAGCAGGATTAGGATACACAATTGCACCAGTGCGGGTGGTTTCAAAAACTCCAACCGGAGCAGTAACCTGAATATTAAAGGCGCCTGGGGTAAATGAGGAGTATGCGTCAACCAAAACATAGTAAGTGGCACCAGGTGTAAGGTTGTATAAATTTATAGATGATGCATAAGTAGCTACAGTGCAACCACCAATGAAATCGTCGTTGGCAGCAACCATCACATAACTTGCAAAATCGTTACAATCAGTTACAGTATATACCCCAACCTGTGTATCGATCAAAGTTCCTTCCAGACATGTATTAACGTTTGCAAGTCCGGTTTCGTTTGCAACGAATTGGAACCAAAGTGTATTGCTTAATGTAGAATTACACCATCCAATAGTATCCTGACAAGCGGTAGTAGGGGGCACCACTTCAAGGTCCTGAACTGTAGCAAAAAGATTATTGGCAAGTGTTGGAGGCGCATTGACAACTAGGGTCTGAGCATTGCATGCAACGTCATTTGCCGGAACATCGCAAGAACCAACATACAATGGAACAAAAGCACCAGCAGCTCTATTTACACGGTAAAGGCCGAAAATAGGGCCATTAGCGTTATTGGCCGGATTCAAGAAACCGGAAGCAATAATCAGGATATCTGCGCTGTCTGCCAATAGCGCGCAATATTGCAAACCAGGCAATGGGATGCCATTTTGATCAGCCACCTGAATGCCGTAATTTGAGGCAGGAACGTTTATTATTCCTTCTGAGTTAAACTCTCCGTAGCTAACATTGTCGAACAAAGTATTTGCCAAATTGGTATTCAAAACATCTACAGTAGGAGCATCTGTAACACCATGGAAGCCAACAATGTTGTAACCAGAATCTCCAGATGGAGCAGCAGAATAAACATCCAGAAGTTCAATACTTGCAGGAGTCATCGGCATATAACCGCTTGCTGAAACAATACCACTGAGCACACCGATGTAATCCTTGGCAGGATCAAGATTAATTACCTGAGTAAATAATGGAGTACCAGCATCTGTAGAGTTTTCGTCACAGATACTCACTGTAACATCAACACCTGCATCGATTGCTGCAAAACCAGATGAATTTCTAAATGGGAAATTATCACCAGCCAGAACACCGTCTATATAAATATCTACAATTGCAAGAGCTGAATCTGCAGCGTTATGTACAAATTTTAGGTAAGAAACAGGCAAGTCCTCAAAAACTTCTATTTCGGAAGTTCCAATGGTGCCCAAATAACCATCTATTTGAAGGTAATAAGTCATCCCTGGTGTTAAACCTTCCAAAAGCATTGTTGAACCGAAAATTGAAGTTCCAAGATTGCAATTACCCTGGGTATCATCATTGGCGCCAATCAACACAAAGGTGGAGAAGTCGTTACAATCTCCCACAGACCAAACGGCTATCTGCGTGTCAAAAGTATTGGCCGCAAGACATGTATTAACGGTAACAATTCCAGTAGAGGGTGCAACAAATGTGTACCAAATAGAGGCTTCCACCCCCGGGTCATCACACCAACTGAATATACACTCGTCAACAGTTGGAAAAACTTCGTTGGTTTGCTCAGTAGCATCAACAGTTGTGAAAGGCGTAGGAGCACCACCAACAGTAAGGTCAATGGCGTTACAAACATCATCATTCGTGGGTTGAGCGAACATCGTTTTTGAAACGAACAAGGCGCTAAAAACTAAAAACAGGTAAGTAAATTTCTTTTTCACTGGTTAAATATTTTAAATTGATTCAAGAAACAAAAATAACAAAGTAGTTACTCATCCCATGCAACCTTTTGTTAAAGTGTTGTTTTCCTAACTAGTGCGACACGGGACTGAGCCCCAAAAGCTCGCCCTGACCGAGCATAAAGCCGAATGCCTCATAATATTCATTGTGAATAAGTCCATCTAAAACGGCATCTTTAATGGCGTTTTTGATCAATCCCACCTCTCTTCCTGGGGGAATTCCAAAGGTTTTCATGATCATTTCACCGCTAATCGGCGGCTGGAAGTTTCTGATGTGGTCTTTTTTCTCCACCTCAATGAGCTTTTCCTTCACTATTTCATAGTTTGCCAGGTACTTGCGGACTTTGGTCTCATTTTTTGAAGTGATGTCGGCTTTGCACAGGAGCATGAGGTCGTCCACATCATCGCCGGCTTCAAACAATAATCTTCTGATGGCCGAATCTGAAATTTCTTCTTTGGTAAGAGCTATCGGTCTTAAATGAAGCTGTACCATTTTCTGGACATACTTCATCTGGTGGTCCAGTGGGAGTTTTAAACGAGCAAATATCCTGGGTACCATTCTGGCACCCATTTCTTCGTGCCCGTGGAATGTCCAGCCATTGCCTTCCTCAAAACGTTTGGTCGGAGGTTTGGCGATATCGTGCAACAAGGCTCCCCATCTCAGCCACAAATTATCACTGGTGGCCGCCAGATTATCCAGCACCTGAAGGGTATGATAGAAGTTGTCTTTGTGCGCAATGCCGTTTCTCTTTTCAATTCCGTACAATTTAACTACTTCGGGAAAGAATTGATGCAATAACCCGGTATCAAACATGATTTTAAATCCTGTTGATGGCACAGCGCACATCATGATCTTATTCACCTCAGTGGTGATCCTTTCCATTGAAATAATTTTCAGCCGGTCAGCATTATTCTTTAAAGCCTCATAGGCCGATTTTTCAATAAAAAAATTCAGTTGATTGGCAAATCGAACGGCCCGCATCATCCGCAAAGGATCATCAATAAAAGTAATGTCAGGGTCTAATGGTGTGCGCAAAATTTTGGCTTCGATGTCCGCGAGGCCATTAAATGGGTCTATTACTTCTCCGAAATTGTTTTTTTGAAGTGAAATAGCCAGAGCATTGATGGTAAAGTCTCTTCTTTTTTGGTCGTCTTCCAGTGATCCGGGTTCAACCTGCGGCTTTCTGGATTCCGGGAGATAAGATTCCCTGCGGGCGCCTACAAATTCAAGATCCAGATCTTTGTAATTGAATTGGGCCGTTCCGAAATTTTTGAAGAACGAGACTTTTTTAACCTTCAAAGCTTTGGCCACTGCCTCAGCCAAAAGAAGTCCATCGCCATCAGTCACAAAATCAATGTCCTTATTGGGCCTCTCGAGAATAATGTCGCGCACAAATCCACCTATCACAAATACTTCCACACCCAGAACAGAGGCTTCGTGGCCAATGATCTCGAAAAGCTTATCTTTAACATGATGTGTTAGATTCATTTTGTAAATCGGGGCGCAAAGGTAACTTCTTCGATGTATTGTTCCATCATTCAGATTTTGTGTGGCCGATTCATGAAATTAATGGACAACTACTACTTTAAGCGATTTCGCATCCGCTATGAGCGTGTAAACTCCAGGATTCAAAGTGGAAAGATCCACTTGTTTGATTTGTTGAAATTTAGAAACCAGCTTGCCGGAAGAATCAAAGATTGACAAATCGTTTATTATGGAGTTCAAATAAAGTAGTCCTGATGTTGGATTGGGAGAGGCCCATTTTTCGGGAGTTGATTCTGCAACAGAAACCGGGTTGTTGGAATATCCCGGCGTAGGGGTGTCAGTAAGTTCAATGACAGTGTTGCCATCTGTAATTCTTTCGTAAGAAAGTTCCTGATTTTGTAAAGTAACATTACCAAAATGATCGACCAGTCTCACGGCATTTCTTTCAATATTACACAACCAAATCGAAGGCTCATTGTCAGACCATTTGAAAGGAGAGTGATTCGTTCCTTGTTCAGGATCGTTGTCCAACCACAATAGAATAAAATCGCCTGCATCTAATGTGACAGCGGGTAAATGCCATTTATTAAAATCCGTACCGTCGTCTGTGAGATAGTACTGACTGAGGTTGAGGGCTTGCTGCCCCTGATTCCACAATTCAACCCAGGCTGGATATCCGCCAAACTCATCAGCGATTGTGGAGGTATTGTCTTTCATTATTTCATTGATAAAAAGGGGAGAGGCGGAAGGTGTAAACCAAATTAATTTGTCGTAACATGGATAAAAAATGGTATCATTTATATTCGGAAAAATAATGCGGTAAAAAAGAGAATCAGGCGACCACTGATCTGTGTTGTAATAAGTAAATACGTCATCGTCGGTTGTGTCGAAAGAATTGACATCAGCAAATCCTTCAATGTTGGAGAAAACAATTCCGTCATTTGAAAATTGCAAAATACAATCGTCAGCAAGATCACCTTCAATATGTGCTCTTATGTGGGTTACGACAGACTCGCCATTTAATTCAAACAGGTTATTTACCCAGTGAATATTCACATTTGTGTTGTTGAAAGGCTCAAGCTGCGCGATAGCATTCGTTACGCGAAGGCTAATATAATCAGTTATTCCATAATCTACCTGACCTCCCCAGGCCTGATCAATGGCATTCAGAAAATCATCTTCAGTAAAACCGAAGTCGAGCGTTCGGTAATTGTCCTCCAATGCCGCATCAAGAATGAGTTCCTGCCACCCGGATGCAATTGAGGTAATGTTTTCTGTTGTAAAGTATTGGGTCATTATATTCTGAAACAGTTCGGTAAACCTGTTGCGGAATGCGGGCACCTGCATAATTCTTTTGAATAAGGGTCTTTCTGTTCCGGATGGTGCCCAGGTGTATAGATCTCTGGATGGCCAGTCTTCGCCAAGCCAATCAATTCCCAAAGTATTATCCAGGTCGTAAGGAATAAACTGAAAGAGCCCTGATTGTTGATCCTGATAGAGGTAGTAGTTATTTTTATTGAAAATATATCCATCCCAGTTTGATGTCAGAATGTCCACTACAGCCACTTTCAGGTAGTTTTCTATATCTATTACCTTACTTAATTCACATTCAAGATTGTTTAAAGGCGTATTGTTGAGTAGAGCAATAAAGTTTGCCAGAAATTGATAGTTGTCCTCCCATTCATTGGTTTGAAGTTCATATACTCTTTTCCCATTGCCGTTTTCGAGCTTGTATAAATCGGGGTTTGAACCAATGAAATCAAGATCAGCAGGATAGGTGCACTTGTACAAATTTCCATTGCCCTGGTTGTCGAAGTATTTTTTGGCGAACTCTTCATCGATTTGTTCCTGATTCTGATAAAGGCCTCTGTATTCGTTATTGATATAGAGCCTTACAAAAGAAGTGCGTGCGCAGGGAATTCCAATTTGCCGGTAGGTGTCGTGACAAATCTTGCTTCGGAGAAGTGAAGGGTCGTTTTGCAGGCCCACCAGATTCATTTTTTCCAGTTCATTCCAGCTATTGTTCCCGAATTCATTAAATGAAACAAAGAAAGATTTTTTGCCAGCGTTCAGGCTGGTATTTCCCCTCAGACGTATGCCCACAAGATCGATTGTATCATTCAATTCAAAACTGGTGTAAATAAATTCTGCAGGATAAACATGACCTGAATATATATTTTCTTCGGCCAGCATATCGGGCAGGCTATCGGGATCCATTGTGATATAAACAGAAGCAACCTCATTCTGATCGAATGCAGGACCATAATCAGGAAGATTGTTCTGGGCATATGATGCAGTAACAGAAACAATGGCAAACAGACCAGCGATTAATCTCGACATTTCGTTTTTTATTTTCATAATGAATTACCGAAAATTGCCGATTCAATTTTGTCATAAACCGGATTATACAACTAGGCCTTTTTCTTTTGAAATTTATACAATTGTGCGGGCTTGTGAAGAACTCCCTGTTGTTTTTCGTCAAGCGGTTTGAGCCTGTCAATTTTGAGAATGTTCTTTCTGAAATTACGTTTGTCGAGCTTTTTATCGAGAACAATTTCGTAGAGATGTTGAAGTTGAGAGAGCGTAAATTTTTCGGGCAACAGTTCGAAGCCAATATTATCCGCGATAAGTTCGTGGCGCAGCATGTCCAAAGCTTTGTCCACCACATTGTTGTGGTCGAATGCGAGTTCTGGAATTTCGTACACATCGAGCCAGCGTGTTTTGCCGGCAAAACTGGAAGCCTTTGGCTTGTAGTCTTCCAAACTAACCAACGAATAATACCCAACAGTTATCACACGTCGCTCGGGATGAGCGCGGAAAATGCGCAGCCATTCCTGGTCTTTGAGATTCTTTACCCGCATGGGGTCGCCAAAAGTATAGAATTGTTTGAGGTAAATTCCCTGTAAAGAGGTTAACTCCTTTAAAACGCGCAATGCCGCATCGTCCAGACTTTCATCATCCTGAACAAGATCGCCCGGAAGGGCACTTTGCAAGCGCGATACCTTTTGGTCAGTTCCAGGTTGTTTTTGTTCGATGAGTAGAACTTTAAGTTTTTTCTCGTCAAAGCCAAAAACAACGCAGTCTACTGAAATGTCGATTGGTTTTATTTCTGAAGATGACATAGCTGCTCATTGTGAATTGACGGCAAATGAACACAAAAAACTCCAATTCTGATTGAAGATTGGTGAGTATGCCCGATTGGGTTTATTATAATACTTAAAGTAATTAGTACAAAAAGTCTGTGAAATGGGCAAAAGGCTGTATAATTGTTCATTTATAAAGGCTGATTTGTGAGTAATATATGAAAACCAATACCTGAGTGTCCATAAAAACGACTCACCTTGTGCCGCTAATCTTAAATACCACGCTTTATGGTTGAAAATATCCTGGATAAAAATTCTCAGAAAAGTTCAATGGCTCCATTTGTCACTCTTGTCAGCGTCTTCTTCTTTTGGGGATTCGTGGCGGCAAGCAATGACATTTTGATACCTGTTTTTAAGGAAAAACTAAACCTCAGCCAGCTCCAGAGCCAGATGGTTTCAGTAGCCTTTTATGTGGCCTATACTGTTGGTTCTATAATTTACCTGGCAATTTCCAAAATAATCGGAGAAGATATTCTGAACAGAATGGGATACAAGAATGGAATAGCCCTTGGCCTGGTAATTTCGGCAATTGGAACGCTGTTTTTTTATCCCGCAGCACAAACTGCTTCATTTGGATTAATGTTAAGCGGGCTTTTTATAGTGGCCCTTGGATTTTCGTTGCAGCAAACAGCGGCCAATCCTCTGGCCATTATTATGGGCAATCCTGCACAAGGCTCACAGCGACTGAGCCTTGCCGGAGGAGTAAACAATCTGGGTACTACTATAGGACCGCTTTTGGTGAGCTTTGCCATATTTGGTTCATTGGCAAGCGGTGCGAAAGTGGACAATGTGGAAGCCGTAAAAACGCCATACCTCATACTTGGTGTAGCATTTCTTGTAGTGGCGGTATTCTTCAAGATGTCATCTTTGCCCAATAAAATCGATGCCTCCATGCTGGGCACAGGAAATCAGATAAAAGATGTTCCGCGTGCCGCTGTCAGAAAAAGCGCACTTCATTATCCGCAATTGTGGATGGGTATGATTGCCATCTTTTTATACGTTGGAGTAGAGGTTTCGACCGCATCAAACCTTCCGGAATTTATGAAACAACATTTGGGCACCCAGACCAGTGAGGTAGCTCCTTATGTGTCTTTATTCTGGGCGAGCCTGATGGTAGGCCGTTGGACAAGTTCGGTGGGAGCCTTCAATCTTTCGGGAAGCATTAAGGATATGCTTAAGTTTTTAATGCCATATATTGCTTTTGCTGTATTTCTTTTGGTGAACAAAATAGCTGGCAACGACCTTACACCATTCTATCCTTATGCAGGTGTAATTGTGGTTGTCATCATTGCAGACATTATGAGCAAGGGTAATCCTGCCCGCCAATTGCTCATCTTTTCCTGTCTGGGCATTGTGGCGTTGATCACCGGCATTCTGGCCGATGGTATGGTAAGCGTTTATGCATTTATCAGTGTCGGATTATTTTGCTCTACTCTATGGCCCTGTATCTTCACCCTTGCCATTGCCGGATTGGACAGGCATACAAGTGAAGGTTCGAGCTACCTCATCATGATGATTATGGGGGGAGGCTTGGTGAGTTTTCTTCAGGGCGCAGTTTCGGCTGATCACATTTTGGGTATTCAATACTCTTATGTAGTGGGAGTATTTTGCTTTATTTATCTGGCTTTTTACGGTTGGAAAGTGGCCAAAGTACTTCGCGCACAAGGAGTTCAACTTGGTGCCTCAGTTTCAGTCGGGCATTAACCTTACGCAATGAGAATCAATAGCCTGAACAGATTGCCTGCAGCGTGTTTTGTAATTTGCAAAGCAGAAAAATTCAAAAAAAAGTAGTGTTAGTGTATAAATCACACTAAGTTAGCACCGTCAACAAGAAAAGACCAAAAGTGCCATTGGCAAATTGAAAATATGAATCAGATTAAAAGAATAGGAGTATTGACAAGTGGTGGGGATGCTCCGGGCATGAATGCTGCGATTCGCGCGGTAGTGAGAGCTTGTGCTTATAACGGAATTGAGATTGAGGGAATTTTTCAAGGCTATCAGGGAATGATCGAAGGCGATTTTAAACGCCTCAACGAACGCTCCGTGGCCAGAATTCTTGGGCGTGGAGGCACGATAATCAAGAGTTCAAGAAGCAAAGAATTTATGACCACGGAAGGCAGATTAAAAGCCTACGAAAATTTGAAAAAGCATGGAATTGATGCTTTGATCACAATAGGAGGAAATGGAACTTTCACCGGAGCCCACGTCTTTCATCAGGAGTTTGGATTTGCTGTAATGGGAATTCCGGGCTCCATAGATAATGATCTTTATGGCAGCGACCATTGTATAGGATTTGATACGGCCACCAACACCGTTGTGGATGCTGTAGATAAAATCCGCGACACAGCCACCTCGCACAACCGGTTGTTTTTTGTGGAAGTTATGGGGAGAAACAGTGGCTTCATAGCCCTTAAAGCAGGCATTGCCACCGGTGCCATTGCCATTATTCTGCCCGAAGATGAAATGACGGTGGAAGAGTTGATAGAAACCCTCAGAAGCACTGGCGAAAGCGGCAAAACATCAAGTATAGTTCTTGTGGCAGAAGGCAGCAAGAGAGGCGGCGCTTACGAATGGGCCAAGATGGTCACCGAAAAATATTCGGAATACGAAACAAGGGTTTCAGTGCTTGGTCACTTGCAGCGCGGCGGCGCGCCGAGTTGTTACGACAGGGTAATAGCCAGCAGAATGGGAGTAGCCGCAGTAGATGGTTTGATTCAGGGAAGAAAAGATGTAATGATTGGTCTGATCAACGACCGCGAAACTTACACTTCACTCGAAGATGCCATTACAAGAAGAAACCTGCCCAACAGAGATGAATTGAGAATTGCAAGAATTCTCAATATTTAAATTAGAAATATCGTTTCATCGCGAACACCGGCGCAATAGAACGCGAGGATTGAGGAGTGAAACAGATTAAAGATAGATAAAAAATAATGAAAAAAGTAGCGATTAACGGCTTCGGAAGAATAGGAAGAATGTGCTTCCGTAGTCTGATTAAAAAAAACGACATTGAAATTGTAGCCATCAATGACCTGACTGATGTGGCCACTCTGGCCCATCTTCTCAAATACGACAGCGTGCACGGACGTTTCGACCTGAGCGTAACCAGTGAGTTGGATTCTCTGGTAGTAAATGGTAAAAAGATTAAAGTTCTTGCCCAGAAAGATCCACTCAATTTGCCGTGGAAGGAACTTCAGGTGGATGTGGTAATAGAATCTACAGGATTTTTCACCGACAAAGAAGGAGCGGCCAAACACATTACCAGCGGAGCGCGCAAAGTGATTATCTCCGCACCGGCAACGGGAGGAGTAAAAACAATTGTACTTGGCGTGAACGACAACATGATTACTTCGGAAGATTTAATCTTGTCCAATGCCTCTTGCACCACCAATTGCCTTGCGCCTATGGCGAAAGTTTTGCACGATAAATTCGGAATTGAAAAAGGTTATATTACGACAGTTCATGCATACACTGCCGATCAACGCTTGCAAGATGCGCCACACAAAGATTTGAGAAGAGCGAGAGCCGCCGCGCTCAGTATGGTTCCCACCTCAACAGGTGCCGCTAAAGCTGTGGGAGAAGTACTTCCTGAATTAAAAGGAAAATTAGATGGTGTAGCCGTTCGCGTGCCCACACCAGATGGATCATTGACAGACCTTGTGGCCATTCTCAAGCGCGATGTAACCCGCGAAGAAATAAATGCAGCCATGAAAGAAGCCTCTGAGACTTATCTGAAAGGCATTATGCAATATTGTACAGATCCAATAGTATCCATAGACATTGTGGGTAACCTTCATTCATGTGTTTTCGATGAAGCACTTACTTCAGCGAATGGAAACCTGGTCAAGGTTATGGGCTGGTACGACAACGAGGCCGCATACTCCGAGAGAGTCTGCGACCTGGTGCAGAAAATATAGTTTTGTCAGTTGACCAGATTACCGAACAACTACTTTTAAATTCTAAATACAGAATAAGATGATATTAATAGCCGACAGCGGATCCACTAAATGCGATTGGGCCCTGATTGACGAAAAAGGACAGCGATTGAACTCCTTTCAAACCATGGGACTCAATCCTTATTTTCATAGTCCCGATGTTACGGAAGCAGCGCTGAAAAAACATCCTGAAGTAATGAAAATTGCCGCTGATGTGAAGTACATATTTTTCTATGGAGCAGGCAGCTCTACTTCACAAATGTGTGAAATTATGTACAATGGATTGGTCAGAGTTTTTGCCAATGCCGAAATTATGATCGACCATGATTTACTTGGCTCTGCAATGTCTACTTACGACGGACGTCCTTGTATATCATGCATTCTCGGTACCGGAAGTAATTCTTGTTTCTTTGATGGAAAAGCCATCTACGAAGAAGTACCTTCTCTTGCATATATATTGGGAGATGAAGCCAGCGGATCCTGGTATGGAAAGATTCTGTTGCAGGAATATTTTTACAAAAAATTACCTGCTGATTTGAAAGCCGCATTTGAAGAAAGATATGCTCCTTCAAAAGACGATATCATCAACAAGATATACAGAGAGCCCAATGCCAATGTATATCTGGCCAGTTTTATGACATTTATCGGTGAGCATAAAGATCATCCTCATGTGCAGAATTGGATTACACAAGGCATGATACATTTTATCAATATTCATGTGAAGTGTTTTGCCAATTGGAAAGATGTGCCCGTTCATTTTGTGGGAAGTATTGGCCATTTCTTCAAGCCTTGTCTGGATCAGGCAGTGGCCGAAACAGGAATTGAATTGGGAAGAATAGTGCGCAAACCCATTGATGAATTGGTCAATTATCATGTTAAATATAAACTTCCTACATTAGTCTAGAATTTCATAATTTAAATCTGGGATTATGTCGAAAATCTGCATTATCGCTCATGATAAAATGAAGCCCAAATTGGTTGAGTTTCTCAAAGAGAAACAAGATTGGCTTTGGGGCAAAGAACTTATCGCCACGGGTCTTACAGCAGATTTTGTGGAGCACCAGGATTTCAAATTGCCGGTGGAGCACGTTTCGCCGGGACGTGAAGGTGGCTTCAAACAACTGCGCGAAAAAGTTTCAGGTGGTGAGATCAATATGGTGCTTTTCTTTCGCGATCCCGAGATCGTTCAGGATTATGAAGACGACATAGTACAATTTGTAAAAACCTGTATCAGGGAAAATATTCCGCTGGCATCCAATCCTGCAAGCGCCGAACTTCTTATTGTGGGAATGATCAGAATGGAAGCATCGCACAGATCAAAAGTGTAGTAAAGTAATTTTTCAAAAGAATTTCTTGTCAATGAATAGAAAGTTAGAAGCCTGTCTTTTTGATATGGATGGTGTAATTGTAGACACTGCTAAATTTCATTTTCAGGCATGGGCAAGACTGGCAGATTCGCTGGGTATACCTTTTACTGAAGAACAGAATGAGCAATTGAAAGGCGTGAGTCGAATTGATTCTCTGGAGAAAATTCTTTCGTGGGGTAATTTGTTTCTCAACAATGCCAAAAAAGTTGAGTTGATGGAGCTCAAGAACAAGTGGTATCTCGACATGGTTGCGGAGATCAATCCCTCTGAAATGCTTCCCGGCGCGCACGATCTTTTACTCAGTTTAAAATCGAATGATATTAAAATAGGATTGGGATCTTCTTCCAGAAATTCCACGTTGATATTGGAGAAACTTGGAATTATTTCATTGTTTGATGTAATAATAGACGGAACTAAAATTCATTTTTCCAAACCCCATCCTGAAGTTTTTACCAAAGGAGCAAGTCAACTCGGTATAACTCCTGAAAATATTGTTGTTTTTGAAGATGCCATTTCCGGAGTAGAAGCTGCCAGGAATGGCGGATTCTATTGTATCGGAATCGGTACTGAAGAAGTGCTTTTAAAGGCAGATTATTATATCTCCGGGTTGCATGAAATTAATGTCGGTATGATTTCCGATCTACTTTCAAAAGCCTGAATTTTATTCCCCATTGGATTGATTATTCTATCGGGAAATTGCGCCATACGATTTACCGGATAAGTTGTGCAAAATCATTTCAAGTCAACAGCATTATCTGACCTGTACTTTCTCATCTTTGTTTAATGACAGAATTCCCTCATCTATTTCAACCGCTCGACCTGGGCTTTACCACACTCAAAAATCGGGTGTTGATGGGCAGTATGCACACAGGTTTGGAAGAAGAAAAAAATGGTTTTTACAGGTTGGCAAAGTTTTATGCGGAGCGGGCGAGAGGTCAGGCCGCATTAATTGTAACAGGAGGAATTGCTCCCAACCGCAGAGGTTGGTTGGTTCCCTTTGGCGCTAAAATGGCCAACTCTTCTGATGCCAGAAGGCATATAGAAATTACAGAGGCAGTGCATCAGGAAGGTGGCAAAATTTGTATGCAGATTTTGCATGCCGGGCGATACAGTTATCACCCATTTGCAGTAGCACCCTCAGCCATCAAAGCCCCTATTTCTCCATTCAAGCCCTGGAAAATGAGTCAGGGAACCATTAACAGTACCATCAATGATTTTGCAACAAGTGCATCACTGGCCCGTGATGCCGGTTACGATGGTATCGAAATTATGGGGAGTGAAGGATATCTCATCAATCAATTTCTTACCTCAAGAACGAATAAGCGCGAAGACAAATGGGGCGATGATTTTGATCACCGGATGCAGTTTCCACTGGAAATTATAAGAAGAACAAGAGAGAAGGTAGGAAAGGATTTTATCATCATCTACAGATTGTCCATGTTGGATCTGGTGGATGAAGGGCAATCGTGGCAGGAAGTGGAAACACTTGCCAGGGCAGTGGAAAGGGAAGGAGTGAGCTTGATCAATACAGGAATTGGCTGGCATGAAGCCCGTATTCCGACCATAGCGATGATGGTACCGCGCGGCGAATTTGCATGGGTAACACAACGACTCAAAGGCAAGGTGAAAATTCCTTTGATCACTACCAACAGAATCAATGGGCCTGAAATGGCCGAAAAAATATTGTCGCAAGGATTTGCGGACATGGTTTCCATGGCGCGTCCATTTCTGGCCGATCCTGAAATTGTGCTCAAGTCGATGCAATCGCGTCAATCTGAAATCAATACATGTATTGCTTGCAACCAGGCATGTCTCGATCATATTTTCGATAAAAAAGTAGCATCGTGCCTGGTCAATCCATTGGCTTGTCGCGAAACAGAAATTCAGATTACTGCAGCATCGCAATTTAAGAAGATTGCAGTAATTGGAGCCGGCCCTGCCGGATTATCATTTGCTTTTTACGCTGCACAACGCGGCCATAAGGTTACTATTTATGATCAGCAAAGTGAAATTGGCGGGCAATTGAACATGGCCAAAAAAGTTGCCGGCAAAGAAGAGTTCTATGAAACACTTCGGTACTTTGATGTGCAATTGAAAAAGTGGAATGTGACCATAAAATTGAACACCAGAATTTCCATTGAAGAAATGAAATCTTCGGAATTTGACGAATGGGTTGTGGCTACAGGAGTGCTACCCAGAAGGATAGAACTCGAGGGCATTCATCATTCCAAAGTGGTGATGTACAATGATGTGCTCACCGGAAGAGTAGTTACGGGTAAGACAGTGGCCATTATCGGAGCCGGTGGAATAGGAGTAGACACTGCCCGATATCTACTCGGAGAAGAAAAGAATTTTGAAGAAAAATGGAGTGTGGATCGCAGTTACGCACATCGCGGTGGAATTACCTCTGCGCATAAAACAAATGAGCCGGAGCGAAAAATTTATCTGCTTCAACGCCGAAAAGGCAAGCCTGGTGCAGGCCTTGGAAAAACTACTGCATGGATTCACCGACTCGAATTAAAAATCGATCAGGTGAAGTTTATGGACGAAGTTACCTATACCAAAGTGGATGATGAAGGACTGCATATTGTACATAACGAACAAGCGCAATTGTTGAAAGTGGACCACGTAATTATCTGCGCCGGACAACATTCAGAAAGAACTTTGTACAATCAGCTTCAGGCTTCCGGAAAAAAATCTCATCTTATTGGTGGTGCCAATGTCGCTTCAGAATTGAACGCCAAGCGCGCCATTGAAGAAGGAATGAGATTGGGAATAATCATTTAGAGAACGGTTTTTTCGGGATCAACCGCAAAAGTTGTGGAGTAATGAAGCAAATTGTGCGGATTGACCATGTCCGGAGGACATTAGTTTTATAGGCCCGGGGTGAAACCCTTTGGTGTTCGAAACCTTGAGCAGAGTGATTCGTCCTGAAAAAAGTTGACACAGACTGACTCGAATTGATTTAAAATAAATCACAAGAGGTATTTTTCATCAAATTCGATATTGTGTTCTTTGAGTAATTCTTTTAGTTCATCAATAAAGGAAACGCTTCCATGATGTTCCTCTTGATTATTTACATATTCAATTAGTCTGTTTTTCTCAGAATTGGAGTAAGTAAAGGCAGAATATCCATCTTGCCATCCTCCAAACTCGGGCAAAATTTTGTTTTCATTGATAAAATAGGTCGAGCCTAATTTTATGTCCTTAACAAGTGAAGCCAGGGAAATTGATGGATGTATACTGCTTACAATATGCAGATGATCCTCAACACCATTGACCTTATAAACAAAGCAATTCTTTTTGTGTAAAATACCGGCGATGTAATTGAATAGTTGTTGGCGGTCTTTTTTAACCAAAGTTCTTTCTCTCTTATAAGTACTGTAAACTATTTGATAGAGAATTTGAGTATAAGTTCCCATAATTATTTTTTTAGTCGCAAATGTTCTGAAGTTTGAAGGTATAATATATTCTATTTTATTCAAATTTATTCAATTAGTGAATGTAGTGTTCAACCCTTTCAGGGTTGGTAATTCAATTTTGTTCATTCTTTTCCCCCGGTATAAGGCCTTTGGCCTTATACCGGGGGCTATTCAATATTCAAGCCTTTCAGGCTTATTTGTTCTAACTTTTGTCGTCATGATCCTGAAAGGATCGAACATTGAATAGCCCCCGGTTGAGCGCCGAAGGCACTCAACCGGGGGGAGAGGTTGTAAATGAATTGATTAGCGACCCTGAAAGGCATATGCGTCAACTTAAGGTTATGTTAAGGTCATAATTTCTCCTTTTTCTTTTGTCATAAAGGCAGAGTTTCATTAATTTAATAATTTCCATTGACTTAATGGCCTGGTTTCTGTTTTTAAGAATTTGCATTATATG
>JANNEQ010000116.1:0-12935 GCA_031378885.1 Flavobacteriales bacterium
CATTGTGAGCACTCTGAACCGTGTCCCCGCCGAAAGGTGTGGGAAGAGTGCTTTGCTAACCTCCATGCGGTGTTGTCATCTCGAATGCAGCGAAGCGGAATGAGAGATCTGGTGATGATCAAAGTATCGCGTTGTTAAATCCTTCCAACACTGCAGTGGGTTTGAAGAGGTTTCGAACACTTGTGGGTTCCAACCCCAACTGTATAGTTAGGACAGGCCGGGCTAATAACATATAAGTCCTTTGGAATTAGGCTTAACATTTGGTTCTATTGTTTACGGCAAAAGCAAGAAGATGAATAGCGGACATCTAATTACTAAATCACCATTTATCCCATCACTCCCCAACTTTTGCGGCTGATCCACCACAAATTCATCTCCCGAAAACATCCGTCGAAACATTTCCCACTTCCGTCGAACAAAATTTCGGCCTTATTAAATCAAACCAAATTTTCTGAGCACGAAATTCTACCTCAAACCAAAGTCGGATATTTCAAGGCAACAGAAAAAATCATTTCCATGAATTGCTTTTCTATCGATGCAAGTGGCAATTGAGTCGACGAAAATAGAAAAAATGAGGTAGCAGCCTAAGCGCTGAGATTTTTGAAGCCTATTCGGGTGCTTCTTCTATTAACCCAATTTTTCCCCTCTCAAAAGCCCCCTCTCAAAAGCCCCCGCCAAATTTCCCGCGAAAAAAATGCTTCCCAAAAAATGCATCCTAAATTTAGGGAGCAATTTTTGGGAAGCATTTTTTCTGACTATTTTTGATTGGTCAGACAACACTTAAAAAAATATGAGCTACGATTTGACCTCCATTTTGAGTCACTTAAATGTGAATAAGAAGGATGTTGCGGATTTTTTGGCTGAGCATAAGGCAAGTTTCTATCAAATGCTCACCGATAAACGCTCAATGCCTGACGACCTCTTCATTACATTGTTTAGTGTGGATAATATTCTCCATGACGCCAATGTGAAGAATGTTGTTATGCCCGAGGTAGCAGAGATTTCTGCAACCGAAAATAACGGGTTGAAAGAAATGCTGGTCTCAATGAGGGAGGATCTTGAGTACCGAATATTGGCCAATCAACGCAAACTCGAAAAACTGAAGGACGAATACAAGCGCTCGAAAGCGGCCCTGAATTATATACTATATATATTGGAGAAGGGAGATGATATTCGGGCGGATCGCCAACTTTGGCTATACGATAGATATGATCTCGAAAAAATCAATATCCAAAACAATGGCCCCGCAGTGCATGTCAAATTGCAGATCAAAATCGAAGGCTTGAAAGCGGAGCTGGTGGAAATCGTCGGGTTAATCGAAGCGGGTGGGTTTTAACTGTAAAATTCATCTGGAATAATAAAGCGTACAAAGATGGAAGGTTTTATTTCTCGTGCTGTTTGCTCTTGGTTGTGAGCCTGGTTGTTAAATCATCGCTTTTTTCACCCCTTTTTCAGATCGTTTTGGTGTCAGGTTTAAAGTAGTTCGTTCTGAAATCTAAATGACCTGTGTGCCTTTATGTAAAAGAGTTTCTGGATGTTGTGCTGCAAGTCGTCAGGCACGAAAATCTACTTTTTTAGTGTCAGGTTTTGTCTCAAGTCGCATTGCGGGAGTCAGAAAGTCGCCGTTCGTTTGTGTAGTTAATCTTTTATTAATTTAAATTTTTTGCATTATGGGTTATTCTTTTAGTAAAATCACAAAGGTGGAAGATTGCGACGCCCTTCTGTTGAAAGCAGAAAAAGTTAAAAATGATCTCGAGTTTAAATTATTGAACATGAAACGTGAGATTAATTCTTCCGGCAAACGGGCTGTAGCATTACCCAATGAGATTTCCGGCTTGCAAGCCAAAATTCAAAAATTGGAGGTGGAAATCAGCGCTTCTCCGGAAGGTCACAATAAGCGAAATGCGCTTCAATTGCAGAGTATGAAGGAAATCAAGTTGCGTGCTGCTCTCCAACAACTCGCACGATCGGGTCCAGAGGCCCATGTAATGAAACTGGCAAACCACGATTATGCAACTGAGTACCTTATAGAAGTGAATGTCCTGATTGATGGGCTCATCCAAAGGAGAGCGCAGTTGGCTGCTTAATGTGATTTGGAAGGCGAATTTCCTTCAGGAATACAAAAAGGATTATTGTTGTTCGACAGGAATTTCAATTGTATGGAATAGTGGTACTGACAAGGCTTGAACAAAAATTTCTGTCTCAATGGACATTTTTAATGCTAAAATGTTCTGAATCTTTTTTTGTCGGAATTATCAGACACTATTTTGCAATTATCTTTGTGGAATCATAAAAGCATTGAAAAAAATAGCGGCTCAAATAAGACATTCCTTTTATTCGAAACAATTGTTGTCGATGCGGATGCTGTTTACAATCTGTATTTGTTCTTTAGTCCAGCAATGTTTCGCCATTAAAATTTACGGAAGAGTTACTGATGAGCATTCCGGTGATCATGTTAGTGGCTGTCTGATTGTGATTCCAAGGGGTTATCACGGAGAATCAGATTCAATTATATCAGCACCGAATGGTACTTTTTCTTTGGAATTGGATTCTATTAAAGATTATTACATGCGCTTGGAATTTTCAAAGGAAGGCTATATGCCAAAGAACTTTTGCAGATAGAAAGTTGATTTTCAAAAGCGCCTTGTTGTGAAATTGAGAAGAAACGCTGATGCTGTTATAGACCTTACCAAAATCGATAGCACATTAATTGGCAGCAAGATGGCTAAACTTTGTCACAGATTTTCATTGAATGAAGGCGACTACCATGTTATTTATGAGCCTCCCGGAATAGCCAGAGGCATGTACTTCTACACTGCAGACGGTGCCATCATTAATTTTTATATTGAGCGGACTGCAGGATTCCACTATAAACCACGGCGAATTGTGCGAAAACGAATTACCGGTGTTTCTTATGAAGATGGTCTTTGTAAGACTAAAAAGTATTATGGAACAGGTATGCCTTGGTTTGGAATAATACGCCATGATTGTGACTAGAAAGGAATTCATTCATATTTAGCATGGTGAAGTTGATTTAGTCGAAATGCCCTTATCTCCCCCCCCCCTAATCCGCCTTCTCCACCTTCTTCAATTTTATCTCTGTTCTTCTATTCATGCTGTGCTCCGGCTCAGAACAAATTATTCCATCATCGCATTCGTTGAGCAAAACATTTTCTCCATAGCCGACTCCTGTTAACCTTGTTTTGTCTATTCCCTGTTGGACCAATTCTTCTACCGCCGAATCGGCGCGGGCCTGTGATAATTTTAAATTGAATTCTTCGCTGCCTCGTGCGTCGGTATGGGATCTCAATTCGATCTGAACATCCGTTGATTTGGCCAACATGGCAGCAAGTTTTTCCAATTGTGTTTTGGCTTCTGAAGTGAGAACCGAACTTTTGTAATCGTAATAAATTCTGTTGATTACAAAAACATCTTTCGGCGATACGTAGAGTGTGTCGTTGGATTCATTGATGAGTTCAATGGCTTCTTCTTTACTTACTCTCCTGTACATGGCTTCTGCATTCAGAATGGGCAGGGTTATTTTTTCGCCCATATCGAGAATCACCACTTGCTGTGCTTTGCTCTCTTGCGACAATTGAAAAGTATAGTTGAGCTTAGGCTCCAGTTCTGTGAATTTGAATTTACCGGATTCATTCGTATAGGCCAGGGCAATGGGAGTGCCTTTGTCGTCAATTATGGTAATAGGTTCGCCGCGGCCAATATCTCCCGGAACGGTTTCAAATACCTGGCCTTGTATGGAAAAACTCAATAGACTATTGTCTTCAAGTGAGAGTAATTGACCATCGTTATAACTGAAAGGTAATAGCTCAAGGTCTGCAAATCCATTGGCATCGAACTTTATTACTTTGATGCGATTGCCATTCGAATCAAGAATATAGAGTATGCAGTCGGGATACCATTTTTTGTCGACACCTGTTAATTGTAGTTTGTAATGTTTGCTTGCACGCAGGGCTTCAATGGGTATTTTTCCTGTTGAGTCGGTGGTGTGATTGATGATGATTTCTTTTTCGAAATTGGTTACCACAACCTTTGCTCCTGGCAAGGGACTTTTTTTGTATTCTAAGAGTGCAGTGAAATTCTGTTTTTCATCTTCACTGATAATACGCTCGAGCACATAAATATCGTCGCCTCCCATGCCTCCTTTTCTGTTGCTGGTAAGCATGGCTTTTTCATCACTGAGAAAGAGCAGAATCAAATCGTCGGCCTCACTGTTAATGGGTGCTCCCAAACTAATACTTGACTTCCACTGGTCGCGGCGAAGTGCTTTGCGTATGTCGTATTTGCCCTGACCACCTGTCTGGTTGCTGCTGTAATAAATATTCTCTTCGTATACCGTGGGGAATATTTCGTTGGCTGAAGAGTTTACCTGGAGTCCGGGATTTATGGCCTCCGTCCAACCATTGGCGGATTGGTAAGTCAACCAGATATCCATTCCTCCAATACTTCCTTTCTGGTTGCTGCTATAAACCAGTATCTTCAAATCGGGGTCGTAAAAGGGGTGAATATAGTCGCTGGTACTGTTGCAGAATGGAAGCACCACCGGAGCAGTCCATTTTTTTTTTCCATCCCATTTGCATTGGAATATTTTTAGATTTTTTCCGGTTGAATGGCCATAGTTGTTTCCACTGCTGAAATATAAAGTGGAATCATTCGGATTGTATGTGGCAGTGCCTTCATCATTTTGTTGTATGCGCGAAAACAAAGACAATTTTGTGGTCCATTCGGAAAACGTATTTCCTCTTTCACATGATTCAAGGTGAAATACTTTGTGGCCAGGCCATTGGTAGTCGTTTAATAAGTCTTGTTCTTTGTTGGTAATGATAAGTAAATTTCCGTTGAATATACCGCAACCCAACTCGTCCTGGGCTGTGTTGATTCCGGTGAGGGTTCTTAAAACAAAGGGTTCCTGACCGAAAACTCCGGAGGTAACTAAAAGTATTGATATGAATAAGTGGACTTTTTTCACTAGAAATACCGGATTGATTTTCCGTTTTTATTGCCCAGATTGTATCCGAGAAAGAACTCAGTAGATCTTTGCCCGCGAATAAGATTGCTCGACAACATTTCGAAGCTCACTCCAAAACGAAGATGAGGTGACAGATGTATACAAGCAAGAACATTGTAATTGCCTTTCCAACGGTAACCAACTCCAAGCCAGAATTTATTGTTTTTTAAATAAAGGAAATTAATTTCCGCCTGCCATAATTTACCTTCTGATACCTTCACCAGGGTGGAGAGCTGAAGCATATCGTCCTTATCCAGTTTTTTCATTGTTCCAGCTACCAGATTGACATTGTAATAGAGTCTTGCCAGAGATTGATCACTAAAGTTATACGCGGAGCGATTAATTCGGCTGCTTTCGATTCCCACATATGCGCGATTGGTATAATACATTACAGCAAAATCTACCAGTGGCGTGGTTCTGGTGTTAAGACCTGACAGGAGTATTGGATCCTGAGAGTCGTATGCGGTTAATTTGTTTAGATTAATGTCCTGCCGGATAAAACCAAATGCCAGACCGGCGGATAGTTTTCCTTTTTCGCCCAATTGAAATTTATAAGCCCCGGATACTTTACCCATGATCTGTCTTCTTGCACCGATTTCCTCATGCAGCAATCGCACTCCAGCTCCGGCTCGTTCTCCTAAAACAGGAGCATGCCACGAAAGGGTTTGGCTCACCGGACGACCTTCTATTGAATTCCATTGCGAGCGATAACGCATGGCGAAACTACTTGCACCGTGGTTGCCTGCATAAGCATTGTTGATGTCGTAAAGATTAAAGATGTATTGGGTATATCCCCATTCTTGCTGTGCGTGTATTTGTATTCCGAAAATTCCAAAAAGGAATACCAGAGCAGACAATTTCCCTTGGCTGAATACAGAATGAAGATATGTCTTAAGAGTTTTTCTCATCTCATAATCTCCACAAAACCTTTGTAAAGTCTTCCACCAATATCGGCCACATAATAATACGTTCCATCCGGTAAATCTGCACCTTCAGATGAACGACCATCCCAAATTATATCCTGGTTGTTGTATGATTGTGCTGTCCATACTTCAACTCCCCAACGGTTGTAAATGCCGATTTGGTTTTCAGAAAATGATTCCTGCTCAATATTTCGAATGAACCATTTATCATTGCTTCCATCGCCATTGGGCGTGAGCATGCTGTAAAATTCCAGATCGCAGGTCAATGGTTCAACTTCGGATGCATTAAAGTCAATGGTGCGTTCGTAATGACATGTTCCCGAACCAATAATTTCAAGTGTAGTTTGTGCGGGAAGATTATTTGCCCTCGATCCTCCGGGAACTCCGTTCCAGATAATTTGTGCATTGGCAAGGCTGGTACAACCTGCTATGGCCGTTATTTCTGCTTCGAATGTGGCCGTGCATTCATTGATGTACAATTTTAAGGTTGGAATCAGGCTTGTCTTACTAAGTGGTTGTTCGAAACCCTGTGTAATAATGAGGCTGTCTGAAAAGTGTGTAATGGTCTGAGGTTGGCCGGCCACAGAGTTATAATGGTATGCTCCGGTAAATCGATTTACACCACACGATGATATGACTTGCCTGTCCAGTGTAAGTTGTGCGTCTGCAAAAAAGTTGAGGAGCATCAGCATGAGGATGATATGACCGGCCTTATGCTTCAAGGGGTCTCTTTGGAATGTTCTATTACATACCATGATCCATTTGCGCTGATGATGGTGGCATATTCGGCCAGAGCGAACGATAGATCAAACTCTGATTGACCTTCAATAAGCTGACCCGAATAGCTTACAATCCTTACATCGTTTATTGTGCTCACTCCTGTAAATGCCTTCCGGAATTTGTAGATCCTACCCGTGCAGGAATTGGCGTCCGGCAGATTAACTGTAACATCTTCTTCTGTGACATCACAAATAAACACCAGGTCATTCGCCGTGGCTGTCACCTCTGTAGTACCTGGAGTGTCTATGTCGCCCACTACCACCATAACAGGTAGCGACATTGAGCCAGACAGACTCAATGTACTTTGTGGAGTCGTTGTTCCAATGCCTATATTTTGTGTGTTGTTGTACACGCCATTGGTATTTTCGCTCCAGGTGGAATGGGCAATTTCGGAAACGTCGTAAGTAGTACTGTTTCCTCCTTCTGTCACCACAAGCGTGGTTCCATCATCTGCTACTCCTATTGAATTCACCAATTCATTTTGCGGATCTGTATCAAGATCGGATGGAATTACAAGCAAACTTAGATCTATTGTATGATTGATCGAGGCTTCTGTTACGGTTAGAATGTTTCCATTCAAACTAAGGCTGTCTATAATTTCGTTGGTTAGATCACCATCCATTTCATGCAAAACTGAATCAGCTTTGCTGGCAAAAAAGGAATATGGAACACTTAAAAACTGTGAGATGCCCAAAAGTTCAGGATCGCCACTTCCGGGAATAGCTGCTCTTACTTCAAGGAAAAAGATGTCGGCATACCATAGAATTTCATTGAGATCGTCATAGATGCCAACACCAGTGTAAACTCCTTCACCAATATTTGCGCTGAAAAGACCGAACATATTCGTTAAGATTGTTTCATGAAATTCTTCGAAAACAATATCTCCCGTCATGCTGCCTTTTCGGATAGCGAAATAGACAGAAACGGTTTCATTCGATAGCTCCGTACCTGAGGCATCGCGCACAACTGCCTGGTATGAAATACCACCAGGAGCCATCTGTCCATGGCCCTGCAGAAATGCGATTAGCAATAGGGTGGAGACCAAAATCCTGGTCAAAAACTGCATCATCACATCATTATTTATTGATGCAAATTAATCTTAGCCTTGCTGTGTATGGAGATTGTTCTGTGCGAACTATCAACTACCTGATGGTGAAAAGGAAGACCTTTATCTTAGAATCATTTAAGGCATTGCAGACTATAGGAAATTATAGCACTGTAACATTTTAATTGGTCTTTGGACTAAAATAGATACCGAATCAGTATCATCAGTGCTTTTCAGACTCCATGGCGGCATAAACCAACTCAGCTTCATCATACCATGACTCTCCAAATTTTCTGATTAGTGGTTCTTTGAGGAACCTGAAAATGGGGACTTTTAATTGACTTCCCAATGCGCAGGCAGGATCGCAAAGCCCCCAGCGGTGATAGTTCACTGCCATGTAAGCAGAAAATTGCTGGAGTCGCACAGGGTAAAGATGGCAACTAATGGGTTTTTTCCAATTGGTCTTTCCATCGTTGTATGCATTCTCCAAAGCACATTTGGCCACACCAGAGGCATCAAATACCACAAAGGCGCACTCCTTATTGCCATCGACCAGCGTAGTTACCATATCTCCGTCGCCATCCATCTGATACAAACCAAGTTCTTCTATGGCTTTGATACCCTCAGGTCGCATATAGGGTTTTACAAGGTCCCAAACTTCTTCCAGGTTGGCGAGTTCTTCTGCTTCCAACGGAGCTCCGCTATCTCCTTCGATGCAACAAGCACCTTTGCAGGCATTGAGATCGCAAACAAAAGAATTTTCAAAAAGCTCCTCACTTACAAGAGTGTCCCCGATAATGATCATTCAGATTGGGGAATTATGCGTTGAATTCTTTAATGACTTTTTCAATAATAGCAATGCATTCGCGCAATTGTTCCTCATTCATCACCAGAGGAGGTGCAAAGCGAATGATATTCCCATGTGTGGGTTTGGCCAGTAATCCGGCCTCAGCTAATTTCATGCATAGATCCCAGGCAGTATGGCTGTCCTCACTGTCATTGATTACAATTGCATTGAGCAGCCCTTTTCCGCGCACGAGACTCACAATATTGGTTTCTGAAATGATGCGGTTAAGTTCCTCGCGGAAAATGAGTCCAAGGCGCTCGGCGTTTTCTGCAAGTTTTTCGTCGCGCACCACTTCCAGTGCCGCAATGGCTACCTGAGAACCAAGTGGATTTCCTCCGAATGTACTTCCGTGTTGACCAGGTTTGATGCAAAGCATTATTTCATCGCGGCACAATACGGCTGAAACCGGATAAACTCCACCGCTGATGGCTTTGCCCAATATGAGAATATCGGGTTTTACATTTTCGTGGTCGCACGCAAGAAGTTTTCCGGTACGGGCTATTCCTGTCTGAATTTCATCGGCAATAAAAAGTACATTATTGGCTTTGCAAAGCTTATCGGCTTCAGATAAATAACCGGCATCCGGCACAAACACACCTGCTTCACCCTGAATAGGCTCTATGAGAAAACCGGCTACTTCAGGATCACGAAGTGCATCCGATAAGGCACCCAGGTCGTTATAGGGAACAGTAATAAATCCAGATGTATGGGGACCGAAGTTTCCATAAGAACCGGGATCGGTAGAAAATGAAATAATAGTTGTGGTGCGACCGTGGAAATTGTTTTCGCAAACAATTATTTTCGCCCTGTTTTCTGAAATCCCTTTCTTTTCGTATGCCCATTTGCGACAGAGCTTTATGGCAGTTTCCACTCCTTCTGCACCTGTGTTCATAGGCAATACCTTATCAAACCCAAAGTATTTTGTGATGAACTGCTCGTATTCTCCAAGGGTGTTATTGTAAAATGCCCTCGAAGTCAGGGTGAGCTTCCGGGCCTGCGTGATAAGCGCATCGATAATTTTAGGGTGGCAATGACCTTGATTCACAGCGCTGTATGCCGACAAAAAGTCGAAATACTTCTTCCCGTTCACATCCCAAACATAAACGCCTTCTCCTCTTTCCAGAACAACGGGAAGCGGATGATAATTGTGAGCGCCATATTTATCTTCGAGTGCAATGGCTCTCTCGGCTCCGCTAATTATTTCAGTACTAGTCGACATATTCATGAATAATCAATATTGATTCAGTGCAAAAGTAGTCCACAAGGTGCGAAATATGAGCAGGATTACAAGGGAAGAAATATTTTTCACGGCCTTTGATCAAAAAATATTTGATTCTAAAATCGCCCGAAAACGTTGCTGTGATTGAGATGAGCAAAAAATTACCGATACTTAAGCCGTTATTATTGCCACTCAAAAGACAAAAATTCCAAATCTTTTCGACGGAATTTTGAGATTGTACAATTTTATTTTTAGATTTGCATTGTAGAACAACGTTCTGCGGTTCGAATTTTAAGGCGGAAGACCTTAATTTGTGACCTAAAGAAATTTGCACCGTCTACATTTCAGTTGTAAACAAATCTTTCGATAACGATTGAAAGTATGGTGCTAGTGTAATTGACAGCGCAGCGTGCGAGGAATTGTTTTCGTGGCTCAGGAGTGTTTCTAAAAAAGAGGTGCCGGTTTGGGAGAGAGAGGCCGGCACACGCCTCGTACCGCTGACTGTCATATTTGGTTTTCAGTACTTATTCATTTTCACCGTTGTCGCTTCATAGCGATTTTTTTTGCTTTATTTTTTTAAGAAATAATAAATCGTGGCCTGCTCTTCAACTGTATCTGAAAGCGCCGGATTACTGGAATGGCCATATTTTAGTGGTATTCACGGATCAACTGAATCAACATATTTAGCTTCTTTAAATACTTTCCATCCGATATGAGCCAGGCTTTCTGGTTCAAATGGTGTTGGTGTGTTGTGAGGATTTCTTCTAAACCTGCACTTTTGTAGCCCCGCATTAGTGCGTACATTCGCGCCCTAAAAAAAGATAATTACATCTATATTATGGCAGGAAATATCACATTTACAATGATTAAACCCGATGCTACGGCAGCAGGCAATACCGGAAAAATTCTGGATAAAATCATTGAATCAGGTTTTACAATTAAAGCAATGAAGATGACGCGCCTCAGCAAAGAAGAGGCAGGTCAGTTTTATGCAGTGCACAGAGAAAGGTCTTTCTTTGGAGAATTGGTTGATTATATGACCAGTGGCCCTATCGTGGCAGCTATTCTTGAAAAGAACAATGCTGTGGAAGATTTCAGAACACTTATCGGTGCTACTGATCCTAAAAACGCTGCTCCGGGAACTATTCGCAACATGTTTGCTACAAGCATTGCAGCCAACGCTGTGCATGGTTCTGACAGCGATGAAAATGCCCTGATCGAAGGCGCATTTTATTTCTCTACCAGAGAGCACGTCTGAGCTTATAAGTTGTTCTTTTTTTGAATTAATTCCTTAGCAAATGATGCAAAAAATAAAGGTTGCCAACCCGATAGTTGAAATGGATGGTGATGAAATGACCAGAATTATCTGGACATTCATCAAGGATAAATTGATATTTCCATACCTCGATCTGGATATCAAGTATTTCGACCTGGGAATGGAAAACCGCGATGCTACAGATGATAAAGTAACCGTGGAGTCGGCTGAGGCTACCTTAAAATACAATGTGGCCGTTAAGTGTGCTACAATTACTCCGGATGAAGAACGGGTAAAAGAATTCAAGCTGAAAAAAATGTGGAAGAGTCCCAACGGAACCATCCGCAATATTGTTGGAGGCACTGTTTTCAGAGAGCCTATTATCTGCAGGAATATTCCGAAACTGGTTCCCGGTTGGACCAAACCGATCAACATTGGCCGTCATGCTTTTGGCGATCAGTACAGAGCCACAGATTCAGTGATCAAAGGAAAGGGGAAACTTACCATGACATTTACTCCTGAAAATGGAGAAGATGCGAAGGTATGGGAGGTTTTTAACTTTCAGGGAGATGGTGTGGCTATGAGCATGTACAATACCGACGAAAGTATTTATGGCTTTGCCAGAAGTTGCTTTAATCAAGCCATTATGAGAAAATGGAACTTGTATTTCTCTTCGAAGAATACAATTCTGAAAGCTTATGATGGAAGATTCAAAGATATTTTTGAAGAGGTATTCCAGTCAGAGTTCAAAACAAAATTTGCCGAATTGGGAATTACATACGAACACAGACTCATCGACGATATGGTAGCTTTCTGCCTTAAGAGCGATGGCGGTTTTGTATGGGCTTGCAAGAATTATGATGGAGATGTGCAATCTGATATTGTGGCCCAAGGTTTTGGATCATTGGGTTTGATGACTTCTGCACTCATCACTCCGGATGGATTGACAATGGAGGCAGAGGCAGCGCATGGTACAGTGACTCGTCACTACAGAATGCACCAGCAAGGTAAAAAAACATCCACTAATCCCATCGCATCAATTTTTGCATGGACCCAGGGACTTAGCCATCGTGCTAAGCTTGACGGAAATGCCGAACTGGCAAAGTTCTGTTCTACGCTTGAAAAAGTTTGTGTGGATTTGGTGGAAGCGGGCAAAATGACAAAAGACCTCGCAGTTTGCATCCATGGTAGCAATACCAAAGAAGAACATTATCTGACAACTGAAGATTTTCTGGATGCGATTGATACCGAATTGAAAAGTAGAATGTCTGCGTAATCACGCTGGTAACCTTTTTTCGTTTAAAAATTTACAAGGGCCATCTGTGATAGATGGCTTTTGCTTTTTTAATCAGGGGCGAAAGTAACGGTATTACCTGTTTTAGAATTCTATGAAAATTCGCAGAGATAAATCTGTTCATCGCTCATTCATCTAATCCCTGATTACGCTACAGGTGTTCTACGGTCCTTTTGCTTATGAACATGCGATCCCCTCGGGATCGGAAAGTACGCGCAAGTCGATTTTTCTATAAATCTTTGATCCATTCTGGATCGGTAGGACATTCTCCTATTCGTAATAAAATAATATAATTACGATAAGATGAAAATTTGCTTAAACGATCCAGAGGATCGCATGTTTATAGAAATAATGTATCAACCGAAACCCACCGACCCTGAATGGGTCGAATGTTTAATACCGCTCACAAAAATAATATAGTCCAACCTGCCTGCCGGCAAAGGCAGGTTTCGGCTACGCCTCATAGTACTATTTATTTTTAGTGGCGGCATAACCAATTCACAAAATAATTTACCCTTTGGGTTAAATTATATTTGGAATTGGTAT
>JANNEQ010000119.1:0-45652 GCA_031378885.1 Flavobacteriales bacterium
GCGCACTTCCAGTGCCGGGAGCATTCGTTACTACTTGTGTCTAGTTTTCAGCAAGCAGAGAGTAGTTTTGTTGTTTCATTTTTGTCTGTCGTTTTTGTTTTTAGGTGAATCTTTGGTTCAGTTCGATTCGGGGTTTTACTACATAGATTGGGCGTGAACCAACGCAGATTACTACCTTGAAGGTATCGCCAGACACCCACCAGAACATAAAAGGCAGAAGAGAACACGCCCGTCGGGCGCATCATCCAATGCGTGCATGTTCTGATTGATTAAACTGGCGATTTTACAAGGTAAGAACCATTAGCGACGCGAATATTTTGGGATGGGTGACTAAGTCATGGTAGTATTATTTGGTGTTGTAGATAAAGGTTGAAAGCAATTGGTTACAATTTGTATTTTTTCTAATACGAAACAAACGTAGGTAATCCAGATGGAAATGTCAAGATAAATTTTGGGGAATAATTTCAAAAATTACAACCCAATAAAAGTAGTTTTTAAAAATACCGTAGTGATATAACTTTTTTACCAAAGGATAATTGGCTTATTTGGGCTAATGCTGCATTGTAAGACTTACGAGTTAATAGAAATTTAAAACTCACCTGTTGATCTGAGTTGTAAATTAGATTGATTATGCTATCGTCGCCATCCGCTTCAATAATCGAGTCCACTTTAACCGCATGGAGTAGTTATGTACAGATAACTTTACACTGAAGCTAACACCAATAGCAAAGATTACATTTGTCGATAGACTCGAAAACTGATTTGCATCCGGAACAACAATAACATGTATTTTTGAGATTAAGAAATTGTTCAATCATTCCCGACCACATCCACAGTGGTCACATTTAGTCTGATGATGTCAGTGGTAAAGTCATAGTTTAACCAATTGATTCTGAATTATCCCGGGAATGATAATTCTCTCCCTTCGCGGTTTTGTGAACCCAAAGTCCACCCATCTGTGGCGGTGGTCTCAAGCCAGATCGACCCTGATTTTCGAAATACCAGAATGGAAATTCCATACTCTTTTCTTATTAAGCTTTCTAATTCTGATACAGTAAGGTTGTCGGTTATTTCGATTTCGAACGAATTGTCTGTGATTTGAAACTCGTAAAGGCACCTGTCGAGATTAATGGGTTGTTGGTGCTTATTCCTGCCACCTTGCACTGCCTGCTTGAAGAACTCGATTTTCAGATATGGGAAACGATTATTAAACTCAAGTTGTAGAGTGCGCAAACTTTTATTTTTTAACTGACTCAAGTTCATTTGGTTAATGTCTATGGCTTTATTGATTACGTGCATTGTTGTATTTGCTTCTTCCTGGTAGCAATGAACTTAGTGCGGCTATAACACCCAAAACTTAGTGTTGGTATTACACCAGTGCGTTTGTTTATTTTTATTTTGAATATTGGATACAATTGAGATTGTTGATAAAATCAAAGGATGTTAGCAAATTACTTGTGCACAAATCGCTGTATTTCAAACTGCTCTACATTATTCGAAAGTCAAAAGTCGTTATGATACAACTTTATTGTCATGAGGATAGTCACCATATTGCTTGACTTTGGTCAGAAAAGTTATCCAAAAGAAAAAATAATTGAAAAAAAGTGCGTTAAACTTTATGCATATTTGCCGAAATATATCTCTTTAATCGGAGATAGAACAATTAAGAACTATCACAAAACTCTCACTTAGTATTATGCAGTCCTTTACCCCAGAGGAAATGAAAACTCAAATTACATCTCTACAGACAGAAGTCGAACGACTTCAAACAGAACTCCAGATTCGGGAAGAACTCTTGCAGAATCTTGTTTCGTATGTTTATTCAGAAATGGGAGCCTCAGCCAAGGCTCTTAAACTGAGCAACAAAGAAAAAGGAGTTGAATTTTCAACTCCTGTAAGTACGGAAAAAGTATGAGGTATGGATTCTGATCGCCTTTTTGCGGGTGGTAACTTTCCAAAAATGATTATGCAATTTCAACTTCCGCGCTGGAAACGGGAAGCTCTTTGTTTATTTTTTTAAATAGACCTTGAAGTACTTTGCCCGGGCCAACTTCTATTACGTCAGTACATCCATCTTCAAGCATTTGCCGCATGGTTTGTGTCCAGCGAACTGGTGCTGTAAGTTGGCTAATCAGGTTGGATCTTATTTCGTCAGGGTTCGTAACCCCTTTTGCGGTGACATTTTGATACACCGGACATTTGGGGCTATGGAATGAAGTTGCTGCAATAGCTGCTTCCAGTTCAATTCTTGCCGGTTCCATCAATGGACTGTGAAAAGCGCCTCCTACCTGAAGTTTCAGCGCTCGTTTTGCGCCGGCTGCTGTGAGTTTTGCACATGCCTCTTCGATGGCGGCAATTTCTCCGCTTATTACCAATTGCCCCGGGCAATTGTAATTGGCTGCTACCACTATGCCATCGACTTCTGCACAAATAGTTTCTACTATTTGATCCTCAAGCCCCAGTATGGCTGCCATTGTGGATGGATTGGCTTCGCATGCTTTCTGCATTGCCTCTGCACGGGCAAAAACGAGTTTCAAGGCATCTTCAAACTTTAAGGTACCATTGGCCACTAAAGCCGAAAACTCACCCAGACTGTGACCGGCTACCATGTCCGGCTGGAATGAGGAGCCAAGGCTCGATGCCAGTGTCACGCTATGAAGAAAGATGGCCGGTTGAGTTACCCTTGTCTGTTTGAGGTCTTCTTCTGATCCGCTGAACATCACATCGGTAAGGCGAAATCCTAAAATGTCGTTGGCTGTCTCCATCATTAATCTGGAGGATTCAAGCTGGTCATAAAGATCCTTGCCCATTCCTGGAAATTGAGATCCCTGACCGGGAAATACATATGCTTTCATATTGCTTTGTTTTGGTCTTATGCGACGAATATACAACCTGAATTGACATGGCTGATATTTGATCAAATTCTCTTTCAGACCTTAAACAATTGTTAAGTAATTTGGTCGGATAGCGCTAAGTCTCATTTTAGCCAAAGCTCTCAGGGGAGCAGAGCTTCATTGACAGGGGCAACAGATTCATCATGATATGAGCAGACGTACCATTGTAGTGGTTATTTTATTGGCAATTTTCTCGCTTGCGTCCATTGTGGCAGGGCAGGTTTTTTGGGTGCGCAATGCGTTCAATATTCAGGAACGCCAGTTCAATGACCGGGTGGTAATTGCGCTTACCGGAGTGGTAGAAGAAATTTTAGTCCTGAATAAGGATTCTGCCGTAACGGAGCCTGTAAAACAAGTGGCCAATAATTATTTTGTGGCCAATATCAATGATACTCCACCACCTTATCTATTGGAAAACCTGCTCAAAGAGGCATTCGAAAGAAGCAACCTCAATGAGGATTTCGAGTATGGAATATACGACTGCTTCACAGATTCAATTGTGTTTGGCGGGCATGTCTCTTTTTCTCCCGGCGCAACAACCCGAAAGGCAGAACAAATTCAAACATTGTCGGACTTTACTCCGGATGGGCACTACTTTGGAGTTTTTTTTCCGAATAAGTCCATTATCATCCTCAAACAACTCGACTTCTGGATGTACTCGAGCATGGTTATTATTCTCATCATTATTTTCTTCTCTTATGCCATTAGCATTATTCTACGTCAAAAGAGACTTTCTGAAGTGAAAGCAGATTTCGTCAATAATATGACCCACGAATTAAAGACGCCAATCTCAACGATCAGCCTGTCGGCCGATGCACTTACCAATCCTGCAATCACTCAGGATCCAATAAGACTGGGTAAGTATGTGTCCATTATTAAGAATGAAAATAACCGGCTAAAAAGCCAGGTAGAAAAGGTGCTTCAGATAGCCACCCTAAGTCCCAAGGATGTCAATATCAAATGGGAACAGGTGAACATGCACCAGCTAATTTCTACAGCCGTAGAAACTTTTGTTGTCCGCATTGAAAATGAAGATGGAACCTTAAAGGCCGACCTAAATGCCGAACATTTTATCATTTATGGTGATGTCATTCATCTTACCAATGTAATTCACAACCTACTTGATAATGCGTGTAAATACAACGAAGACCAGCCAAATATAGTTATTCATACTTATAATAAAGGAGGTGATTTCTATATGGCCGTGCAAGACGATGGTATTGGAATAGAAAAGGAGCATATCAAAATGATCTTCGATAAATTCTATAGGGTTCCCACCGGAAATCTTCACGAGGTTAAAGGTTTTGGCCTGGGATTATTTTATGTACAAACCATTGTCAAAGCATTAAAAGGAAAAATATCAGTCGAAAGCCTTCCTGAAAAGGGAAGTACATTTACTTTAAAATTCAAATACCTGAAATAATGGAAATCGAAAACAAAAGTCATACAAAAATCCTGTTGGTTGAAGATGATTATAACCTGGGTTTTGTGGTTCAGGACACACTGAAATCAGAGGGATATAAAGTGCATCTCTGTAAAGATGGCAAAGAGGGTTTGCTTCAATTCAATAAAGAAGAATATGATCTGTGTTTGCTGGATGTAATGATGCCCAAGAAAGACGGATTCAGCCTCGCGGAGGACATTCGAAAAATAAATACAGAAGTGCCTATTGTATTTCTTACAGCAAAAGGACAGGCTGAAGACAAAATAAAAGGTTTTAAGCTGGGAGGTGATGATTACATAACCAAACCTTTTAGCAGCGAGGAATTGCTTCTCAGAATAAAGGCTATTCTCAAAAGAAACCCAAAGGCCAAAGAAGAATCTAAATCAAAGAACAAATACCAGATCGGACTATTTCAATTTGATTCGGCGAATTACGAATTGCTCATCGGTGAAGAAAAAAAGAAGCTTACCCGAAAAGAATCGGAATTGCTGAAACTGCTTGCCGAGCATCAGGGTCATGTAATTGAAAGAGAAATCCTGGCCAATATGATCTGGGGCGACGACAGTTATTTTGTGGGTAGAAGTATGGATGTTTTCATTACCAAATTGAGAAAGTACCTGAGCAACGATCCTACAATTTCAATTACCAATGTGCATGGAGTGGGCTTTCGCCTTGAAGTGAATAGATAATTTTGAATTTCAGTTCTTTAGGGCAGGAAGATTGGATTCACCAGGCTGTTAAAACACTTTTCATTTTTTAACGCTCATTTAGTATTTTCGCCACAGTTAAAAAAATACTATGCCGCACAAACACCAACTTCATATTTTATTGGGATGCGCTGATGCACGCGATCTCAGCCAGCTTCAACTGGATACTGTCAATTCCAAAATCCGTGATTATGCCATTAAAGGTAAAAAGGTCCAAATGCAGGTCATTCGGGCTGCCGGTTCTTTTGTAAGCCCGGATGTTTACCAGGACATCAAAAATATCATATTGACTTATCAGAAAGAGATACCGGCAGATTTTGCAGAAGAGGGATATTATGTGCATATTCAAAGCCATGGACATCTCACAGAAGACAGCAATACGGATTACATATCGCATATATATGATATGAAAATTGTAGAAGGCTCACCACTCAATTGTGGTATGCTTGGAGCAAGCACCGTTGGAGTTGAAATCGAAGAATTGATTCTTGAAAATAAACTTACTTATAAGACGGCCTCAGGCGAAAACACGGTTAACAATGATCAGGATTTGCGCGAGTTGCTGCGGTCAGTATATGCCTACGATGGCTTTCTTGCAGGCGATTGGATCAAAAGTATTGACTTGCTGAGAACACATCCACGGGCCCAAAAAAGCGCACTTGAAAAAATGATAGCCCGCGATCCTGATTTGAAAAGGCTCGACATCAAAATTACTGCGGGCATTCAGGATTATAGCATTCATGGGCTGATCCGATTGGATGGTGGTGAGCCCAAATCAATGTTTTGGGATGAAGTTCAACAGGAGATTCGCGAGAAGGCTAAAGATCGGCTTGAAGAATTGAAGTCGCAAAATGAAAAACAAAAGCCCATGGCAGGATTGATTTGTATGGCCGATCCCCGAGCAACTTCACGAACGATGGCTGCCAAATACTATTACCATTATAAAGGTTTGGAAGAATCTTCTGCATACATGGCCAATACACTTTTTAATCTCACCGGAAGCACCTTCGATATTCCAAGCATTCCATTTGGCCCTTATGCGATTGCAGGTTTTTATTACGCCGTAAAACATCTTGGACTAACAGACCAAATGGTCATGGGGCACGATCAGGCCCAGACCCATCGTGTCATGCATAAAATTCACTCAGATCCGATTATGAATCTTATTGTGGAAAAATTTGGTGTGAATCTTATTCCGATCAACCACAATGATTTGGTTTGATGCCGGATCGGTTTTGAATTTATTTCAATGTATTTTTTATACAAGCAACACACTTCCCAGAAAGGCAATTAAGAAAAGTGTAATTTGTACAGAGATATAAATTGCAGATAGAAAAAGATATTTTATGGAGGTAATGAGGTGACTATTTCCATAGAACCTTTTCAAAGAAATGTAATGATGAACTGCAAGAAATAACATTATTGCCAGGATAATAAAGGCAGATATTTTACCAAATGCAAAGAAAAGTGCCCCTCCTGCAAAGAGCATCGTATGGGAGTGAATGGAGAATATAAAATGCTCTGTATAGAATAGTTTTTTCCTATAGTAAAAGAGATTCAACAGTAAAGCATATACCGGCATCAGAACGAATCCGATAATAGACATAGCCTTGAGCAGGTTGTGCCCCATGGCTTGGGCGCCATCGGGCTCTTGTTCGATTTTGACCATTTTTTTAAGTAGTGCTCGCTCAATAAAACTATGTGATCCCGATTGTGCATCCAATAATGAATCCAGTGATGCGTCACCCCGATAATAGCAATGGCGCAATTCGCGCCTTGTAACCTGAAAATCGCCTAGAGTAAATGAGGCCAGATCATCGAGCCGCATATCAGTTGACCAAAGCTCATCAAGTTTTTTATCCTGCTCAATATAAGATTCTGGCTCTGTTCGTGTTCTATGTTCTTTCCTTAGACCAAGCGCAAGAAAAAAGATAAAACTCACAAAAAGATACATTCGCACAGGAGGCATAAACTTGGTTCGGTGTCCAGCAACAAACTCTTTTGATAAAATGCCAGGTTTGGCAATAAGGTACTTCGTAGTGATCCAGAATTTTCCTTCGAAATGTAAAATTCCCTCAATAATTTCCATCAGCCAATGTCCGATCCCTGTGTGCAGATCCGTATTTTCCTGCCCGCAACTTGGGCAAAATTCATCGGCATCAGCTAACCCAAAGGTGTAATCGCAATTCAAACACTTTGGATGTTTCCGCCTTTTGTGGACAGGTTTTGACTTCAGGCCTGAAGACATAGGTTATTGATTTTGGTGCAAAATAATAAATATCACACGCTTATGGTTGTTTCTAATGTTATGAGCGGAAAAGATTGTCATTGGGCGGCCTTTGTTTGAGTATATAAGTACATTGAGCAACAGGCTTTGAACGTTGTTTTCTTTTGAAATCTCTTTTGAAAACTGGCTGTTTATTTTTTAAGTTATTGGTTTGACTGGAATTCTAAATTACTATTCTTGCCTTATGTATGTAAATAGAAAAATACCTTTTAGGATCGTCTGGGCATTTGGCTGGTTCAACGTGATTGTTTTCACTTTGATTTCTTTAGGTGCCGTACTGTTGTTTGTCTATGCACGTTTCGACTGGATTGCCATTCCTTTTCTGCCTGTTTCTTTAATTGGAACATCAACAGTATTTTATATAGGTTTCAAAAATAACTCAAGCTACGATCGCCTCTGGGAAGCCCGAAGAATATGGGGATCTATTGTTAACGACAGCCGATCATGGGCGCCTTTTGTGCGCGATATGGTGGGCAACCAATTCAGAACTGATCTCCTGCCACATGATGAACTTCAGAAATGGAGAGTCAAACTCATCAAAAGGCAAATCGCCTTCATACACGCGCTTCGTGTTCAAATGCGCAAACCACAACCCTGGGAGCACAATCAGGGCTACAACAATGCTTTTCGTGAGGTCTTTACTCCACATTTTGGTCCGGCCGATTTAAAAGAATCTATTCAATCTTTTTTGGATGAAAATGAATTGGAGAGAATTAGTGCTGCTCAAAATCCGGCATTGGCCATTCTTTCTTTACAAAGCCGCGACATTGAGAATCTTCGCACCCTAAATGCAATCGATGATTTCAGACATGTCGAGTTACAGAAAATCGTGCAGAGTTTTGTCAACAACCAAGGCAGTTCAGAAAGAATAAAGAACTTTCCTTTCCCACGCCAATATGCGTTTTTTAGTAGTGTTTTCGTTTGGATATTTGTCTGCCTTCTGCCTTTCTCATTACTGAAATCATTTAGCGAAGTAAGTCCTGAATTTGTCTGGATGGTTATTCCATTTTCGGTTCTGGCATCGTGGTTTCTGCTTACCATGGAATTGGTTGGTGATTACAGCGAAAATCCATTCGAGTTTCTCATCAATGATGTTCCGCTTTCTACCATGTGCAGGAATGTAGAAATAGATTTACTGGATATTCTTCAGGAAAATAATTTACCTGAAAGATTTAAGGCTGTAAATGGAATTCAGTTATGATGATCAGTTGTGCGATCAGGCCTTTAATATCCACCTTTGTTTTATTTTGATTGTTGTTGAATTTTATGAAGTTGAAATGTAATATTCTTTTTGGACTTATATTGTTGTTCCTCATTGCCCTTATTGTTTCTTGTCAATCTGAAGAAACCAAAAAGAAAAAGGAACGGCAAGATCCACCGCCGGTGCATCCGTTAATGATGCAATGCGCCAGGAATTTTGATTCTTTTTTCAAATCTGAAATGCCCCTGACTGGTTCTCCCGGGGCTGCCTTTGTTATAGTAAAGGATTCTATAATTATTTATGTGGATTGCTGTGGTGTGAGGGAATTTGGTATGGGAGATCCTATAGATTCTAACACTGTTTTTAGAATTGGAAGTGTATCGAAAGGATTTACCGCAGTGCTTGCATCTATTCTGGCAGACAATGGCTTCTTTAGCTGGGATGATCCTGTAAAAAAATACATTACTGATTTCAACTTAAAAGATACAGCACAGGCAAATCGAGTTTTAGTAAAACATTTGTTGTCGCATTCTACAGGATTACCCAGGCACACTTTTACAGACTTGCTTGAAGACAGCTTGCCCATGCCGGAAATTAAAAAGAAACTTACCAGGGTAAATCTTCTTGCCAAAGAAGGGCAGGTCTTTGCCTATCAGAATTTTACTTATTCTTTAATTGAAGAAGTTATACTCAAAGCTACCGGACGCAATTACAACGATTGGATGACAAGCGCCATCTTTCAACCCGGCGGACTTAAAACGGCCTCATTGACCGGAGAGGAGTACTGCAGAAAGCCCAATTATGCACGGCCGCATAATATGCTTGATAGCAATGGATTTGAGGTAAGGCCACTGAATTGTAAATATTATTATACCTCATCGGTAGGTGGAGTAAATGCCTCTATAATGGACATGGCCCAATGGCTAAAAATTATCCTGGGCAATCGTCAGGATATCGTATCAGACAAGGAGCTGGATTATATCTTTCAACCTTTCATTGATACAGGCGACGATGATTATTTTGGAATGGGAGATACTGTATCGAAGGTGGCCTATGGAATGGGTTGGCGTGTCTGGGATAATGGAAGTCGAAGAATCAACTTTCACTCAGGCTATGTCAACAATTTCAGAAGTGAAATTGCCATTGACCGCGCCAACAAAGTCGGAATCTGCGTTCTTTTCAATTCCCAAAATTCAATGGCAAGAATGGTCACGCCGAAATTCTTTGAGTTTTTCGATCAGGTCAAGGATAGCTTGAAGTAAATTTTTCTGTGATTTAACCCGGATTTAATTTAAAACAATCAATTTACCAGAAGCGACCACCACATTATCTTTTGTCAGTTGGAGGTAATAAAAATCATTCGCGAGATTGTTTAGGTCAATGGTAGTTTTACCCGAAAAAATGCCCGGACTGATATTGACTAATTGCCCACTGGAATTGAACAAGTGCAATGCTGTTTTATCCAGGACACCATATAAGATTATGGTGGCTGATCCGGAAGAGGGTACAGGATAAACTTCTAGCGAATATTCGGAAATCATCGGCAAATTTGCTATGCCATTGGCAATACACGGATAACTAAGTTCGCAAACTATTTCATCGTAGGTGAAGTAAATTGTTCCTCCAAAATTTTCCGGAAATGAATCCACTATTGCAGTAACCTGGTACACCGTTGTTGTACCGCCAAATTGCCCAAAAAAGTTCAGAATTCCGGTGGCCAGTGTATCGCCATTCTCATCTGTAATAAGAGAAATGTATGGATAATTAATGAAGTCTGTATTACTGCCTTCCATGGCAAGTGAGATATTCCAGACATTATTAGCGTCTTCCTGAATATCGGTGATGCAAAATGAGTCACACGTAATTTGCTGCGCATGAGTGGTAAACCCAAGGAGAGTTACGGCCAGGAGAATCGGAAATTTCTCGAATTTCATAGAATTATTTTTTGATGAGTCAATTTATTTGAATAATGCTATAGTGCGTTGGATACAATTAATTTACCGCTTTTGAGCACATTAAATTTTTCATCTTCTAATTTATAGGTGTAAAATCCAATAGGCAAATCTAACGGGATTTTTTCTGAGTTGATTCTTTTTTGTAAAAATACCAATGCCCCGGTGGAAGAGTATATCGTTAAGTTGAATATTTTATCTGAAGGTAGATTGTCGAATTGAATACAGTCAACCGAAGGATTTGGAAAAATGTGCACGTCATTGTTTTTATAAATTTCAGTGAGCGCAGTAGCGGTCATATTATTTGCAATGTTGATGTTGTCTATTTTTACATGAAAGTCGTTGCCGCCTGTATATTTGAATGCAAGGAAGGTAAGCCCTGAGATGGGTGGAATAAAAATATTCATGGTGTCTTTCCAGATTGAACTTCCTCCGTGATCATTGCCGGTAAAAAGACCGACAAGATTGGCAATTTCGATTACCTCCATGGCTGAATCCGGATTGTTGGATCCAACCAATACAAAGGCTTTAATTTTGTGGTCAATACCCAATTGTGTTACGGCGCCCCCTGAACCTCCTACAGAAACCTTGGCACTCAATGACAGATAAGATGCACCAGTAAAATCTATGGGGGGTGATGTAATCCAGTTTATTGAGGGTGTTGCATTACAATCCCAGACATAGTCGTTGGCAGCAAGACATCCGGTTGTATTAAATTGGTCATTGCTATTTTGAAAATACCAATGATGATTGAGATATCCTTGCTGAAACTCCGCCCAGCTTACATTTTGAACTGAATCTTCAAAATCATTGAAATAGGGGAGTGGTGATATTGTCTGGGACAGTGAACTCATCTGCGCAATTAATATTATGGCAAGTACAATCAGGCATATTTTCGTTTTCATGATGGGTTATTTATATTGCCAAATGTAGTTGCAATGTTTTCTTTGGTCTTGTCATATTTTATCATTCAATGGTAGTTATTTAATCGATTTTTTTACCATTGTCCTGTAATCAGATGGTGTATAGCCTGATTGTTTTTTGAAGAACTTGGAGAAATGAGCATAATCATCAAATCCAAACTGATGGGCAATTTCTTTGAATTCGAAATCGGTGGAATAAATGTGTTGTTTTATTTTTGAGATAAGTAAATCGGTCTGAAGCTGCATGATGGTTTTGCCGGTGGTTTTTTTTAGCTTCAAGTTGAGATTGGCAATACTTGTATTGAGCATATCAGCATATTGTTGTGCTGAAAGCCTTTTCATAAAATTTTCCTGCAGCAGATTGCGAATTTCCGGGTTCACTGCACCCGATTTGTCATTGCCGGAATCAATGAGTGGTATCAGTTTCAAAAGAATGACGGCGCAGAGATTTTGGAGTAAGGCATTACTTGTTTCTTTGCGCTGAATTTCCTGAAGGTAAAAGTCAAAACTTTTAAATTGTGAAGCCGTCAGTTGAATGATACGCTCTTTCTCAAATAAAGCCGGATAGTTGTTCGTCGGATCGAATTTCATCAACTGCTCTACAAAAAGTTCAGTTATGGCAGTAGTGAATCCTAACGAGTGTTCGTTCCGGTTGATCTGATGAAGAATGGTTTTTGGAACAATATGAAAAGAAAGCGACCTGATGGAATAGGTCTGAAAGTTAATGTCGTGTTTTCCTCCTCCTTTGTAAAAGAAAATTAACTCATGGTAATCATGACAATGCGGCCTGTCTGATAAATAGGGATTGTGCGCAGACCAGATAAAAGTGTCAACAATTTTCTCCGGCCTGCCGGTGTTGAAGAAACTATATGTGGGTATTTTCTGCATGAAGAGAATAAGTCAAAGATAAACAATACTAAACATTAAATTTTATGGCCAGCGCTGACTGTATGTTCAACTCCATTTTCAACTCTGAATCGATGGTGCGGCTAATACCTGCATTCGGAAAGCAACTAATTTTCAATGAGGAGTTCTTCTTTTATAATTGCTCTTTGGTCTTGAGCTACCTCAATAAAGTACAGTCCGTTGGATAAATTGCTCAGATCAAGTGTGAAGTTATCTCCCGAAATATTTTGAAGTATAAAAACTTGCTGCCCCATAGAATTGTAAATTGTGAGACTAGCGTTTTTTAAAGCTGTAATAGTTTGTATGGTAGTTTTGGAGGACGAGGGATTCGGAAAAATGGAATAATCCTTAATAATTGAATTCTCATTTATACCCAATCCTGATCCAAATGGAATGTTCTCACAAAAGCAGTAGTTGAAACTGACTCTGATGGTGTTTATTGGTGGAATCGCAAAAATAACAGGTGTTATCAAATAGGTACTCTCGCTGTTGTTGTTGGGTGACCAATGGCAATAACAATTTGAAGCCGCGATGGTGTCAAATGGTTCAATCGTTCTTACGACCATTAATTCGCAGTACACTTGTCCACCTAAGCCACTCGCACAGTCAGAACAACTGTTGCTGATGGTGACGGCCCAGGCTCCGGATGTGTCTATAGACAGTTCTTCAACTGTCAAATTGGTGCAATCGGGGAGATTTTGCCCCAGGCTTGTTAATGAAAACGATAGTGCTATTACAATTATAATCGCTGATTTCATTTTGCTTGTGTCAGAGATTATAGTGCTGACGCCGCACTTTTTATTATTGAAATGGTTCAAAATACAAATACAAATTCGAAAAACCAAATTTAGTTTAATTTGAAGTCAGGTTGCATGTCATTTTAGACAAATGGCTTGTCCTTTTTTGTATGGCGTGGCAGGGGTGTTGAGAGAAAAAGTGACTATCTGGAATTGTTATTTGCCGCAGCTCGCCAAAATTCAGAATACAGATAATAGTTATCCGACGCCGGATTCAGGTTGGTTGTGCGCCTCAGGAAAATAGAACAATCAGGATCACCAGTACCAACAAAATTATGTGTGGAACTGTCCATGAAAATTTTTCTTTTGGAGTTCTGTCGGATCTCATGTTGATAACCCAACCCGGAATCAATCCACACAATCCTGCAATCTGAAAGAATGGAATGAGAAAGAGAACAAACCCAATTCCAATTAGCCACGAACTTAATCTTTTCGACCTTGAATAAGCCAACCATTTTTGGTATTTTATACTCTGGCTTTCATTATCCATGGGTAAATAATTTGATAAATGAATTTGATGACAAATTAAGACACAATGTTTTTTTGAGTGAACTACTTACTTTCTCTTTTGAGGATTTCGGCAATATACTTTTCTTCCTCTTCGGTTAGAATAATATCTGACATCTTGAGATTGGGATCGGGCATGTACCACGCGAATTGACTAAAATAATCGTGAAGCTTTTTGTCTTTGAATGCATAGCCGTATTGCGCGTAAATGGTGTTTCTAATTATTTTCAATTGCTCTTTGGTATATTCCCGTGTTGAATTTATATCAATTCCATTTAGTACCTCACCAGACCTGATTTTTACATGATCAACAGGGAAGATAATAAAGCTATCGTTACTGACAATTCCGAATTCAATATTGTATTTGGGTTGGAAATTCTGAATTGAAATCTGTAGTTTGCCGGAAAGTATCCGAACCATACGCGCATTTAAATCTTCTTCGTTACTAAACAATTCGTGGGTGACACGGCCGCTGCCAATTACAGACCAACTTGCTTGTGATCCGAAAATATCATTGACATAAAAGTACTTGTTAGCTCCCATATCAATATGTATGGTAAGATCTTTTATTATGCCACCGCTCCATTTCGATCCTGTTGTAAGTATATAGTCGTACATCTGATCGAATGCCACATTGCTGCTGGCAGGAAAGCTGTAGCTATGGTTGATTTTATTTATTCCAGGTTGGAAGATAATTTTAAAAAGGAATACATAGAGGCCTGGATGGTCTGGTGCAAATTGTAAGGTGTTGATTTCTGTAAGTTCGCAATCTTCGCATGCCGCCGCTTTCAGTTGATAGGGTAAAATATTTTCATTTTGAACGATGGTGAAATTTTGGATCTGACATTTTTCACTCAGATCAGATGATACATCACCTGCTGATGATGGCGCCTGAAATCCTATCAATAACTTTCGTTCGATATTCTCCGGATTGTTGAATTCAAATTGAATGTCGACATTAGCCGTATTGTTCTGGCACGTAAATGAGAGTATTTCTTTTTCCAGCGATATTTTTGTTTCTTTTGTGGGGTAAATAATTCCCCCGCTGGTAATATACCTTCCATCATTTCCAAAGGTTGAAATGGAAAGGACCAGCATCAAATAGAGGATGAAATTTTTTAAACTGAGATTGGCAAACATTGTCGCAATAAATTATTGTGGTGAGAGTATTAAAAACTGAACCCAATGTTGACCAGAATCAAAACTTCCATTGGCCTCAATTGAAAGCCGGTCTTTACAGAAATGTTTTAATCTATAACCGGCTTCAACTTTACATGAATACTCCTTTTGTCCAAAGCTGAAAAGCGAAGACAAGTTGAGTGAAAATGGAATGACGCTTTTCATTTTGAATTATTTAAAATTTCTGATCGGCGCAGCCATTGTATTTTACCACAACTTCCAACAATAATTTTTGATTCCTCCTCTGCATAATATTGGGTGAAGTCTTTGGTAAATTGGGTCCATTTTGAATCCACTTGTTCGCAAGACGTATGGGCAAATGCTATTGTCGATTGGCCAAAAATAAAAATGCAAGGTGTTACTTTAATGGACTGATCTACTCCAAAGTTTAATCTTGTACAATCATAAGGAAAGCAAAGTAAAAGTGAATCCTGTGCTGCTTTGCAGAGCACTTCATTCTCATAATCGAACTGCCAGATGTCTATTCTGGAGTATACTTTTTTGTTATCAACAAGCGGACTGGAATGCGGCTTCAGGGCTTTTAAGGCAGTGGCCTTGCTTTGGTAATGTAGCGGTAGATTTGCAAGAGTTGCTGCAAAGGATAAAGAATTAATACCAGGTGAGATTTTGTATGTACTCGTTTGGCTTTGGACAAATTCATTCACTGTCAATGGCTTCTTTTCCTGTAAAGAAAGGATAGAAGTAACAATAACAATGATAATGAACGATTTGAAATTATGGAAGAGCTTGCGCATGATGGATCTGGACATTCAGCACAAACTTAAGCAATTTCTATTGTTTTAAAGTTTTCCTGTTTCAGAATATTTTCAGAATGTTTGCATTGTATTTCAAAATAAAAATTCTTCAATTCTTGATGATAATAATCCATTCGGCCAACGAAGGATCTCCGCCACCAACAGAAGGAAAGTAAGCATAAAACTTTACTGACTCATTCGTATTGGATTGCAAATATTGCCTCACCAGTTGTATATCCTGCACGGATGCCCAAATTGGATCAAAGTCCGGTGCAGGTGTGCCGAGGTTGAGGATTTCCTCAAATCCGGCTTGGGGGTAAATGAGATCTTCAGTACCGGTGCGTGCGAAGCTACTGGCCGGAAGCATATTTGAAAGCTCAGGGAAACTTTGTGCACCGGTTCCGGACCAAATAATGGTACCGGCAAATAAAGGGGCATTTAGTTCTTCGTATTTCAGTTCGATCGAACCAAAATCTCCCGGAGCGACATAGTTGGATGTGACAGTAAAACTATTTGTTGGTTGAGAAAACGTGAATTCAAAACCCGATTCAAACTGTTGCGTCAGATAATCAACTTTGAGCAACAGAACTTTGTTAGGATTGGTTCCTCCATTTTCTTCCGGATCAGGACATGAACATGACGACAGAATCAGGCACATTGCGGCCAAATAGAATAAGGCTATTTTCATGGTTTAACTCATTAGTGTATATTCTCTTGATTAGAAATTTACAGAAACAAGACTACCCTGATCGTTAAAGTGCTGCCTCAAGGTGAGAAAATAAAGTCCTTTATTTACACAAACTCAGGTTACAAAGCCGCACAAATTCAAGGCCTTTTCTGGATTGAATGCAATTTCCTTCCTTGTCAATTCTCCATTTGTCATGAATCTTCAATTCCTCCGAAAATCCGGTGAGTTGAATTGACTTGCCTTCCGATTGCCATTTACCAGTAATATCAATTTTGGAAGAACTACTTTGATCAATGTAGTGAAAATTCCCGTCTTCATTCAAGGTAAGCTCGAAGGCTGCAGTGCTATTGGTCGAAGGAACACAACCGCATACACCATAAGTACCTGCTGCTGTGGCTGATTCTGTTGTATTGCGTGCACTCATTAGCATAATCGATATTCCTGCAATATACAGAATGTTGATAATGGTCATCTTTTTCATGGTGGTATTTGATTGAGTTGTTTTTTATTTGGTACATGATATGAGTACAATCACAAAAGTGACGACCGGAATTTGCACTGACTTTTTCTGGTTATCGTCATTTTCTATCGTCATTCCATAATAGAACTTCATCGGTTCGGGTAGTAAAAAAGTCCGGACAAATCCCATCACCGGATCCAGTAATACCTCCATCTGGATGGCACAGTAAGTTACAATCCTCATCAAAGAGTTCGCCCATAATATCGCAGCAATAGGGTGGGATATAATAGACTTTTTTCCCTTGAAAAGTGTATTCCCATACGCAGCCGGGTGGATTTCTGATATCAGCCTTTTTAATTTTCTTTATTTTTGATTTGATGCAATCAGGTGCGTCCTTGGGTATGTCCTTATTGCAGGAAGTTAAAGCGATCAGGCTGATCGTTATTAATACTGAACTTAAAGCTAATTTGCTCATCAGGTGTAGTTGATTTAATTCAAATGTAGTATTTTTTGGTGTACTTTCAATTAAAAGTGAAGAATAATTCTTGAAGTAAGATTGGTTAATTTCATTGGTCAGTTTACAGAATGTCAGATTTTTCATGAAATGATGATCTGATCCGAATCAAGGCGATAACTTCTTGTGGGTTCTTTGCTGTAGCCTGCTCTGAAAATAAACCATGTTTTTTTCGTGTTATCTTCAGATCCGATCTTCTCATTGATTTTGGCGTTCGCAGTTTTATTCGTAATGAGCGAAACAATAGGTTGAATATATGCACCATCTTCGGTCAATTTAAGCCATGTCCGCGCCAGCATGTGACCGGCATTTAGCCAATCTCCGGTGTTGTCAAATTTACCCGCAAACCAGCACAAAGTACAAGTTCCCCCGAAAGATGCTTTATACTGTTTCAATAATTTTTTTTCAGAAGATTTTTTGTTTAGTTGAAAGACTGATTTCATCACCGATTCAGAAAGCCCCATGCACCTGGCCCACAGACCGTCTTTTTTGGTCTCTGCTTCTTTGGCTGAATACCTGAATAGAGCATTAAGTTCTTTCCTGTCTGCTTCGGATTGCAGATCTTCCAATAATGTTTGATGATTGAGATCGATCATAAGCTGGATAAACTCTTCTTCGCTTGATGAATTAAAATCGTGCTTAAGTCTGTTTGCTTCTTTCTTTATTTTTTCTAAAGTTGCTTCTGAAAGTGGTTGACCGTTGTAGTGCTCTCTCGAGGTCATTCTTTTTTGAAATAATGCAGGATTAATCTCTTCCTTTCTTGTTTGTGGAAGTATTTTTAATTTGGCAAATAATGTCGGTCCGGTTGATTGTACGCTCAAAGGATCAAATACTTCTGAAGTTCTCACCCACATGCCATGGCTTGAGGCTGCGATGGATAAATGTTCAATAAATACGCCTAAAGCAACTGTTGCAAATATGGACTCAGGGTCGCCAGTGGGCAGCAGCCGCGAAGGATCATAGTACAATTCCGCTTCGTTCGCTGAAATTATTTTGATCTGGTGTGGTTGCAGATTATGTAACGAAGGACACCACCTGGCTTGTTCAACCAAATTTTTCCAATCAGGATAATCCGAATCATTGACTTCAGCAGCAAAAAGCCGGCTGAAGGGCTGGAGTAAAATTCCAGTGAATACTCCAGTGGTTATTTGTTTGACAAATGTGCGGCGAGTGTTTAATTCCATAAAAATTCAGACATTCGATTTATTTCTTAAAAGCTAAAGGCCCAATCATGCCGTAGTTTTTGCTCCATGCTTCATATCTATTTTCAGGACCAAAAGAATGATATAATAAACTTAGAACTGTATATGGAAACGAAAGTAAACACAATTAGATGAAAAGTAACTGAAATTCTTTTTCCCAATATGTTGAATTTCGTGCACGGCGGTTCTTGTTTGCAATTGATCCTGTTCAAATCATGAAAATTGAAAATCCAATTATGCCAACAACCAACCCAAAAATGGCAAAGCCAATACCGCGATATGAACCGGGATGGCTGGCTATTTTAATCAGACTTGAAAGGCCCAATATCATGGCCAGAATAAATAACAGAAAGCTGAATACCAGAGGAACAAAGAATGCAAGAATAGAAAAGAGGAAGGCCCATAATCCTGTTTTTTCAGTCTCTCGATCTTTTGCGCGATAAGGTTCAAGGGTCGCTTTTCTCACAGTTTTGAAATGACGGGTTAATCCGCCGGTTTGACCGATTATACGCTTGATGGGCGTCGGTGATTTGAATCCTTGCAACGCTTCTTTTACATAGGCAATGTTTTTTTTCTCGATAGTTGTATCCGAATTATTGTCAGGTATTGATGCAGCTTTTTCTTCAGCTATAATAATTTGTGTAGTTTGGTTGTTCGAATTGACTTGCTCATGTTGCCTGCACGAGGTTTCTGGTTCAATAGACGAATTACTATTAGACTTATTTGGTGAATGAATCCGTTCTATATGATAGCCTTTTCTATATATTCGCTTTTCAATTGTGCATGAAGAAAGGAATAGTATAAGGGCCAGTGTCAGATAAATAGCGTAAGGAAGGTACGATTTCATTTATTAAAGTTTCTTTTCGGAATCAAACGTAAGTAGAATCCTTGAACTTAATTGGATTTTTTTTAAATAGAAAAAGGGAGGACATTAATCCTCCCTGCTTCTATCTTCTGCCATTCGCACCATTTTCGGTGTAAATCTGGCCACAATATCCACCAGCTCGCGTTGCGCAGCCATCACTGTTTCGATATTCTTATACGCCATAGCTGCTTCATCTAATCCTGTCCCGATCAATGTTACACCATGGTCGTTTAATACTTTGCGCATTTCATCCTTGGTGATGTTTTTCTCCGCGGCAGTTCGACTCATCTGACGACCCGCACCATGCGAAGCCGATAGAATCGAATTGGCTTCGCCTTTTGCCGCTAAAAGAACAACAGCATAAATCCAATTACACTTGCAATTAATGCAAACAAGCTGAAACCTTTTCCCAGGTACCTTTCATTATAGCGTGATATTTTTCTTAGGCTGATGATGGCAAGTAGTATGGCTATTAAAAAGGTGAGTACTGCAAGAGGTCCGGGAAGAAAGTAGCCAAGTTCTGAAAGTGCAAAGGCCCAGATACCTGTTTTTTCAATCTCCATTGTTTTACGTGGTTCGTTCAATGGCAGATAATCGGATGGATTGTCTTTCCGTTCCGATACATTCAAGAAGTTAATGGTTATTCCGTCATCAGCAGGCTGATTGGGTTCCTGAGGTTTGGCTTTACTAACGATTTTATTTTCTACCGATACTGTGTCTGGGCCGCATGAATTGGATATGGTTATTGGACTTTTAGAAGTGATTGTGGTTGGGCCGGAGGATGTTTGGATTATTTCCGGCTCCTTCGTTTCCTTAGGGATGATAACGGTATTTTGACTTTCCGAAAAATCATCGTGTGATTTTAACCATTCAATATGATAGCCTTTTCTGTGAACACGTTTTTGAATGGTGCAGGAGTGAAGTAGGGTAATTGAAATCAGTACATAAAGCAGGAGCCTTGGGAAAGTTACTTTCATTTGTCAGGTAAAGTTTTATTTTACACGTTTAGAATCGAGTGTATAGCGTACATTGGTGAAGGTAAATCCATGTAAATAAATGAGTATTCTGAATTCATATAATTGACAACCACAATATCAGAATATTGATTGAAGATTGTAAATAATTTTCAAAGCTCTTGGCTTTACTGAGCATAGGGTTATAATAGGTTTGAGCGCAAATATAGATGAAATGAGTTGAGCAAGTGGAACTGGGAGGACATCAATCCTCCCTGCTTCCATCTTCTGCCATTCGTACCATTTTCGGTGTGAACCTCGCCACCACATCTACCAATTCGCGTTGGGCGGCCATCACGGTTTCAATGTCCTTGTAAGCCATTGGCGCTTCATCCAGGCCTGCACCAATGAGCGTTACACCATGCTCCTGCAGAACAGCGCGCATTTGGTCATTGCTGATGTTTTTCTCCGCCGCAGTTCGACTCATCTGACGACCCGCACCATGCGAAGCCGATTGAATCGAATTGGCCTCGCCTTTTCCGCGAATCAGATATCCGGGGGCGGTCATCGATCCTGGAATAATTCCCATCACACCTTTGGCTGCGGGCGTTGCTCCTTTTCGGTGTACAATCACTTCTTCGCCATTCCACATTTCTTTCCATGCAAAATTGTGGTGGTTTTCTACTTTGCCTAACACTTGTGCTCCCATGGCTTTTGTTAAGCGCTGGTGAATTACGTCATGACAAGCAGAGGCATATTCTCCGGCAAGATTCATGGCAAGCCAATACTCCTGACCTTCAGCGCTGTCGAGCATCAGATAGGCAAGATTCTCTGCTTCTTTTGGTAATTTGCAGAGTGACTTTGCAAGTTTGGTATAATGTCCCGCCATCATTGCGCCAAATCCTCTCGAACCACTGTGGCTCAGAAGTGCTACATAACGGCCCTTGTTGATGTTCAAAGGAATGTCGTTTTCTTCGAATTCAATAATTCCCCATTCCACAAAGTGATTTCCACCGCCTGACGTTCCAAGTTGGGCTGACGCTTTTTCCTGAAGTTGTCGGGTGTAATTACTAATCCCGAAACTATCGTGCGATAGTACTTCGTGGTCGGCCTTCTCTCTTCCATGCCATGAATTTCCTGCACCAAATTTTGTCCATGCAAGTAACTCCCACTTGTATTTACTTTGGTTTTGAATAAAGTGTTCTTCAGGTATATCGAAAATGGACAAGGCCATACGGCAACCAATATCCACACCAACTCCATAAGGAATCACGGCATTGCGCGTGGCCAGTACACCGCCAATGGGCAATCCATAACCCTGATGCGCATCTGGCATCAATGCACCGGCAACGGTTACCGGCAATTTCATGGCAACATCCATCTGTCGTCGCGCGCCTTCTTCAATATGGTCTGAACCATAAATGGAGTAGGCAGGAGCATTTTCGTTGAGATCTATAGTCTTTGATTCTTCTATTGTCACCTGTTCTGCAATCATTGCATTTGCAATTTCTCCGTACAGCGCATCTTCAGCAAACACTTTCGGATTGACCAAAAGTGATTCAAGTGTTTGCAGAATTTCGTCTTCGGGAAGTGCAGAGAGTTTGGTCTCAAGGGCGTTCATAATATGCCCGATAATCTTTCCTTCCTGAAATCCAAGGGCCAGAAGTGTGGCTCCGTTTATTTTGTTTTGTGTCATTTCTTTTACAAATTTAATTGTTCTAAGGCGTTTTCTCCCGGTCTTTTTTTCTTCATAAACCTCATCGCTGCCCCTCATCCGAATTGATGAGGGGGCTGCGATTGTTGTATTTATTTACCGGAAACAAATAACTTGTTCAATTGATCCGCTATCTGGCTTCCACCGGAAAGCGTAATGTGGTTGATCTTCTCTGTGATACGCTCTACGTATTCCATTTCTTTCAACTTCATCAGCATGGCGTTGTCTTCCATCAGTTTTGCTGTGTTCAACAAGCTTCGCGTGGAAGCTGTTTCTTCGCGGCGCATGATGGTGTTGGCCTGTGCTTTTTTCTCCGCAATCAATACCTGGTTCATGATGTTCTTCATTTCACCAGGTAAAATGATGTCGCGGATGCCTGCACTTTTTAATTCAACACCTAACTCAGCAGCTTTATCAGCCACAGTGTTCAGCATATTGGCGCCGATGCTGTCCTTCTTTTCCAGCAGCTCATCCAATGTATAGGAACCAACAAACTCGCGCAGTACCAATTGCATCAATACATAGAGTTGTTTGTCGAATTCTTTGTTGTCGTGCAGGGCCTTCACAATATCATTGATCTGGAAGTGCACATAGAAGTTGATGCGCAATGCTGCTTTGTCTTTTGTGAGAATTTCTTGTCCGGAAATCTCCAATTGTTGCGTACGCATATCGACTTTTGTCATGGTCAATGTAGTGGCATTGATCCAGTAGAAATACGTTCCGGCTTCTTTCACTCCATCCAATTTTCCATCCACATAAAATAATGCCTTCTCATGCGGCGCAACAACGAACTGACGCAAATAAGGGCCAAACGCAGGGCGTGTGATGAGCATCTTATCAATGGCTTCATCCATTTTATATTCTGCAAGGTTCACCATCTCAAATCGATATTCCGCCAAACCTTTCCAGAAAAGATGAACGCCCGGTTTTAGTATTTGAGTAAAGAGTTTGTTCATGAAACAGATTGCCATTTCATTGTCCTGTACTTCAATAATTTCTGTGGCCGCTACAAAGTAGGCATCTTGTTTCAATATGTTGATGTCGATACCTGTGGTAATAGGCAATCGCATGTCATAGCGGATCACTTCATAACTGAAAGGGAGCCAGTATGTGCCTTCATCAAGCATTTTGATATAACGTCCGTTCTGAACAATCAATGCTTTGGTCCATGCCTGAATTCTAACTCTTTTCATTTGTTTATTTATTGCGCCTGTCTTTGCAGGCTGGGTTATACTTTTTTAGGTTAAAAAAAGAGAGGATGAAATCACTCACAGCACTGAATTGGAACCTGACTTGAGTATTTGCCTCAGTGAAAAGGAGCTTGCTTTTTCTTCAACAAATTGTGTTTGTCGAATTGGGTAGCTGCTTCTTACTTCGCAAAAACGGTATCTGTCTTGTTCGGATAAATTGCTGTTGTTCTTTTATCAAAACAATCGAACCGAATGATTTCATTTCTCCTTTTTTGGATCGGTTTCTTTAATGAAGTAACCGTCTTCATGTTTGGATTTTGAGCCCATACTACCAGTGTTACGATTTATAGTCGTATGAGGAATCGAACCTCAGTTAAAACAAGTTGTGTTCTGCCACTGAACTATCCTTTGCGGGAGTGGGAATCGAACCCACGCCATCAACACTCATTACACAGATTTTAGTCAGGCAGAATATGAAAAATCAATGACCAGTCATACTATGCAGTAGTTTTGGATACTACATCCGGGGCCTGCTGTTTCTATGTGCTTCTTTTTCCTTGCGGAAGTATTTTTGTGATACTAAAGACGCACTCTTTGGCATCATTGTATTTTTGCTGTTCGGAAATGTGTGTTTCAAAGAACGTTTCTTGTTTTATTTCCTGGACAAATGTTTCAACCATACTGCGCAACGGAATTGCGCAGATAAAAATAAATTTTGAATTGCTTGAAATATTTATGTAAGTGGCTGGTAAATAGTAGTTGTTCTAATTGATATTTTTTCATGAATTTTCTTGCTGCGCACATCTATTGCGCAGTAAATTGGAATTTCTATATTTGTCATCCAAAAAAGAGATAGATTATGGCGATCAACAAACTTGCGCTTATCAGATATAAAACCATCGACAATTGTCTGCAGAACCGTTTCAGGAAGTGGACTCTCGAAGATTTGATGGAAGCCTGTTCGGACGCCTTGTTTGAATATGAGGGCATAACCAATGGCATCAGCCGGCGCGCGGTTCAATTGGATCTGCAGAATATGCGAAGTGAAAAGTTGGGCTACAATGCCCCCATCGTTGTTACAAACAAGAAATATTACAGTTATAGTGAAGAATCCTACAGCATAACCAACATTCCGCTTACGCAACAAGACCTCGGCACGTTGCACGAGGTGGTTGGAGTATTAAAACAATTCAAAGGCTTTGGCTATTTTCAGGAATTGAACGGTATGATTACCAAGCTTGAGGATAAGATATACAAACAAGGACACAAGGGAAAATCTTTTATTGATTTTGAAAAAAATGAATTGCTCAAGGGATTGGAATTTATCGACCCACTGCATAAGTCGATGATCAACCGGAAGGCTTTACAGATTTCTTATCAGTCTTTCAAGGCGCGCCAGCCAATGGATTTTGTATTTTATCCTTATTTGCTGAAAGAATATAGAAATCGCTGGTTTTTGATTGGAAAGCGAAAATACCGGAATGATGTGGTAACACTGGCATTGGACAGATTGGTTGGATTTGTTGAATTGGATCGCGAAAAATTTGTAAAGCCGAACTTCGATGTGACTTCTTTTTTCGATGATGCAATTGGCGTATCCAAAACCACCAACATGAAGAGCGAAGTGGTGACCATGAAAATTGAACGCACTCATTTTCCTTATATTCTCACAAAACCCATTCATCCATCACAAAAAATAATTAGAGAAGAAGCTGATGGTGTAATATTTACTATTGAGGTAGTTTTGAATTTTGAGCTGGAGAGGGAGATTTTGGGATTCGGTCAATTTATCAGGGTGCTTGGTCCGAGGCGATTGAAGTCAGTTATGAAGAAGAGGCTTACTGATGCGTTGGGCCGATACCAGACTAATGTCTTAGAATAATAGGAAGTATGAATGTATTTTTACAGGTTTTTTTTATGAAATTGAATTTGCTCATCTTTTTATTGGTTTATGGTGCTCCATCACTTTTTTCGCAGGACACAATAATCGACCTGAATTTCGGTAAACTACACCGCTATTCTGATTTTGCTTCAAAATATGTTCAGCCCAGAAACATCGACATCTGGATTTCGGATAATTATTGCGCGGACTCTTCTTACAATGTCATATATTTTCAGGACGGACAGAATTTATTTGATCCTGCTTTTGCCACTTCACCTGACAAGTCCGAATGGCGCATTGATGAGTGTCTGGACTCAATGTACAGTGCAGATTTAAAGGATCAGATCATCATTGTGGGTATTTGGAGCACTGCCAACAGACGTCCTGAATACTATCCGCAAAAACCTTATGAGGCTTTACACATGCCCAATGATGAGAATGTGAAGGCAGATATTGGTGGTGAACCAATAAGCGATATGTACCTGAAATTTATTGTAAAAGAACTGAAACCATTCGTGGATAAAAAGTACTCAACCTACAAAACGGCTGCCCATACCTTTATTGCAGGATCTAGTATGGGAGGCCTTCTCGCCATGTATGCCATTTGCGAATACCCGAAAGTTTTTGGTGGTGCGGCTTGTATTTCTACTCATTGGGTGGGTTGCCCGAAATATAGAAATCCGGAAGTTCCATCTACTTTTTTAGCATACCTGAAAGAAAATTGCCCTTCATTGAAAACACATAAATTTTATTTCGATAACGGAACAGAGGGGTTGGAAATTGAATATAATGAATGGCAGATCAGGGCTAATTTTATAATGAATGATAAGTGGGCTGGTTATAATAATTGCGTCATTATGAGGGGTTTGGATCATGGCCACAACGAAAAAGCATGGGCTTCAAGACTACCATCCGTCCTGAAATTTTTTTTCAAACCAGAGAAATTTGGTGTTGATTGGAAATGAATTTTCCCTCAGAATTTATTACCGCACCACCGTCACCGTTCCATGGCTGTGATCTTCATCCAGCATCGGCTCATTGTTCAGGTTAATAGCCACAATGGTCCAAAAGTACACACCATCTGGCACATAATAATCGTCGCCACCTGTCCAAGGTTCTTCGGGATTGGTTGACTCAAATATTTTAACTCCCCAGCGATTAAAAATCTTCAGCTCGTATTGGGCGGCTCCTCTTACTTTTACTTCAAACACATCATTAATACCATCACTATTCGGTGTGAAAATATTCGGAATAAAAATGGAACTGCAATCCATGAATACCACAACTTCATCTTTGGCTACACAAACTCCATCCGAAGCTGTGAGCACATAATTGGTATTCGATTGTGGCGTCACCAGAGCCGAACCATTGCCCAGATCATTCAATGTTAGGTTACTTTCCCAAATCAATGTTCCTGTGCCGGTACCAGGAAGCAGAATGCCCAATGTACAATCTCCCACTGTGTCATTGCCTGCATCGACATAAGGTGCAGGATGAAAGTTCAATTCATACTCTACTTCAGTAGAACAATTGTCTGCGGTAACAACTGCGCTGTAAGTTCCATCAGTACTTACTGTTATAAAATCAGTTTGTTGTCCGTTCGACCATACAACGCTGTCATAAATTCCCTGCACCGATAATTGAACCGGAGTGCCTTCGCATGGATCGGAATTGTCTGCAAGAATTTGTACGTCAAGAGAGCCATTGAATGTCACTGTAACTTCATCAGTTTGCGGCGGACAGGCATCTGATGTGGCTATTACAGAGTATGTACCTGTTTGTGTGGCTGTGTATATCTGATTGGTTGCTCCGGGTATGGCCACACCGTTGAAATACCATTGAAGTTCGCCAACAGTTTCGGCGCTCAAATCTACCGGCTCGCAGGTATTAAAAGATACTCCGGGAGTAATCACCACAGGCAGGGGATCAACATAAATGATGGTCGTTGCCGGGGTTTGTTCTACACATCCATTAGCATCGGTTGCAACGAGCACATAAGTGCCCGATTCTGATGCCGTAAGAGATGGCGCCGTTTCGCCAATGACTACATCACCATTGAATAGCCATTGATAGGTAGTGTAAACTTCATTGGCAGAAATTTCCTGAATTTCTCCAGTACAAAAACTGTTCAACCCTTCGAGTGATAAGGATGGATCTGGACTTTGATTAACCGTTATGGTTATGGATTCTGACTCACCCGGACAGCCTGAAGTGTTGACAACGATGTTGTATTCGCCGGCTTCCGTTACCGCAAGGGTATATGAGTTAGCTCCGGGAATGACAACACCATTCAAGTACCATTGATAATCGCTGAAAATTCCATCGGCGAATAAATCGGCCTGTCCATTTGTACAAATTGCCAGATCCTCATTTGGAGTTATTGTAACTAATGTAGCACTTTCAAAATTAATTTGGGTAGAGGTTGATGTGGCGCTGCAATTGCCCACAGTAACTTCTACTGTATAAAGCCCACTTTGGGTGGCTATATAAGTATTGGAATTTGCACCATCGATATCTACTCCATCCAGCATCCATTGGTAAGTATTGAATCCGGCATCAACTGAAAGAAGTTGGTCTGTACCCTCGCAAATTGAAATTAATCCGGAAGGCGTGATGTCTAATCCGGTGGAGGAAGCGACTACAACATCATAAGAATTCGAAATGGCCGAACAGCTCCCATTGGTTACTTCAACCGAATAATTGCCGGTTGAGGTGGCCGTATAAGAATTACTGGTCTCACCGGGAAGAGCTACTCCATCGAGTAGCCATTGATAGGTGCCGGTTTCTGTGGTACTGAAAGTTACTTCTTCGTCTTCACAGAATTCCAGTGGGCCTGACGGATCAATAATAGGTTCAGGACTTACGCCAACTGTTATATAATCTGTTTCGGTAGTTGTAAATACACCACAGCTTGTAGTAAGTGTAAGTATTACATCAAAATTACCTGGTGTTGAGTAACAAATACCAGTTGGAAATTGGTCGGGTGAAGTGATTGTTCCACTGCCTTCAAATGTCCACGACCAAGAATCGGCAGTTTCTGTTGAGGTATCGCTAAAATCAATACATTCTCCAACACAAATATTCTGTCCTGTGGCTGAAAATGTTGGAGTAATAATGGTAGCACCATTCGCAGCAGCAGGAGTTGGTGTGCAGGTTTCAAGCCAGGTTGAGCCTGCACCACAGGCAAGAGAAATAGAGCAACCTTGTCCACCACCTGTGGGTAGTAAAACAAGATCCGGTGTATCAAGACCATTTACAGAAACACCATTGCAGGTTCCCATTCCGGGTGTATTGATGTCCAGCGGAAGTTGGCCGGTTCCCCAATAAACTCCATCTACAAATTGGCCATTCGCATCTATAAGTCCGAGTTGCTCGTTGCCGTTGGTAAAAATACCAATGCCACTGCCATCCGCACAACCACAAGTGCCCCAATCAAGATCGACAGTAAATCCGGCATTTATACTGCCAAGAGTGAAATATGCTCCGGGCGGGAGTATGGTTCCAATAGGAATGGTCACGGTAAAATCTCCGTCGCCAATAACCATACAACCTATATCTACAGGCTCTAAACATGTGTTGTAAAGTTCAACCCATTCGGCAGTATTGGGCGAATTGGAACCGTCGTTGGGTCCGGCTGCATTAATCATGATTTCATTCAGGACAATGCATTGCGAAAACAACTGGTGGCAATTGGTCAGGGCCAGCACGACCATAATTAATCGAAAGTACTTCATCATTTTGTTAGTGGGCAAAAGCGGCGCAAAAGTATTCAACCGCCTAAAAATCTTGCCTCATGAAAGGTTAACGAATCGTCAACCTTAAAAAGGCCCGCGAATATCGTCATTATCTCACTATGCCTGCGGGCTTGTGTAAAAAATAGGGAATTGTTTTTTTGTTTTAAAATCAGCTCTTAATTGATTGTAAATTAAACTGTTGTGCGTATTTGGGTTTTCCTGAAAATCATTTAGTTTAATTTGGGCCACATTCGAAAGGCTCAATGGAAGACTTTTCAGCGCCATTAATGGATGTGGTGAACTGAAAGTCAGAAGAAAACAGTGTCCGTCGGGTTGAATCCTACTGCTCGATATGGGTCGAATCAAACTGGCATTCACAACCTCTAAGTGGTTTGCATGAAGCAAGAAAATTACATCAGTTATTCCTTAACTTGTGCAGAATGGATTAATTTCGCACTTGTCGCTTGTACCTTAATTAAATAAGTTATCTATGAGTAATTCAAATACCAGCTCTTCCAATACTACACAACCACCTGCTACAAAAAGTAAACTTCGTGGGTGGATCATCAAAATCAGCATTGGAATTCTGCTGGTACTGGGTTTGATTTTCTATTGGAATTACTACAATCCATATAGTGAAGGTGAGAGAATCGGCAAGGATTTAAAGATTAGCAACAAAGGAAATATTTTTAAAACCTGCGAAGGGTATTTTACGGAAGGTTGCCGCGATGTGGTTTCTAATCCGGTCACCTTTACATTTTCAGTTGCCGATAGTAAAGTAGAAGAAACACTTTTGCAATTGCAACTAGATCCGAATGCATGCATTCAGGTAACTTACAAGGAATTCAGGAAAACTTTATTCTGGAGAGGCGATAGCAAGTACATCATTACTAAGGCAAGTAAGTTGGAGAATTGATCAGATCGAAAGTCTTTGTTTTTAATTAAATGCGCGTCATATTATTTAGAAGCTACCGGCGCTTCCTTCAAATTATTTTTTAAATTGTGTCGTGAATTATTTTGGATCAACCGCAAAAGTTGGGGAGAGATGGAGCAAGTTGAGTGGATTGACTAAGTCCGTAGGACTTATATGTTATTAGCCCCGGCCTGCCCCAACCGAACTGGTTGTGGGGTGGAACCCGGTGGTCCGATAATAAAAGATGACCCAACAACTCCAGCGAAGTTGAATGTTATGTTCTGATTCCTATTTTTAACCCTCTTGATTTTTTCAAATCGAATTACAATAATGTTCGACAATTTAAACCCAAATAGACGTTGGATTTTCATTCATTTTTCTCAGGAAAATTTCAATTAGGAAAAATTGAAACAGCAGAACTATAGAAGCCTGGCTTTTGTTTCGGTAATTCAACTGTCCATTTATCGGTTCAAAATTCAACTCCGTTGGAGTTGTGGGCCGCGCATTTGGGTCTGAGCCACCGGGTTGCACCCCACAACCAGTTCGGTTGGGGGCAGGCCGGGGTTAACAACCTTAAAGCCTACTTGGTCAATTTTGCAAATCAAAGTCTGTCACTCCCCAACTTTTGCGGTTGATCCGTTATTTTGAATAGGTTGAATTTTCTTTAGCCCTATTCTGGCCGGAATTCAGTTTTGTTTTTCAATGAATTTCGATTGACAATGTCAGATCTTCATATCCACGAGCTTTCAAATTGTATTTTTCAGGTGTTGTGATAATGTGTAAATAATTCGAATTGGTACCACAACCTGATTTTTTTTTTGAGTTGGATAGGACTTTCACAATGTGATAAAGAAGTGTTCTGCCGCAACTCTATTTTATCTTCTGAAAAAACCTTAGGATGAAAATGTTTGTTGATTAAAAAACAGAATCTGGTGAAAGTAAAAAGTACCTGTGCTGAAATTATTTTTTTCCGGTGCCTTACTAAATTATTTGAAGATAACAGATATGCCTCTGTCTCGTATTGACGGAATTGAATTTGGGGTAAAATGAAATAGCCTATAAGTGTAGAATTGACACTTACAATAATGTGGTCATTCTTTACTGATGATGTTAGAATTTGGCGTATTATTTCGATAGAATGAAATAACCTGAAAGTGTAATATTTACACTTACTCTGATTTGGTCATTCTTTACTGATGATGTTAGAATTTGGCGTAATATAAGGTATAGCACAATTCAGGTTATTTAATTACCAAATGGCTGGGGTTCATGAACGTGACAGCATTGACTTAATCGAATTGAGGATATTGATAGGAGTCCAGTGATGACAATACCATAAATTGAATGCACAGCGAATCCTTTGTTGCCATTGGTTTACCTTGCTTATGTCTTGTGTGCATTATGTCAGTGACTATTGACGCTGTAATGAATTTACGGGATAGATTTATGCGGTTTGACGTGGTGCGTTTTTAGGTTTAGATTGTATGAATTCGGAAAGGCCTGACTTAAATAGAAAAAGCGCATTTGTTCGGAGTTTTAAAGGGAGATCCAGATTAATATCTCACTTTTTTTCGAATCATTCGTGGTGAAATGCCTGAAAAGAATAATTTTTATTTTGTTTAATCTGAATTCTTTTTAGACGAATTGCGAAAAATTGTCGTCAAAGTGTATTCGTAAAATAGTTTTCAACATGCGTACATTTACGTGTTTTGTTTTGCAATATTTCGCCACTCACAATTGAGAAAACTTCAAGAATAAATGTACGAACTGTCTCTAGTCATCGATTGTAATCATCTCACCAGATTGATCTGCTGTTGTTGCCGGATGTGAACTTTTTAGTCATATCGGCCTGACTTTGCGGCGCGCACGTTTGAAAGAATGTTCTTCTCTAAGGTGATTGCGCGGATGCCGAAAAGCGCTTAACAGAGTAGGTTACTAAATTTTTATCTAAACACTATGTTTAAAAGATTACTGTTGACGGTTACTACCGTCATGATCGCGCTCATTAGTATTAGAGCAGCTCTTCTTCCAGATTTAATCCCCTTACTCGACTCTGAAAAATCCGGCATTACCGTCGGGAGTGATGGTAGGATAGATGCATTTTGCGAATATCCCACCTCCCTTTCTGCTACATTGCTGGATTGCCCAAGTCACACCTATCAGTTTGGTGTCGTCGGTGGTTCTGGTTCTATCTGTGCCTCTTATTGGGTAATAGATAATACCATTACATTGCCAGGTGGAATCCCCATGTCCTACGCATTTAGTACACCAGGTTATCACCTGATTTGTGCTAAAATTTATTGTTGTGAAGGTGGCGATGCCATATGGCTATGTACAGAAATTAACGTTCCGGAATTTTGTTCTTGTGTGCTTCCAACCGAGATTAAGGTGGAGGTTCTGAGTTGTCCTGAGCATTATTATCAGTTCACCGTACCTCTTGAGAACGATTTGGTATGCATAGGAAAGTGGGTTGTAGATGGCGTTTCAATTACTGCCGGTGATAATCCTTTCCTTTATGTTCTTACACCTGGAACACATACTATTTGTGTACAGGTATATTGCTGCGAGAATCCCAATCAAGCGAGCTTGATTTGTGTGGAGGTTGTAGTTCCTGAATCATGTGAGTGTATACATCCCAATGAAATTCAAGTTCAGTTGCTGGACTGTCCCTCACATCAATACCTGTTTGTGCCTTTGGGATTACAATACATTTGCGAATATGATTGGTACGTGGATGGAGTGTTGGTATCCAACGCAAGTAATTTGATTATTAATCTTACACCAGGCTCTCATGAAATTTGTCTGAAGACTTTTTGCTGTGAGACCGGTGCAGGTGATGGCATTTGTATTACTATTATTGTTCCTGAAAATTGTGGTTGCGTTCTGCCTGATGTGATAAAGGTAGAAGAACTCAATTGTGCAGAGCATCTCTATCAGTTTTTACTACCCAACGTGGGTGATGGAGTTTGTATTGGAAAGTGGATTGTTGATGGAATATCAATTACAGATAACGTCAATCCATTTATTTACAATCTCACTCCAGGTGTACATGAAATTTGTGTTCAGTTGTATTGTTGTGAAAATCCTGAGCAAACATTTATTGTTCTATGTACCATTGTGGATGTACCCGAGTTTTGTCCTTGTGTGCTTCCGGTAGCTATTATGACCACTGAACTTGATTGTCCATCTCACAAGTATGATTTTTCACTTGTGGGCCTTTCCGGTGATGTGTGCGTGGCATTTTGGCTTGTAGATGGTGTGGTAGATGGTTCTACCGGATACAACCTTACACTTAATCTGACACCGGGTGTGCACGAAATATGCGCCAAAGTATATTGCTGCGATTTTAGCGGAGGTACTTATCTGTGCACAACCGTTATTGTTCCCGAAAATTGCTACAGTTGTGTATTCCCTACAGGAATATTGGCCACAGAAATCAATTGTCCTGAACATTTGTATCAGTTCGATATTATCGGATTGTATGATGCAGTGTGTATCAAAGAATGGGTTATTGATGGAGTAGGTAATGGAATTGACCCAACCTCACTTACCATCTCTCTCACTCCGGGTATCCACACAATTTGTGTAAATGTCTATTGTTGTGATGGTTCAAGTGACTTAGTTCAGATTTGCACTACTGTTTTTGTTCCCGATAATTGCGATTGTATATTCCCTGAGGGAATAAAGGTAACAGAGCTGAATTGCCCTGAACACCTTTACCAGTTTTCAATTGTTGGACCGTACTCAGGTATGTGTATCAAAGATTGGTTTGTAGACGGTAGCAATATAAACCAACCATTCGATCCAACTACCTACGTTCTAACTCCAGGATCGCATGATATATGTCTATACATATACTGCTGTGAAACTGGCGTTGGACAATGGTATTGCGTTACAATTGAGGTTCCGGAGTATTGCGGTTGCGTTTTCCCGACTGATATTAATGTGACGGAAATTAGTTGTCCTGAACATTTATATGAGTTCTCACTGGTTGGACCATACTCTGGTATGTGTATCAAAGACTGGTGGGTAGATGGCAACAATATCGGTCAACCTTTTGATCCTACAACTTACGTGCTTACACCAGGACCACATACAATATGTGTTTACGTGTATTGCTGTGAGACTGGACAGGGTATCTGGTTGTGCAAAGACATTGTAGTTCCTGTCTGCGATTGCATTTTACCGGATGGTATCATGGTTACACCACTTACAGGTTGCCCTGATAACAAATACCAATTCGGTCTGTGGGGTGGAAGCGGATATTGTATCGCTGATTGGTACGAACCAGGAGTTGCTTCTTATGGCAATTCTTATCCATTGTATCTCACTCTTTCACCTGGTACACATAAAATTTGTGTTAAGGTATATTGCTGCGAAGATCCTAGTATCAGCACAGAGCTTTGCACAGAGGTGTTCGTACCTTATTGCGAATGCATTTTACCGGATGCCATCATGGTTACACCACTTACAGGTTGCCCTGAGAACAAATATCAATTCGGTCTGTGGGGTGGAAGTGGATATTGTATCGCCGATTGGTACGAACCAGGAGTTGCTTCTTATGGCAATTCTTATCCATTGTATCTCACTCTTTCACCAGGTACACATAAAATTTGTGTTAAGGTGTATTGCTGTGAAGATCCAAATATCAGCGCAGAGCTTTGCACAGAGGTGTTCGTGCCTTATTGCGAATGCGTTTTACCGGATGCCATCATGGTTACACCACTTACAGGTTGCCCTGATAACAAATATCAATTCGGTCTGTGGGGTGGAAGTGGATATTGTATCGCTGATTGGTACGAACCAGGAGTTGCTTCTTATGGCAATTCTTATCCATTGAATATAGCTCTTTCACCAGGTGTACACAAAATTTGTGTTAAGGTGTATTGCTGTGAAGATCCAAATATCAGCATCGAACTTTGCACAGAAGTAATCGTACCTAATTGCGATTGCGTTTTACCGGATGGTATTGTGGTTATGCCACTTACAGGTTGCCCTGATAACAAATACGAATTCGGTCTGTGGGGTGGAAGCGGATATTGTATCGCCGGTTGGTACGAACCAGGAGTTGCTTCTTATGGCAATTCTTATCCATTGTATCTCACTCTTTCACCAGGCGTGCATAAAATTTGTGTTAAGGTGTATTGCTGTGAAAATCCAAGTATCAGCACAGAACTTTGCATAGAGGTGAACGTACCTTATTGCGATTGTGTTTTGCCGGATGCTATTATGGTTACACCACTTACAGGTTGCCCTGATAACAAATATCAATTCGGTCTGTGGGGTGGAAGCGGATATTGTATCAGCGACTGGTACGAAGGAAGTATTTCTTATGGAAATTCGTATCCCCTGATTCTTGCTCTTACTCCTGGCACTCACATCATTTGTGTGAAGTTGTATTGCTGCAACAATCCGAATGTTAGTACTACATTATGCACTACTGTTGTTGTTCCAGACTGCCCACCTTGCACATTCCCTGATGGGATCATGGTTACTGCTTTAACAGGTTGCCCTGATAACAAATATGAATTTGGCCTATGGGGCGGAAGTGGATATTGTATCAGCGATTGGTATGAAGGAAGTATTTCTTACGGAAATTCGTATCCATTACAGATCGCTCTTACACCTGGTACGCATATTATTTGTGTGAAGTTGTATTGCTGCGAGAATTCTAACTACAGTATTAATTTATGTGTTACTGTAATTGTGCCTTCTTGCGATTGCGTTCTGCCAGATGGTATTCTGCATGAAGTGCTTGACTGCCCTAACCACAAATACCAATTCACTCTTTGCGGTGGAAGTGGATATTGTGTACAGCAATGGTGCGACAATGGTGTGCCAATGGGTAATGATTACCCCTGGAATACTACGTTAACTCCAGGTCTTCACATGATCTGCGTTACAGTTTATTGCTGCGAAAACCCATCTATCCAGACTGTACTTTGTAAGGAAGTATTTGTTCCTGAATATTGCTGCGTTCTTCCAACTGAAATTGGAGTGAAACGTCTTGCCTGCTCAAATAAATATGAATTCACAGCATATTGTGTAGTGGATGATAATGTTTGCTTTGGCAAGTGGTTTGTAGATGGCGACGCAATTGATTCTGGTATTAATCCTTTCACAGTGGAGCTTACACCTGGAACACATGAAATCTGTGTTAATGTGTATTGCTGCGACACTGGTCTCGGTACCCAGATTTGTGTGACTGTAGTTGTTCCTGAAGTTTATAATTGCGTATTGCCTGATGGTATCATGGTAAACGTCTTGGATTGTCCAACACACAAATACGAGTTTACTTTATGGGGCGGAATTGATTATATAGTGAAGCAATGGTACGTCCAGGGTACTCCCATGGGCGAAGCTTATCCATTTATCACAAATCTTGCTCCCGGTACTTACACAATTTGTGTAGTGGTTTACTGCTGTGAAACCGGCGAAGCTAAAGAGATGTGCATTGATGTCACTGTTCCTGAATTCTGCTGCGAATTGCCAACAGACATCGGGGTTAAAATACTCGATTGTCCTGGTCACAAGTATCAGTTCACTGTGCTTTGTCCCGCAGATAATATCTGTTTTGGAAAATGGTCTGTTGATGGTGTGGCAATTGATTCTGGCGTCAATCCATTCATTACAGGTCTTACTCCTGGTAACCATACTATTTGCGTAACTGTGTACTGCTGCGATTATCCGGACCAATCCAAACTATTGTGTGTGGATGTATACGTTCCGGAAAATTGTGATTGCCAATTCCCAAGTGGCATTATGGTCACTGAGTTGGATTGTGCTACTCATACTTACGAATTCGCATTCTGGGATTATAGTAACATTTGCGTACTTCAGTGGTACGACAATGGACTACCAATGGGTAATGATTATCCATGGGTAACTACCTTGACTCCTGGCGACCATGAGATTTGTGTGACCTTCTATTGCTGCGATAATCCTTGCGAAATAGGTTCGTTGTGCACTTCAGTTCACGTTCCTGATTTCTGCTGCAATTTGCCTACTGGCATTGAATACAACTTGCTCGACTGTGTCGAAGGTTTGTACGAATTCAATTTGGTAGGTGGCAGCGGTGACTTCTGCGTGTCGTACTGGCAGGTGGATGATTATCTGATTGCTTCAACAAGCCCATTCCTTATTACATCTCTATTCCCCGGACCACATCATATATGTGCCAAGGTATATTGCTGCAACGGAACAGGTGATGCACAGCTAATCTGTATTGATATCGTTGTAGAGGGTTGCCCATGTATACTTCCAACCGAAGTTGTTGCAACGCAGCTCGATTGCGCTACCGGTTTATATCAATTCGACCTTATCGGTGGAAATGATTACTGGTGTGTGGCTGAGTGGGTTGTTGATGGCAGCGGAATCGGAAGCACAGACAATCCTTTGCTGTACAACCTTACACCTGGAACACATGAAATATGTGTGAAAGTGTATTGCTGCTATGGTGGCGGTGGATCTGACTACTTGTGCGTGACTGTTGAAGTACCCAATTGTGATTGCGTTTATCCGACGACCATTGAATTGATCGCGAAAAATTGCACAGAGCATTTGTACACCTTCGGCTTTGTTGGAGGATCAGATTTCTGCGTGGCATATTGGAATGTAGATAATACAGGGGAAGTAGAAAGTGGAAATTATACCCCAACATTCTACCTCACTCCAGGCTGGCATACAATCTGTGCTAAAGTATATTGCTGCAATGGCAATGCTGAAGCCGCATTAATCTGCATTGACTTCTATGTGCCTGAATTCTGCGATTGCGAATTACCAACTGATATTAAGACAACAGTTATTTCCTGCCCTGATCATAAATACCAATTTGATCTTGTAGGCGGAGATGGAAATCTTTGTATCAAAGACTGGTATGTGGATGGTGCCAATCAAGGGGCTCCATATTCACCTTTTGTGACAACGCTTACACCTGGTATACATGAAGTATGTGTTTACGTATACTGCTGCGATACAGGTGTTGGAGTTTATCTCTGCACTACAGTTGTTGTTCCGGAGAATTGCGACTGCACTTATCCGACTGGTATTGCCTTGTTGGGATCCAATTGTCCTGAAGGCTTATATACTTTCGGATTGAATGGTGGCTCAAACTTCTGCATAGCTTATTGGAAAATTGATGGTGGAGCAGAAGTGGAAGGTGGAAATTATTCTCCAACTTTCTATCTGGCACCAGGTCCTCATACAATTTGCGTAAAAGTGTATTGCTGCGAGGGTGGACCTGAGGCAGAGATTATCTGTATTGACTTCGTTGTTCCAGAGAATTGCGAATGCATTCTTCCAACCAAGATTAGTGTGGCCGCACTTACCTGCAACACATACCAGTTCGGATTTAACTTCGGAGCGAACTACTGCGTAGCTTATTGGACAATTGACGGTGGAGCTGAAGTGGAAGGTGGAAATTACAATCCTATCTTCACTCTTTCAGGAGGTCATCATACGATTTGCGCGAAAGTATATTGCTGCGACGGTCTATCTGATGCGGTGCTCATTTGCGTAGAACTTGATGTTCCATGCGATATAGCTCCTGGTGGAATGGCAATGGCTCCTGGTAACTCAGGAATAGAAAATCAGCTTAACGAAAAAGTCGAAGCAAAACTATTCCCTGTTCCTACAGAGTCTATATTGAACATTTCTTATGATCAATTGGTGAACCTCAAAGAACTTACTGTAATGAACATGATGGGTGAAATCATCGTGCGCAAATCAAATCTGGGTGACATTAGTACCACCCAATTGGATGTGCAATCATTATCAAGTGGAGTTTATACAGTTACACTCAATGCCAACGGGCATTTGCAACACATCAGTTTCATTAAGAAATAATATTTCCAAATGAATTGATTCGTGTGATCAATGTAATTCTAACACAAGAAACAACAGCCTTTAAGTCCTGTTGATTCAAGTGAAATTTAATAAAATGGCTGCCAGTTTTCTGGCGGCCATTTTTGTTTTTCTAATCGGTCGCGTTGAACTGTTTTTTTGGATTTAAAGTGGAACTTTAAGCATGTATTTTATCAGGAATTTCCCCTACGATGAAATCGTATTTTGGCTCGGCAGGCCATTAAATACTTTCGATAATGGCGACCGATGCCCAATAAGTCGAAATTCCATAAATGGAATGAACGCTCATTTTTTGTAGATGAACTGACTATATTTATCGCTTAAATTGCCAATTCGGATATTTATTAACATTTGTAAGAATCGAACTATTTTAACGAGATTTACTGCACTCACTGACAAGGAAATTTTTCAAATGCACGGAACCTCTATTTTAATCTTTTCTACCAATCAAAATTATCTTGGTTTTTGTTGCTGTAAGTAACAATGGATCCGATTGGAATGGATTGTGGTTTTTGAGCTCATTGAATTCTTCTTTGAAAAGAGCGCGCGTCAACCGAAAAGCGCATGAACAGAGTAGGTAAACAATTTTTTTATCTAAACACTATGTTAAAAAGACTATGTATGACGGTCTGTGCCGTCACCATCGCACTCATTTGCATTAGGGCTTCAATTCTCCCCGACATTATTCCCTTATTAAGCTCTGACAATTCTTTTTTAATGCACGAAAATGAGAATTTCCCTTCTGATGAAGGCTCCTCAGGAGATGCAACAATCGGTTTGGAGAATTTAAGTGATTGTATTTTGCCAACTAATCTGGAAGTTACTCTTCTTGATTGTAACTCGCATAGCTATTATTTTACTGTTGACAATTCGAATGGTATTCTTTGTGTTGGAAAGTGGTATGTTGATGGAGTTCCAATTACTTCAGGATTAGAATTCACAGTCAATCTCACTCCAGGTACACACGAAGTTTGCCTGATCGATGTTATTTGCTGTGCAACCGGCGAAAGTGCCAATGTTTGCGAAACAGTTTTTGTTCCCGAAAATTGTGAATGTATATATCCTGAGGCTATTGCGGTTTCAGTAATTGACTGCCTGGGACATAAGTACCATTTCGATTTGATCGGTGGACAAAACTATTGCACAACCCTTTGGTATGACGGAGGCATTCTGATTGGAAGCGGAACACCACTGGATGTAGTGTTGACTCCAGGCGTTCACTCTATTTGTGTGAAGGTTTATTGCTGCGTAACCAATATTGGTGATGGTTTGTGCATTGATGTAGTTGTTCCTGAATCATGCTGTGAATTACCTACCCAAATCGAAGCCGTTGTGCTTGACTGTGAATCGCATAAATATGAATTTACAGTTCCCAACCCAGATGGCGCTTTTTGTTTTGGAAAGTGGTATGTAGATGGCAATGGAGTTACGTCTGGCGTAAATACTTACTCAACTAATCTCACACCCGGTGTTCACGAAATCTGCGTAAATGTGGAGTGTTGCGAAACGGGCGAAGGTATTGCACTTTGCATCACCGTTGTTGTACCAGAGAACTGTGATTGTGTGGTTCCAACTGCAATTCTAACTACTATTTTAGATTGTGAATCGCATAAGTACAATTTCTCTTTCGCGGATGGATCTGGTGATCTTTGTGTGGTTTTCTGGTTGGTAGATAATGATGTTCAAGCTTCTACTGATAATAATATATCCGTTACACTTACACCAGGAACGCATACAATTTGTCTGAAAGTAGTTTGTTGCAATGGATCAGGTTCCAATTACATCTGCACAGATGTTTTTGTTCCTGAAAATTGTGAATGTCAATATCCAGAGGCCGTTATAGCAACGCAAGTTGACTGTGATAGTCACAAGTATCAATTCACTTTTGCAGGTGGCAACGGTTTTTGCGTTTCATACTGGAGAATTGATAACGGTCCGGAAATAGAGCAGGGAAGCTATAATCCTATCCTGGCGCTCACTCCAGGTTGGCACACAATCTGCGCTAAAGTAGAATGCTGCAATGGTGGCCCTGAGGCTGAACTCCGTTGTGTTGATTTATTCGTTCCTGAAATATGTGAATGTATTAATCCTACGGATATTGTGACAACTATAATAGACTGCCCCAGCCATAAATATCAATTTGATTTAAGCGGAGGTCAGAATTACTGCGATACCCGTTGGTATCTCGACGGATTCCTGGTGCAGATTTCCGCAAATTTCGTAACTACTCTAACACCGGGTACTCACACCATTTGCTCTAAATGGTCATGTTGTGATGATCCATCTATGGGTGGTTCATTATGCATTGATGTGGTTGTACCTGAAACATGTGGCTGCCAGATTCCAACATCAATTGATTATGTCCTCAATGATTGCCAGACAAATGAATACACCTTTACATTGCAAGGTGGTGCTGGCGCTTTCTATGTAATGTTTTGGACAATCGACGGTACACCTCTTGTTGTAAATGACCCTGCAATTACAATCACTCTCAGCGCCGGACCTCATACTATCTGCGCAAAATCATTTTGCTTTGAGGAAAATGATGGGGGATGGGTTTGTGTAGATCTTGTAGTACCCGAACCTTGTGGTTGTATCTGGCCGGGCCAAATCGAAACAGTACTTCTAGACTGCGAAGGACACAAATATGAGTTTACTATACCCAATGCTGATGGCTCACTTTGCATTGGCAAATGGTTTATTGATAGCGTTGGAGTTAATACAGGGGCAAATCCTTTCTCTACTATTCTCACTCCGGGCAGTCATACTATTTGTGTAGAAGTGAAGTGCTGCGAAACAGGTGAGGCAATTTCAATTTGTACTACCGTTGTTGTACCAGAGAACTGTGATTGCGTGGTACCAACTGCAATTCTAACTACTATTTTAGATTGTGAATCGCATAAGTATAACTTCTCTTTCGCAGATGGATCAGGCGATCTATGTGTGGTTTTCTGGTTGGTAGATAATGATGTTCAAGCTTCTACTGATAATAATATATCTATTACACTTACACCTGGAACACATACAATTTGTCTGAAAGTATTTTGTTGCAATGGATCAGGTTCCAATTACATCTGCACGACGATTATTGTTCCCGAAAATTGCATCTGCAGCTATCCTACGACGGTTGAAGTTCAGAACTCCAATTGTGTCGATCACTTATACACTTTTGGATTGATAGGTGGTTCAAATTATTGCATTGATCATTGGAATATTGATGGTGGTGCTGACATTGAGGCTGGAAATTATAATCCAACTTTCAATCTGACTCCCGGAGTTCATGAAATATGCGTTAAGGTACATTGTTGCGAAGGTGGTATGGAATCGGAATATGTTTGTCTTACTAACTTTGTTGTACCAGAGAACTGTGATTGCGTGGTACCAACTGCAATTCTAACTACTATTTTAGTTTGTGAATCACATAAGTATAATTTCTCTTTCGCAGATGGATCAGGCGATCTATGTGTGGCTTTCTGGTTGGTAGATAATGATGTTCAAGCTTCTACTGATAATAATATATCTATTACACTTACACCGGGAACGCATACAATTTGTCTGAAAGTATATTGTTGTAACGGATCTGGTTCGAACTATATCTGCACAGATGTTTTTGTTCCTGAAAATTGTGAATGTCAATATCCGAATGCCGTTATAGCAACGCAAGTTGACTGTGATAGTCACAAGTATCAGTTCACTTTTGCTGGCGGCAATAATTTCTGCGTTTCATACTGGCGCATTGACAATGGACCAGAAATTGAGCAAGGAAGTTATAATCCTGTACTGGCACTAACTGCAGGTTGGCACACAATCTGCGCTAAAGTAGAATGCTGCAATGGTGGCCTTGATGCTGAACTCCGTTGTGTTGATTTATTCGTTCCTGAGATATGTGAATGTATTAATCCTACTGCTATTGTGACAACCATAATAGACTGCCCCAGCCATAAATATCAATTTGATTTAAGCGGTGGTCAGAATTACTGCGATACCCGTTGGTATCTCGACGGAGCATTAGTGCAGATTTCCGCGAATTTCGTAACTACTCTAACACCGGGTGCTCATACTATTTGCTCTAAGTGGTCATGTTGTGATAATCCATCTATGGGTGGTTCATTATGCATTGATGTGCTTGTCCCAGAGAATTGCCCATGTCTATTGCCTACGCAGATTACTGTAATAGAGTTAGATTGTCCTAATCATAAATATCGCTTTGAAATAGTTGCAACTGGCTCACCATATTGTATCAAGCAATGGTATATTGATGGACAGCAAACGTTTGTGGATAATTCATGGATTGAAATGGTACTTACGCCAGGATCACATGAAATCTGTGTTTTCGTTTATTGTTGTGATGAGGTACTAGGTGGCATTTATACTTGTGTGAATGTAATTGTTCCCGAGAGTTGCTTTAGTGGAATGGCAATGGCTCCTGGTAACTCAGGAATAGAAAATCAGCTTAACGAAAAAGTCGAAGCAAAACTATTCCCTGTTCCTACAGAGTCTATATTGAACATTTCTTATGATCAACTGGTGAACCTCAAAGAACTTACTGTAATGAACATGATGGGTGAAATCATCGTGCGCAAATCAAATCTGGGTGACATTAGTACCACCCAATTGGATGTGCAATCATTATCAAGTGGAGTTTATACGGTTACACTCAATGCCAACGGGCATTTGCAACACATCAGTTTCATTAAGAAATAATATTTCCAAATGAAATGATTGTCGTGAAAGTATAAAAATTTTATTTTAAGAGCCGCCGGAATTCCGGCGGCTTTTTTATGTCATGAATAATTGAACAGTTGGCAGTGTAACCCATTGGTATTTGAAACTTCTTCAAATCCAAAATTACCGATCTCTTTCGAAGTTAATCAAGATTTGAAGGGACTGGTTTCACTGTTGATCTGGCTCGTGAATTAGGTTTTCTTAATGTTACATTTTAAAATAATCTAAATGCGATTGGATATAATAACACACTAATTCGATTATCACCGGATCTCTCAAAACATAAATTATGACATCGTTGTGTAAATCTTAATTCGAATCGATGAACGAATTTGAAGATTATCTAGGGAGTTTGCGCATTTTATGGCCTGGGAACGGTGTCCCACTGACCATTGTGGGAGTGGGTAAAAGCTAACAACCCCCAAGTTCTGTCATTCCGAGTTCGACTGGTAAAACCAAACCATCCCCACCATTCTGTGGGAACTCATTAGCGTTGACATTATCATTAGTTGAATTCGTATCAAATTATATGGGCCGAGCTTGCTCTTTGTTCTCATTCGCAATTTCATTTCAACGGGTTAAAACCCTTTCAACGGGTTAAAACCCGTTGCTACAATATGGACCGAGCCAACGGCTCTTTTATCCGCTTCGGACTTTAACTATGGGTATCCCTCATAGTGCCAGAGGCACGGCCTATATTGTAGCACAGGACTTTAGTCCTGTGTAAAAAGTGCGATAATAATCAGAGTGCCGTAGGCACGGAACATTTATTTGGGTCGATTGAAAATTGGATTTTTTCGTTGTAAGATACAATTTATCCTCAAATGAAAAGCCTGGGATATCAAGGCTTTCACCAACTTGTCAATGGCTTACGCATGGTAGCGGAGTGAGGAATCTCACAAAGTCAAAAGAGAGTAGAAAGAGCAACCAAGCTTTCGCTAACTTGTAAATGGAATGCCGGGGCCAATATCATTAAAGCCTGCCTGATGATTTTTCCAAATTAAAGTTACTCCCCAACTTTTACAACTGATCCGTTTTTTTCATTACTTTTATCTTTAGAAACCAGGTTTCCCTTAAACCCAAAATTACATGGAATCACTCCCTGATTCATCCGTTTTATCTATCCCGAAGCCCTGCGCTATTGCATGGGAAAATATGGACAGCCTTGATGCAAAAAGAAAGTATTGCGACCATTGTGCCTCACAGGTACACGACTTTACCAGGGCTTCCTTTGATGAATTTGAAGAAGTGCAGAGCCGCTATCAGGAAAAGGTCTGCGGTATTTATACCACAGATGATACAGGGCTTATTATCTGGTCGCAACGAATGTCAAAACAACAATTGATTCGCGCATTTTTGTTGGCCTTAGTTTTTTGTTTTAATACAAGTTTGTTCAGCTTTGCAGATAAGAATACAGGAATTGAACTGGCAGATTTTACTGAACAATACGCGGCCACGGTAGGAGGGAAGTCCACATTTTATGTAAAAGTGCTCAACTACAAAAAGCCTGCATCTGAAGTGAATGTTTTGATAACCGTCAATGGCAATATCTCTATTAGCGGCTTGACCGACAAACAGGGAAGATTAACCTTCGAATTGCCCGACAAAATGATGGTTGAAAGTATTCAATTCAAAGTGGAGGGACAACTGGCCACGACGCAGGAAGTGGGTAGTTATGCCTATGATGCCTGCAAAAAACTTTATAAACTCAAGTTTCATCATTATAAAAGAAAGCACCTGAGAATGGCCGGAGCCATGTGGTAAGAATTTTATTTTTCTCAGTAGGCCAACTACCGCAAACTACCTGTCTTGCTTTGCCAGAAATTAAGAATTTTTCGGATCAACCGCAAAAGTTGGGGAGAGATGTAGCAGGTTGAGTGGATTGACCATGCAGGCCTTAATTCTATTAGCCGCGGCCTGCCCCAACCGAACTGGTCGTTGGATGAAACCTGTGAGTGTTCGAAACCTGCAGAATGAGGCGACAAATCTGAGTTAATGGCCGTCCTCCATATTAAAGAATGAAATCACTAAGATTCGACTTACAACGTGAAAAGAATGCATCAGTTCTAATATTACCAGATCTCTCTCCACTTCGATTCGTGCGGTATGGCAAATTGTTGGATGCATTGTTGCGCCTTCTACTATATTTTGACTTCACCAGATTCCTCACTCCGCTCCGCTGCGTTTCGGAATGACAGGGCTGTCCTCACCATACAGTGAGGACCATTCGGTGGAGATACAATGCGCAAAGGCCAATTAATACCAATTCCAAATATAATTTAACCCAAAGGGTAAATTATTTTGTGAATTGGTTATGCCGCCACTAAAAATAAATAGTACTATGAGGCGTAGCCGAAACCTGTCTTTGCCGGCAGGCAGGTTGGACTATATTATTTTT
>JANNEQ010000136.1:0-22060 GCA_031378885.1 Flavobacteriales bacterium
CATGCAATTCGGCTATGCTTACAATCAAGTATTATTTAATGATGACAGAGTAAAGCGAGGTTTCTACCACATCTGGGATTTTCAGTTTGGAATAATTCCGTACAAGCCAGTGCCTTTTCATATTTGTCTGGGCACTTTTACACACCGTTATCACAATGAGGTCAATCCTGTTTACTTTCAGAATTATTTGCTTATTCCCGGAATGAAAACCAAATATGCTTATGATGGTTTCACTTTCGGACTTGGTTATTGCATCAAAAAAAATATGGAAGTAAAACTTTCTTATGAAACCGAACCGATAAGAAGATTCAAAGTAGCGCGCACGGCAAATTATTTGAGATTGGAGTTCAATTATGTTATCCCATTTTATTATGGTTCAAAGTCTGTGAAAGAGGAGTGAAGGTTTTATGGGTATTGCCGTGTAACATATAACTATAAAAGTAAATGTACCCGGCATCGGCCAATATTCTTTACTACCTTTCCAGTTCGAAGCCACTTGGAATGACCCAAAGAAAAGTTTTATATCTGTGGCATCCAATGGAAAATATTTTCAGGCAGCTAATAGAGGGGTTATTTCTAGCTAAATAGTTCTTGCCTATAGGAATTATCTTTTGGCAAAAGAAAACTGATAAACCAGGTTAACTTCCCAAATAAAAATCCACGCTACAATAACTAAAAGACACGGGTGTTTCTGTTTCATTGCACGAAATTCATGTCATCCATTTGATCTCATTGTGCTATAAGATTTACACTGATAGCGCAGCGGTGGGTATATATCTAAACCACACTGACGATGAGCAAATTTTGTCTTCCATATCAACCAAAATAGGGCTAACAGGATCACATTTCAATCACACAATCCACAAAAGCTAGGTTTGAAAGTCCTCTGTATTATAAGCGTGGATTCTTGTTTCTCAATGGCCTTTGCCATTGCCGCAAAGCGTCTAACGAATCGAATTGCAAGCGAAATGTAATCCTAATTATCTGATTTCAAAGATTTTTCTGAAAAATAATTATCCACTTTTCATCCACCAACGCAACTCACAAAAGTGAACAAGATTTATCTATACAGAGCTGGATTTCAACCCATAAAACTGGTTATTCGTCGTCCCTTCGCGCACTGTCCCCCACAAACCAATCGTTTTTGCTTTTGAATAAGACATTAAATGTGGTCAGCGAACCATAAATTCTGGTGATATATTGCTGCATCTCAACCTTTTCCTCATCACTGAGTTTGGTATTGGCATTGAGTTTTTGCTCCAATACGCGCAATCTGTCCCTGAGCATGACAATTTTATGGAAAAAACTCTCCAGCGGAATTTCCTTGGGCTTGAGCGACTTGTCTTTGGGCTGAAGCAACATCATGCCTCCTTCCCATCTGTCGCCCAGCTCAACTATTTCTGTTACTTCGTAGTACATATCGAAGACATTCTTCACGGCGGCCACCACATCTTCAAGCTCAACTGTGCTTGTTACAGCCGGCGCGGCTTCGATCAGCCTAAAGCCATCATAGGCTTTGCCGAGTTCCTTTTCGCCGTGCTCTCTGAAATAGATCTTGTACTTGTGCTCGTCCATTCCGAAAACAACTCCTTCGCCAAACGAAGGATGGGTAATTTTTGCTCCTATTCCAAAATTCATTTCCTGATGGTATTTTATTATGCCGCGAATTTATACAACTGATCCGTGAACCGAATATCTATATTTAATTTTGAATCAACGATCAATAGCGATTCTGATTCGGAATTAAGCCAAGGGTCACTTTTCGACCATTTCAAAGGCATGAATGTCCTCAAGATTCAATGCCACCTTGCCTTTTTCATCTGTATAAAAGGCGCGTTTGAATCGGGCACCGAATACCCATTCGTCGGCCGTATAAGAAAACCTTGTATGCACTGTCTGATTAAATACATCGTCATATCCGCTGATGAGAATCAGTACTTCGGCCTTGGCCTGAATGAGGTCATTGGCATTGAGTCCAAATAGCGGACTCTCCTCATCCACCTTGTGAACCAATGTCCAATTCACGGCCAGAAAAAGCACTTCGCTCATTTGTAGCTTCAATTCGTAGTACTTCCGGATTCCATTGTCTTCATTGAGGTCCAACATCATCAGAATTACATCTGCCTTTACGTTCACCAATGCATTGGACCTTTCGTTGGCAAACCTGAACATCAATGCCTGACCATCTTCAAATGGAGCAATCAGCGCGTTTTTACTGAAGAGCAACTCGGCTTTGGGTTTGCTGAAGCGAGCATACAAAAGACCCGTGGCCAGAGCAAAGGAAAGTAAACCGAACATGGCTTCGAACGAGGCTATGGTGCTGGCCATAATTCCTCGGGGAGCAATGGCTCCGTAGCCCACAGTGGTAAAAGTCTGGGTAGAGAAATAAATACAATCCATGAAATGTTCAATGGGCGTTTCACCCCGAACTCCGATTAAATTATCTGTCCCGATAAGATAATAGAGCAACCCAAAAAGCAAATTGACAACTACAAAACCCAATAAAATCAGGAAAAAGAATTTTCCTGTAGGAAGTTCGAGCATATACTGATAGCCGCTTTCTGCATCACGGGCACCTCCTTTTTTTTCTACATTAAAAGACCCATCCTTATTGATAATACGATGAAACTGGCCTGCGACTTTCTCTCCAAATCCGGGATCTTTAATTCTTGATCTGTCAGCTCTTCTGTTGAACATAATACTGTTCCTTTAGGTGATATAATAAATTAAGTTGCCAAATCTACAATGGTTTAAGCCCATTGTTCAAGTATGAAAGAAAGTAGATTTTACCTGAATAATGAGGTGCAGCGCAACTTAACCCAATGACCTCCGTAGAAGACAACGAAATTAATTTAAATGCCCTTAATCACCCGAATAGCGGTCCTTACTACTTTGATATTCAACTTGACTCTTCAATCGGGAGCTCAGGTGGATACCTCAGGCAGTCGATTGTTTGAGGCACAACTCTCGGATTTGATTAATTCTCAAAATGTTGACTACAATGCATCCGATAAAGTTTCCATCAGCGGCTTGTCCAATCAGGACTTAAGAGAGGCACCAGGAAGTATTCTCATTATTACCACAGAACAAATTCAGGCATCAGGTGCGCGCGATATTACCGAACTGCTCAGTTTGCTTCCCTCCTTTAATATTGGTCGCGATGTAGACGATGTTCTTGGTATCGGCAGCCGAGGCCTTTGGGCACATGAAGGTAAAATTCTTGTGATGTTGAATGGCATTGCACTGAATGAGTCTGACTTTGGAACATTTGGTTTGGGTCAACGAATTTCGCTTGACAATGTGAGTAGAATAGAAATTATCAATGGTCCTGGTTCTGTATTATATGGCGGAACCGCAGCACTTGGGGTAATTAATATTATTACTTTCAAGGGCGGTGAAAAGGATGATGTAGAAATAACCAGCAAAACTGGTTTTGGTACAACCGGACTAAGCAGAACAAGCTTTGGAATATGCGGAAACAACTTCCTCGGCAACGAAACCTTCCTAAGTTATTCCATTAACCACAACCGGGGTGTAAAATCACAATTCACGGAAAAACAAACAAACGGGCAGCTTATTTCTTACGGAGATAGCACCAAAATGATTAATACGGGTGTAACCGTGCAGGTATCGCGCAAAAACTTAACTGCGCAAATGTTGTTGGATGATTACACGACCCAGGTTTCGGATGCCGACTATTGGGTGCAGATGAAAGTATTAAGTGGAGAAGTTCAGTACGAGAGTAAGATTGGCAAACGCTCAACGCTCAAAACAAAATTAAACTCCAATTATCAAATACCCTGGTCTTACTTCAATACCAGTGACGCCAGAAGAGTTGAATCCAACACCACCAGTTACAGGCATCTCTGCAATCTGAGCTACTTTAACAGAGCCAATGAGTGGCTAACGGTATCAAGCTACCTTTCCGGATCTATTCAAAAAAGTGAGCACGACTTTGAAGAAGGTAACAGGAGGACGGAAGAGGAAGTTTCTCATGAAGTATTGGACGCCTCACTTTTTACAGAAGCCAATGCCAAAACCAAATTCGGTAATTTCAATGCGGGTATTCGCGTAGAAACAAATACACTACTGCCATTTCTTTACGCTCCCCGTTTTGGATATTCAATAGTGGTAAAAAAATTCCACACCAAACTCAATGTGGCCAAAGCTTTTAAAATACCCACAATAGAAAATGTACATCTGGGGCCATCCGACGCCTCACTTAAAGCCGAAGACATTTGGTATTTTGAATGGCAAAGCGGTTACAGGGCCTCTCAGGAAGTTTCATTTATCCTAAATCTTTTTTCAAATGAAATTAAAAATCCCATTGTATACGTTTTTGATGACCTTACGCTGGACAACTACATCAACAGAAACAAAATGAGTACAATTGGCGGTGAATTTATTGCGACATTTTCGGATATCCGCAACACCGTGCTGCTCACTTACAGCTATTACCAAAACAGATCGTCTGTGACGGATTTGCCCGAAGCAGAAATTGATAGCTCAAATAAGTTATTACTAGGAATGCCCGCGCACAAGGCAACGGTTATTCTGTCGCGAAAACTGGGGAAATGTTTTGCCTTTAACTATTCTCAGGAGTTACATAGCGATTCTTACGCATATCAGATCAATAAAGAAGATGAATTGGAAATCTATCATTTCAAGCCTACCAATAGAATCAATCTTAGCGTCAATTATACCCCGAAAAATTATCAGGGTTTTATGATCAAAGTGGGCTGCAATAATTTCATGAATGTGAAACAATATGCTATGAGTCCATATAACAATGGCCTTGCAGCGCTTCCCCTTGGAAGCAGAGAATTCCGTATTGAACTCAATTATTCTTTCAAAAAGTGAAGTTAGCTACTTACATATCGTGCCTATGTTTTGTAGCACTTATTTTGCTAACATCAGAATTGACGGCGCAAGTTTCCAGCCATTCGAAAGAAGCAGAAGTTCTTTTATCAGGAGCAAAGAAAAAACTCGATCAGAAAAAAACTCTTGAAGGAAAAATGTTGGCTCTTGAAGCTTATGATGCTGCAAGAGCAGTGGGTGATGGCAATCAGGAGACAGAAGCCTCACTTTTGGTGATGAATATACTGCAGGATCAAAACAATTTCAGCGAAGCATTTAATTATGCTGTCACCGCTATACACAGCTCGCAAGATGCGGTAGAAGAATACAAACTCGTTTGTCTTGTTTCTGTCATTCAGCTTTTGGATAAATGGAACCATCAGGAAAAGAGCATTGAATACATAAAAGCAGCAGAGCCTTTGGCGAAACACAATCCGCAGCTTCAATTGTTGCTGCTCAAGTCAAAAATTTCTGCATATAGAAATTCTCAGCAACCTGAAGAAGCTATAGCTGCAGCAAAGGAGCTTTTGGAAAAAGCGAAGAACAGTCAGGACCATAAGCTAATGTGCGAAAGCCTTGAGTTGCTGTCCAGTCTTGAAATGAGCAATAAAAAACCGGAAAATGCCCTTCAGTATGAGCTGGAACTTTACAATCGCCTCACCTGGAACAATTCTCTGGTTGAAAGTAGTATCAGCGCGAACAACCTCGGACAGATTTACTTCAAACTCAATGAGCTCGAAAGCTCAGGTTATTTCTTTAATGAAGCAGTGACCAAATGTCCGGGCGAGTTCAATCAACTCGACGAAATTATGTTCAATCAGGCAGGTCTGTTCATCCGCAACAGGCAGTTTGAAAATGCAACAAACAACCTTGATTTTATACTCAAGAAACGAGCTAAGGTGGAAGATGAGCTGTACTGTAAAGCCCTCACAGCAAAAGCATCTATACTGAACCAAACCGGATTGACAGCAGAAGCCACCACAATAGGAATGGAGGCGCTCGAAATTGCACACAATAAAAAATTCGCGAATCTCGAACCGGATATTCATGAAATGCTCTCGCTGACCTATACCATCAGAGGAGAAAAACAAAAATCTAGAGAGAATTCAGTCGACGCACAAAAAATGAGAAGTGCGTTGGTTGATCTGAACAAGAAGAAAGATGAAGAAAGGAAAAAAGCACTGATTCAGATCGAAAAGGATGAAAAAATGATTCTCACTAATCTTGCTGCCGACAAAGAAAAAAGATTTGAAATTTTACAGTATAAACTAAGCGCAGAAAACAAGGAGAAAGACATTGCCATAATCAGGTACGACAAAGAACTAAAAGAAGCTGAATACGCCCGCGAACTTGCCGCCAGAGAAAAAGCACAAGCTTCCCTTAAACTACTACAGGCTGCGCTGAATGGCGAACAGCAAGAGAAATCCATTATAGAACTTGAGCGCCAGAAACAGAGCCAACTGCTCTCACTTACTCAGCTTGAGCTGGACAAAAAGAACAAGGACAATCTTATGGGTATGCTTCAGAAACAGAACGAACTTCTCGAATCTGAATCCAAACTGAAAGAAGAACAATCAAGAAGAGATGCCATTACCAGACGATATGCAATCATCACAGGAATTCTCATGCTACTTGGAATGACTGCAATTTCGTATGGCTTTTTTGTAAGCCGCAAAAAGAACAAAATTATTGCCTCACAGAATTCTTCCATAGAAGTGCAGAACGATCAATTGCGAGAGATAAACAATGACATTACCAAAAGTATTGCCTCTGCAAGCCACTTTCAAAAGTCTCTTGTGCCCGGGGAATCAATGTTGAGTGAATACTTTGAAGATGGATTTATATTCTATAAGCCATTGGATATTGTAAGTGGCGACCTTCCATTCGTTATAAAAATAGGCAAGTACACATGGATCGCTGCCATAGACTGCATTGGCCATGGTGTACCGGCCGCCATGCTTTCCTTTTCGGCTTATTACAACCTGAAAGAAATACTCTCCAACACAAGTATGAGCGACCCAGGTGTAATACTGGAAGTAATGAATGAAAATATGATCAAGACCTTGAGATCAGGGCAATCGAGCAACGAATTTTCTTCCGGACTAGATATATCATTGGTTAAAATAGACAAGTTTAAAAAACAATTGCAATTTGCCGGTGCCCAATCTCCTCTGATCGTCATGAATGAGAATGAGATCCGTCAGATAAAAGGCAACCGATACAGCGTAGCCGATCTTTCGAATGAAACAATTCCTGCCTTTACTACTTCGACGGTTGACATCAATGAGGGGGACAAGTTCTTCCTTATGAGCGATGGAATCATACATCAGATGAAAGGTGGCACGGATACAAAATTGTATTCTATGAAGAAGTTAATGAAACTTCTTTTTGACAATCAACGTAAAAACTTTAGTGAACTAAAAGAGATAATTGAGAATGACCATAATGACTGGAAAGGAAATGCAGAACAAACAGACGACATGCTTTGCATAGGTTTTCAGGTATTATAACACCCTAATAAAAATGAATCAACACCACACACTCCAGTACGAAGGAAGTATCACAGACGATCTGAGGTCATTCCTTTGCACAACCTTGAGGCAAGCGCTTCAGGACAATCTCCCCGGTGCCAAAAAAGCGACCAGACTAGTATCATTTGCTCTAGAATTGCTCGACAATGCGCAACGCTACGGCAGACGCGGCAAGATCGAACTTGAATGGGAGGCAAAAGACACCGAACTTATTATAACCGTGACCAATATCGCATCAAGAAAAAATGCAGACAGATTGCAACAAGTAGTAGATCATGTAAGCAGTATGCCACTGGATGATGTAATTGCAGAGTACAAAAAAATATTGCTCAACAATGAATTTAACGACCACGGCGGTGGAGGGCTGGGAATGCTCCAGATCGTTAAAAATGGCGCACGTGAACTAAAGGTGAAACTTCAGGAAATTGAAGCGGATTCCATCAGGTGTTCGAGCACGGTTACCGCACAAATTGAAATTCAATAAAAATAATTCTTATCAAAGAACAGGATTAGATTTACAAAATATTTTGACCACCACCATCATGCAACTCCATAAACAAGCCACTAAACATACACCAGAGGTAGACTGGAATACAGAAACTGATATACAAGTGATCAAAGGAATTTCCATTCCTATAGACGCTTATGGTTTCTATTCAGAATTAATTGTCTTTCTGGAAGCAAACCACTCCTCCTTCAAAAAGGATATTGTATTTGAATTTCATTTACAATATTTCAATACAGCCAGCAGCAAATCTATTTTTACCCTGGTCAAAAAAATCACGGAGCTCTCAAAATCCAAAGATTACAATTGGAAAATTGTATGGAAATACGAAGACGACGATGACTTTATGGTAGAGACCGGCGAAAATTTCGAAGAAATACTAGATTGTAAGTTTGAGATGGTGAAAGTGGGGTAGTGATTACTTCCTTTTCTGTTTCGACAAAAAATAAAAGCCTTTGGGTATTAACTTAAAGGCTTTTCCTTTGTAATAGACTCAAGTCTGCTATCAATTAAAAAACTGATCAAATGTTTTGATATACCTCAAGGTGTCATCTGGCCAAACAAAAGTTTCTGTAAAGTCCTCTGGGACGTAACAGGTAACCCATGAGGCATCCAAAGCAAAAACTTGGGTTCGGTAGCTTTGATTACCTTGGATGGTAAAATCAATGTAATTTATTTGAACCGAAAACCATTTCTTTGATTCTATGCTACAATTGGATTTTGACCTATGAAAAATGGAATCTTTTAAAGCTAAATATTCGGGAACGTTAAAATGAAGAGGGTCAGAATACTGAACCTCATAAATAAACGTGCTATCTGCATTTTGTTTATAAACTCTAGATTCTAACTTTACTCCGTGTACATGGTCAGTACCTATGGGAACTTTGCTTACAAAATAAAACTCCATGTCGTAGAATGCTGGCTGAATCTCCTCAGGGACATGCTTGCAGCCAACAAGAACAATGATTACAATTATAACCCTTAATTTCATTCAATTATCAGTTGTTTAATATATGATTTTCCGGCTGAGGTAGATATTTGTACCAAGTAAAGACCCGCAGGCAAATCGCCAATTAGCAAAGGTACTGAATTTTCATCACCCAACAACTTTTGCAGACGAACAATACTGCCAGTCGAATTGTAAATAATCAACTGGTTTGCACCTTTAATATTCCAATTCAGGTTGCACATTTCATGCGCTGGGTTGGGGTAAATACTCATATTTTCAGAAAAATTTTGCTCTGAAGGTCTCGATGTAAAAGCTGAACGATATTGAAGTGCACATTCTTCAAAATATGAGTTGACATCACCGCCGTCTGTGCCGTGCAGAATGCTGGCATCGGGTACAATTCTGGCATTAAAAAGATTGTGCGCCGATTGGGCTTTGAAGCCCGGCTCCAGCTTAATTCGCACATGGGCCTTCCAGCTTATGCCCCCGGCATTGGCATCGATAAGGGCATGGTTTCCGCTCCGTATATAGTGGCGCTCGACATCCATACTGTTCACTACCTGATCGTGAATGTAAAGGTCGCCATTGGAAATGAAGTATTGCTCAAAACTGGTTGGATAAGCCGGTGGCAAATATTCTTCTGCCTGCATCAGCATGTTTTCACTTATTCCCGGATTATCCGAACCTGGATCGGCGCCACTCAACGCATAAAAATCGACTCCACCTGGGGCAAGCACAATCTTATCTTCTGTTACCTCGTAAGTACAAGACCACAGCACGGGCGTTTGCACGGCATCTTCATCAATAGGGCGAAGAATAGCAGCCACTTTTAGAAAAAGTTTGGTGCCGAGGGGTACATTAAACGAAGTTCCTCTAAAAACGTCTAACCCCATCAACTGTGTGCCGAAAGTGTGTTTTTTATTCACGCTATCCATACTGAGCATCTGGTAAGTGCCATTTAACAAAGCTTCTGTGAGATCGGGCATTCCTTCTCCCAGAAATTGCTCGTGGTGGGGCATGTTAATGGTATAATCAACAAAGGCATCGGGATGCTCTAAATTGTATAAATCGTCGCCATCCAAATACCTCAATATAGAATAAGCTGGACTTTGAATTTCGCCCACAAATCCCACCAGAATAGTATCTACCCGCAAACGCGCTGCGGCATTGAGGGCAATTTCTACATCGCTTTTGAGCCTGAAAGATTTGCTTTTGATATAGGCCCCTGTTACCTCATCTTCCGAATAGAAATAACTGGCTTCGTCAGCAGGATAGTGCACGGCTATATCAGCGAATCGATCAAGGTAATGCGTGTATTCAATTTCGGGTATGGCCTCCAGGGCTATATTACCCAATGGGCAATCGTAAATAGGTTTGCCAATGTATTGCACTGCGCCATCGATGCCCGTATTGTGGTTGGTACCCGGCAATTGCATCTGCACGGCCATGGCATTGGTGGTGCTGGTAAGGGTTCCGCTCAGGGTGAGGGTTCCGCTGGACATAGTGGGCTGAAAGGAATTGACGGCGGGATCGGTGCTAGTAGATTTACCTGTAAAAAAACTCAGCACGCTCAATGCTACATCCAGCCCTGCAGAAATGCCCACTGCAGTTTGGCTCAGCCCGATTAAAAAACCTTTGAGGCCACTGGTATTTTCCTGAAACTGATCCGCCAGATAATGCAACTCGTGGGTAAAACCACTGTGTACAGTGGAGTCGATGGTATGGATACCCTTGTCCAGATTCTCATAGAATTTTTTAATGTCCTCACTTTTGGGAACTTTACCCACAAACTCCTTACCCTCCACCAGAAGTTCTTGTATGTCACCAGAGGTAGTGGAAGGAACAGTCTCTGCTTCTTTTACCCCGGCACTTTTAGTGGTAAAGGAAATATCACCATCCAACTCTAGGGAGCTAACATCAATGTTATTAATTTTGAAAAGCAGATCGGGTGAAGAATCCAATGAAGTATTGGAATCAAAAGCCACAGGAAACTCAGTAGTGAACCATGCACCATTCGAATAATATTCCTGAATGTAATAGAGTAATTTTTCGGAATTATCTTGTAAAGGATAATTGTCCACTGGAAGGGCATATTTATTACACAAAGCAAATAAGCCCGTGTTTTCATTTTCATCAAGCCATTTGGAAATAAATTGAGCCTCGTGATAATTTTCATTGTTATAACTTTTAAAAAATAACCTTACCACAGCCGTGTATCGATTATACAGAAAAAAGTAAGGCATATTGCCATCAACAGGCACACCCGGGCAGCCAAAATTTTTCAGTAGTAATACCCAGCCCTGAGAGGGCAAATAATCATTAGCCTCAATAATGTTGTGTATATCAATGCTGGAAGAAGGATTGCTGAATGGTGAGGCCAATGCCTGCGGGCTAAGACCACCACCAAAGGTATTCACATAAGCGTACCAGTTTTCTTCTGAAGGGTCAGTCCAGTCCCAATCTTCGGTGTACCAGCAAGGTATTACGGTGGTTTGCGCCTCGGCGGCGGCATTGCCCAAAACGAGCAATAAATAGAATAGATATTTCATGGCTTCTACTTATTTAATTGTTGAATAAGTTGCAACAGAAGCACATTTTGCTCTTCGAGTTTTTTCAGGCGATCTTCCAACTGAAGAATGTACAGGGTGTTTTCTTCAATTTTCTCCATCTGAATGCGCTGCATTTCGCCGACATTGAGGCCCTTTTCTGCTACTTCTGCAGCGGTAGGCACATTGGGCAAGTGGCCATTTTTAGCTATATAACTGCTCAGTTCTGCCAGCGACATTAGTTTGTATTTTTCACCAAATACATAGTCCGGAAAATCTTCTCTTAAGGCCACATTGATTTCTGTACTCCATATAACACCATTCGCTCCTATTCGAAAAATATCGTTGTTGCCCACATCCTGTATCGTAAAAATATTGCCTGTGGTCTCAGTGGCCCTCAGGGTTAAATGGCCATTGCCACTGAGGGAAAATACAGACTTATCGGAAAGGGTGTTTTTTACTTCGTAAATTTTAGCGAGGTTATCGGCCGTATTGACCTTAAATGCAATTTTGTTCTCATTGGTGCTATTAAAATCAATGACCAGACCATCGCTCGAATGTGAATCTACGCCCAGCCTGAGAAAGGCACTTTGCTGAGGATCTGCATTAACACCCAATCTCATGGTTCGTGCATTGCCCGCTACGTGCAGCGCAAACTGCGGATCGTTTGTATTGATACCCACAAATGCCGGACAGGTGGAGCCTGTCCATAGTTTACCATACTCTCCGGTACCCATACTATTGGCCCATGTTGGCGCAGGATAATATTCAGTGCCTGTCCCAAAATCAATGAACGGATTACAATCAAATCGATACAGATCGAACAAAAGAGCGCCGGCACCTCTGTACTGCATTGTACCATCGCTTTTGACCACCAGATACCTGTTTTCGGTACTGTTGGAATTGGCGAAACTGGTCAACTTGAGTGTACCTGACAAACGCATGTCCGCATTCACATCCAAACCAAATAACGGATTTGAAATTCCAATGCCGAATTTACCATCATCGGTCAGCCTTATTCTTTCCGCATTTCCAGTTTCGAAGATTAGATCAAAGCCTGTGTTGGTGCCCAGCTTGGAGTCGCCACTCACACTGTTTCCATTGAGTTTCCATTCTGTCTGAGCAGAAATTGGGTTGATGAGCATTAGTATTAATGCACCAATCATTAGTAGTTCCTTTTTCATTTTAGAATAATTTAAAGATTGTTTAGGCAAGAGTATATGAAATAATTTCACGTGCAAAAAATTACTTATTCTAATTTATTCTAAAAATGAATAGAAGATAAAATTGGACAATTCTGCCATTTAAAAGGCCATGCTCAAGAACAAATAAGCGATCAACTCAGAATACCGAAAAGCTTACTCCAATTTAGTGTCAGGAGAAATACATCTCAATTATGAAATGGTTGTTGAGCAAGGTAAAATTCACGACGTTGAGCTGGACTTTTTTATTCAGAAAACTCGGTCATTATCCAAAAATAACATACTGAAATTGCCAATGTGTAATATTTCGAATTAAACGAATAAAAACGACCTGAATTCAAACTACATCGAAGGACTTAAGAAAAACTGCAAGATTTATGCGTGCCTATAATTACTAAGTTGGATAAGCCCCAATAAATATTTAGGGTATTACAACACCACCGTCCCAAACAAATCATAATTCTCAGCATTGTCCACCTTTACATTTACAAAATCGCCAATGCGGAGGTAATCATCTGAACCCACTTCAATTATTACCTCATTATCTACTTCCGGCGAATCGAATTCTGTGCGGCCAATGTAAAAATCTCCTTCTTTGCGATCTATTAATACTTTGAAAGTTTTCCCAACTTTTTCTTCATTGAGCTCCAATGAAATCTGAGATTGTGTTTCCATAATGGCATCAGCTCTTTTCTTTTTTATTTTGGCCGAAACATCATCTTTCAAATTATAAGCATGTGTATTCTCCTCGTGAGAATAAGTGAAGACACCTAAACGGTCGAAACGCATTTTTTCAACCCAGGAATTCATTTCTTCGAAGTCTTCTTGTGTTTCTCCCGGATATCCGGCAATTAACGTGGTACGCAATGCAATTTCAGGTACTTTTTCGCGAATGGTATGAATAAGTGCGTCAGTTTTTTCTCTGGTAATTCCTCTGCGCATGGATTGCAACATTCCGGTAGTAGCGTGTTGCAATGGCATGTCGAGGTACTTACAAATGTTTTTCCTCTCATTCATTACATCCAATACTTCGAGGGGAAATCCTGATGGAAAAGCATATTGCAACCTGATCCATTCAATGCCTTCTACATCTGCCAACTTATCCAACAATTCAGGCAGGCGCCTGTCTTTGTACAAATCCAGACCGTAAAATGTAAGGTCTTGCGCGATCAGGATAAGTTCTCTTGTGCCCTTCGCTGCTAATTTTTTGGCGCTTTCTACCAATTGATCCATTGGTGTACTCACATGTTTGCCGCGCATGAGTGGGATGGCGCAGAAAGAACAAGGTCTGTCGCAACCTTCGGAAATCTTGAAATAAGCAAAGTGTGCGGGAGTGGTAAGCAATCGCTCTCCAACGAGCTCATGCTTGTAATCGGCCTTTAGATTTTTCAGAAGACGAGGTAGATCGCGTGTTCCAAAGAAAGCATCTACTTCGGGAATATCCTTTTCCAATTCGGGCTTATACCGTTCGCTCAGACATCCGGTAACGATCAATTTGTCCACATTACCTTTCTTTTTCTCCCTTGCCCATGCCAGAATGGTATTGATACTTTGCTCCTTGGCATTGTCAATAAAACCACAGGTATTGATGATGACAATTTCAGCGTCCTTTTCTTCTGACTCGTGGTCTACTTCAAAACTATTGGCTTTCAACTGTGCCATCATCACTTCGCTGTCGAAAATGTTTTTGGCACAGCCCAGTGTTACCACATTCACTTTATTCTTCTTGAGGGTCTTGGTCTTCATTGCGACTGCAAAGGAAAGCCATAGCTGCCCTCACTCCAATCTATTTTGCTTGAGAATAGGCAACAAATGGTAATTCAAGACGTATACCACTGGAATAAACTAAAAACTTAGTTCAATTTGGCACCCTTTTACCATACTTTTCAGCATTTAGAGTTCATTTGTCGAAAGAATTCTGAAATTCATCCTCAAGTGGATAAGAATGTATTTCCTTTGATGAACGGTCTTTTTAATATTTACCCCATATAAGAACCGTTTGACTGAGTATTTGCTGAAATATAAAGGTACACTTAATAGCTCGTTTTCGGGTGAGCTTACCGAATCTATACTGGATTCGCTGAAAGGTGTGGTGGTTTCTTTGAAGGACCATAAAAAGATCAGTGTAATTGCTCTGGAATTGATTGACAATGCGCTTCGGTATGGATTGATGAAAGAAATATCATTTACCATCCGGAGGGAAGATGATGTATTGTGGATGGAGTTAATTAATTTCGCAAAATGCGAAGATGCCAAAAAACTCAAGGATTCCAGTGACAGAATTCAACATCTGACTCCTGAAGAAATAGAGATGGCATTCAATGTTCAACTGCTCAATCCTGAATTCGGGGAAAGAGGCGGGGCCGGTCTCGGCTTACTTCATATAGCGCGCAAAGGAATAATGGCGATTGAAGTAAAAACTGAGAAGACTGACCTGGATAGCTGCAAGTGCCATATAATAGTAACAAGAAAAATTTCTGAGAGAAATGAGCGAACTTAAGATAGGCAAAACGAATAATTCACCTCTCATCAATTTCGATACTGCAAGCCAGCAATACGCTATGATTGGCGTTTCTTCGTTGCTCAATGCATTTGATTTTTTCTCTGGTGCGGCAAACTGGATTGAAAAGAATAAAGACAGCATCATGCCCAATGTCGAATGGCATTTATATATCCCTTATTTCAACTCCGGATCGGCAAAAGGAATACTCCACCTGCTACTTGCAGTGAAAAAACACTCGCATGATAATTATCCCAAAATAGTATGGTATCTTGAAGAAGAAGATGATTTTATGCTGGAATCGGGTAAATCATTTGAGAATATTCTTGAAATACCTTTTATGTACAGATCATCACTTCTGGCTCCTCAATTCGAGGAGGAAAATTAAGTCGGACTATTCTCGGTGGCCTTAAACAGTGAATCCACAAATTCAAACCGATTAAACACCTGAAGGTCATTGATCTTCTCTCCCACTCCAATATACTTTACAGGAATGCTGAATTGGTCGCTGATTCCAATTACAACGCCGCCTTTGGCCGTTCCGTCGATTTTTGTAATGGCCAAAGCATTTACGTCTGTTGCAGCAGTAAACTGTTTGGCCTGCTCAAAGGCATTCTGACCAGTAGATCCATCGAGAACCAACAATACTTCATGCGGCGCATTCGGACTTACCTTTTGCATTACCCTGTTGATTTTGGTCAGCTCATTCATTAGACCAATTTTGTTGTGTAAACGCCCGGCAGTATCGATCAAAACCACATCAATATTCTGAGCAACTGCGCTCTGAAGGGTATCAAATGCAACCGAAGCAGGATCAGCACCCATGCCCTGAGAAACAATAGGAACTCCGGCCCGCTCACTCCAGATTTTCAACTGGTCAACAGCAGCTGCACGGAAGGTATCGGCAGCTCCAAGCATTACTTTTTTTCCCTGAGACTTGAGCTGATTGGCCAATTTGCCAATCGTTGTTGTCTTTCCAACACCATTTACACCCACTACCATTATTACATACGGGCCATCCGTTGGTGGAATATATATTTCATCCTTTTCTTCTCCTTCGTGACCTTTCAGCAAAGCGCTTATTTCCTGTTTGAGAATGTCATTTAACTCGGCCGTACCCAGGAATTTGTCTTTTGCTACGCGTTCTTCAATCCTTTTGATAATCTTGAGGGTAGTTTCCACACCAACGTCGCTGCTGATGAGAACTTCTTCCAGATTATCTAGTACCTCTTCGTCTACCCTGCTTTTTCCAGCCACAATTTTTGCCAGCTTGGAGAAAAAACCGGTACGTGTTTTTTCTAATCCCTGATTGAGATTCTCTTTCTTTTCGCTGGAAAATAATTTCTTAAAAAAATTCATGGTCGACAGAATTATTGAGGTTCCGGTTGGTATAAACTCAAGAACATAATTGGACTTATCTATTTAGAAATAACCTAATTTGTTTTCTGAATAAAAAAAGGCTTCTCCATAAGAAAAAGCCTTTAATAATTTTTATCAATGATAGCATTAGCCCTTAAACCACTCGGCCACTTTGTCATTGAGTACAATCTCTTCTTTGAATGTGTAAGCACCAGATTTGGGTGACTTCACCATTTTGATAACCTTGGTGTGGTTCTTACCACCACCTGTTTGCAGCGTTGCAACTACCTTCTTTGCCATGGTGCGTTATTATTACTTGATTTCTTTATGTACGGTCATGCGCTTGAGTATGGGGTTGTATTTCTTCAACTCCTTACGATCAGGCGTGTTTTTGCGGTTCTTGGTCGTGATATAGCGGCTCGTGCCTGGCAATCCGGATGCCTTATGCTCCGTGCACTCCATAATTACCTGTACTCTGTTTCCTTTCTTTGCCATTTTATTTTTCGTTAATGGGGCTGCAAATGTAATACGTTTATTGGGTTCAAACACCGGGGCCTTGTAAAAAAATTGGACTTGCCGCCATCAAGCATAAGTCAAAGTAACCACAAACTGCCCTATCAAAAATACAAAATACTGATTTACAATAAAATATACCAAAAGAATTTTCTTTTCATCGTGTCGGAAGATTCTCTTTTTTTCATCTCTTACGCTCTATAATGTGATTATAAAAACTTTGTCTTGCCAGCCCATTAAGGACGAAAAGTGCAATTTAGAAAGCCCTTATCTGTTGTAAAACCCTTTCTACTACACATAAAAATGTTGATAATAGAAGGCTGAGCCTACATTACATGGTTTGTGCTAATTTACTTTTGATTCGGTCAAAAAGTGCCTGAATTCAGGAAATCAATTACAGTGGCAAGAAATACGATTAAAAATACCGCACGCGAAGAAGCGGAAGAGGTGATAGAGGAAAAACCGTCAGCCAAGTCTAAAAAAACCAAGCCTTCTGGCGATGGCAAATGGGCAAAGTTTATGGCTTTTTGCAGCGATCCGAGGGTGAAAAAAATATCAGGGATTTTTCTGGTGCTTTTTTCTGGATTTGTATTTGTGGCTTGTGCTTCGTATCTGTTTAGCGGTGAGCACGACCTGAGGCTGGTTCTCGGATCGGACGACGATTCCAGTCTTTCGCAAAGCGAACCGTATAAAAATTTAATGGGGAAAATCGGCGCTCATGTGGCCTGGTTTTTTATGAATAAATATTTTGGGGTGGGAGCCATATTTCTCTCTCTAATCCTTTTTATGTTTGGTATCAGAGTTTGGCTCAAGCGCGATTTATTGCCTTTCTGGAAAACCATCCGACTCTCTGTAGCCGGAATGTTTTTTATTCCTCTTGCTATTGGCTTTTTCTTCCACCATCGGGTTGATACTTTTGATCGGGTAATTGAACTGACCTGCAATCAGAATCTTGTCGGCGGCTATGGTCTCTTTGCAACCGAATGGACCACCTTTACCATTGGATGGTGGGGAACACTTATGCTTATCCTTTTTTGTATTGGGTCATTTTTGATCTTTAATTACAATCATCAGGTAGAGATGGTTTGGTCCAGAGCCCTTGAATGGTGGAAGAATCGTTCAGCTTCTGTCGCTCCGGATGAGGATGAACAGGAAGAAGAGGAACCAGGCCAACCTGAGCCTCAAACCAAAAAAAATTCACCGATTGCGGCGGCGGTAAACGCTTTTATTGGGCGGCCGGAGCCTGAATTGGAAGTGAAGCAAGAAATTGAAGAGGAAACTGAGGAGGAATTAGAAGAAGAAACTGAAGAGGATGAGGTAGAAGAAGAAGAAATAGAGGAAGAGGAAATTGAAGAGGAAGAAATACCTCAGGAATCGGAACAAGAAATGGAAATTCTTCCAATGGCAACAGCCACTGCTCCCAAAACCATTGAAATAGGAGATGAAGCATTCTCTATTCAAATGGTAGAAAACGAAGATGAACTTACAGAATCTGAAATCGCACATAAAATAGAAGAGCTCGGCCCCTTTGATCCACGACGGGATCTTTCGCGCTATACTTTCCCATCCATTGAGTTGCTCAAGCCTCATGGCGGACAAGGGCCACAGATCAACAAGGAAGAACTGGAAGAAAACAAAAACAAGATTGTTGAGACCTTAAATCATTACAAGATTGAAATTTCGAAAATCAAAGCTTCCATCGGCCCAACAGTAACCTTGTATGAAATTATTCCCGCGCCTGGTGTACGCATCTCCAAAATCAAAAACCTGGAAGACGATATTGCATTGAGCTTGTCTGCACTTGGAATTAGAATTATTGCGCCGATCCCTGGAAAGGGCACCATAGGAATCGAAGTTCCCAACTCCAGACCCGATGTAGTGAGTATGAGGTCTCTCATCGCGTCGGAAAAATTCCAGAATGCTGATATGGAATTGCCCATCGTACTGGGCAAAACTATTTTCAACGAAAACTTTGTGGTTGATCTTGCTAAAATGCCGCACTTACTCATGGCGGGTAGCACTGGTCAAGGTAAATCTGTGGGTCTGAATGCGATTCTTGTCTCATTGCTCTATAAAAAGCATCCCGCGGAAATTAAATTTGTACTGGTCGATCCCAAAAAAGTGGAACTGACCTTGTTCAATAAAATTGAGCGACACTTTCTGGCCATGCTGCCCGGTGAAGAAGATGCCATCATTACTGATGTACAGAAAGTGGTGAAAACCCTTACTTCGCTTTGTATCGAGATGGACAACAGGTACGAACTTCTCAAGATTGCCGGCTGCAGAAATATCAAGGAATACAACGGGAAATTCGTAGCCCGCAGATTAAATCCTGAAAACGGGCACCACTTCCTACCTTATATAGTGTTGGTGGTGGATGAATTTGCCGATCTGATTATGACGGCAGGCCGTGAAGTGGAAACTCCTATCGCTCGTCTTGCTCAGCTTGCCAGAGCCATCGGAATTCACCTCATTATTGCCACACAGCGACCTTCAGTCAATATTATTACCGGAACAATTAAGGCCAACTTCCCGGCCCGCATAGCTTTCCGTGTGAGTTCCAAGATCGACTCCAGAACGATTCTCGATTCCGGCGGAGCAGAGCAACTTATTGGCCGGGGTGACATGCTCTTCTCCAGTGGAAACGACCTTATCCGATTGCAATGCGGATTTGTGGATACGCCTGAGGTAGAAGAAATCACTGATTACATTGGTGCTCAGCAGGCTTATCCAAGCGCTCTTCTTCTTCCAGAAGTTGTTGATGAAAATAGTTTGGAAATAGGTAATTTTGCCGACTCGGACAGAGATGACTTATTCGAAGAAGCAGCGCGAATTGTGGTAATGACCCAGCAAGGAAGCGCTTCATTGCTACAGAGAAAATTGAAATTAGGATACAATAGAGCCGGACGTTTGGTAGACCAGTTGGAGGCTGCCGGAATAATCGGACCCTTTGAAGGAAGTAAAGCCCGAAAAGTAATTGTACCCGATGATATAGCTTTGGAACAGTTCTTGAAAAGCCTCGGTTCAAGAGATTCACATTAGTTTCAAAAAACAAGATGAAAAAATTTACCCTTTTGTTTGCGCTAGCCACCATTGGTTTCGTTTTCAATACGACAGCACAAACCTCCAAAGAAGTTCTGGACAAGCTTTCTGCGAAAGCCAAGACCTACAAATCCATCACTGCGGATTTTACTTCCACACTCAACAATCCCAAAACGGGAGTTAATCAGACGAACACTGGTTCCGTAAAAATCAAAGGTTCGAAGTACCAGGTAAAACTTGGGGATTACTCAATTTTCTGCGACGGAAAAACTGTATGGAATTACAGCAAACAAGATAATAGCGTAACAATAGACAATCTTGAGGATGTTAAAAATGGTGGTTTTGACCCTTCAGAAATGTTTACCATTTGGGAAAAGAACTTCAAACATGAAATGAAAAATACCAATGTGGTTGTTGATGGTGTGGCATGCTATCAGATCGCTCTTTTTCCTAATGACACCAAAAACAAGAGCTACCACACAATTACTCTGTATATCGACAAAGCCAAATTGGAAGTTGTGAAGACAGAAGTAAAAACAAGAGAAAATGCAACAATCACCTACAAGATCAAAAACTTCAAGACAACACAAGATCTGGGCGATGGAGAATTTATTTTCAATAAAGGCAGCTATCCGGGTGTTGACGAAACGGACAACAGAATTTAAAAAAAACTCAATTATAAGTATTTTAAAAATGACCGGAAATTCCGGTCATTTTTTTGTGGTGGATAGGTGATATATAGGCGGTGTATTGGGTGGATACGCGATGATTGGGTGGATATGCGATGTATTTTGGTTGGATACGCGATGCATCGCGTATCTACGCAACCCAATTATGCCCCTTTACAAATTTCTGTTGTGACAAATATTCCGGTGAATTTTCTGCTGGATGGTGGTCGTACAACCAGGATGCGTGTTCGGGCAAACTCATCAATATTGATTCAATCCTTCCGCCTGTTTCCAGACCGAAACGCGTACCTTTATCGTAGACGAGATTGAATTCAACATAACGGCCCCGACGAATGCGCTGCCATTGAATATTTTCTGCTGTATAAGACAGACTTTTGTTTTTGTTCACAATAGGAATATAGGCTTTCAAAAAAGTATTTCCAACGGCCCGGGTAAATTCAAATATCCTATCGAGAGGAACATTATCGTTCCCCGACATATCATCATAAAAAATACCTCCCACACCACGTGTTTCTTTTCTGTGCGTAATAAAAAAATAATCATCGGCCCAAGTTTTGAATTTTGGGTAAAAATCAGGGTTAAAGAGATCACAGGTTTCTTTCATTTTTTCATGAAAAAATCTTGCCTGTTCGTCAACCACGTATATTGGTGTGAGATCAATTCCACCTCCAAACCATGCATCGCCTTTTTCAGTTTCGAAATAACGGATGTTCATGTGTACAATAGGCACCATAGGGCTTTTTGGATGAATAACAATAGACACACCAGTGGCAAAAAAGTTTTGTGCATCCGGATGGCATTTGCCTTTCATAAATGAGGGAAGATGCCCTTCTACTGCAGAAAAATTAACACCACCCTTTTCGAATATGTTACCGTGAGAAATCACTCTTGTCAATCCACCGCCGCCGGTTTTCATCTCCCAATTCTCTCTCGAAAATTTCGACTTTCCGTCTTCTGCTTCGAGTCCGAGGCAAATGGATTCCTGTATACCCTGAAATGCCTGAGCAACTTGTTCTTTGGTAAATGATTTTGTATTCATTGAAGCGAAAGTAATGCAGAACAAAAAACGATTATACCACAAGAGAATGAAATGACAATAATCAGACAAGGACAAGATAGATTTCAGCGTCGCATGGGAGGCTTCACCACAAAAATATTTTGCTTGCCTTATTTATATTTTGTATCAACGTGAAGCAAAATAAATTGGGTAATGAAACCATTGGCTGATTGTTTTAACCACAGAAGAAATGGAGGAAACAAAGATGGCGGCTGTTCCATTAGAAGATAATCCTCGTTGATTATTTTAACCACAGAGGAAATGGAGGAAACAAAGATGGGGCTGTTCTTGTGTGTGAAGGGATTTAATT